>MEZD01000012.1:74029-93989 GCA_001775955.1 Candidatus Bathyarchaeota archaeon RBG_13_38_9 | reverse complement strand
CGTAAGCTGGAGCACACTGAAACCAAGCACCAGATTTCTTGAGAACAAACCCAGTGATAGATCACTTGAGATCCTCAAGGCACGATACGCTGGAGGCGAGATCACCCAAGAAGAATATGATCGGATGAAGAAGGAGCTTTCCTGATGAGGACTAGCGAACTGAAGAGAAATAGACTTCTTGGAGCGGTCTTGGTTATAATTGGAATCATAGGAATAGTTGCCATCTCAGCAATCCAGTTTGCACCAACACCATACCTAGATCAAACAACTACACCTTTTCTAACAACAAATCAGATTCCAGGATCATACCAATCTTATCCATCAATACCAAAAAATATTGATGAAGCAGCAGAACTGGCGAAGGTATATGTCTCATCCATAGGATACCCCGACCTTGCAGTCAAAGAAATTATGGAGTTCCAATACAATTACTATTTCACAGCAGTCGAGAAGAGTACTGGGATAAGTGCTTTTGAAGGAATAATAGAAAAGGAAGTCTCACTCAGCGGAATGGGTCACATGATGGGCATAATACATCCAGAACAAGGACCGAATATGATGTGGAATACAAAGTATGGTCACATGGTTGATGGGGATTCTTGGGATGGAATGATGGGTGGAGGAAACCGTGGCAGATGGGTCGGCTACCAACAATACAGCGGCGTACCAACAGCAGACATGCCAGTAACAGAAGATGCTGCTGTTCAGGTTGCTATAGCCTTATCTGGATTCATACCTTCTTGGCTCCACGGTAGAGCATCCAAACATATTCTACGGTTACTACACAATACACGTACTCAAAGATGGCAAAACATATGGCATGCTTAGTGTTAACGGCAACACCGGTCAAGTATGGTACCACACATGGCATGGTGCTTTCGTACAGATGACAGGATTAGAATATGAGAAATAAATAATAGAGATGAATTAAAAAAATGAATAATGTAAATATAGAAAAAATGATGGAATTTGTAGAGTCTGTTAAAAAGAATCCAGAGAATGCAATAAAGAAGAAGAGCGTCTCTGGAGAATGGATTTTCGAAGAGGGAAAACCTCAGTTCACCGCTGACGTCGCCTATCAGAAAGGCAAAGTCTCATTGAACTGCGAGTTTCCACCATTCGCCGGAGGTTGGGGGAGCAGCCCTGATCCTATGCAGTACTGCCTCTACGGCTTAGCTGCCTGCTTTGCAACAACATTTGTGGCCACAGCAACAAATGAGAATGTCAAATTAAAATCTCTAAAGGTAGTTGCAGAGAATAAGGTAGACTTGCGAAAACAGCTGGGCCTATCAAAGGAGCCGATAATACAGAGTGTAGGATTGAAAGTCCAAGCAGATGCTGATGTTCCACGAACCACACTCGAAAAGTTAGTTAAGCTGGCTGAGGAGCGTTGCCCTGGAACGGAATGTGTAATACGAAGCGTTCCATTCTCCGTTGAACTTGAATAATTAGGGGTTGTTCTTCATGTTATTTGCATGTGGATTGGGTGGGGCACTCCTGGGTTTTGGAGGAGGATATCTAGTGGGGAGAGAGACCTCTCCCAGAATTGGATATATGCATACTCAGAAGCTCTGCCAAAGTTGCGGCGCTAACATTGATGCATCGTCAAGATATTGTCAATACTGCGGTAAGGATCAAGTAATCTACAGCGTCGCTAATAATAGAGGAGCAATTGAAATCCTCAAAGAACGTTACGCTAAAGGCGAGATAACCACAGAAGAATTCCACAAGATGAAGAAAGAGATCATATAATGCATTAATATTAAATCTATGCTTGTATATTAATTCAAAAAAAATTGTTCATGAGATGAAAGGTTTGGATAGTCTGTATGAGGTGATGAGGTTTCTTCATATCCTACCTGTTATCTTCATGTCTGCTCCCCTCTACAACTTAATAGTAGTTAGTGAAAGGGTTCGGTTTGGGAAAGCATCAGTGCAGGTTGACAGATACCTTGAGAATGTTCTTCGCGGTAACTCAACCCGCTGCTACATCTACCAATTAACAGCACTCTTCACAGGCGTATTTCTTGTTGCTTTACACGGCGATCCACTTTCTTCAATATTTACAAACCAAGTCATTCTCTTGAAATGGATATTGCTTGGAGTAATAATGAGCATGCTTTCTGTCGTCCACTTCAACATCCAACCAAGGATAGATGATCTCTTCTCCCAAGTGTATGGAGACAGTATTCCAGAAGATATTGCTGCGAAACTTCTTCCATTAAGGACCTTAAGAAAGAAGATGGCAGGGGTATGCTTGTTCATAGTGATTTTAATTGTCATCTTGGCTGTTCAGGTTTACACACCAGTCGACACGTATCTGAGCGTGTTGCTGATTGCTCTGGCAGCTTTGTTCTCATGGAGAGTCTACAAGAAAGGTGCTCCACGTGGATGGTTGTAAAGGAGAACTTAACATGAAATGTACAAGGCAAACGTCCCAAAGAAATACAGGAGTATGGTAAATTATGGTAGAGCTATTTCTTGAATCTATTATGTTCCTTCACGGGTTATTCGCAACATTCTCGATAGTAGTTGCTGTAATCATCGCATCGATTATACTAAAGGGTAGTCTCCAAGGGAATGCAATTCGTGGATTAAAGATGTTTGCCCTCCTCCTGGTTATACTTGCCTTCGCCGTCAACCTTACAGGTGCTTATGGGTACCTCTTCTATCGTCTACCAACAGCCGACAGCCCAAAGTCCCTAATACTTGAGGTTGACCCTTTTGCACATGAGATACTTTTCGAAACCATGGAATACTTGGGACTTATCGGCCCAATCTGGTCGGTTGCGATTGCTTGGATGATAAGCTATTATGGCAAACAGCTTGCCACAGTCATGGAATTGCGGCGAACGCTCTTACTACACTTAATCCTCTTTGTCGCATGGATGATAGCTATCTCATATACTGGACTTATACCAACTATGATAGCGCCGGTAGGGTGATTATGATGAAAGATTCAGGTGTAACAGCTTCAGCTTTTATCTCTGCGAGCATTGGGATTCTACTTATAGGTATACTTGCTTTTCTCAGAAAGGGGCTTCCATTCTTAGAAGTCTATCCGCCGGCAGGAACCTTCAGCGGAATATGGCTCTACAGTTACTTGATCTGGGGAGGAGTATGGGCTTTCTCATATTCGATTCTGAAGCGTTATCAGTCGGTTTGGACTCTGAAAGGTTGGTCAATACTCCTTTTGATTTCTATATTAGTATCAACAATTCTCATAGAAGCCAGTTTGGTCTCATCCTATCTGTGGAGCTGAGAACCGATAATCCCAGGAGCAGAGTTTCTGTTTGGAAACTGGCTGGCAGTCATTCTATCGATAGTACTGATCAGCCTATTTATACTTGCTTTCTTAAGGCCTTTCAGGAAGCGTAATTGGCCTTCAGATGTGATAGTCGGTTCGATAGGTGGTTGGATGATAGGAAAGACTACAATTCGGTATGAAGAGAAAATCATGAAAGTTTTTGAAAAGGTTAACCTGAGAGAAGTTGTTTATACATTAAAAAAAGCTAGATGCAAATTAATTATACTGGTAAATTGGTGCTGAAATCCCACTCCGCACTGACCTTTAGATTATTTTATTATTGTTTATCCCTGCGTTAATGTCTGACAATATCATGATAAATCCAATGTGGAAAAACTAAAAAAGCTAAGTTAGTAGATAAGTTCCTTCTATATTTTTTGTAGCGCGCTAACCGTATTTTATGGGGGTATGAGTTCCAATTTATCGCACCATTCTTGAGCCTAATCTTCAATTTTGAAGGAAACTGCTTCATTTTGACCTTCTCTCAACATTTTTGCGGTTATTTTGGGCTTATTTGGACTCTGTTATGCATGACTTGAACTATTCATTTTGCATGCTTTCAACCGTATTTTAGGGGTCGTTTGGGTGATAGGAAGGAGTCTTCGTTTATGTTTAGTCATGTTGGATCCTTATTTTTCTCGGGTTCATTATAGGGCGTATATTCTTCTGGATATTGGGCTAGTCAGCAGGATTTACAAACAAACTCACGTTTCAGTCTGTCGCAGATTACATTGCCTTTACATTTGGGGCAATGCATGACTATGATCTGGATCCTTTAGAAAAAGTGTTGTTGAGCCGGATCAAAGACTCGTGTATTACAAGTGGATTATTATATTATTACGTTTCATCTAATATATTATATTATAATATATTATATTGAATTAACATAGTCTCTTTCATTATTGTCATACATGGTTCTCATAGTTTTGTAGTTGTTGAATGTCTTGAGGTGATAGGTGGAAATTATCTATCAACCATTTGTTTCCTTCTTCAGGTCCAAGATCATTTATGACTCTGGAAACATGTTTAGCTTTCCAAAGTTTATCATTCATTTTATCTGGACGTTTAGCAATTTCAGCAAGAATCTGGTAATGATTTTTTAAATCCTCTTTTTCATTGATGACTTTAGGATCCACTATGAGATCGTCAACACAGTCTATTTCAACATTCATTTCATTAATGTCTTTGACTGCTTGCTCTTCCCCTTTCTCAAATATCTTAAAGTCTCCAGGATTTGCGTACATTCCAGTTTGAGGTTTAGATCCAGCTATTTTAGACTGATTATTATCATTATTTTTTTGATGCGTATGTGCAACTGTTGAATTTTGATCGTTTGAATCTTGACTTCCAACTCTTACTATGAATCTTCTAATCATAGTTCCCGGCTTAACACCTTTACTAACACATATGGATACAAAAGGATCCCATTCATCATCGGTAGCATAGAAGCTTCTAGATTGTGCCAGTTAGCTTTTCACCTCCCTCTTGATCCTTTATGGGCCCAGCCTCCTTTCTAGAGGGTATAAACCAATTTTTTCTTTAGCTACTTCTCTCTGCAGTTTCTCTTCAATAGCACAGCGAACAAAAACAGATTTGTCTCTTTTAGATCGTATGCTCCAAAGTTTTAATTGGTCATGTATGGATGGTTTGATTCTCACAGTTAAAACGCTAGTGTATCCATCGAAGATTTTATTATCCCAAGACCTAACTTTCTTCATATCAATCTCAATAGATGAATATGTAGTACAAGAAAATTAGATTTTAGTATATTTTTAGATATAATATTGCCTGTAAAGGAGTGGCAACTCTGCCTAATGCCTTTAAATCATTTCATAATCTTGTTTAACTCTGAGTCGTCATCGTTGCCGTCTTGATCTCTTACGTTTTTGAAGATAAGTCTTGCTGGCAACCGTGTCACATTCTAATCCAGACTCTCTTGTAGCAGATAACCTCTCAGATATTACACCTAGAGAAACTTTTTGTTGATCTATTGAAATTGTTAGATTCGGGGAGAGGTAAGTATTCTTAATAGACCCAAAACATTCTGGATATTTAGAATTATAAAATGATTCCCATCTCAGGTAATCCTCAAGACTAAGATGAGCCTCAAACAGTAGCAGATTATAGCGTCCTTCACTGATCCTATAAGCGAGGCTCACGTGCGGATCTGAAGATACATCTTTCAGGAATTCCTCATAATGTTTCCTAATTTCAACAAGTGAAAACACTAAGATGAAGTTTGGAGGTACAAAGAATGATGGAAATCTACAAAGAGGTTTCCATATTATCTCAGTATCACACATTTTCTTAATTCTATCATTTACAGTCCTTCGATGGACACCGAGATCCTTGGCCAGGATATTCTCATTTACAGATATGCCCTCACCATTTGTCAGATGACCAAGTATACTCAAGGATAAATCGTCAAGTGGACAACCGTTTAGCTTTGTTACTTTTTTCTCTTGATAGTTCCTTTTTATAAGTTCAATGGGTGCATTCGGTTCATATTTTTCTATCAGCAGATTAGATAAGTAGACGGCCATAGAAGGAATTCTTTGAGACCTACCAGGTATCTTTCCAACCTTTACAATAGTCTCTCTCCATGTGTGATATGTTTGCAGACTTTCATGAAGTTCGAAGAGCATCATGTTGTATTCTCCCTCCCTGATTCGAAATGCAGCAAATATGTTTGCATCTTCTTTGAGCCAGGTTGTTACTTTCTCATTATCGGGTAGATCGGCATAAACAGCAATTAACAAGGGCCTTTGTTTGAAAAGTGCAAGAAAAGGATAAACAGGTCTATCAATAACCTTGTATTTGATTAGTTCACGGACTCTTTCTCTAATAGTATTTCTATGTCTACGAAGCTTTCTGGATAAATAACTCAGATTTATGCTCAGACCTTCTCCCGAGCAGAGTTTACTTAACAATTGTAAATTCAATTCGTCTTGTAGCATAATTGCTAAATCATATCTCATTTCCTAACTCAACTTGAATAATGTTTGAGTTTATTATTATCTTTTACGCTATAATAACAATCTTTTCAGCATAATTATGATATGCATTCACCATCTAGATTATTACTCATAGTTAGATATCAATAGCAGAACACTTTCTGCGAACATTTAGGATAGTAAAACAACATTACTGATATTGAGTTTTAGAAGATTATTCAAACTTTGAAAGACCATACGGTCAACACTATACATATTAGGAAATAGTCATAAGTCTTAATGCTTCCAGTTTATTTAACCTTCCAGCGACTGCAGCTATAGCCAGTTTAATGTTTCTAACTTCAACAAGAATTAACATCATTCCAGCTGCTGCTGTAGATGGAAGAAAAGGATATCCTGCCAATATGGAATGCGCTTCCTTAGCTATAATACAATAGGGAAATCTCTCCACGATGCCATTAACATCATTATGAGATTTTTTTTCTAAACAAAATCCATACCGTGTTTTCTTTAATTTAGAAATTACTCGTTCTACATTGTTTTCTGCCAGAAGTGTGTGGAAACGATTTTCCTTCGTCTCTGATTTCAGAGAGAACCATTTTTCAGTGATTTCAGGTGCGATTCCAGATTGTGAGCTTAAAATTATTGCCTCAATTGCTGTTACTTCACTCATATGATTTACTAATTTACTCAAAGATCTCCATTTAGAAGAATTAGATTTTAGAATGCTTTTTGATATAATTTCACAAAAATATAAAATTATTTTTAGTAATGGGGCCATGCAATTGTTTTTTTTGACGAGCGATATTGAATTTTCAACTATCTTCGTAAGTTCAGGAAAGTTGCTCTTTTCTTTGGACGATACTTCAAGATCATAATAACCTGGAGGAAAAGAACCAAATTGTATGATGCCCATCATAGCAACTGTATAATCTGTCCTGATTTTTGACTTCAAAAAATTGACTAGACTTCTTGATTCTAAAAGTTTTTGATAATCTACTAGCATTTCCATATCAGATTTCGGAATGGAATTAATCAAATTCTCTGTGTGATTAACTGCTGAAGTAGTAACAGCGTCGATTATATCCTCAAAAGTTTTTACTTTAAACCTTGTTAAAGTCTCTCCGTAGACCGTTTTATTTAATACATGAAATAGATCTCTCGGCTCTTCGCATCCTAAAATTGCTTCATAGTCATACTGTTTTAAGCGATTTCCCATTCGAGCTTTTATTAATCCATAAGCATATTCATAATTACGAGTGAGCCTCATGGAGATTCATTTTCCAGCATTTTTCCGTTTCTTTGCTCCAATTAATCCACTGAGTTTTAGCATGTCAATCCAGACAAGGAAAGTCCCGAGTAAGGTCCCGATCAATGCACCCATCAGTTCTTGGTCATAATACTTACCAATAATGTACCCAGCAAAAGCCATGATAGGGATAGTAGCGGTAATTCCAAGATACCAGAAGGCCTTACCCATACTTTGTTTATACAATTTTATTCTCCACATCTACTTGCTTTGAAATCTTCTTCATCTATACTATTTATTTTTCCTCAAGGCTTCTTAATTTGTTGGCAAGATTTAAGATATTGAAAGCCATCACTCATAGAGCCTATTGTAATCCATATGACAATTTAGGATAGATGGTAAACCATGTCAAGAGCTGATCAATACGCATATTCGACTACTTATATCAGGGCTTTACGATCACGGCTGCTTAGTGCCGACCTTTATGAAGCCATTTTAAAGGCTAAGGATGAACATGATGTAATTCGTCTTCTGGCAGAGACATCATATTCGAAATATCTTTTCGAGCATTCTGGAAAACAATTTGATCTCATCACGTTAGATTCAACAATCTTCCAAGATTACTATCGTATCCTTCAAGAATTGATCAATATGAAAACTACTGACGAAGCAAATCAAATTTTTGAAATAATTCTAAAGAGACATGAATTTTCTTGTTTGAAAATGGTTATGCGATTCGTTGTTTCTCGAGCTCCACCAGAAGAATCGGCTCAACTCATAATCCCGATAGGAAGATACACATCTGAATACATTCTGGGACTTTTAAAAAGCAAAGATCTTCATCAACTATTTTCAGATATTTCTGATTCGAAAATTAGAGAAATAGCTCTTAGGGTACTTCCGGAATGTGAAGAGAAGAATTCTACACTCCCTGTTGAAATGCTTGGCGACAAATTTTATTTGGATTCTTTATGGAATATTGTGACAAGACTTGAGAATTTAGATAAAGATGCTACCCGCGACATTGTTGGAACTGAGATCGACATTACAAATATTACTTTGATGTTAAGAGGCAAAAACTTGGGAATGAGCTTTTCAACTCTTAGAGAATTAGTTATTCCAATACAATATAGATTGAATAAAGAGTTTGATACAGCTCTTGAAGCTGCGACTACTAACGAATCAATGCATGCTTTGTCAGTAGGCCAATATGGTGAAACCATTTTAAAAGTCATAACTGAATGTGAAAATAAACAAACCTTACTTCCTCTAGAAATTACTCTGAAAAGATTGTTAGTAGAAAAATGTTCCAAGACCTTTTTAGGCTACCCTTTTGGTGTTGGACCAATCATCGCATTTCTCTATTTGAAATTCTTTGAAGCTATGGATGTTCGTACATTGATTATGGGTAAAAGAGAAAGGATCCAAGAGAACATATTATATCGTCTACTGCTCTCTATTCCTAGATAGAACAGTGAATAATCAAAATAATTATTGGCCTATCACATATAGGTAATAGTTATTAAAGAGACGAAGAAGAATTTACTGCCTGTAATTTGAGGAGTTACTAATGAGAATTCACAAGACATTAACTCTATTCTTCTTAGTAATCGGAATCGCTATGCTAGTAACAGGTTTCGTTTATGCTCAAGCTGAGGAAGATGAAGCTACCGCAGCAGTAGGGTATAAAATGATTGGTGCAGGAATGGCGATAGGTCTAGCCGGCTTGGGAGCAGGAGTAGGCATGGGTACTGCAAGCGCAGCAGCAATTGGTGCTATGGCAGAGAAACCTGAAACTTTCAGCAAATCGTTAATTTATATTGTGTTCATAGAAGCCATCGCAATTTATGGATTAGTCATAGCCTTTATGATTATGATGGCTTAAGGTACCTTGGCTTTCAGTTTATAAGATACATTCTGAAAATCAATGTTGGATTCTAAGCTATTTGATCGCTAAGGGTTTATACTCATATCCATCACCTGAATAAAATTTTAAAAACCATTCTACCCAGTGAAGCCTGAGAGTTTGTATGAATGATAATAGCCCTTCAAAGCAAATAATTAAAAGAAATGTGAAGAATGCCCACATTATGAAGCCAATTATTGCCATTACTGTACCCTCAAATTCGAGGAACATCAAGAGAAGTTTACTGAAAGCTCCATGCGTCAGTGCCAGTGCTAATATTCTACCATACGAAATTGAATTTGAAAGTGAGGAGATTAAAGATTCGAGAGCATGCCCGAAACCATCCATTCCATGAATTGCAGTTCTGGCCACTACCATAACGAGTGCTGGTAAAATAATGTAGATAGCAAGAATGTCTGCACGCTGAAAAACTACAGTGAGCAATTCTGATTTATATCTAAGAAATAGGTAAGCACAACTTGAATAAAACCAAAGCCATAGACCGGGCCCAAGAATCGCCTCCCTAATATCACCTGTTCTAAGTTCATTGATCAGTCCAAGTATAAGACCGAAAGTAATCTGAATAATAGCTACATACAATGAGATTAACAGCAGGACCATTGGATTCTCGAATGGACTAAAAGGGAAGGGGATCGGTATAGAGAAGCCGGCAATTTCTGATAACACACTTTCAAGAGCATGTGAAGATCCCTCAACTATTGCTAGAACGCTCAGTCCAAATATTTCATGAATATTGAGATCAAGAATGTGAAAGTATAGTTCCGAGCCGAAAAGTTCACCATACAAGAATCCAAAAAATATCGCCGCTATGGAGCACATTATTAATAGAGGAGACCCCTTTAGCATGTACTCGAAGAGTTCAGAAGTCTCAACACCTTTTTTATTGATGAAATAGAGTAGAACACTGAAAAAAAGAAGAAGAAGCCCATGGCCAACATCTCCGAACATTAATCCAAAGATTACTGGGAATGATATTGTCATAAAAATAGTTGGATCTACTTCGTAGTAATTTGGTAGACCAAAACCTGTAACGATTTTTTCATAAACGTAAGCTATTTTTGGATTTTTTATCATGCTGGGTGGTGTCTCAAAGCACTCAGACGCGTGAGGATATCGATCAGGTCCATGTTCGGTCTCGTTACTTTGCATTTCATCTATTTTACATTTTTTTGTAGCTTCGTTAACTGGATCCATAAATAGGATTGCCGAATATCCTTCTGCTCCTTTTTCAACAGCTTCGGTGAATTCTTTTCTTTTATTGGTTGGAATCCATCCTTCGATTATTAAGGTCTTATTTGTTCTTGCAGCTTTGGATTTAGCCTCTTCAACTAATCGCGCCAATTTTAATTGATGATTCCAATGAACAATTCGCTCTCCATATTTTTTGGAAATGTCCGAAAATCTTTTCTTTCGTTCATATTCTTCGAGATCTTCTCCCATGGACGAATAGGTTTCTTCAACTTCTCTGAGCTCGCTATCAATGGTGTCAATCTCTTCCTGCCTCATTACCTTGATTTCAGATGTTGGAGAAGCAAAGTCGTTTAGATTGACGTGTGATAAAAATTCTGAAAGCCGCGAGATTATCGAAGTGACTCTAAATAGTTTATCTGATGGTTCAACCGATCTTACTTGAGGTTCAAAACTCCTAAAGGTCTCCATTGAATTTGTTAGATGTAATATCCCAGCCTCGATGATTTTAATTAATACTTTATCTGCATACTCTTCGTGAAAATAGACTCTTGCTTTGGTCATAGACTGGGTTTTGAGCAAGTTATAGGTTACCAACTTAAAATTTGATTTTGGCTAAGTTTGAAATAATATTTAATATAAGCCATTCGGATTGGTAATATTTTGTTACTCGAGCACTCTATAATTATTGTTTGATATTCGACAATGTCGCAAGATTGATTTAAGTCATTTTTCATACATGAGCAGTTCCAATTATCTCCTCTAGTTTTTGGTGATTATGTTTGGACATGTAATGTATTAGGTCCTGGGCTAATTCTTTGAATACTCCAATATCTTTAGAGACAATTGCGGTACCAATCTGTACGGCTGAAGCGCCTGCCAGAAGAAATTCAACAACATCTCTGCAACATGTTATTCCTCCACAGCCAATTATTGGCAAGGAAATTTTTTCATAAATTTGGTAAACGCATCTTAACGCGATAGGTTTTAGGGCAGGTCCTGATAGCCCTCCGAACTTTCCTCCAAGTATTGGTCTCCTTGTTTCAATATCGATAGCCATAGCCTTCATCGTGTTAGTAACTGTAAGGGCGTTAGCGCCTCCATTGGCTGCCGCCTCCGCTATCTCAACAATATCTGAAGCGTTTGGGGATAATTTGACTATAATTGGACCATGAAAACTTTTTTTTACAGCTCTTGTTACTTTTTTCAAAAGCTCAGGATCTAAACCGATCTCAACCCCAACCTGTTCTACATGTGGACATGAGACATTCAACTCCAATGCATCTGCGTTAGCTTTGTCAGCATATGAAGCAGCCTGTACATATTCGTCCTCGTTAAAACCGAAAATGCTTGCGATAATAGGCATTCCACTTTTCTTGGCTTCATGGATTTCATTTTTCATAGCTTCAGCTCCTGGATTTGGCAGTCCCATAGAATTCAGGAACCCACCGGTAACCTCAGTCATTACAGGCCCTGGATATCCTTCTCTTGCGTTTAGACCAAAAGATTTCGTTATGACAGCGCCTGCTCCCTCTTGTGCGATGTACTTTAACATAGGTCCAGAGATTCCTAGAGTGCCTGAAGCCAAGATGAATGGATTTCTAAGTTCCAATTTACCTATTTGACTTGATATATTGATCTTTGCTGAATCCAATCAATGATCCTCTTTGAAATATTAGAGCACTTATTGCTCTTTTTTGGATTAAATGATTGTGGGAGAATCAACAGAAAAGGTTTATTGATTCTACTAAAATTATCTTTCAAGTACGTCCTATGTATAGATAGAGACATGGAGCTGATAAGTTGAAATCTACATTGGTAATTACGACTGTTGGAATATTTGCGCTTGACTCAAAAGGAAATATTATCGAACGAAAATTATTCTCAAAGGAACCTAAGAAGGTTGCAGATAGATATCGCCAACTTCGAAAAGGGGAAATTGTACCAGAGCTTTCTCAACTTCTCAAAGAGCTCCAGAAGAATAATTATAATGAACTGCTTATCGAAGATAGAACTCTGGCTTCTAAAATATCAAAGATTAAAGGTTTCAATTGCAAAGAATTCAACGAGTCAAGTGTAATTCAGAAATTCAGAGAAAAATTGGATGTAACTACAGTTAAACTAGGAAGATTTGGCGATCGTCAGGAGTTTCAGGATTTCACAAGCAAGGTCACTCTTGCAATAGCAGAAGCAGCCATAACATCTGAGACTCAGAAGAAAGATCTACATGCAATTCAAGCAATTCGGACCCTCGATGATCTAGACAAGACGTTAAACCTTTTTTCTGGCAGAGTTCGCGAATGGTACGGATTACACTTTCCAGAACTGGAAAAACTGGTAGATAAACATGAAACATATGCAAGACTAGTATCAGACTTGGGAGATAGAGAAAATTATAATATTGACAAACTTGAATCTGAAGGAATACCCGAACAAAAAGCTAAGTTGATATCTGAAAAAGCTGAGAATTCGATCGGTTATTCTGCTAATTCAAGCGATTTGGAAACGCTTCAAAGTCTCTCAAAAAATACAATCCAACTTTTTAAGCTCAGAAATGCAACTGAAGAATTCCTCGAAGAACTAATGAAAAAGATAGCTCCAAATTTAACAGCAATCCTTGGTCCACTTATGTCAGCTAGAATCATATCAATAGGTGGAAGTTTAGAAAGATTGGCTATGATGCCCTCTAGCACACTTCAAGTATTGGGAGCAGAAAAAGCTCTCTTTAGATCTCTTAAAACTGGTTCAAGACCACCAAAACATGGAATCATTTTCCAACATCAATCATTACATACTGCTCCCAAATGGCAAAGGGGAAAGATAGCAAGACTGCTGTCAAGTAAGCTTTCGATAGCAGCCCGAATAGATTCTTTTGGCGGTGAGTTCATAGGCGACCAACTAGTGGCATATATAGAAAAGAGAATTTTAGAAATCCAAAAAAAATATCCTTCCGCACCGAAGGTGAAAAAGAGATATGGTAGAAGTCGAGGTTCACGAACATGATATTTTTCCAAACGTATTCCTCGTGAAAACAATAGGTCAAGAAAAACTTGCAACCAGAAATATGGTTCCTGGAACAAGTGTTTATGGGGAAGAATTAGTACAGCATAATGATATCGAATACAGGATCTGGGATCCATACAGAAGTAAATTAGCCGCTGCAATAAAAAAAGGGCTACATGAGCTACCGATTAAACAAGGAGAAAGAATACTCTATCTTGGAGCAGCATCGGGAACTACCGTCAGTCATGTAAGCGATATAGCAGGGAACACAGGTGAAGTTTACGCTGTTGAGTTCTCGCAAAGAAGCATGCGAGATTTGATAGAGAAAGTATGCAGAAACCGTTCCAATGTTAGACCGATCTTAGCAGATGCGAGGGTACCCGCTGAATATAGATTACTTGTTCGTATTGTCGATTCAGCATATTCTGATGTGGCACAACCTAATCAAGCCAACCTATTCTCTGATAATACAGATGTATACCTTAAGGAAAAAGGAAGAGCAATCATTGTTATCAAGTCAAGAAGTATTGATGTTACACAAAGACCAACTGACATTTTCAAAAAGGAAATCAAAATACTTGAAAACCGAGGATTTCATGTATCTGAAGTCATCAGGCTTGAGCCATTCGATAAGGATCATGCCATGATAACATTAGGACGCTAAAGCGTAGCGCGCTTCTCAAGTTATGTTAAAACGCTCGCTTGCTAATTAATCAGGATCATAAGCATCATCATCATTCTCTTAATCAGAAATATCGTCATCTTCAGAATTAACCAATTTCTCACCTTCAACTTAACTTACATTGAAGTCCTTAACTTCTTACTCAGCGCAAGCCTATTTAATAACAAGACGGTTTGACAGGAACACCTCATCTTATGGTAGGTGTACTCAAATCCAGTAACCTGCGCACTCACTCAGGCTACCTAACACAAATATGCAGTATAAAACTACCTCGCAGAATCAGAAGTCCATACTTCACCGTCGGCTCATCACTCATGTACTCGCTTGCGTCTTCAAGCACTAGGTTCATGTAGTTATCGCAGCCTACCATCCGACCTCTGTACTCGATATTATTCTTCAATCTTACACATACCTCATTGTTAAGATGTTTCAATAAAAAGTTCAGAGGCTTCTTTGAAGGCTCCATAGAACACACTTCCCTTTGCATTAACAAAGCTTTTCAGGGCAATAATGAGTAGATGGCGTATTACTTATTCAAGTTAATGGTGAACAAGTCTGAATGCTTTGATTTTAGCTGCGGGAGATGGGACAAGGATCAAGTCTGTGGTTCCAAAGATTCTACTGCCCTTATGCGGAGTTCCTTTGATTCAAAGGACGATTCTCACGCTTAAGGACGCAGGCATCACCGACATGATCGTCATAGTGGGTTTCAAAAAAGATGTTGTGAAGAATTACCTTGAAGATGGATCAAAATATGGCGTAAAGATAAGCTATGCTACAAATGGTGATTATGAGAGGGAAAACGCTACTTCTATCTTAAAGGCTGAAAAAATGGTTGATGAGAAATTTCTCTTGGTGATGGGAGACCATATATTTACTCCAAACATAATTAAATGTATTTTGAGTGTAAAGGGAGATCTGGTAATCGCAACAGACTCAAACCCAAGATACATCGATGTTGGAGAAGCAACAAAGATCTTCATAGACGCTGATGAGATAAAAGATATCGGAAAAGACTTGACGGAATTCAACGCTGTAGACACAGGCATCTTCCTATGTTCTAAACAGATATTTCCTGTGATAACGCAATGTTTGAAAGATGGAAAAGAAGAATGGTCTGACAGTATCAAGAAGTATATTGAGAACCATAAAGTAGTCTCATACGATGTTTCAGCCTCATTCTGGCTTGACGTGGACACAGAAGAAGACCTAAAGAAAGCTGAGACCCTGTTACTAGGATCCTTAACAAAACCAGGAGACGGCTACATCTCCAGAAACCTGAATAGGAAGATCTCAACCAAAATCTCAAAACACCTCGTAAAAACAGGCATAACTCCAAATCAATTGACGCTCATAAGCTTCATGATAGCATTAATCTCCGCAACCTCGTTCTCTTTTGGAGGTTACATCTACGTTGCCGTCGGCGGAGTTTCAGCTCAACTGGCATCCATATTGGATGGCTGTGACGGTGAGATTGCTCGTTTAAAATTTCTACAGACAAGCTACGGGTCATGGCTCGACGCCTGCCTAGACAGATACGCAGATTTCTTAATTATTCTTGGAATGACCTATGGATATTGGATCATCCATAAAGAAGTCTTAATCTGGCTTATCGGTTTCATCTGTTTAGCAGGCACGTTCATGATCGCCTACGCACCTACAAGATATAAAGAAGCATTCAACGAGAACTGGCGCACGCGCTCTAAAAGAATACCGATAGGAAGAGACGTTAGGCTATTTATCATATTTCTTGGTGGAATATCAAATCAGATACTATATTCACTAATATTACTGGCGATTCTTGCGAACCTTGAAGCGTTAATGAGATTAATACACCATCGAAAAGATTCCAAGAACTAAAGGAACTAATCACCTTTCCACCTTCGGGCATATGTTATAGCGCGCGCTTAAAATATGATAGCACACCAAAACTAATATGCCCTAAATATTATCAAAAACAAAAAGATTAGGACGCTAGTCTTGATATGTCAGAGAGTCAAATTGAGAAGATTTTTGGATCCATGATAGAAGAAGTCAGAAGACTAAAGTACCATTTACCAAAAACAAGGAAGCCTCTAAGGATTCTACTTAAAGAGGAAACTCCGTCAGTTGAAACTCAAGATGGAAGATCTATATTAATGAAGAAAGAAGAGATTGCGAAATTATCTGAAATTGTACCTTCACATCTGCAGGATAAAATTCAACTCCCTATTATCATACAAAGAAGATTTGACTTTGGAGAATCCATCTATACAGTAATGGGAAACAAACTTGAATAGTTCACTTTAAAAAAGCTCTTGAACTGACCGATCACGATTTTAATGAATATGAGGAAGAGGACACATTTCATATTTTTAGACCATACTTATCGGAATTAATCCGTATGTTTCACACTCTCATTGTGATAGGTTTTGGAAAGCCGGAACCCCTTTCCAAACTATAATTCAGACTCTATATTACTGAGAGTCTTCCAAGTTCTTCTTATTATTGGAAGATTACATCCATCAGTCATGATCCATTTCTTTAGAAATCTTCTAGTTTTTGGATCCGATGGATAACCGGAACCAAAATCGCCGTAAGTCTCATGAAGACCCTCAATTATCTCATCTCTTTTCTGCTTGGCAATGATCGATGCAGCAGAGACGATAGGATATTTTTGATCTGCTTTATGTTCGGAAATAATTTTCATAGGCAGACTGAGTTTCTGAATTATTTGACACGCAAATCTTTCAGGACTTCTATCTGGAGCATCAACATATGCTACATCAGGTTTGAGTCTATCCAGAATTTTTGCTACGAATTTCGCCTCCAATTGATTTAATCGTTTTAATGGTTTTCCTCTTAGAACAATTGAATCTATCTCCTGAGGCTCGATCTCGAACAACACATGTTCTTTTGCAAGACTGATTATTTTTGGCGTTAACATTTCACGCGATTTTCTTGTGTGAAGTTTTGAGTCTTTGATTTTTAGATTAGAAAGCCTGGAAACCTGATTTTCATTAATAGTTAATCCTGCAATTACTAGTGGACCTATAATTGGACCTTTTGGGAAGCCAAATGTTTGACTTTCTCCCAGCCTCGTCCACGCCAGCGATGCAGACTATTTAAATTGCCCTCCAATTATATCCATGATAAATCTCTTGAATTCAATATTACAAAAAATATTCGATTTAATATTTCTTTTCAATTCTTTTCAATATTTCCTTCGATATTTTATCAATCTGATTATTCCGATTCTCATGCGTTATTTCAATGATCTTTGGCAGATCAGTAAGATCCAGGATTTTCATGAAATTGTTTCGCAATTTGAATTGGACCGTTCCTAGGAATGGTTTGCTTCCGCGAATTGCCATAGCTACGGTTTTTCTAAAATTCGCACTAGTAATTTCCATGGGTCCAGTTTCATCAACGACGATTAAATCGATTTCTGGCTGATTCAAGCTGTTTGTTATTGCAGTAACTCCGACTTCACTTAGATCTACGGCATTGACCACATATTTTCCTATGTTAATACCTTTTTTTAAATTAGTGTGCGCAAGAATCCCTTTTTTACCAGTATGAATATCCAATATCTCAAATCCAATGCGCTTCTGTTTATCTCTAATTTCTTGAGTTATCATACCTCCAACAATGTATCCTCTATCTTTGACAATTTTAATAACATTTGAGATTAAAGTGGTCTTACCTATACCTGGCATGCCTGTAATCATTATTGCTTCGCACATAATTACCATACCTTATTCTGTCGCAGTATTTATCAAGACTATTTGAGGTCAATATTGATAGTAAAAAGTTTATGAGTTATACCAGAGGTGTGTAGCCATTTATTCCACATTTCCCTTCAAGACTACGAATGTTATTGAGGGCTCAATTAAATTATTTCTACCCGCAGAGTCTGACCATAAACCTGCAGATCCAAATGTATTCTATAATCCCCGAATGAGCCTGAATCGTGACATTTCAGTATTGGCTGCACGATGTTTTCAATCACATCTTCAAAGATCAATTAGGATTGCTGACCCTCTGACTGGTTCTGGAATTCTAGGTCTAAGATATGCGGCTGAAATAAACTCTATGAATTCTGTGTTTTTAAATGATATAGAACCAGATGCGATTTTGTTTGCGCTCTACAATATATTGAATAACAATCTTCAGGACAAGATTGATATTCAATGCATGGATGCGAATATCTTCCTGAATTTACATTCGATACCTGGTAAGAGACTAGATTTGATAGATCTTGATCCTTATGGATCGCCTGTGACATACATAGATTCGGCGCTAAGAGCCTTGATTAATGGAGGTTTTTTAGCAATGACGGCAACTGACATGGCTGTTCTATGTGGGGCTAAGCCTCGTCCTTGTTTGAGGAAATATGACGGAAAACCCCTCAGAAGTGAGTATTCACGAGAAGTTGCTCTGAGATTGCTTTTCGGTTCTCTCGTGAAATCAGCTTGTAAACAAGACATGGCAATTACTGCAAAGTTTTCCCACAGCACAGATCATTATATTCGTCTCTTCGTAAACGTTAATCGCTCAGCCACAGAAGCAAATAATACACTCAACGAAATGGGGTATATTTTGCATTGCTTTCATTGTCTCAACAGAGTGATTTTAAAAGATCCTGAAAAACGTGGAAGATGTTCTATATGTAACAGTTCCACTGCTCTGGCGGGTCCATTGTATTTGGGCAAATTGACCGACTCAGAATTTTGTCTTAATATGATAGCCTCAACTAATAGTCTGACTAAAAAGTCTAATCGATTATCGAAAATTCTTTCTCTTATTAAAGATGAGGTTGAGGCTCCACCAACATACTATACTGTTGATTCAATTTGTCATCGACTTCATAGAGCACCTCCTAGTCCGAATCAAGTAATTGAAGATCTAAAGTCTCAGGGTTATTATGCAACAAAAACTCACTTTGACGGTGGAGGATTTAAGACAGATGCTACTATCAAAGAAATCACAACTTTACTGAATCAACTTAATTGAGAACAACTTTTCTCCTCTTGAAGCCTAGACCTAAAACATATAATTCTGAACTAGAGATCCGTGTTGCCTTCGGTTTGATAATCCGTGTCTGCCGAAAATGTTTCTTAAATTCGTTAATAAAAGGGTCTAATTCGTTCCCTTGAAAGACTTTAATAAGAAAATTACCGCCGGATTTTAAAAATTTCTTAGTTATTTGCAAAGAACTTTTTGCCAGATGAATTTGTCGGAAATGATCTAGCTCCCAAGTACCTGAGACATCAGGCGAGATATCTGAGACAATTACATCAACATATACGGGTAGTTTCTTCAGTAAGTATTCGATCGCAGAATTTGAGGTTATGTCTAATTCAATAAAATCAGTTTGTGGACTATCTAAAGGTTCAATAGGTTGGATATCGACTGCAAACACATATCCTTCATTTCCAACAGTCTCAATTAATACTTGAGTCCAACCTCCAGGAGCAGCACCCAGATCAACTACTTGATCTCTTTTTCTTACGAACCTATAGCTTTTGATTATCTGAGAGAGCTTGAAAGCTGCCCGGCTACGGTATCCTCTCTCTTTTGCAAGCTTGAAATAGTGATCGTTGCGTCTTTGCTCGATCCACGAAGAACTTTTTCTCAATGTTCAAGCTTATGCGTATTAAAGACACTT
>MEZD01000012.1:71429-74012 GCA_001775955.1 Candidatus Bathyarchaeota archaeon RBG_13_38_9 | reverse complement strand
TTTCATGAGAACAATCGTTATCATATTAACAAATGCTCTATACATTCTCTTTATAAATGGTAATAACCACTCCAACATGTAAGAGAACTAAATTATACGACCAGAGTGCGTTAATAATTATTGAAATTAAGTATGTCCTACTTCCCCAGCACCCTAACCGACTTTAAGATGCAATTTCTATTCAGAGTTGTTTATCACCAGAGTCGTCAGCCAGAAAGTTAGTTTATTACACTTATTAGGAGAGACTGTCCCAGCATCACTACATCTATTATCAAAATCACAGAAGGAACATGGAATCGCGATTATTGTTGCGACTTTAGGAATCCGCCTCTTAGCTGAAACCCTATATGTCCATCTGCCATCAAAAAGCTCTTTCTTACGCTGGATTAGTTTTTTTCTCTCAAGCCTTAGAATTGCTCTTGAGCCTTCACGACTATCAGCCGTAATAGTCTTCCAGAGCTCTGACTGAATTACTCCACACTCACCAGCGTTCATGACTATGTTAAGAACGTCCTGTTCTGTTGTGCCTCGTCTCGCCAAAAAATCACCGTTGGTGCATCAATAACTATGTGTCAAGACTATTAAATGTTAAATGGCAGGTAGGATGCTTTTGTTGAATTTCTTATACTAAACATTAAGAAAAGACTGATCTATAACAGTTAGAGGCATATATCATTCAACTCGTTGCCATTTTGTTCCTTCAGACGAATCTTCGATAGATATTTTCATGGAACTGAGTTTTTCCCTTATTCTATCTGCAGCCTTCCAATCATTTCTCTTTCTCGCTTCATCTCTGAGTTCGATAATCAGCTCTACAAAGTCTTCGAGCGCTTTGGGTTCTGATACAGCAACACGTCCAACATTAACACCGAAAATGGTACAGAAATCATCAAGCATTTGGATGCTTTCAGAAATAATCCTGACATCAGGATCTTCTTTGACATAGGCTTCTAATTTTTTAGAAAAAGAGATCATGACAGATAGTGCAATCGGCGTGTTGAAATCATCATCCATTGCTTCCATAAACTTATTCTTATGACTCTGAATGTCATCTAAGTAATTCGAGTCTTTATTTTGCCTTTTCGATCTCTTTATGTCAAGTGTATTTTTCGCCATATTATATGCATTTGATATTGTTCGAAAATTCTCTCTAGCATTTTCTAGATTTTTCTCATTGTAATCAATAGGGCTTCGATAATGGCTTGAGGCAAAGAATATTCGTAAAACATTGGAGTTATACTTTTGTAAGATCTCTTTGATTGTTACAAAATTGCCTAGAGATTTAGACATCTTTTGCCCTTTTACATTGACCATGCCGGTATGGATCCAATATTTAACTAGAGGTTTTTTCCCAGTGACGGCCTCGGCTTGCGCGATTTCTGCTTCGTGATGAGGAAAAACTAGCTCTAGAGCCCCTCCGTGAATGTCATATTGTGGTCCAAAGTAGGTTTCAGTTATGGCTGTATCCTCAATATGCCATCCAGGTCTTCCCCATCCCCAGGGGCTATTCCAACCTAGTTCATCTTTGCTTCGACTCTTCCATAATGAAAAGTCACTGGGATCTTTCTTTTTTGGGTCTGGTTCGATTCTATGTTTTTTAAGTTCTTCAGGTTTCTGTCCAGATAATCTACCATAGTCTGGAAACTCTGAAATTTTAAAATATATATCTCCGTTAACTCGATAGGCATAACCTTTCTCGAGAAGTCTTTGTATCTGATCAATCATTTCCGGAATATGCTCTGAGGCTATTGCAAAAAGATTTGTAGATAACATATTTAGTGAGAGCATATCATCTAGAAATTCTTTGTTGAAGTTTTTCGAAAGTTCCAATGGATTTATTTTTCTCTGTTTTGCTCTTTCGATTATCTTATCGTCGACATCAGTTATGTTCATCAGGTAAAAAAGGCTGAATCCCTTGTATCTCAAGTATCTTGCGATTACATCATATGCAAGATATGTTCTTGCATGTCCAATATGGGCATGATCATAGACTGTTGGACCACATACAAACATATTCACTCTATTTTTATGAATGGGTTTGAATTCTTCCTCTGTCCCACTCATCGTATTCATTACTCGAAAGACCATTCGATTATGACGCCTGCCGATACTGTATTAATTCAAGGCTTAAAGTTTGTATCCGAGTTTCCTTAAAAGCGATTTTCTTTTCGAGATTTCCTTCTCATCTTCAATACCTTTAGGAGAGCTTCCATCAATTACTCCCATAATTCCTCTACCCAAATTATTCTCAGCCAATATCACTTCCACCGTATTTGCTGTTGCACAATAGATGTTGCATACCTCGGGAACATTTTTTATTGAATTCAGGATGTTTATGGGGTAGAGGTTTCTTAGCATAATTATGAAGGTGTGACCTGCTGCAATATTCAACATGTTTTTGACGGCCAGATCAATAAGCTCAGGATCATTGCCAGATCTTCTTATCAAGCATGGCCCAGAAGATTCAGAAAATGCGATTCCAAATTTTGCACTAGGAACTCCTCCCGATATGGCTTCATGAAGATCTTCAACAGTCTTAATAAAATGGCATTGTCCTAGGATAATATTCATGTTTTCTGGCCT
>MEZD01000012.1:68992-71392 GCA_001775955.1 Candidatus Bathyarchaeota archaeon RBG_13_38_9 | reverse complement strand
CGTAAGTACTGTCGCCACATAAGTTGCCGCGGCAGCGATTCCGGTTGGGCCCCTACCACTTGTCAACTTGATCCTCTTTGCAGTCTCAAGAATCTTTATCGCTATTGCTTCAGCCCGACCCGATATAACTAGTTTGTTTGAGAATCGTGCAGCATAATCTCTACTTGTGGATGGCGGAACAAAGGTTTCCAGCTCTCTGACCATGAATCTGTAACTTCGTCCAACATCTTTTTTGTTGAGGCCTGCTGCTTGAGCTATTTCTTCAAGGGTTCTAGCTATCCCGCATTGACGACACGACATATAGATGGCAGCGGCAGTAACATTATGGATGGACCTTCCTCTTATCAATCGTTTCTTTATGGCTCTTCTGTAGATGACTGAAGCAGTTTCGAGAATGTTCTTGGGAAGATTGAGAGTTGAGGATAGTTTACTTAGATTTGAAAGAGCAACTGCAAGATTTCTCTCAGTAGCGTCTGAGACTCTAACTCTTCTCTGCCATTTCCTTAAGGAGTAGAGTTCAACTCTCTGTGAAGAGGATAATTTCTTGCCTGAGGTCCCTCTATTTTGCCAGTCAATAGTCGTTGAGAGACCTTTATCATGAATAGTGAATGTCATAGGAGCGCCGACTCTCGCTCTTCGAGTTCTTTGCTCATCATCGAATGATCGCCACTCAGGGGTCGTGTCAGCAATTTTTTCGGTTATGACACAGCCACAACCCATACAGACTAACTCGGCAGCCTCATAATCTCTCATGAGTTTAGCTTTACCACATTCAGGACAGGTGCGGACCTTTTGGCTAGTTTCTTCTACTTCACTTGACGTCGGGTTTTCCTTGGACACGTGACACCACTATTCTGAGTATACTACTTTTCCAACAAGTGATAATGGGTCGGATATTTTTGGAGTTATCGATATGTAGGGATTATTAACTGGCCCGAAAATGTCTTGTATCTTTCCAACCTCTCTAAGCTTGCTATTAAATATTCTTTCTCCAAGTTTTAAATTAGTATCTGAATTAAGTCTCAAAATTAATTTTCCATTCTTTGCCATATGTAAGATGTTATTAAGCCTCCTCAAAAATCCACACTTGTTATACTAACAAGAAAGCGATTGACGGTTGAGACTATATTAACGTACCGTTACTTTACAAGTTAAAAAAAATTAAAAGTAAATCCAGGACATTTTCACAGAAATAAATCACCGTCACTTGTTACAATTTTGTATTGAATCTAGTTGAGTTAATCCATTTCGACAGCACGTCAATTAACAAACATTATGTTAAGTCAATCAAATTTCCTGTTTCAATATCAACCGAAAGGCCAGGGGCAAGATCTTTTAATTTATTTCCAAACTCTTTAGATTTTAAAATTTCAAGAAATATTTGTATTGATTCCTTGTTGATTCTAGTTTTATTTATGGCGAAATCGAATCTTTCGAATGAATGACTGACGAAATCTAGTCCATTTTGCTCCGCAACGGTTCTAATACCGAATCCAACATCAACCTTGTCTTGTGACACTGCTGACGCCACGGCTGTGTGAGACTTTGCCTCTAAATCGTAACCATTTATTTTTTTTATGAGTTCTTGTAAGGACATATTTTTATTCTTCGCAACATATCCAAGACACATATCAATTAAAATTCTAGTTCCTGAACCCCGATTACGATTAATGAAACTTATTTCAGGTTTCAATAGATCTGAAAAATCATTAACTTTCTTTGCACTATCCTTTCTTGTCATGAATCCTTGTTCTCTAACATAACCTCTTACCAAAATAATCCTGTTTTCTAAATCAAATTGTTTTATAAACGACTTATTATAATCACCTGAGTTTTCATCAAGTAGATGTATTCCCGCGAGATCCGCTTCACCTCTTTTTAAAGCTTGAAGACCTCCCATAGATCCAACATTTATGATCTTTCCTAGGAGTGGCCTTGCTTTTTCTGACATGACTTTAAGAAGAATATCTATTCCGACACAATGACTTCCAACAATAAGAAAATCTGAAGGTCTAATGTTTTGGTTGAAAAGATGAACTTGGACGGTTTCCCCTTCTACTATGACATCTCTATCGGATGAAATCCTTATGAACCCATCAGCAAGTGCTAAAGAGGTTATCGCACCCGAACCTACCAGGGCAGGATAAGCAAGATAATTTCCAGACGCTTCCTTAACAATATGGACAGGAAGTAATTCTTGTTTCCCTCTCACAGAGATTGTTTTGAACGCAAGCCTTGCATCCACTGAAGGCAAATGAACGTCAAAACTTATGCCAGACAATCTTCTTATCGTCGGTTTGACAAGTTCATAAAAAATCATTAAAGCTGATGTTGGATTTCCCGGTAATGCAAACAGTGGTTTTCCAGCGATAATAGCTACCAGTGCAGGTTTACCTGGTT
>MEZD01000012.1:67348-68981 GCA_001775955.1 Candidatus Bathyarchaeota archaeon RBG_13_38_9 | reverse complement strand
CCATTTGCAATTATCTGAGATCCTTTTATTGAAGATATTATCTTGGGAATAAGATCACGACTACCAGCAGATGTACTTCCAGAAGTTAAAACTAGGTCAGCTGACTCAACTGCTTTCTTCAAATTATTTCTTATCTCATTTTCATCATCAGGCACTATACCAAGTATAATTGGAGTTCCACCAGATTCATAGACTGCAGCAGCTATTGAGTAAGCATTTATATCAAAAATCTTCATTCTACTTAATTCCGAGCCTGGTGTAATCAACTCATTTCCTGTAGACAATATGGCTACTTTGGGAGAACCGATTACGATAATATTTTTTTTGCCAATGGCAGCCATAATCGCTATTTCTCGCGATGTTATGATTTGACTTCTTTTCAGAACAACTTCGCCAGCCATAATATCCGAACCCGCTGCCATAACATTCTCACCTGGCGTTACGGATCGAGAAATCTCCACGTTATTATCTGAGGTTTTGGTGAACTCCACCATTACAACTGCACTGGCACCTATCGGTATTGGAGCTCCTGTAGAAATTTCTAATGTTTCTCCTTCATGCAGCATCATAGTCGGAACTATTCCTGGTTCTGACTTACCGACTAATTTCAAAATTTTAATTTTAACTTCATTGGCGCCAAAAGTATCTTGAGCTTTGACTGCATATCCATCCATGGTCGATCTATCGAATCCAGGTACATCTATTTTTGAGATTACATCCTCTGCTAGAACCTTTCCTAAAGAATTAGTCAATTCGACTTCACGTGTAGAACAAGTCATTGAAATAGCAGTATCAATTCTTGATTTGACTTCTTCTATTGTTAAAAGTGGTCTGAAAATTCTTCGCTCGATCAATTATGATTCACATCCATGATTCAGTATGCAATTTACTGAGTCCAAAATCTGTGAATCATAGCAGAATTACTAACTATTTTTTTATTGCTCTATTTTTCTTAATCTGTTCTGCCAATTTTAGCAGTAGATTTCTTTTACTGCTTCCTTGTTTTTCAATAATTAGATTTCCTGTATTTTCCCACCATGAGTCTGATCTTGCCGATTCTTTAATAATTTCAAATTTCAATCCTAATTGTTCTGCCGCCATTGAGATCTCATTCAACTTTGGCGACTTTATACAATATTCTTTACTTATTTTCCTACCATGGGCTACCACCTTTAAAGAATTCATGTTGGCAGGCCAGATTACAGCCTTTCCTGGCTGTTTCATAACACTTTCAGCAGCCTATCTTGTCTTCATCAAAATCGCATTAACAACGCCGTCTTGTCCGGGTCTTGAGGTTACGTGAGCTTCACCCAAAGGAGTTGCGATGATGGCCCCTTTTGTGATGATACCTCTCCTTTGATAATCAACATTTGAGGGGTTTCTAACTACATTTGTTATCTCAACTTTCTTCGTTACATTAGTCGATGGATCAGTGACATTGGCAATGTTGCAGGATAGGAGTCTAAGTTTCATGTTTCCTCCACAGACGTTAGATCTTTTCCTTTTTGTCTCTCCAACAGCTGTTTGTGCAGCTGGACCGCCTATTTCATAACTTCTTTTTCTTCGGTGGGCTCGTTTTTTTCCACCAGTTTTTTTCCGCTTTTTCTGATCACCATGCCACTGAGGCATCTTA
>MEZD01000012.1:65029-67326 GCA_001775955.1 Candidatus Bathyarchaeota archaeon RBG_13_38_9 | reverse complement strand
GATTCTCCACATTCCTGCGTCATATAAGCATTTTGTAATGGTGTCGATTCATACTCATTAGAATTTAGCTTTCCACGTTTGGTTTAAAATCTAAAGGTTTTCCAGATGATTTCTTACCTTTCGACTTTTGTTGTTCGAACATTTTTTGGAGTTGTTGCTTCATGGTACGAGAATCACTGCTAAGGCTGAAATAGTCAGCAAATACAGGAGTAGTCTTTAGTATTTTTGTTCTTCCTAGTTTTTCCTCGGAAATTAAGCCTTTTTCTCGGAGAACCTTGACATGAGCATAGGCCAAGTTGCCTCTAACTTTCACTACGTAGGCTTGTGTTACAGGTTGTTTGATAGCTATGAATGATAAGGTCTTGAGAGGCCCTCTCGTTAAGAGTTTTCTAGTTACTAACTTCATTACTCCTTGAACAAGATCAGGTCGTAATTGCATCACATATCTGCCATCATGTAGTCGTAGTAACTCTAAACCACCATTTACTTCCTTGTACCGTGCTATCAGATTTTCAGCCAGAGACTTTACGGTCTCCTTAGATTTTTCATTGATAAGGGAAGAAAGTATATCAATATCTAGTGGTCTTCCGGCCGCATACAAAGCTGCCTCCATGAGGTCCATTTTACGCTTATCTTTAGCCCTGAGGAGATTGTATTGTTGCTGTGTCTTCACGAGGCCCTTTCACCTTAATCATTATGTCAGTGTAATCTGAATTCTGAAACAGTTCAACCTTCCCCCTACTTGCGAGAAACAGTATCAATATGAAAGTCCTTACAACCTCTAGCATATCCATCTTAATAGTCAGGTTTGTGAACGAAATCTGTTGTAGATTTCTGAATTCATGGCTAAGTCTATGATATAATGTCTCCAGATGGTCTTGAACATTGGTAATAAAGTCGTCAAGTTCCTCAACTAAGGGGATAGGTTTGAGATCTGAAGTCTTATGTGAGAGTAATTGAACTTCGCTTTTGATGACTTCTTCAATAGATTGCAGTACTTCAGATAGTGGAGTCGCTGTGTATTCAAATCTTAATGGTAGCGGAAGCGGAGGTGGAACATCCTCATGAAGCCTTTGTGGTGGAGGTCGGGGTGGATCTTCCATTTTAAGAACTAATTCAGATTTCATCCTATGAATTATCGATGAACTCAAAAGTGCTGTTCCTGATGCCGAGAAATCGATATGACCTTTATGTTTCATTTCGATGAGAAAGGCGTTTAGTAAATTTGCTATGTTCACATCCCAAGGTTTAACCCGATGCAACCTTAAAAGATCAAATAAGATAAGATATGGATGCCTCATCCAGAAGGGTTTCTTAGTTTCTGACATTACTTTTAACCTCCGGTTTTGGTAGTGATATTACTTGAGAGAATCCTCCTTGAATGAATATTCCAAAGACACCATCAGCCTTTGAAATTGTTGTATCTTTTAAAGATACAACTATAAATTGGGAATCTTTAGAGCGTTCCTTAAGTAAATCTGCTAGCCTCTGTGAGTTGATCATGTCTAAATGTGCATCTATCTCATCGAATACGTAAAAAGGCATCGGATGAATTCCTTGTAGGGCTAATAGAAAGCATACAGTTGAAACTGATTTCTCGCCACCACTTGCACTTCCTATAGAAAGCTCAGCCTTTCCAGGAAACGCCAAATTCATGTCTAACCCTCCACTAAAGATGTTTTCTGGATTCTCTAGGACAAGCCTTCCTTTACCACCGATAGTGATTTTTGAGAAAATTTCGTTAAAGTTGGTGTTCAACCTTTCGAAAACATCCATGAAGGTTTCACGTTTCTTTTGTTCAAGTTCATTCATAAATTTCAGAATTGATCGTTTCTCTTCTTCAATTTCATTGATACGTACAGATAATTGTTTGTAGTTATTCTTCTGCTCTTCGTATTGTGATACCGCAAGCTCGTTTGTAGCTCCAATTTTTTCTAATTCAGATTTTAGTAGGTTAAGATTTTGTTCAATTTGTTTAATATCATTTTGGGACACACTAAATTGTTCTTGAAATCCTTTTCTCGTCAATTCTTCCAGTAAATATTTCTTTTCAAGTTCTTTTTTATTAAGTTCAAGGTTCAATCCATTTATCTCTGAATTTATCGGATCTTTTTCTTTTTCTATCCTATGAATGGATTTATTCAATTCCTCGATTTTTCTCTCGTTATTTGCAATGTCTCGTCTAAGTGATTCAAGCGATTCCGCCAATTCTTGCCTTTCTTTTGTCGCATTAGTTAATCTGGAGGTCCATTCTTTTTGTTCGTTTTCAGCTGTTTGTATTTTGTAATTAATTTCTT
>MEZD01000012.1:43454-64989 GCA_001775955.1 Candidatus Bathyarchaeota archaeon RBG_13_38_9 | reverse complement strand
TTCCATTGTTTGCGTTCTAGATTGGATTAACATGTTTGTACTTGCAATTTTTGAATTAACTGAGGTTTTCTTTCCCTTTAGGTCATTAAGTTCTTCAATTAGTTCAGAATATTGTTTTTCGTTATTGTTCAATTCATTTGATCGTATGGTGTTCTTTAACGAGGTACGTTCAGTTTCCAATTTTTTAATCGTATACTCAATTTCTAAATTTTTCTTAACAACAGATTCTAGATATCTATCTGCGTTTTGAATTTGCTCAGTCAGAGCTCGTAGATTATCATTTGTTTTCAATAATTCTTTATCATTTACATCCATCTTTTCCTGAATGGATCTGAGGTTGATATCTGAATCATCTAAAGATTTTTCCAGAATTATTTTTTCATCTTTCAAACTGGTGATTACTGTATTTATTGTATCTAGTTCATCTCTATCTTTTTCAATTAATTGAGATAGAGAGGTTATCGCATTCTTAAAATCGTTTAAAGATCTTAATCTAGGTGCTATTGAGCCTATATCAATGGGTTCCCTAAAATGGCCGCCTTCTAATATACCGCCTGCTTCATAGAGATCCCCATTTAAGACAACACTTCTAAAACCCTCCAGAGCTGAATTATATGCAGCTCTCTGACTTTCAGCCAGAATAGTATCTCCTAAAACATAATTGGCAGCCGGCCCAACTTTTACATCATATTTGATGCAATCTATTACTCTTCCTAACACACCCTCGATATCTGGAATTTCGTTTATCGGTTGGGTATTAGCTACTAAATCCAAAGGGATTATTTTAATTCGACTAAGTTTATGCTTTTTTAATTGTTCAACGCAAGTGAAAGCCGTTGCAATATCTCGAACAATAATAGATTCTGACCAATCGCCACAAGCGGCAAGAACGGCTTTTTCAAATCTTTCATCAGCCTTAATTAAATCTCTAAACCGACCGATTACATTTGTTAGGTATCCTGAATTTCGTAGTTCTAAAAGTTCGTCTATCGCTATCATATCTGGAGCTAAAATATTCACCATATTTCTTTTTGTATCAAATTCAACCATTGATTCATTAGCCATAGTTGAAATCTTTTCAGCTTCATGTAGTTGCTCTTGATGTAGGTCAAATAAGTCTGTATGACTTTTCATTTCTTCATTGATCTGAATTAATCTTTCTTTCTTTTGCCTTGCATATAACTGAATCTCGTCATTTTTTCCTAAAAGATCATCTATAGATTTCTTTAAAGCACTCTCTTGATTCTTAATGTCATTCAACTGTTCACGAAGAATTTCTATTTTTGCTGATTCAACATTTGATTGAGAATTCAGCTTCACATATTCTTCTCTAGCCATCTCATGATCAGTTTCTAACTTATCCAAACTGTCGGATTTTTCTATTACAGATGATTTAATCTCATTTATTCTGCCAGATAATTCATTCACTAATTTCTGTTTATTTTCTAATAAGGTCTCTATTTCCGATTCTTCTTCAGAATATTTTGAAATTTCGTCTTTTAAAGAATTTATTTCGTCCTGCTGTTGTTTACTATCTTCTTCAAGATTTTGTTTCTGGCGTTGGAGAACAATCGAATTAGATTTGTTAGTATCTATCTCTGCCTTGAATTTGCTTATTTCGGAATTTATTTCACGTAGTTGTTCTTCAAGTTCTTCTAGTTTGCTCCCTCCCTTATCCATTAATCTGTCTCTCATGGTTTTTAATTCATTTTCCATACTTGATTTAGAGTTTGAGACAGTTTCAAATTCATTCACAAATTTATTTAATTGTGATTCTTTAGATTGATTTTCATTCCCGATATTTTCAATTTCTTTTTTAAGATCAGAAATCTTGTTTGATATTATCTGAGATTCAAGCCTCGTTATTTCTTTTATTAAAGTAGAACGTCTTAGGAAGTCATTCCTCTCTTTCTCAAGTGATTCAACTCGAAGCCGTACTTCATCCACCCGTGCTGAAGCTATTCGTATGTTTGTGTCCGCTTGATTTAGTTGGCCTTGAGCTTCCGTCTTTCTAACATCATATGTTCCTAATCCAACTAGATCTTCTACTATCTTACGCCGTTCTTCAGAAGTGACTTCAGCCAGTCTAGTTATAGCATGTTGTGGAACAATATTGTATCCACCTACATTGATATCGGCCGATGAGAGAAGTTCTGTGAGTTGTTTGCGTGAGGATCTTCTACTATTTATTCTATAGATTCCTTCTCCACCCTTATGGAATTCACGTGATATAGTGACTGAGCTTGAATCTATTGGCAAACGCCTATCACTATTATCAAATTGGACTGCAACATATACCGACCTTGGAGGATTCGCTACATTTGTTTTTGATATTAGATCAGAAATTGACCCCCCTCTCAATTCTTTTGGACTAAGTTCTCCTAATGCAAACCTTAAGGAATCAAGAATATTCGACTTTCCCGAACCATTAGGTCCAGTGATTACTGTCAGCCCTTGATTAAGCCTAACCGAGGCTTTTCTTCCGAAGGTTTTGAATCCTCTGAGATCGATCCTTTTGATGTATACCATTATCCTATGTCATTCCTTACAGGGGCCAGACTTTATTTCTTAGGACGTCTGCTCTCTTCTTCCTATGACTCCTTTATTGAGATTTTTTTATTTTCCGAATCTTCTTACTCTTTTTTGATAAGTCCTAATAGCACGTAGAAGGTCTATTTTCCTGAATTCAGGCCAAGAAACATCAATAAAACATAGTTCACTATACGCAGATTGCCATAATAGAAATCCACTTAGACGTTCCTCACCTGATGTTCGAATCATCAAATCTGGATAAGGATTTGGTAGATGAGCAGTATAGAGATATTTAGTGAAAGATTTTTCATTTATCTCATCTATCCCGATTCGATTTTCCTGAGCCTCTTTGGCTATTCTCTTAACGGCATCAATTATTTCTGCTCTGCCACCATAAGCAATAGCCAAATTTAGATAGTGCCCATCATATTCCTCGGTTATACTCTCGATTTCCTTTAATACCTTCTTTAGGCTCTGAGGAAGATAATCCAGCCTACCTATTGCTTTTATTCTCACTTTCTTGTTATGTATTTTTGGATCAGAGCCGAGTTTAGTTGCATACCTTTCAATTAATGATAAAATTCCTTTAACTTCATTCATTGACCTTTGAAAATTTTCTGCAGAGAAAATAAAAACTGTAACTGTCTTTACGTTAAGTTCTAAACACCAATCAAGAAAATTTTCTCCCACAATCGCACCTAGTTTATGACCTTCATTATTTTTCAAATTTCTTTCATAGGCCCATCTTCGATTTCCATCCAATATTATTCCGAGATGTTTTGGCATCTTAGTTTTTCTTACTTGCTCAATTAACCACTTTTCGTATATCTTGTATACACCTGTTGCTTTGAGCAATCCTGAAAGCATAAGTCGTTCTCCAAATTCTTTTTATCTACTATCTATACTAAAATTCAATGAAATATGGCACAATATTCAATTATTTTTAATAATTGACTTAAATCTTCTGCAATTTGAGCTAATTAGGAGCCGTTGCTATTTGAGATATTTTAGATTTTTTTGTGCTCCATTAAAGCTTTGAATTCCTCAAGTGATATCTTTCGACCCTTACCGAGTTTTGTTGATCCTGATTCAAGTAATTTTGCAGTAAACTCATTAGCTTTCTTTAGACGTTCAGCCTCCTCGTCCCCATAGAAATCTTTTCGAAGCTTCTTCATATCCATGGTATTAGTTATTAGTTCATGTTCTGCCAGTTCAGCCTGGGTTTTCGCCTGTAGATATTTTTGATGTGCTTCATCTGCTTTCGATTTTGTTTCTTTTAGTTTAGCCACCAATTGCATCATTTCTTCATGTAATCTCTGGCTACTCTCTGCTCCTTCTAAAAGTTGCTCATGAATTGATTGCGCATTCTTCCTGATGGAAGTTATTTCTGTTTTTTCTCCGGTGACCTCGTCTTGAATTCCCTTAACTTGTTGGAGTCTGGATAGTTGTTCTTCTAATTCCTTCACTTGAATGAGCATCCTATTCTCTTCTTTCATATCAAGTGAAGATGTCTGGAACTTCCATTCAAGTTCTTCGAGAGCCGTTTTTGTTTTGTTGAGATTTCCTCTATTTTCTGGGCGAATTTGCTTAAGGTTCGTTATTAGCGCATTAGCTTTATCCTGTTTCCCAGAAATCTCCTCTCGCAATTTATCTCTAGAATTCTTGAGATTCTTGACTTTGTCATTGACATCATCTCTTTGGCTTTTTATTGCTCTAATCTTTTCACCTAATTCCTTTAGTTCTGAATTCAATAGATTACGTGTACCAATCCATGTTTTACATTCATTGCGAAAGTGAATATGTTTTTCTTTTAGAGTTTCTATTTGTTTAACAATATCATCGATTACTTTATGTTTGGACTCAGATGTAGTTTCGACCAGCTTCGTTACACCTTGTGATGCCATGTTTTCATTGAATAGTCCCTATTATCTTATGTTTATAACATCAAATGGTTGTTCTTGAATTCTATGAGACAAGACGTTTTTCCTTGATATTACCCAACTATATACTTACTGGTTTTTCAGTAGAAGAATATCCGCATTTCTCGCATAAATATTTGAACATGTAACTGTAGTCTCTAATTGAAGCTTTCTTCGATAGAACCGCCCCACATTTTGGACATTTCTCGCTATTTTCTTCTTTCACTTGTATAGCCTTCATCACTCATTTCTTTTCAGTATTTGTTTAGATATTTACCTGTATTAATGATATTATTTCTAAAATGAAGATAAAGAAATCCATGTTTACCAGCCCTTAAGAAGTTTATCCAACACCTTTCCTGCTAAATTTTCTTCGCGTGGGATCCATTTGATTATAATCTCTCTATCACGAGAAAGAGTTCTCACTTTCGAAGCCAATTTTCTTAGCTCAGAGTTTCTTATTTTATATTCTCTTTCTAATTGTTTTACGGCCAGTAGACTGTCTGAGTATATTGTCATGTCTACATCCGTTAGCTCTTGGAGAGCAGCTATTATTGCTTTGTATTCAGCCTGGTTATTCGTCAACAGTTCTTCTCTAAATATTTTAGGTTTTTTGCCAGGGATGAGATAGCAATACATTCCATTCTTCCCTGAACCGTCAACATAAACATCCAAGCTTCACACGACAGAATTCGGAGCATATATAGATGAGCTTTAAGGTTTCTCAATTAAGATTCGCGCGTCTACTACACTGGCACCTTTCTCATATGCCATTATTGGATTTAGGTCCATTTGATTTATCATAGGCAGATCCATTAAAAGTCTACTTGCGGCCAACAAGATGTCAACAATCGCCCCCTCATCCACTGGAGGCTGTCCTCGATATCCCTGAAGAATCGGGTAAGCTTTGATTTCTCTCATCATTGATTTGGCATCTGACTCTTCAATGGGTGCAATTCTAAAAGTCACGTCTTTTAATATCTCTACGAACACGCCACCCAGACCAAACATCAATGTCTGTCCAAATTGCGGATCTTTCAATCCACCTATAATTATCTCGGTTCCCTTGGGAGCCATCTTCTGGACTAGTATACCTTGTATTTTGGCATCGGTCTTGTAACGTTTCGAGCTATCAATGATCTGACTATATGCTTTCTCAACATCATTAGCACTATTCAAACCTATGACGACTCCACCTGCATCCGTTTTATGCAGAATATCCGGTGAGACAATCTTTAAGACAATGGGATATCCAAAACTCTCCGATATTTTGATTGCTTCTTCTGCATTTGTTGCTACCGAAAAATCAGGTGTGGATATTCCATATTCTTTGCATATAGTCTTAGCTTCAGGTTCGATAAGGGCTAATCTGTTTTCATTTAGAGCATTTTTGATAATTGTCTCGGACTCTCTTCCCATCAGTTGCACCTACACTCAATACAAGATGATATCATAGATAGTTCAATTCTTATCATGTTATATGTCTTATCCGTGATCATAATCATATGATCTTTCGATATACAGCGTTTTTCAAACTACACTTCGAATTTAACACTTGCGTTTCTCCATATTGTGATAGGATAAAAATTAATCGGAAAAAAGAATCTCAATCATGGTCTAGGTTCTTCTCCTCCGAGCAACATTCTTGTAAGATAAGCATGTAACTCTATGAATCCCATTTCTTGCTTTGATGCTATTGGTATCAGATCGAAATTCATACCTGTTCTTAAAATCGCTTCTGATAAATCTCTACCAATGATTCCGGCAGTCTTGTTCGGCAAAGTATCGAGTGCGTCAATTAACTTTGAATGATCGTCAGACCAATCAAGAGTCTCCTGAAGTTTCTCTTCTTCCATTAGATCTTGCTTTGTCAAAACATGAACCTGTGGTTTAAGTAGTCTCGAATGAATCGCTGCTGCAAGAAATGTATTCGTTATATAATTTAGTGGAGTGGATGAAAATACACCATCAAATAAATAAACAACAGCCTTGGGGCAATCGGCAATACCATCCACTATAAAGGGTCCACAATCTCTGAGCGCAAATAACTCAATTTGTCCTGGAGTATCAATAAGCACTATATCGGGCTCAATATCTTCTAATTCATCTCTGATGGTTTCTATACTATCACCAATCAGATCTGCAGCAACAATAAGAGCACCATTTGGACCAAGTTGATATTTCTCCATTATTTCTTCCAAACTAATTTGTGTCCTAACATCAATGTCTGGATTATATTGAAGATTTAGGACTCCTGGATCAAGATTTACTGCAATCGTATTCTGTTCATTAAGTTTTAGCCATTCTTTGAAATTTCCAACCAATGAGGACTTGCCAGATCCTGCCATACCCACAATAAAGATTATGTTCATTAGAATTAACCTTCATTCACATTCAGAAGAAAGTCTTCTCTATTTGATGATATCTCTACTTAGATTCATCCACTCAAGTTTGTGTTTACTTAGAAGTCTAGTCATCAATATGAGCGCCTGCATTATTCGATTCTCACCTGTGTTTTGTTTCTTTGATTTGGCAGTAAAATGAAGTTCTAGGAAACTCTCCCCACTCCCTTCTCCTCCCTGTGCATGTGATTTAATATATATTTGATTGATTTTTTCCAATACCTCATCTATTAATGGCGCAATTTGAGATTCAAGTAGTCCGTATATTATGAAACTTGTTTCATAAAAAAAATTAGGGGCACCTTTTTTCTTGATTAGGGAAGTCATATTATTTTTAAAAATTGCTTTAAGCTCTGTTGGGACACCAGGAAGAATTAGAAAGTCTACATTATTATTGGTTAACATCACTGCAGGAGCTGTACCGACTGGGTTTTGAATAGCTTTAGCACCCGTCGGGAGCATAGCCATCTTCAACCTTGGTTGGGTGAGTTTAAATCTCCTATTTTTGAATATTTTTGAATATCTTGACTTTACAAGTTTCAGTGCAGTCTTATCTAACCTTAGTTTCCTATCGAAAGCTTTGGAGAATCCTTGAAGGGTTTTATCATCAAATGTTGGACCTAACCCTCCCGTTGTTATTACTAGATTCGGTTTTCTTTTTACAATTTCTTTAAGTGTTAATGCAATAGTCTTGACGTCGTCTTCGATAACCGTGACTCTTCTTATGTCGCCTCCCAACTTGGTTATCATTTCAGATAGCCATTGTGCATTGGTATTCAGTGTCTTACCTATTAGCAATTCATTACCGATACATAGTAATTCGATTGTGCAAATCAATTAGAATGAAGTCCCATGACTCAATCTTTTTTCGATAGCCACCATTTCAGGTATTCATTTTGTCTCTTTTTCCTTTGGTCAAATGTCGTCTCTCGTCTATCCATAATTTCATCTTTTGCTTCCATAAGTTGTTGGGGTGTAAAAGTTAATCCACAACTCTTACAAATATTATGCTTGAGTACTGGGTCATAGGTTAGCTCTCCACCACATTCTGGACAAAACCGTGCCATTCTACAACAACTCTGAAAACTGTGACAGAACTACAGTTGGCAGCTCATTTTATAAGAGTTTAGATTCATTTCTCAATCTCTGGAAATAGCAGGCACATAATAATATTCCCCCATATCTTTCTGTGAACGGTCAAGTTTACTATCGAGCTTATTGACTCTTGGTCGACCCGAATCTGGATCTCTTCTGAAGGTGATACTCATAGATGAAAGAAACGAGTTCATTCCATTTCTCAGCGATATTGGTTTATGTGCAAAACCAGATACTCCAGGATCTCCATCAAATATCATCAATCGATCGGAGATAAAGTCTTGAGCAACGATATCATGTTCAACAACGAAAACAAACGCAGCTCGTTCTTCTGCAATTCTACGCATAAGCTTGGCAACAACCAATCTTTCTTCAACATCTAAATATGCACTTGGTTCATCCAGAAGATAGATTTGAGCGCTTCTGGAAAGACAAGCTGTTATTGCAATCCTTTGAAGTTCTCCCCCACTCAAGTCTCGAAGATTTCTATCTAAAAGCTTGTTAAGCCCTAGCGGTCTTACGAATTCAGTCTCAAACTTATCTGTTCCGTAAGTCGAACTTGCCAAACTAGAAAATAATGACCTGACTTCTCCAGAATATTCAGTAGAGATATATTGAGGTTTATAACTCAAGTCAAAACCTTTGAGAGGGCTTTCTTCTTTATCAGAATCATTTGTCCCTGCTAAAAATTTGATGAATGTTGTTTTACCGATACCATTTGGGCCTAATATGCCCACAACTTCACCTTGAGAAATCTCACCACTATTTATTTTCAGTTCAAAGTCTCCTCTTCTCAAAAGTTTATCTTTCCAACCAATCTTACATGTTCTTGCAACTTTTGATTCTCTTGCAGGTTTAAAATGGAATTTAATTGGTTTAGACCTAAACCTCATATTTTCATCAGAAATGAATCCTTCAAGATATGTATTTATCCCAGCACCAAGACCATGCACACGTGAGACTATTCCATAAGCTCCGGGTTCACCATAAATTAAGCAAATTTGATCTGAAAGATAGTCGAGCATAGCCAAATCATGTTCTGCCACTATTACCATGGCATCTTCTTTTGTAAGTTCTCTAATTGTTTTTGAGGCTCTTATTCTCTGACTAACATCTAAATGACTTGATGGTTCATCGAATATGTATACATCTGCGATGTGAGATGCAGTAGCGGCTATAGCTACTCTTTGCAACTCTCCACCGCTAAGGACCCCGATTTGTCTATCTAAGATTTCATTCAACTGCAAAGATTCTATAAGATCTTTAAGCTTATTTTTTTCATCAGCTGCTGTTAAAAGATCTGTGACTTTGCCTTTGACAACCTTGGGTATTTTGTCAACATATTGGGGTTTATATGAAATCTTGAGTTTATTTTTCGAAAGTTTCTCGAAATAAGTCTGGAGAGTCGATCCCCTATAATGTCTGATTATCTCTGACCATTCTGGAGGATCATTGAAATTTCCCATGTTGGGCTTAAGTTCTCCTGCTAGGACTTGGATGGCAGTCGTCTTTCCGGTACCATTTCTTCCGAGTAGACCTGTAACAATTCCTAACTGAGGCGTGGGTAAACGATATAACTTAAACAAATTTTGTCCAAAACGATGACTGGACTCCCCTTCCAATTCCTCTGGCAGATTAACAATAGTTACTGCCTCAAAAGGACACTTTTTTACACAGATTCCGCATCCCGTACAGAGAGCCTCTATAATTACGGGTTTCTCTTCAGACTCGGGAATTTTTATTGTTTCAACTCTAGTTCTGACTTTTGGACAGAAATTTATGCACAGTATCCCGCAATCCTTCGGGCGACATAGTTCTTTATCTAATATTGCTACTCTTCCCATAGAATTCATCCAGTAAAATAAAAATTATTTAAGAGCGAAGATGTTTGCCTATTCGTGGGGATCCTACCATTCCTCTTCTTCCCAGCTCTCTTCTTCTTCCCACTCTCCTTCCTTGCTCTTATCCTCCTCTTCATCATCCCACTCTATTCTCTTTGCTAGCAAGTGTGAGACTCCTCAGTCTAAAGAATATTTTGCGTATATTAAATGATTTTTAAGGTTTATGGTCAAAATTAATTTCCTTAAAAAAATCCTGCATAAACAATGAAAGTGCATTAATTTGATAAGACTTAGCCATTCAATAAGTGTTCAATCCTCAGTAATTCGTTGAGATTCATAATAGATAAGTCAGGCTTATGCGAAATATTTGACAATTCTAACCCTTTCTGACCGATTAGGCAACTCTTCATGTTAACCATATTTGACCCAACAATATCATGTTTGATAGAATCACCTATGAAAAGAGCTTCTTCAGGCCTAATGAACATCTCCTTAACGATATAGAAGAAGATCCCAGGATATGGTTTCCTCACACCTATTTCTGAAGATGCAATAACGTAATCAAAAAACCTGTTTAATTTGAGGCTCGCTAGTACTCTGTCTGCAACTTGTCCAGAAGATGTGTTTGTGATTATACCAAGACGATATTTGGAAGATAACTCTTCAAGAACTTCAATAGTTTTCGGTAAAAGGATTGCTGATTCAACTCGAGCATCAACAATTACTTTTTCAGCTTTAGAGAGTAATTTAAAATCCAGATGTTCACCACAGACATCATAAAGCAACTCAGACAGCCAGACAACCATCGGTATTTCAATCATGAAATTTTCGCGATATTCATTTAATCGCCTGTAGTGGCTCCAATATTTTTCTAAAAAAGATTCTTGATCTACACTAAAGCCTTTTGAAACCATATAGTCTGCAATATCTTTCACTGCAACTTCATCGGCAATATGATCGTCCACATTCCTATGGACTAGAGTCCCTCCTAAATCAAAAAGAAGTGCTTTAATAGTCAATTCTAACCGACTCCTTCATCCGTATCTAGACGTCATGTATAGTAAGTAATACAATATACCATCACAAGAAAAAGTATCTAGGAGTTGTGACTCTCTTCAATATTGAGATCTTAGCAATAGGAAACGAGCTTTGTTATGGAAAAGTTGCAGATACTAATTCCTTCTGGCTGGCCGACCAATTAACTCGAGCTGGAGGTCTGGTTACAAAAATAACCTGCATCAGAGATTCTGAAGAACAAATTTGCCAAAATCTAAGAGAGATCATAGAACGCGAGGTTGATTTCTTAGTAATAACTGGAGGATTAGGACCAACAAATGACGATAAAACGTTAGACTCAATTTCAAAACTGACAAAACTTGAAACAATCCCAGATGAGAATGCCTTAGAGAAAATATCCAAACGCAAGAATATTCCTAAATCCGAATTACCAAAAAATTATGTTAAAATGGCACGGAAACTATCAGGAGCAGAGACTATAGACAATCCAGTAGGAATTTGCCCTACAATTATTTTGCAATTAAAGAAGACGACACTTATAGCGATGCCTGGACCACCAAATGAAGTTCAAGCAATATTCAAAACTCATATCTCAAAGATCATTGAGAAATCTAGCGGTAGCAAAAGTCAATCAACTAGAGTAATTGTCAAAATGGCTGAGTCGGAAATTGCTCAAATTATTGAAGTTATAGAGAAAAATATCGATAATGTCTATCTAAAACCCCTTGTTAGTCAATATGATCCAGAAAAAGGAATCCCTATCGAAATTATCTCATTTGAAAAAAATGACTTGGAATGTTGGAAACTAATTGAGGAAAGCAAAATATTATTGCAAGAGGCCGTCGAAGAAAAAGGAAGCAAACTAATCACGTCAAACAAATAATAGAAAATTTATCATTGAAGAGTTAGTGAAATGATAAAGTCTCTGGATGAATACAATAAAATACTTTTGATAGAGGGATTATTTTCAAAAAAGAATATCGAATATGATCAATTAAAGCAAACATTAGAACGAAAATCATCAGATGTAGTAATACAACTGCTAGATGGCAATCGAGTTCTTGGCCGAGATCATATTTTATTTGCAGTTCTTAATGCACTAAAAGGAAAAAAGAACAACAAAATGATTTCTGATAATCTTCCTATGGAGATTCTCGTATATGCATCAGCCCAACGCCAGATAAACAGAAGTATTGAGATTTCAGGAGTCAGGAAAAACTCTCATCGAATTGTGTTAGTAGCCCTGTCAAAGAGTGAAAAGAAATTATATAGTCTATTAGAATCGATATCAAAAATGCAAGATCTATCCATCGATAATTCAGTATTTAACTTGTGGAACCGAGAGATGGCGGGAACAATAAAAACCATATTCAAAATATCAAATTCTGAATTTGAATCAATTAAGCGTAAAAACTATTCTGAAAAAAAAATATTTGAAGAACTCATCATCGAGAAGATGGCTCTTCTCTCACTCTCTTAGTGTTGTACTTTTCTTTTTCAATCGATAAATAAGAATCTGGTTTTATTAAGGAAACACCGGCTATACATGAGAGGATATCTACTAACAGGATCTTAGATGGATTATTTAGATCTACCTTTCTAGGTATTTCAGATGCCACAGCCTCGATGATGTCTTTTGACTTTAGATCACTATGCCTTTTTTTTACTGTAACACGATAAGATTCATCCGATCTTATTCTAGCAGCTAATTTATGCGCAATCTTCTTTATTTCAATTATATCTGCTTGGACGTTCTTCTCTATGGGAGTAATTTTTAAGGCATACCGAATCTCCCACGGTTTATTTCCTAAGATTTCACGAAATCCAGAAATAGCTTTAAGAGGTTTAATTGATGTGTATGCAACGATCAAACCTACTGCAGGAGTAACATCAACTTCAGGTTTTTTGTCACCCAATTCATTAAGAAGATACCATATTTCTTTGCATGTTCTACGCTCGTTACCTCGTGATGTCGATATCAGTAGATTGAATTTTTTAAGCAATGGCATAACCTCAAGGATTGAAGAAAATTTTCAGATATGCAGTCATCATCTCGACGTGTAGCTCCAGATAGTTATGGCAATGTAATATGATTCGTAAGGTAAACCGAACTAAACATCATTATTAATCCAATTAATATTGCTAAAGGCAAACCTGGAAAGAAATCTCTCTTTTTAAGCATTCGCATTCCCCAATAAGCTCCAAGTAAGACTCCTAGAGATGATATGACATATATTGATATACCAAAGTTTTTGAACGCCATGGATACTAGCATTGAATAGAAGACCACATCGCCCATTCCAATAGTGACATCTTCAAATGTAAAAGCTGCTCCAGTGAATTCACTAAGATGAATACTTTCGGATAATTTTCCGATAGGACCTTTGTATACTGAAAGAACATCATATATCACCAAGGCCAGTAAGAGTATAGTGGCTGACAGCAAGGGTATAGAAAATGCTAAGAAAGTACCTATAAGGGAACCTATCGCTCCTATAGTTAAAGTCTGGATAATCCCTTTTCTTCGATAAACTGTGAACCAAACCAATATGGTGAGACATATCGATATGATTAATGAGAGAGAATCGACAAAAAATTCTGCATGTGAAAAGTGAACAATCTTTGAGATGTACCAATTTGTTAAGAGAAAAGTGGATAAAATAAATGAAAACCTCAAAACATATTTGAGAATCGAGAGTCGCCCACGTTTTACGATCAAGTAGATAATAGTAGCAATTATAAATAAGGCAATGACGAAAAGAAGAGAATTTAGTGATGCACCAACTGTAGTCTCTGGAAAGACGGTTAGTCGTTCATAGTAGCTATCTGTTTGAACAAGGAAATATGATAGAATACCTGCAAGAAATATAACCCAGATTTGAGGTTTCAGATTTCCTAACCTAATATCAGTTCTATTTACATTTGTCAAATCCATCATATCTCTTTTTTGTGAACTTGTTATGATCGGAAATATCCTGTTAAAGTCATATGGTTTCCAAATGAGTCATTATAAGGATTAATATTAGCTTGAAAAATTTATTCTAGAAAATTTTGTTTGATATGAGATTAAATCGTAAATTTTTCTCCAGGATTAGGTGCATGAGCTTCCAGACCAAGTTCTTTACTCGCCCAGCTTGCTAGCTTGACACAATTTACTTCTTCTCCGTGGATGGTGAAGACCTTCGTCTTACTATCAAATTTTGAAAGAATTTCTTGAGTGTTACTACGTCCACCATGAGATGTGAAATCAAATTTCTGAACGTTCGCTTCAACTTTTCTGGATCTGCCTTGAATCATGAACGTTCTTTTTTCTAAAAGTATACTGCCTGGAGTTCCAGGTATTTGGAAACTTACTAAGAAAATTCCATTATTCTTTCTCTTAACTATTTCTTGCATGTAAAAAATCGCAGCTCCACCTTTAAGCATACCAGCAGGCGAGATAATTACACAGGGAGTCTTGACAGCCTTTCTTCTATCATTCCATGAATTGATCCATTTAGTTTTCTTCACAGCTTTTTCAAAGAGATCACTATCTTTCAATGATCTGGGATAATTCCCTAGGATCTCAGTGGCCGATAATGCCATACCATCCATAAATACCGGATATTTAAAATTGTGAGCTGCAAGAACAGTAGCAATCTCCTGGGATCTTCCTACTCCAAATGCTGGAACCAATACAGTTCCACCGTTTTCTATGATCTCAATCGTGTTGGAGACAAATTCTTTTTCCACATCAATCCGTCTAGGATGATCTTCCATCGCATAAGTTGACTCAGTAATTACAGCATCTAAATCGCCATAATCAACATCAGCTGATCCAAGTGTTCTAGTTTCATTTGGATTAAAGTCACCAGTATATAGAACCCGTTTACCATCTCCCTCTATGAGAATCTGAGAGCTACCAGGGATATGCCCTGCGTTTAAGAAACTAACTTTGATTCCTTTGAAATCAAATTCTTTCCTATAGTTCACAGGAATGCAATGTTCCATCATTACTTCAAGATCAACATATTCATATGGAAGAAAATAACCGCTGATTTTAATGAAGTCCTTAATCAATAGTTTAGTGAATTCGAATGTTGGTTCCACTCCATATAAAGGAAGGCGCTTACTCAAATAGAATAGCGGGAGAAGTCCACTATGGTCCAGATGTGCATGAGAGAGAAAAATCCCATCTAAGTCTTTGGGAGATATATGAACTGGAAATCTTACGGAATGGTTCATCATTACACCATAATCTAAAAGGCAACAATTTTTGCCAGCTTCAACTATGACAGCTGATCTGCCGACTTCTCTGCATGCTCCTAGAAATTGAATATTCAACATCTACACTTTCAATTTTTTTTTGGTTCATCACTATGAGAAGTTACACTTAAACAACTCGCAGAAATGGGCATTTATACCCGGTAATAACAGGTTTAGAAATATTTTAATGATAGGTTTACCTTTTGGGGTCACAAATTATCGGTTTTGAAGATGACAGTTCACATAAAAGTCAATGATGAAAATTTCAAAGGGAAGACATTCATCACTGGCTTCCACGGGATTGGAGAGACAGGCTATATTTCTACCTCGTTTCTAGTTCATGCTTTGCATGCTGAAAGAATTGGATTCATAGAGGTTGAAAAACCTCCCCCTTTCATCAATTCAACTCATGATGCTATTGTCACACCTTTCGAGCTCTATAAAAAAAATAAAATAATCATTGCTAAATTAGAATTCTCACCACATAAGAGTGAAGAAGCTGAATTCCTCAAAACACTAGCCTCATGGGTTATCAAGGAAAAATTCAAAGACGCGGTCATGATAGGCGGCTTAGATGCGAGCTATAAAAGTGAGAAATCAAATCTCAGAATTGTAACTACTAAGACATATCCTTCCAAAAACAAGTCTCTTAATTCACTCCGACTTGAAGAAGAACTCTTTGTATATGGCCCATTGGCCATAATGCTTAGTGAATTTGAGATACATAGCTTTCCAGCTCTAGCTCTTCTTCCATATGCATCATCAACAAGACCTGATCCCGCTGCCGCCGCAGTTGCAATAAGAACAATCTGTAAAACATATAACATGAAAGTCAATGTCTCAGATTTAGAAAAAGACGCAAAAGATATTGAAGTTGAGATCGAGCATAGAATGAAACAGACACATAAATCACTTCAAGGCATGTTCGTATAATTTTTTTCTATGACATATACTTGATCGCTTTTCACGTTTAATTTTGCGAGAGTTTAATGTAGAATTCAGTTTCAGCATTGCATCTTTACTCCACATATCGTCTCCATAATAGGAGATGCACATCTTACTTTTTGCTTGTTGACACTGTTTTCGAAGCTTGAGGACCATTTCTCTTGACCAAACCTGATCTGAGCCATGTAAAACGACCGTTTTACACTTTATTTTCTTCATATATTGTGTTAATGATTCTTCAACATCCAATCTGACAAGCAAATTATCGGTATTGGCAGTCTCTGTTTGTGTTATTGGATATACGTCGCTTAACTCAATGGGGATTGGCCCATAAGGCACATCATAGATGCAAATATGCACGTCTTTTCGTTCTTTGATTATCTCTTTCATTTTTTTTAGATTTTTATCCATTTCATAGGGTTTGGTGAAAGGAGGGGGTATAAGTATCATAATTTTGGATTTAGCTGGTAGAGTGAATTCCTCTATCAAACGTTTTCTGAATCTATAAATTTCAGGTCTAATGTAGTCTAAGTGATCGAAGAAAAAGATGCCTTTCTTCTTTGAGATAGACGAATAGTTTTCCAAAAGGCCACGATATTTTCTCAGTTCATAGATTGATTCAAAGAGTCTAGGATGGGCTCTTGCCCTTTGCATAACTAGTTCCCAAAGTCTTCCTTCATGGATACTCTGCTTGATCCTTCGCAACTCTTCTAAACAAACATTGAGATTATGAATCGCTAGAGCTCTAACTCTTTTTTCTTTCGGAAAATCGCGGATATCTTTCACATCTAATTTTCTACATATGCTACAGGAACAAGGTAGATACTCAAGATCTTCAAACCTGATTGTTCCATTTGGAGTCAGATATCTATTATTTCTAGCGAATATCGCATAAGAGGCAGAATCAAAAAGATCACACCCTAGAGAAACAGCGAGCGCGAACATGGAAGGGTGGCCTCCCCCGAAGAGATGAAGAGGTTTACTCGGCTTTATCCACGTTTTACATGTCAAGATCATATTGATTAGTTGACGATACATGTATTGCTCCATAATCTGTGTTGGACTTCCCAATGCTAGAATTGGGAAATTTTTTTTATCCATATACTTAGAAGATTCTGTGACTAAGTCCAAATTTAGACCACCTTGTATTGGTCCAACCCATAGAATATCATGTTCTAGAATACTTTCCATAGCTTGATCAGCTCTTTGTAAAGTTAATTTGACCGTCTTCTCTGCATGTGCTCGGTCATTAGTTAGCCCTGTTGGCACATCTAGAATGACCGCTATGTCGGAACGGATTTGTTCTTGAAATCTTATAATTTCGATCTGCGTCGTTTCTATCCCGCCATAAATTAATATCTGATAAGCTCCACTATCAGTCGCGACTATTCCATTGAAATCGAGAAGCTCGTGAATTTTTTTTCCTGGGTCGGTACCGAAAGCTTTCCTTGCCAAGAAAGCATTTGTCATTACTGCTTGAAATCCAATTTCTTGAATTTCTTTTGGCAATACTATGTGATGTATTGGATGAACAACGGGAAATAAATAAGGTGTTTCCAATGTACCGTTCTTGGTATGAAGCTTTCCTATTCTGCCGAGAAGATCTTTTTCTCTTATTTCAAAAACATGATCTTTTCTGAAAAGTGATTCATGTCTCATCTTTTGAGCCTACCATGACATTTTTTGTGAAGTTCTATTGGACCCATTTGATTTAAATGAAATTAATTAGATTTGAAAAAAGATTAAGAGTTTAATAACACAAAATTTGTGACCGTTAAATTTTTAATGTAAATTTCTGGATATGAATCTTAATTCTTGATGATGCTATTAAAAGGATTAGAAACGCCAATAGATATTCTGTGTACAGGCAAAAAAATAAGCTAGTAATTTACTTAGATTTTTGTCTCTCACGATTGAATTCTTCATAGACCTTCTGAACGCGCTCTGCTGCAGGTCCTCTTCCCTCGATTAATCCTTTCTCTGTGACACGTATTTTATCCATTACCACTATTACTCCTGCTTCATCAACAACTTTCACCATTTTTGGAAAAACTCTCTCAAGCCTTGTAGCAAAACCTCGGAGATCAAAAGGCATTTCGATTCCGAAGATTTCAAGCACTGTCCGCCCATTTATAAATAGTCTACCAATTTCTTTCCCTGATTCATCTTTCGCATTGGCTAAGCATATGTTGAGAGTTTCGGCATCTATGCCTTGTAACGTACCCGTATACGTCTTTTCCAGTGTCGTATGAACAGTGACTGGTTTTTGGATAAATAGAGAAAGTTCTTCTCTAAATCTTCTTTCTGCGACTGACGACATCTGAGTATAACCGACATTTAAATACATTTGTCTACCTTTTATCACTTTACCATAAGATCAAGCAAACTCATAAGCTACTTTGATCGAGCTTTTTCTTGTTTGAGCTTCATTAGAACCATTGATGCGTCACGTGGAGATTTTGAGATATGCAATATCTTTACTCTTGACCCTTTCATCTTGATAGTGCTTTCACAAAAGACACATCGATGTGATTTGGTGTCTAAATAGATCAGTTGAAGATACTCACACCTTGGACATTGAATTATTGCACATCTTTTCTGTATAGGTTTCAAAGAGGTTTTCCTTATATCTAATTCTATGATGATAAGTTGAGTTAATCAGTTCTCTATATATTCCAGGATTTCTTGTAGACTTTCTTCTTTTTCTAGTGTTGAAATCCAGTCGATATGTTTAGATTTTTTCTGAATCTTCCCGTCTAACATGCTCAAAATCATGGACGCCATTAAATTTGGCCTATTCTTCGAGTTATCTATCTCAAATATTTTAGTTCGGCCAAATACTTTTATTGCATCTTTTAGACAGAAATCCAGTATTTCTGATGCAACATTTTCAGCTATCTTTCTTTTTGAATAGTTTCTTTCTTTGAGTCTATCTATTATTTTTCTTGGATGACATCTTAAAACAAAGACTCGTTTTGGTTTGAATCCAAATATTCTTGGTATAAAATGGCCTTCCAATATGATATGAGAATTATGTTTGGTGATGATTTCTTTCAGTCCTCTGGATAGCAGTTTTTCGTCGATGGTATGGGTTTTATTTTTTTTGTCATATTCAAGTGTCATTCCTCCATTGAATGCGATTCTTCCACAGTCTATATGGATTCCTGGTAGTCTCTGAGCGATAATTTTTGAAATTGTTGATTTTCCTACACCGGGTGTACCAGTGATTACTATTGATGTGCTTAATCTAATCCCCTCAATGGTTCTTGGTGCTCCGGGCGGGATTTTCAGCAGTATTAATATCCGCTTTTGAACCCGCGTCGGCGGCTCGAGAGGCCGTCATACTTTCGGCTAGCTTGACCGGACTATACGACCGGAGCACAGCAATTAACAATGGCGAGTCTTAGAAAATATTTGTGCCAAAGATAATTTGCTTGTTTTTCACTTAGTCATAGTCTACCTAGCTAGTTTTGGTGAAATCTTTTTGCTGCGAGTTTAATATCTTCGCCTCTTACTGTCCTTCTTCGTGCATGAGTAGCGAAATCAATTGCATCCTTGCTTATTTGTATGGCAATGTTTTCTAAGATTTCTCTCAATGCTTCTACGGCTCCATCACCAACCCTTGCTGCGCCAGCTTTTTCTATGAGCCTATGTATGGCGGCTGTAGAAAGTTCACTTTCTGTCAATTTAGTTCCCTATTAATTTCCAAGAATTCGTTTAATATTTAAGAATTTTCTAAGAAGCGTCACAGCTCTTCTATGGACTTAAAATCTAGCGTTTAACTATGGCCTTAAGACCAGAAAAACTCGAAATTCTTAGAATTATGGCGACCCTAAATGTTTTTAGCATTGATATTTATTCTTATGCGAATATCGAATTAGGCTGGATGAAAATAATTGGGTAAAGTTAGATCATACATCATTAAGAAGACTGCAGAGGAACTTATGCAGCTACATAACGATGAGATAGCGATAGACTTCGAGAAGAACAAACAAATAGTTGACCAATATCTCGACACAAGAACTAAAAAAATGCGAAACAAGATTGCTGGGTACTTGACAGGGCTTAAACGCGTTGAGGCACATCGGAAAGAGCACATGATGGCCCCAGCCGCTGTTGCTCCTCCAGAAGAGGAAAAAGGCTCGCGTGTACGTTAAAAAGCGTGCATATTTGGAAAATTGTTTAAATATCGAGAATAGGACATAGGGTTTTTACCAAAAATTCATTGGAGGAACATAATAGAATGTCAAAGGAACCTAATACAGTATTCATAGGGCGAAAGCCAGTTATGAACTATGTTTTGGCTGTAATTACCCTTTTTGGGAGCGGAGAAACAAAGCAGATCACTCTTAAAGCTCGAGGGCAAGCCATAACAACCGCTGTCGATGTCGCTGAGATAACGCGGCGAAGATTCATGGAGAGTCTAAAAGTCGAGAAAGTAATTATTGACACCGAAGAGATAAGCATGGAAGAGGGCGGTACGAGAGCAGTCTCGACAATGGAGATTATTCTCTCTAAAAGTAGTTAAACTACCGACTGTCCATGAATTCTTTAAAATATAGTTCATAAAATACAACTGGAGATTATTACAGAGCAACTAGGATAACGCTCGCTGACCTCCAGAAAATTTCCCTATTTTTCTTTTCTAATTTCATCTAGAGAAATCTAATTAGTATGTGCTCCATATTCAAAATAAGTTATAATGTAGATATGACCGAATAATTGATTCAAGAAGTTACCATGTAGGGCACTATATTGAGCAAAATCAAGATTAAACTCTTGGGCACCCTAAAATGGGCTGCAGGGAAAGAGCAACAAGAAATCGAAGCTCCCGAATCAATAAATGTTGGCGAATTATTGGAGAGTTTAGCTGTAAATTCAAGTCGTATGAAATCGATCTTGGGTAAGAATATTATCGCGAATTCAAGGCCTAACATGATTATACTGATAAATGAAGTTGAGATAGGCCTTCTTGAGGGGCTTAATACAGATCTCTTAGATGGGGATACCCTAACACTTATCCCTACTGCCCACGGAGGGTAGAATTCTTATTATACTTCTACTATCTCACAAGCCAATTTCTTTATGATTTCTTCGGCTCTAGCTCCAACTACTTTCATGGTATAGAGCTTTTTTGGGGTCCTGAGTTTCAATTTTACAGATTCACCTGATCTTCTCACACGACATTCGATAGCTGATTCTGATATTTTCATGAAAACTTCTTCATCAGTAATTTCTGCAGGCATGAAATTAACCTCAACCGATTAGAATAAGTCATACATCACCAGAATATAAATCTAGATTCGTTTTCCAAGTATACTTGGTAAGAGCTCTATCTCAAATACTTGATAAAATGACGATTCAACTATTGTACCGAGTTTTTTTATTTTTTATGAAAAAAATCATCCCAGTCGCAAAGATCAAGGAGAATAAACAAACCATGAAACCAAGTTCGTATGATGCCGAAGAGTATACCCTTACGCCTTCCTCTATCCTCTCCAATCCGAATATATCTAGAATATAACCAATTAACAGCGGG
>MEZD01000012.1:43085-43432 GCA_001775955.1 Candidatus Bathyarchaeota archaeon RBG_13_38_9 | reverse complement strand
GCAAGGCATTTGCAGCACCTGTTGCCGCGCCCATTATCTTCAGAGGAAAGAGTGATTTTACCATTGCAACACTGATCGGAATTACGCCGAAGAAAAATCCTAGAAAGAAAAACAAGGCATGCAACCATGAACCTATTGGAACATATCTAAATAGCGTTAGGCACAACCATATAGAAACATAGAGAATTAAACCAAATAGATAGATATTCTTCCTTGAGACAGCCAATCTATCTGATACTATTCCCCAGAATAGCGCTCCAATAGAGAACCCAATGGACATCATCATGACAATGATGCTTGCTTCAACCTTGCTCAGAGCAAATATCTGCATGACAAATTGTACACCC
>MEZD01000012.1:26567-43064 GCA_001775955.1 Candidatus Bathyarchaeota archaeon RBG_13_38_9 | reverse complement strand
AATGAGCCGAAAAAGAAAAGTGGAGGAAAAGCAATAAACCAGAAATCTTTCGTCTTAATTGACTGTAATACTCCTGAAAACATATTCCTGTCTTTCCGATTTTCATATGATGAAATTGAATCGAACTCATTTGAAGGATTTTCATTCGTTATTGGAGTATCTTTAACAATAAGCCAAATGAGAGCCGTAAGTGCAAAAGTTGCGAATGCTATTGAGAAGAAAGATAATCTCCATCCTAATCTTATGACAATTAACGCAAGGGGAGCTGAAGCTAAAAGGGCTCCAACATTACCCATTGCAACTAAAATTCCAATAAGACTTGCAAAACTCCGAGCATTGAACCAGGATGCTATAAGTTTCGCAGTACTAAGAAAAGCTACGGAAACACCAAATCCTATTATTAATCTACTGAAAGTCGCATAAGATAAACTTGGAGAAAGAGAAAATATCAAAGTACCAATCGAAGCCACGAAACAGAATGTTGTTAGAGTTTTTCTAGATCCTAATTTATCGATCAATAACCCAGCAGGAATCTGCATTAAAGCATATGGATAAAAATAAAAAGACGAGAAAATTCCTAGAGACGTTGCACTGGCAGAGAATTCTTTCATTAAATCTTCAACGATTACTGTAATCGAAACTCTATGAAAATAGCCTACAAAGTAAAGCATCGATGCTGTAAGAAAGATAATCCATCTACGCGATAATATCAACACTTTCTATCTACCATCTTGTAAATTTGAGGAACAGCGACCAACAACTTACCGGAAACATACTTGTTGTGAGTACTCTTTTGTCATTTGGTGGGCCCGGTGGGATTTGAACCCATGACCATCAGGTCACTCAGATTCTTATGAGCTTCGACAAGATGTTCTGCCGCTCTTTCTGTGGAGCATCTTCTGATGCCAGACCAGACTGAGCTACGGGCCCACAGGGTTATCCAAGAATCTTGAAAGATTATAAAACATTTCTTCTCTTTAAAGTGCTTAGAAGTTTAATTAAAAACGTGTTCTTTCAAGCAACCAAATACCTTTAATATATCACTTAAATTTTGATGCTACAAAGCCGCCGAAAATGTGCCGCCGTTTACGAAGATATTCGTAGGCGTAAGCTCAGTGGTAGAGCAGCGGACTCAACTTGAATGAAAGTTGAGGCTGAAGCTGTTAAATTCTTTCTAAAAAATGCGGCAACCCGTTGGTCGAAGGTTCGAATCCTTCCGGCGGCGCCACAACCTTTCGGCACATATTTTTTTTTTCACTAGAGAAATTAATCCAAGATATGTCCTAGGATAAGATAACATACGCCAATTTACATTTTCTATCCTAGAATTTCTAGAAATAAATAATTTAAAAGGCAGATTGCAAGTTCTATAGCAACCATAAGGTGAATGTAATGAGTGAAGAAGTTCGCTATGCAGCCGGAGAGGCACAATTAGGAAGAATAATAGTAGGTCGCATATTACCCGGAACTGACCTATACGAAGGCATAAGCAAGATCTGTGATGACTACAAAATCGAAAACGGCGTCATATGCCAATGCATTGGAAGTCTACGACAAGCCGTATTCAAATTCCTTATTCCCAATGATAAACTTAAATTGGGATCTGGATACGGTGAACCATACAAACTTGCTGGACCAATCGAGTTCTGTGGTGGAATGGGAATCATCACAAAAGGCGAAGATGGATCAAGAAAGATACATTTCCATGGACTTTTCAACCAGACAAAGGTTGAAGATGGGAAGTCAAAACCAGATTATATGCTCGGCGGCGATTTTGGAGTGGAAAAAGGACAGAACCGCATACTTGCCACAATGGATCTAACGATCCTTGAGATCAAGGGTTTAAACATAGTCCGAAAATACGATGACGAAACAGAGATACCTACACGACTTGACTTCGAGCAGGCCTAACTCCTTCCTTTTTTTCTTTTAGCATAAATTTTTTTCGTATTTATTTCATCATTCTTGCTAGACGAACTAATCCATACAGATAAATTGCCAAGCTGAGAGCGATAGTTGAACGCACAATCCCTGGAATCCAATTCCATCCAGCAATATTACTGATAAGTTTGACAAAGAGGATCCCAAACCATATTGCACCTGTGCAGCCGAAGATTTTCCATACAATGCCTTGTTTTTCACCATACCCTACCATAAGATAAAATATAGCCGCAAATAGAAAGCATGATGCAACTACCGCATCGATCATAGGTTCTATTAAATTCATTTAGGATACCTCACCTCGACTATAAGCTAATATCTCATGTAGTTTTATCCCACTTATTGCAAATGAAAACGCACCTACAAGAAGAAATATGTATTGTTGAAAACGCTGAACATCAGGTTTGACCGGAAATATGAGCCCTACCATACCAAGAAGCATTGTGAAGAACATACAGAATGAAGTAATTGCTAAATATATCCAAACTGGCACTCCATATTTGACACCAGACATAATTAAAAGAGAATATGAAACTGCAGCTAACGCTAGCACAGCCCCGATGGCCTCGAACACGAAAATGTAATCCAAACTATTCACCATGAAGAGACATTATCTAGCACAAACTATAAGATTTAACATAGATATGTCTTCGCTTGGCTTAAGCAACATATGGTTCTAAGCCAGAGACCTTATTTTTATAACAGTTGGTTATAGTTTGGATAAACTCAGATTCCCATGTAGGCCTTTCTAAGATTTTCGTCTCTTTTTAGTTCGTCGCTTTTGCCTTGCATTACGATTTTTCCATTTTCTAAGACATATGCTGTATGTGAAATCTCTAATGCTTTTTCTACTGCTTGTTCTACAACTAGGATTGGTAGAGTTTCGCCTATTTTACCCAAAGTATCCATAACCAAGGTAGTAAGAACGGGACTAAGTCCTGTTGATACTTCATCCAACATTAAGAGTTTAGGTCTTGACATTAGCGCTCTGGCGATAGCCAGCATTTGTTGCTCTCCACCGCTTAAGGTTCCAGCCCTCTGCCCGGTACGCTCTTTAAGAACTGGAAACATCGCATAAACTTGTTCAAATGAATCGTCCATTTTTCCTCGGGCATTTGGTGTATAAGCACCCATTACAAGATTCTCTTTGACTGACATGTTAAAGAATATACGTCTACCTTCAGGAACAAGGGAAATTCCTTGGTCGGTTCTCTTGTTTGCTTTGATGCTTGTTATACTCTTATTATCGAATATTATGTCTCCAGACCATAACTTTTGAAGACCTACAATACAATGAAGAAACGTTGATTTTCCAGATCCATTAGCACCAAGTAGTGTTGTGATTCCTTTATTTTCGACATTAAGTGAGACAGACCATAATGCCTGAATCGGTCCATATCCCGTATTCAGATCTTTAACTTCAAGTAAAGCCATCTAACTCACACTCTTCTCCCTAGATAAGCAGTTAATACCTGTTCATTTTCTGAAACTTCTTTTGGAGACCCTTCAGCTATTTTCGTGCCCTCACTTAATACTAGGATCCTTTCTGATACAGCCATTATCGCCCTCATCACATGTTCAACAAGAATTATTGTCAATCCAAATTCGTTTCTGATCCCGCTGATCATCTTTAAGGATTCATCTACTTCTGTATGTGTTAGGCCTGCCATGGTTTCGTCTAAAAGAAGTATTTCCGGACTTAGAGCAAGAGCACGGGCAATTTCAAGTCTCCTCTTTTCTGCCAAGTTTAGCATTTCTGCTAGGTCGCCCTCTCTTTCAATAAGTCTGGTTGTTTTCAGAATATCTCGACACTGCTTTACTCCCATTTTTCCACTGAAAAGCCCACTGACTAGTACATTATCAATTACGGTCATGTCACCAAATGGTCTAACAATTTGGAAAGTTCTACCAATACCTTTTCGAGCGATCTTGTGAGGTGAGAGATTTGTAATATTCTCTCCTTTAAATTCAATAGTACCTTCAGTAGCCGGATAGAAACCTGATATAACGTTAAACAGGGTTGTCTTTCCTGAACCGTTGGGACCGATGAGACCTAATATCTCACCTTTCTTGACTTCAACATTTACTTTATTGAGCGCTCGGATACCTCCAAACATCTTTGTAACATTGTTAATCGTCATTATATTTTCTTGACTCAACTATTCAAGCACCCTTCCCTTCTTTTTCAGAAATCTATTAAGCAATCCGATTATTCCTCCTGGGAAGAATAGAACAAGAATTATCAGAATGGTTCCGAATATTATGAGGTGGAAGTATGGGAAACTTATCAGCAAATGATCTTTTACCATCCAATATAATGTAGCCCCTATCATGGGACCTAAAACTGTTCCAGTACCTCCTAAAACTATTGAAACGAACATGTCGACAGATCTTCCTATGAAGAAGTATTCGGGGAATGAACATGCAAACTGCAAAGTCACTACTCCTCCTGCTAGGCCTGCAAAGAAAGCTCCAAGAGCATATGCAATTCGTTTGTATTTTGCAGTGTTGACTCCCATCATCTCTGCGACATCTTCATCATCTTTAATAGCTCGTAATCCATAGCCCAATTTTGTTTTCAACACAAGATAAGACGTTATCACTACCGCGAATGCAATAACCAAAAGCTGGATATATAGTGCTTTAATATCATAAGTTGGAACCAGTCCAAGAATGTATATTCCTCTTCCTTCGCCTAACCATGGCGTGTTACATATGGTTACACGTACAGCTTCATTTATTCCTAATGTTGCTATCGCAAAGTAATCGCCTCTTAACCTCAACACAGGATAGCCAATAACAAGAGCAAACGTTGCGGCGAAAATACCTGCAAAAATAATATACATGAATGTGGGAAGAGCAAAACCCATTGACGCTAAACTTACTGCAACAACGGAAACTGTGTATGCACCCAATCCGTAAAATACGACGTGTCCGAAATTAGCATAGCCTGATAAACCTGTAAAAAGATTGAGGCTATAAGCAAGAATCATTAGTTCAACCATTGCATGCAGATATCCCGTTGTAGCCGTATCAGCAGTAAGGCCGAGTATACCAATTACTGTAAGAAATCCGAGACTGATTGTCAGGCTATTTATTCCTGTAAGTCCTGTTCTTAATACTTGCATGGCCATGGCTTATTCCTTCTTCCCCATCAAACCTTGAGGTCTCAACAGAAATGTGATAATCATTATCAAATATGCTACGGCAGGACTCATATTCAGAGTCCAGTAACTTCCTACGAAGCTATGCACTGTTCCAATGATCAGTCCTGCAAACAAGCAACCTACAGGATTTCCTAAAGTTCCAAGTACGACAACAACGAATGCCATCAAAGCATATGGGAGGCCTCCAAATGGCTCGAAGGGATACACCATAGCCAGCAATGCTCCTGCCAAAAATGTTAAGGTAACCCCAAGGGAAAATCCAAGAGTGTATACTCTATTGACGTCGACTCCCATCAAAGTCGCAGCTATCTTATCTTGTATTACAGCCCGGATAATCCTTCCAAACGTCGTGTATTTAAAAACAGCCAGAACTAAAATTGTCGCTACAATAGCCATTATTGAGACAAAGACTCTACTCGTACTTATTGAGATCAATCCGTAGCTATAGGTGGGAAAGTCTATTGGTATTGAACGTGGATTAGGGGACCAAAGATTCAACATGGAATTTTCAAGAATGCTTGTCAGTCCAAATAATACTAGTAGAGTAGTAAGTAGTGGCTTACCGATTAATCTGCGTACCAAAACTTGGTATACCAATATTCCAAAAAGAAAACCTACTCCAACGCTTACGATTATTCCTGGAATCGCACTATATGGCCAATAGGTGTAGGTCCAATAGCCTACATAGGCTCCAAGCATGATCATTGCCCCTGTGGCGAAATTTATTATTTTCATTACACCGAAAATTATTGTTAAACCCATTCCGGCTAATCCGAACAGGAAACCTATGAAGAGGCCGTTAATGATCGTCTGTGCCAACAGCTCTAGCGACATAACTCACACCTGCATACTTTAAACTTAAAGAATCTTTTGGTGATTGTTTATCTTTCAGACCAATTCTTAAGAGGATACCATAGTTCTTTGGCGCCTGCAGTCATTGGCCACACAACTATTTTTTCACCATTCTGCCACTGTACAACACCCATTTTATGACCTGTCTGCCAACCTGTCTCTGGATCAACCTTGTATTTTCCATAGAATGTCGTCATCTCCATCTCGCCAGCTACTTTGCGTATAGATTCAGAATTCATCGGATCATCTGATAGCTCCATAGCTCTCTGTATTACCAGTCCCTGCTGAAATCCAGTTGCAGCATGGTAATCTGGAATTTCATTATAATCTCTCTGATATGCTGTTAAGAAATCGCCTGCACTTGGTCCGTAGTCTTGACTATAGTTTATTCCTTTCTCCCATTGTGTACAGGTGACGCATCCTTCAGCATATTTACCTAAAGATTCATAGAATTTTGGAAAGACTGTTCCTGTGCCAGCCCAAACCATTTTGACATTCAAATCAAGTTCTTTTATCTGTTTCATAAGTAAAATTGCGTCTCCGTATACGCCAGCATTCAGGTATATAGCTGGTTTCGCTGCTTTTACATTAGTCAACATTGGTGTAAGGTCTGTTGCACTTGAGTTGTAAGTGTCATAGAAAACAACGTTGAAGCCTTTTTGTTTTGCGTACTCATACCCATATCCTCCAGCTACCCCACGAAATGCGTCGTCACCATGTGTTATCGCAATATTTTTCGCATCAGGATCATTGGGCAATACTCGTTCCCAGATCATGTCTAGAATTGCTTCCATATAATGTGGGCCATTTGTGATTGTATGTACGATATATTTCCAGTCTCGATAATCTTTAGGGTCGAAGGAGCATGTTCCGAAAATCTCAAATTTCTTATACTGTTCCACCATTGGAACAGTAGCCATTCCTAGTGGTCCCCAAACTGGTCCAAACAGGAAATCCACATTGTCCTCGACGATCAGTTTCTCATAGATTCTTGGAACGTTCTCGGGTTTTTGCTCGTCATTGTAAAGAATCAATTCAACCTCGTAGGTATTTCCGTCACCAGCTTTTATTCCACCATTCTCATTCACCATCTTAGCCCAAAGCTTATTCGAATTACCCTCACTGATTCCTGCAAGTGCGTCAGGACCAGTGAATGGTTTAGTTCCCCCAATCTTAACCTTCTTCTTTCCTGTGGTTGCAATAGTTGAAGTTGGTGTTGTTGGGGTCGTTGTTGTTGGCTTCCGATAATATTGTGAGACTCCATATCCTGCAGCTGCAATCGCACCAACGGCTACTGCAGCGCCAGCATATTTCAGATATTTACGTCGACTAAGCTTTTCCGCAGTCAATTGATTTTACCTCAAATATGTTTGGCTGTAGTTTTCAAGTCATATTTATACATTGCCAGAACCAGCTACGGTTTAATGTTCACACAAATTTCAAGCATTTAGAGAAAAACAGATGAAAAATAATTAAATTTGAAAAAAAGGAAAAAAATGGATTAAGAAGTATAGATCCCAAGTGAAACGCTTTATCTTTCAGACCATTTTGGCATAGGATAGAGCAATTCTGAGTTTGCTACTTGTGGTGGCCATACGCACATTTTTTTGCCGTTCTGCCACTGCATCACAACAACTTTATGTCCTATTTGAATGCCATGTTCATCTGTCTTGAAGTGCCCATAGAAACCGATGAATTCAACTTCTTTTCTTACTGTTTCTCTCAAGGCCCTTGGATTGAGAGGGTCAGGACATTTTTCCATGGCCATTTGAAGTGCTAATCCCTGAGTATATCCAATCGCTGAGGCGTATTCGGGTTCTTGTCCATACTCTTGCGTATATCTTGAAATGTATTCATCATGTGAAGGCCCATAGTTAACAGGATATTTAACACCAGGCTCCCATTGGGTTATCGTAAGAACGTAATCACCGTACGGTTGGACAGCATCATACCATTCGTGGGTCACTGTTCCAGTTCCAGGGAAGAATAATTTAAGGTTAATATCGAGTTCCTTCAGTTGTTTAGTTATCAATATCGCGTCTTGGTAAGCTCCTCCCGTCAAAAGTATTGTGACATCTGGTTTTGCTGCTTTGATCTTGCTCAATATTGGAGAGAGATCTGTTGCACCAGTGTGATATTTTTCATAAACAACAACATTGACTCCTTTTTCTTTTGCATATTCCATTCCCCCTACACCAGCGGTATTGCGGAATATGTCATCTCCATGGATTATCGCGATATTTTTTGCATCTGGATCAAGTTCTGGTACTATGTAGTCCATGATCATATCCATCATTGAACGAAGGTATGCATTACCATTCGTACATACGTGAACAACATATTCGCCGAACTCATCTTGCCATTGATTAGGATCGTAACTGGCGGTACCATAGAATTCAAGTTGCTCATATCTCATGACAACAGGAACTGTTGCCATTCCTAGAGGCCCATAAATTGGTCCAAAAAGATAATTGACTTTATCTTCAACAATAAGCTTCTCAAAGAATCTTCCAACATTCTCAGGCAGATTTTCATCGTTATAATAGACCATTTCAACCTCGTATGTGTTTCCATCTCCAGCCTTTATTCCACCAGCTTCGTTAACCATTTTCTCCCAAAGTAGAGTTCCGTTCAGTTCATTTCTCCCTAGAATAGCTTCCGCACCGGTTAGAGGTTTGGTTGTACCAATTTTCAACTTTTTTTTGCCCGTGGTTGGAGTTGTTGGTCCAGGAGTAGTTGTTGTTGGAGCTGGCTGTTGGGAGTACTGTGAGATTCCATATCCTGCGGCTGCAATCGCGCCTACAGCTACTGCAGCACCAGCATATTTCAGATATTTACGGCGATTTATTTTATCTTCGCTCAATTGAAGTAACCTCAAATCAGTTTTTATATTATGTCTGAGTCAATTATCATACTTATTAGCATGTCGAATCTTTAGAGCACGCACGCTAATCAAGTTTTATTTTATAGCATACGCCTTGGATAGTTATTTCAATGTGCGAGCAAGGAGAATAAGTCCTAGAAGATAGATTCCTAATGTTAAAGCGATAGCAGCACGGACTGTTCCCGCAACCCAGATCAGTTCTCCAAGGTTACTGATCAATTTAAAGAACAATATTAAGAACCATATCGCACCGGCAGTCCCCAATATCCTCCATGCAATGCCTTGTCGTCGACCATAAGCAACCATCAGGTAGAAGACTGCTCCGAACAAGAAACAAGCAGCGACAGCAGCATCTATCAGTATTGAAATTGTAGACATTAACCCTTCACCTAATCATTCCTTATAAACGAAAATCTCGTAGAGTTTAATTCCACTCAGAGCATATGCCATCGCAGCAGCTAGAAGGAAAATATATTGTTCTAAACGTTGTATCACTGGATCAACTGGAATTAGAAGATCGACTACTCCAAGCAGCATCGAGAATAACATGCAAAACGAGGTTATACTTATGTATATCCAAACTGTGGCACCTCTTTTATAACGACCCATTATGTAGACTGAGAATCCAATAGCAGCCAAAGCGAAGATAACGCCAATTATTTCAAAGGCAACCGTCAAATCCATTCGTCTAAACCTCTCATACTTATCAATACTATAAGCTCAACTATTAATCTAAATAATTTGTTATTCATAGACTCAAATCAATTTATCAGTTAAGAGATTATGGACTCAACACCGCTATGGCCACCATTATCCATGCTATATGTATTGTAAGTAATATTGAATAAACCCAGTACCATAGTGACGGGTCACCATATAGCATTTGATGGATTATGTACCAATCAAATATTATGATTAAGACAAGAGTTGCCGCCATGAAAGCACGTGCACGCATATGCCAGGCTTTCCTATCAGCATATTTGGGTGGCTCTCCTCCCAGAAAAACATCATCCTCACGTCTCTTCTTGAATAACTTCATAGTTAATCACATCAAATTTTTCTTGTCATAAGTAATTCTGATTTCGTCTTGGTGATCAATATTGATGATTGTTATTGAGGAATGTAGAAGATACATATAAGACCTATACATCCAAACCAACTTCAAAAGACTAGATAATTATTGATAATGGCGTGCACCAAATGGTTCGACTATCCTTTAAACGTATTAAAAATTAGTTTCACAATTACACCAAACAAGAATATTCCTGCTACTACTAATATGTCTAATCCAAGATAGAAGAAACCCAATGCAATTAAAGTTATCACTGTGAAAAAAACGAATTCAGCTAATTGTATTTTGAGATGACTTAAGCCTCTATGTCTAGGTTTCGCACCAGCTTCTGCAATGGGATTACTTGTTTCGCCTCCAGCAAAAATTTCTCCTTCAGCCCTTTTCCTAAAGAATCTCACCTTTGTTAACGCTCCAGATATTATCGAAATCTCATGTTTTTCACTATTTATGTTTTAAATTCTGTTGATACGATTTTAAGCACCTGAGTTCTCATATAAGTTTTTATTCAATACTTTGTTTTAAATCAATTTTATTTAATAGTTTTACAAGACCATCAATTAACGCTTCAGGTCTTGGCGGACATCCTGGAACATAGATATCGACTGGAATAACCTGATCCAGTGGCCCTTTAAAGGCATATCCTTCATTAAAGATATCACCATCTATAGCGCAAGAACCAAAAGCAAATACATATTTCGGGTCTGGCGTTAAGTCGTAGATTCGTTTAAGCCTATCTTTGACCTGCGCCGTAACTATACCAGTAACCATCAATATGTCAGCATGTCTGGGAGTACCTCTTTGCAACACCCCAAATCTTTCAGCATCATATTTTGGTGTAAGCGCTGCAACAACCTCTATATCACAACCATTACATCCTCCACATGGCAGATGCATGATCCACGGAGATTTCTTCCTAGCAAATTTTCGAAGTGTATCTAGCATTTTTCTCACTCTACAAGTCGTCTCATGAACAATCTTCTTTCAGGCATTTCCTCAACGGTGAATGAGCATTGTGGGCATATTGATATTAGATTGGCCAATTCTTCTTGTTTAATATGATATTTTGATAATGCATCCTTGACTTTTTCAAGAGAAACCTTCATCTGAGGTTCTGGAAAGAAAGATTTTCTACATTTCACACATTCAAAAAATTCTATATCGATTCCAGTTCTGGCATCTTCATGATTGTAGACGGCTAACTCGTAATTCTTGGTCAGATGGATGGCTTCCCATGGACATATCTCTTCGCAACGACCACAAAAGGAGCAGAAACCATACTTTAGCTCTATATTTCTTTTTTTCTCCTCATCTGTAAAAGTAATAGCTCCTGGAGGACACGTTTGAGAGCAGGCTCCACATCCCACACATTTTTCAGAATCATATTCCGCGGCACCACGATACCCATCCGGTGGCACATATGGAACTTTAGGATATTTACTGGTAGAAGATCTTAGAAGACTTCTTAGACCTTCCACTATAATATGTCTCTTCAAATCCAAATAACACTCCTTAAGAGGTCAATAATTGCCAAAGGCAGCGCTATCTTCAATAAGAATTTAAAACTTTGATCTATCCTAAATCTTGGGAAGATTACATCAATGATTGTTATTAGAATAACCAATCCAAGGCATTTTAATAAGAATTCAATTATGTTTGTTCCTCCACCAAAGAAGAGTGTCACTGCAAATGCTGGAAAGATAAACCATTTAAGAGCGTTAACCAATTCGAAAAGTCCCAAAGGTATCCCCGAGTATTCAGTAAGGGGGCCTCCGATTATTTCTGTGTCTGCCTCAGGAGCATCGAAGGGTCGACGACAAATTTTAGGCAAAAGGCATATTACGGACGCTATTGATGCCAATGGATATTTTAAGAGAAAAGCTCCATTCTCAAATTGATAATTAACTATCGACATTATATCCAATGATTTAAGATGAAAGGCCAAGGTTAATGCGGAGATCACATAGGGAAGTTCATAACCTACCATCATTCGAGCTTCACGACTAGCACCAATCGCACCATAAGGGGAACCAGAACTTACACCAGCAATAATCAATGCCAGACCAGGAAAGGCTAGAAAGTACATCGCCATTATCAAGCTTTCAGGTGATTGCATTAATGAACATGCCCCGATTGGGAGCATTACAACCACTAATAGCAGGCCAATAATGGAAAATATTGGAGCGAGAACAAATAGGTATCCTCTTGCCCTTGATGGAATTATTGAATCCTTTGAGAAAAGTTTCATTACATCTGCAAAGAATTGATACCACGGCGGACCAATTCTAGCTTGCATTCTAGCTCGAAGTTTCCTATAGAACCAATAAAATAATCCACCGACAATCAGAGAAAATATGAAACCTGGACAAACAAACAACCCAAATAGGGTTTCTAGGATCTCGATCAATTATTTCTCCTCCGTTTCAATTGTGAAAGCAAGACTGTTTTTCTAGAATTTGACTTATTCTCAACTATAGTTACTCTATCAGTACATGAGAAACATGGATCTATACTTGCAATAATTATCGGCACATCAGCCAATTTTTCTCCAAGCATCATATACAGAAGTGAGCTGTTATTCACTACTGAAGGAGTTCTAATCTTGACTCGTTCTGGACGATTTGTTCCATTTGATTTGATATAATATACTAGCTCACCGCGATGACCCTCAACTCTTCCAAAAGCTTCACCTTTATTTGGGAAGGGTAATTCTTCTAGGGATATTGGACCTCTGGGAAGATCTTTGATTGATTGACGGATTATCTTTGTCGATTCGATAAGTTCTTTAAACCTAACCAATACACGTGAGAGTATATCACCACTTTCTTCCAATGGCACTTGAAAATCCATTTTTGAATATGCCGCGTATGGTTCATCTCTTCTAACATCAATGTCAATTCCTGATCCTCTTGCTGTAGGGCCAACAACGCAGAGTTTCTTGGCTTCATCTTTAGGTAGGATACCAATGTTTTTTACTCTAGATTTTAGAATTCTATCCTCATTAATTATTTTACCAGTCTTCTCAATTACCTTGTCAACTATGTCCAGTTTTCCGTTAATGAAATCAATAATTTCAGGGGAGATGTCTCTTCTAACTCCGCCAAGCGTGTTTATTCCAAGATTGACTCTTTTTCCACAAAGGCGCTCCATGATTTCCATAACATGTTCCCTTTCTCTCCACAAATACATGTATGCTGTATCATAGCCAAGTTCGTGCATCCCTACTCCAAACCATAATAGGTGGCTAGCTAACCGCTCGGTTTCAAAAACGATTGTTCTAATATATTTGGCTCTTTGGGGCGGATCTAGGTTCATTAGTGCTTCTACTGTTTGTGTGTAGCATGTGGAATGGACAGTATTACAAATTCCACAAACTCTCTCTGCAAGAAAAATGTTGCTGTGATAAGATTTCTTTGTGGCTAAGTCTTCTATACCTCGATGCATATATCCAAACTTAAAGTCCCCTCCAACGACTTTCTCACCTTCTACTTCTAGCTCAAAATGTGCTGCTTCCTTTAGTGCTGGATGGAAGGGCCCTATGGGAATGACTTCAGACATTTTTATTTCTCCAATTTTGTGATTATGTTTTTTGTTGGGCCTCTATGGGTATGGAGACCGAACTCTTCAGGTTTGATTCCTAAAGCTAATGCAACAAGTTCAACTACATGGACCACGGGTATCCCTTCACCAAATGACATTTTGTATTTTCTTTTTAGTTCTAGCTGTCCAAACTCGAATTGAATATTGCATGCTGGGCATGAAACAACTATACAGTCCGCACCCTCTTCCCACATTCTCTCAAGCTTTTGGGCTAACATCATCTTGAGCGAAAATTCTTCTTCTACAACACGGTGTGGGTAACCACAGCAGAATCTCTGGATTCCATAATCGACTCTTTTGGCTCCCGTGGCATCGACAATATCCTCAAGAAGTTTAGGTTTGTCTCGAACTTTTTCTCGATCGTGGGCTCTAAATAAATGGCATCCAGGATGAACTGCAACATTTAACTTGCTAAGCTTATTTGTACTTAGATTCTTTATTTCGTCAATTCCGATATCTTGACCTAGTATCTCGACGATATGTTTTAGAGATGTGCTTGAAGGTAATGGTTTACCTATTTGTTCGAGAACTTTTTTCACTTCTTCCCTTAGAGTGTTATCAGTTTTTAAAGTCTCTATGGCCTCAAAGAATGTCTCATAACATCCATTACATACTGTAGCTAGATCCATTCCCATTGAATTTGCTATTGAGATATTTCTCGCTGCTAGAGCTAGCCACATTTCACGTTGCAATCGTTCAGTTACTACTGGATCCGGACAGCATGAAACACCCTCCATGTCCCGGATACCGATTCCAAATCTATCCATCACTTTTCTGCATGCTGCCTCGACGCTGGGCTGTCTTGAAGGTACCCAACATCCCCAGTACATCGCATATTCTTTATTGCGACTCATATCCTAGTACCTCAGTTTCTTCTTGTGCCAGTTGTAACCTACCTTCTCATCAAATTTGACTAGACGTGCGACTTCCTGAATCTCTTTAAGGGCTTCTGGACGATTCATTGTAGTTTGAACTTCTGGGAGCTGCATATTTTCTCTGTTCGTTTTCACTGTCGAGGGCATTGTGAATACTTGGCCCTGTTCCATGAGAGTTTCCACTGTTGGTTTCTGATATTCCGCAACTATACCTCCCATAGGTTTCCTTAATGGAGCAACTTTATTTTCACGCCATTCTTTAGGTAATATGAGTGGTCGCGGATCTGAAATTCCATCAAATTCGATCTGGAATAAATCCCAAATTTCTCTCTCAACAGTCATAGCACCCGGGATGATGCCTGTTATAGATGATATTTTTGATTCTTCTTTCATGACCGACGTCTTTACATGGATTATGAATCCTTTGATACTCATGTGATAGATTAACTCGAAATCAAGACCATTATCGACAGCAGATATTGTGCATAATCTTGCCTCATGGTTCTCAACCAATATTTTGAGAGCATCAATAAGCTTTTCTTTACTAACTTTGATTACAGGGCTATCAGGAGCCATTCTAGATTCTCTAATAATTTCTTCTCCTAGTTGAGTCCGTAGATTTTGTAAGATCTCTTTTTCTTGAGTTGTTTCCATCTCATTTCGTCTCCTGTGAAGCTATTTTTGGCTCTTCATAGATTTCTCGTAATATCTTATCTGCTTCTTCTCTGGTGACGTGGCTTATCGCCATGGGCGAACAATATTTTACACAAGCAGGGTCTCCATCACAAAGGTCACATTTTATTGAGATCTTTTTTTCAGCATAGAATTTTGGTATACGTGCTGGACAAACGATATTACAGGTCTGGCAGCCGATACATTCTAGAGGATTAATTTTCACTATTCCAGTTTCATCGTCTTTATGGATTGCATCTACTGGACATGATGCAAGGCATAAAGGATCCTCGCAATGTTGACAATATTGACATTCGATTTCTCCTCTGTCGAACTCTATTACATGTCTTATGTGTGTCTGTTCATAGCTGTACGTATTGTCGAATTTGTTGAATGAGCAGGCAATTTCACACATCCGGCAGCCAGTGCAGAGACGTTTATCAAATACCAAGATTTTCTGTTTTGCAACGTCAGCCAATGTATTTTTCTCCAGAGTTATTGCCACAATGAATCAATGTCAAGTATTTATTTCTAACCAGCGACCTAACAAAACTCAATTAATGAGCCTTATGGAGACTTTTATACCAGTAAGTTTAGAATTCAGACAAACTGATTTAATCAGGGATGAAAATTGACACCCCGAGCAGATAAACAATTAAATTGTGTGCGAATGTTCTGCCCAATGCCAGTCATAAAGACGAAAGTCGAACTCGAAAAACTTCAAGTGGGTCAGATTTTAGAGATCATAGCTGATGATCCAGCTGCAGAACTCGACTTACCCAGTCTCGCAAAAAGCACTGGCCATGAAGTTGTTGCAGTAGAAAAAACAGACAAAGACATCCACGTATTCATCAAGAAAATCAAATGACCCAGACTAATTTAAAATCATCAGTGGACAAATTAAGGTTATAGACGTCTTATGGCCTTACCTGGGCAACACATATAATATCAGTCATCTTGATAAGCAAGAACCTTATCTTTTGGATGAATATCAAAAAAACATTCTACCAATAATTTGGAGACATCAAGTATCTAGACTATATTCAAAGGTGGAAATATAATGTACAGCGAGAAAGTTATTGATCACTTCAAAAACCCTCGAAACGTGGGTGAAATAGAAGATGCAGATGGAGTAGGTACTGTAGGCAATCCAGTCTGCGGAGACCTAATGACCATCTACATAAAAGTAAAAGACGATAAAATTGAAGATCTAAAATTCAAAACATTCGGTTGTGGTGCTGCAATAGCTACAAGCAGTATGATAACTGAAATCGCCAAAGGCAAGACACTTGATGAAGGTTTGAAAGTAACAAGATCGGAAGTCGCCAGCAACCTTGGCGGATTGCCCTCAATAAAGATGCATTGCTCAAACTTGGCTGCAGATGCTCTACATGCTGCAATAAATGACTACCGCAAAAAAAAGGAGGATAAGGAAGC
>MEZD01000012.1:26282-26556 GCA_001775955.1 Candidatus Bathyarchaeota archaeon RBG_13_38_9 | reverse complement strand
GGAAGGATAAGAAATGAGCTCCACAGAGAAATGCATATTCTGCAGTACAGCCCAAAGAGGAGGGTGTGAACTCGCGGTCAAGAAAGTGATAGAGGGAAAAGAATACACTTTCTGTTGTGAAATTTGCGCTTCCAAGTTTGAGAAAAAAGGCTAGCTAAACATTTTAGGATAGATTTATTTCCAGAAAAAGAATCACCAGAAAATGTCAATTGAGAAATCATCCATATTACAAGTCCGTGCAGTAATTTTTGATTTAGATGGCACGTTAATAGAT
>MEZD01000012.1:9374-26261 GCA_001775955.1 Candidatus Bathyarchaeota archaeon RBG_13_38_9 | reverse complement strand
TCATTTCATAGAGCATTATCAAGATTCGGATTAACTGTAAAAGATGAAGAGATCTATCGCCGTTTTGGTAAGCCTGCAAAACAAATTATTAAGGAGATTCTGCCTGAAAATCAACACAGACATATCAATGAAATTGTGAGATATAAGAGACTTGAATTTATCGAGACATCAAAAGATATGCAAGTTTTCGACGGAGTGGAGACACTACTCAAGTATCTGAAAGATAAGGGATTTAGCATATGTCTGGCCACATCAGCTGATAGTCCAAGTGTAACACGAGTTGTGAATAAATTCGATCTTGAGAATTATTTTGATGTAATAATATCATCAAATGATGTTAAGGAAGCTAAACCAAATCCGGAGATGTTTATTCAAGCTTCTAAGAGACTTGAAGTTGAACCCCAAAACTGTTTAGTAGTTGGAGATTCTCCATTTGATGTGATAGCCGCTAAGAAAGCCGGCATGAAAATAATTATAGTTGATAACAACCCATTTCAAAAAGCGGAGATACTTAGTTATAAAGTCCCAATAATCTCGAATATCAATCAGCTGGCAAATATTTTTTGAATTAACATTATAAAATTAAAAGAGTCGTTATTCTGTGAACATTCTATCACATTAAGACAGCTTAATCCTTTCAGGATATGTGTAAATATTGAACCTTTTACCTCTAGCAAAACAAATCAGGGTTATCCCAACTCTCTCGGCTAACTTTATCCCAGAATGTATAGGACCTGATATCGAAACTGAAATGGGAACAGCCATCTGAGCTGCTTTTGCAACAATATCTGCAGTCTGCCTTCCCGATGTTACAAGCACAGATCTATTGAAGTCTAAGTTTCTTAGTATTGAAGCCCCTAATGCTTTATCTACCGCGTTATGGCGCCCCACGTCTTCAGCAAATGCAGCCATTTTTAAATTTTCGAATATAGCCGCTGAGTGAATCCCACCAGTTATCTTGAAGACCCTGGATTCATTATTCAATTGAATAACCATTTGTTCTAAGTTCTCAGCGGTAATAGAATATTGATCTGTAATCTTTGAATTGATTTGAGCCAACAGACGGAGATAATCTACTAATGAGCCACATGCAGATGAGACAAATTTTCCGAACCTATTAAGATCAAAATCTACCTTAGCTCCTGCTTTTAATTTCACATGTATATCTGTCCCGGCAACGAGTAGTTCATCTATGGAATCTTTCGTTTTGAGAATTCCTTCAGATAAAAGATATCCGATGGCTAACTCGATTAGCATTGATGGCGATGATAAGAGAGTGACAAGATGTTTTTTGTTAATGTAAATATTAGCAGGAGCTTCTACAGCCACTTCTTCTTGAACAATATTAGTTGAATGTTGTTTAATATCGATTTTATGAACTTTGGCTTTTGCCGTGGCAGACAAATTATTCAATCTTCCGTGTAACGTTATTTGGTGTTAACAGAAGATCGATATAATTCAAAGTATAAAGGTGCTATTTGGATTTACGACGAGGTTGATTTGTTCTCAACTCAAGGCATAATTTACAAAAGCTTGATGATACGTCAAATTCCTCAAGCTTATTCTCCGCTATTTCTTTGGCGACTTCACTCGCTAATGCTTTTACTTTTGTCATCGATTTTATTTTAGAGGAATTCCTTTGTCCCCTTTTTGAGCTTAGATACTGACTGACTGCGGCTTGTGTTGTTCCCAATTTCTCAGCCACATCAATTTGTGAGAAACTGTACTTTTCTATCAGTTCTTTAGCAATTAAAGATCTAAATGTTGGCAAGAATTCCTGAACTATCTCTTCACATGGAGGCCGCAAGATCTCACACTTGTATAACAGTGTTATTGCACCTTTATAAAAGGTATTATTAATCGATTTTTACTTTTCAAAATACCTAGATCGACCATCCTAACTCGAGTTAGGCATTCTGAAAGATTTTTTAATCAATTCACGACCCATTATCTATAACACCGTTAAGCATATATATAACGTCGTTATATATTAAGTTTGGATAGTCAGTTTATTTTGGTGACCATCATGGCTAAACAAAACAATGTACAATCGTTATTATACGAAATTGATTTTGATTCCATGAAAAATATTGACGACATTCACATTCTTTTAACTAAAATGTCGTGGAAGAAGTTCGAAGACAATCTATTCAAGAAGGCCGGTTTCTAGCACACGTTCTAAATGGCTACTCATATCTCCGCATCGTTATCCATTGCACAATATATTTGAGGATTCCTGGAACTATTCCAGTAATAACAATTTTTTCGTAAATGAGAATACCTGACCAAGCTCCCAGACCTATAACCATAATTCGTTTTTTTGGTTTGTACGAAATATTTCTTTTGTTCATCATTAATTTACATATATTTTTTACAATTATAATTCCATGAATTCTTGCGTTTTGAGCTGTCTTCTCTTCAGATACACTGCAGACATCCCCTCCTACAAAAATATTCTCAAAGCCATGTAACTGTAAATGTTCGTTTACTTTCAACGCTCCTTTATTTGTAAAGATTTGTGGATCGAAACCATTTAGGTAATCCGGAGACCATCTGATCCCAGCACACCAAATCGCAATATCTGCTTCTATTTTGCTTCCTTTATTTGATATGAAAATACGATCTTCATGTCTAATGATTTCTTCATTAAAGATTATTTTAGCTCCTTTTTTTTCCAAGAATTTCTGGGCATAACATGACGCTTTAGCAGGATTTCGTTCGATCAGTCTATCTTTTGAATGGACAATAGTTACATGCCTATCTTTCATCTTCGTTACTAGTTCTCCTGCGATCTCTGTTCCGATTAAACCTCCACCAATAATGAGTACGTGTTTGGTGTTGACAATTTTTTCATTTATCTGTATCGCACTTATGCTAGATTTCAATGTGAAGACATTTTCTTGATTATCCAGAAATATCGGATATTCTATTCCAGTAGAGATTACTAAATAGTCATATGGTATTTTTTCATTTGTTGTTTCGACATATTGATCTGTCAAATTGGTTAATTGGTTTACGATTACTTTTCCTTGCTTTACAATTTTTTCAAAAGGAACAGTAATTTTGTTTAAGTATTCACTATCAGAAATTAGTTTGTATATGCTTGGAGCGTATTCGAAATATAATTTTTTATCTATTAGAATTACATCCACATCTTGGCGCTTATCTAATTTTTTTGCTATTATTGCTCCACAGAATCCGCCTCCTAAAATTACGAGTTTCATAATTTTATGAAGAGCTCGAAGTTATTTAAACGAGGACATAAATGTTAAAACATCACTATTTTTTGGCAGCATACGATCAAATTATGGATCTCATACTGATCCCATATGAAGAATAAAGATATTGACAATGAAAAGAAGAAAAATTGCAAAGAGCATATCAACAAATAAGATGTTCATTCTTCATTTACAATAAGGACATGAACCATAAATTTCAAGATCAAACATTCCACCACATCCATTACAACGAGTTAAGTGAATTTCATGGGCTTCATTAGATTTCTCTTCATCATTAGACATGATTGTATTTTTCTCCTTTAATGCCTATAAAAAGAGTCGATAAACGTGTGCTATAAGGAGTAAATCATAACTCAAATAGTTTATTCTTAGCTGGCAAGCTACTTAATTAATCATGGAAATATCTACCTAAATCTTCAAGAAAAGAAAGTGAAGTAGACTATTAGCGCACATGTTTAACGTAGTATTCTATACTCGAATAATCGTGAAACCAGAGAAGTCAATATCTTCAGAGTTACATCACGTTTTCGATATAATATAAATGCAATGGGAAGAACCAATATTAATAGTATAAGAATCCAAGAACTTGAAAGGAATACAGATAGTTTGTCGATTGGAACTAATTCTCCTGCAACTGGTACTTGTTCTCCACTCTCGGTTGGACCTGATGTTATATTCAAAGCTTGAATTCGTCTGGCTTTCAAAACTGCAACCTAATGATGTGAAGATTAACTAAAAATATATGTTTATCGACTCGAAAAATGGATCCTAAATTATTTCATAAGAAGATGAACAAGCTATCAAGAGTTCTAAGTTATTTAAGCTAAGGTGTGAACTTAACCGTATGAAACAGATTACTGTTATTGGAAGTGCTCAACGTATTCCCCCAGATGTTTATCAAATAGCTGAGGAACTTGGCAAAGCAATCGCATCAAGAGGCGCCGTATTAATTACTGGAGGTAGAGGTGGTGTCATGGAAGCAGTCTGTAAGGGAGCTAAGGAGAAAAAAGGTCTGACCGTAGGCATTCTACCAGGGTGCAATAAAGATGCGAACCCATATGTCGATATTATTATTGTGACTGGAATGGGTGATGGAAGAAACATTATCAATATCAAATCAGCTGACGCAATTATTGCTGTCAACGGTGGGGCTGGAACTCTTTCTGAAATTGCATTAGCATTAAAGACTGATAGAAAAGTAATTGCAATCAGACCTTCTGGCGGAGTTGCTGAAAAGATGGCTGGCATCGCTATAGACGGTAGAGAAGTTATATCTGTTGAATCTGTCGAAGAAGCAATTGATTTGGTTTTTGAAAAGGATTGATGATGCTTTACAATATTTGGTAAAGTCCTCTTTAAATAATGTCTAGAGATTTATTTTTCCATAAAATTCTTAATGACATGTTACTCGCAACGTACACAGCAAGAAACCCATGTGGACGAATCCTCAATGTTCGAGATAGGGCGCGCTTATTTGTGATTCACATCAAAATGTAATAGAGCTTTCTCTGTTGACCGAAAAACTGTGGTAATAGGCACGCCTATCATGAAGGTTTCTATTTGATCTGTAGGCGTTACACGTATCCAGACACTTTCTCCCCATTTCTGCACATCAATATTTTCAATAAGTTTACGAAGAACGCGTCGATTAATATAAGATGACTTTGAAAGGACTCCCTGTGCTTCAATATCATTGATTGCTAAGATTTCTGCAGTTCCACGATATTGTATACTTCGTGGCGGTGCGGGAATCAATGGCCAGGGTACAGGAATTTGTATAGCAACATTTGAGTTTCGACGGATATTCTTAACTTTAGCAGTTTTTTCACTAGTTGGAATGAACAATTCTAGATCTTTAGCTAAATAGCATACACCGACAACATGTGGACCTTGTTTATCCTGTGTCGCCAATATGCAAAAACTGCGTTTGGATATTAGGTGAGCAAGATCTTTAATCGTGAAGATCATAACAACAACCCAAGATACTTATGTGCATTGAATATTTTTGAATTAGACTCCACAAAATACTTTCGGTAATGTGTGAATTTATTTTATAGAATATTTAACAATATATTGAGGAGGAAACAAAAAGTGACTGTCATTAAGACTTTGAAATGCGAATGTGGGAATAAAGACCAATCAAAGTTCATTACAGCATCAGATGGAGAGATTGTTTGTGGGAAATGCGGAGCTGTGATTGATCAAGTTGAATTAAAGAATACTGAGGATAAAGAGGGAGAAATTGAGTGTTGGGATGGAGAACTTGATCTATGCAGGAATTTATTAGAAGAACGTGTTAGCAAGAAAGGCTGGTAATCCCAACTAAAATGATTATCAGTATTAGGCTACAGCTAGATAGTCTTGAATTTCTTTTCTTTCTTTCACTTCAGAAGGTAAACCATCAAAAACTATGGCCATCTCACATAACATAAACTCTGTCCGCCAGATCTAGCGTAAGATTGACATTTTGTTCAACTAACAAAATAGAAGTTTTTCCTTTGATTTTATGGAATGAAGTCACCAGCGATTTTGCTGCTAATGGTGCCAGTCCTTGAGTCGGTTCATCTAAGATTAACAGTTTTTTATCTCCTAGAAGTGCTCTACCTATCGCAAGCATCTGTTGTTCTCCCCCACTTAGACTACCAGCATTAGTTTCAAGATAATTCTTTAAAACTGGGAAGTAATCGAATATTTGTTCGTAGCTTTTTATTTTTGACCCTGATGCTGCTAGCATAAGATTCTCTGAAACTGTAAGTTCTGGAAATATACCTCTATACTCTGAAACATAACCTATCCCCATAGTCGGTCTAGAGTATATTGGTTCTTTTGATATTTCGCGGCCCGCGAATTTTATCTTACCATTACTTATTGGGTTAGTCCCATTATGCTCCTTAGTGTTGTTGTTTTTCCTACACCGTTACGGCCTAGACATGCAACTATTTCTCCTTGGTCAACATTGAAGGAGACATCAACCAATGCAATAGCCACGCAATCTCGAGCAGTTGATAAAATATTTAAGACTTAAGATAACCAGCTAGTTTTCTAAAATCATACCATGAACATACCTATTTTAAAATCAACGTAAAATTTTGATCAGAATATAGATGTCTGCACTTTATCACAGAACCTATCGCACACCATGACTCCTTTTGCTATTAGCACGTGCTATCATCAATCAAAGTTTACTGCTAAACCGTGTTAGTCCAGTGGAAAACGATACTTAAATGATACACCTATAGCTCACACAACTTAACATTTTAAATTCTAATTTCGACAATTTATTGATAACAAATAATTTACAGAATAGTCGTATAGAAATCATTTACTGGGAAAGGTGTGAAAAAAATGTTCAGGAAAGATCAACGTGAATTCATTTATTTTTCAGAAGCCATGCTTGAAAATATCGATCATATTGCCAAGCTAAGTGATCTTCAAGTGAATCAACAAGAATTCATCTGGGCAGCGGTTAGAGAGAAGATTCAAAGATACCCAAGAAGAAAAGTTTGGCTAGAATAAGAAAGAAAGTTAGTGCGTGCGTAACCTTTTGTAACACACGCTACCTATAGCACAGCTTAGTCCATTAGAGCGACGGCACGTATTGGTGAGCCTGTTCCTCCACGTATCTTTAGAGGCAATCCAACATATGTGAAACGTTTTCCAACTACTTCTTTTAGATTGCAGAGATTTTCTGTGTTCATTAATCCGCATTCACGGCATACTTCATGTGATGGGAAGAATTTTTTTTCCGTGTTACCGCAGGAATCTATTGTAGTTGCGTCTATTCCGATGTTCACAACTCCTTTTTCAGCAAGCCAGAGTGTACCATCATAGTCTAGACCTGAGTTCTCAGTCAGATATTCCTTCTTTGGATATGTTTTATCATAATGTCCAGTGTAGAGGAGGACAGTGTCTCCTTTTTTAACTTCTAAATTGGCTTTTGTTAGTGCATCCTCGAGGTCTTTTACTGAGATTATTCCTTTAGGTTTGATATGGGTGAAGTCTAGACATATAGCTGGTGTGACGAATTTTTCTACTGAGATCTCATCTATTGTTGGGGCTCCTTCCTTTATGTGCCAGATGGAATCTACATGAGTTGGGCCGTGGTCTGACATCAGTAGACCGAATGTTGAATAACTAAAGTCTCCCTTTGTTCCGTGGATTGTGCCTTTTGTCTCTTCATGTGTATGAAAAGGAAAAACCACAGTCTTCAGATGGCCTGGAAAGACAGGCATACCATTGTATATTTCTTGGGTTAGATCGATTACTTTTCCCATTGTTAAACATCTGCACCCAATGATTAGACAATTCTATTATTAACTTAGCGATCTAGAGTACACTATATGATAGCTTTTTTACATTCACTTTCAAGAACACAATAAGCATTTAGGCATCATTCTCTAAAAAAGTCAAATAGAGGAATCTATTGATTTTATAGTTCATTTTTGGATGCTCTCACCAGCTAAGGCGACGACGAGTTAATGCTTTGCTCCGCTCTGCAAGATAACGAAGAAGGTACCCTAGAAAGATTCGAAAAAAGGGAAAGAGTGTTTTGTTTAGTCCTTGTTTCTTCTCTTAACCACTACAACCGCTGATACTGCTACAATTAGTCCAGTTAGTGCTAGGTAGGGTGTCAGGATCTCAAGCTTGTTCACTGGAATTAGCGCGCGCTAGAGAGCTGAATGATAAAGCAAAAAAATGCAGAAAATTATGAAGAATTAGTTGAGTTTTGCTTATGATGAGTTTAAGGGTAAGATATGCGAACATATCAGAAAGTTTTGACATAGAATGGACCCAAAGAGAAAAGAAGGGAAAGTGAATTTATGAGTATTACAAGTGTCATCAAACTACATCCATTAATAGTCTATTATGCTCTGGCGTTTGCTATTTCGTGGGGCGGCTTCTTAATATTAATCGGTCCTAGTAGAATTTCTGGAATCTTAGACCAAACACTGAGTGGTCCATTGTTCATGTACGTTGTCTTGGTGACACTTTCTGGTCCTATTGTCGCAGGGATTCTTACGACAATTTTCGTTTATGGAAAAAATGGTCTTCACGATATTGTTTCTAGGCTGCGTAGATGGAGGGTTGCTGTTCGCTGGTATGCGATTGCGATTCTGACAGGTCCACTCTCAGTTTTTGCAACGCTTTTTGTGCTTTCAATTTTTTCTCCCGCATTTATTCCAGGCATACTAACTGCAGGAGACAAAGCTTCTCTTGTTGCATTAGCTCTTATAGTGGGTTTAATAGGTCCAATCTGCGAGGAACTTGGCTGGACTGGTTTCGCAATTCCTCACCTAAGAAAGCGTTATAGTATTTTTGCTACCGGGCTAATAGTCGGCGTTTTATGGGGTTTCTGGCACTTTATTTCGAATTTGTATGGAGTTAGAACTTCATCTGGAAATGTACCTCTGACGCTCTTCATGTCTGTAATCTTGTTCTCTTTCCTTCCACCATACAGAGTGTTGATGACTTGGGTCTACGATCATACAAAGAGCCTTTTCATGGCCATTATCATGCACTCAAGTCTTCTCATTTTTTGGCTAATCGCTACACCAACAGGAATAACAGGAGCAAACCAGGTGACATGGTACATAGTGTGGGCTGTTGTGTTATGGGTTATTGCAGGAATCATTTACTTAAAAAACAAATTCATTTGAAAGATATGTGATTCCCGATGCGTGGGCGCGCGCCGCAGCTAAGTTGCCCATCAGTGGTGTGCCTTTTCTGTCCGAGAGCCTTGTATAGGCTGGCGTGGAGATACGGTGACTGAGTTGGATTTCCTTGGACGTATGGAAATATCATGACATTCGTCACAGAAGGCATTTGCTCTGCAATCCCATTGGCACACAGAAATTCGAGAGACTGTGCAGCCTCCTCAACCTGAAACGAGGATCAAGGGTCTTCGACATGGGATCCGGGAAAGGAGAGTTCTTGGTCAGATTGGCAGAGCTCTATGGCGTGTCAGGCATAGGCGTTGACATATCGCCATACTGCATCAGAGATGCCCGGGAGAAACATAGAAACCGAGTACCGCAATCTGACCTCGAATTCCTGGAGGCCGATGGAGCGAAGTTCAAGGCTGAGCCCGAGTCGTTCGATGTGGCAATGTGCATCGGAGCATGTTGGATATATGGAGGCTACAGGGGCACAGTGCGAGCTACGATGGAGATGGCTAAGCAAGGAGGATTGGTGCTGGTTGGTGAGCCCTTCTGGCTGAAGGAACCAGACGAGAGTATCTGAAGACTGTTGGTGCCAAAATTCGCGCGCGCGATTTCGGCTCCTACGAGGATTATGTCCGGATTGGAGAGGAACAAGGCTTGACCTGTGTATATTCCCTTGTCAGTGATCGTGACGATTGGGATCACTACGAATGGCTCACGTGGTGGGCGCTTGATGATTACGCGAGAGCCTGCCCAAAGGACCCAGATGTCTCGGAGTTTGTGCAACGAGGAAGGATGGAGAAAGAGAACTATCTTCGCTGGCAGAGGGAAACGTTAGGCTGGGCTCTGTATGTCTTCAGAAAACCCGCATCGATTGTAAGGCAAACCTGACTGTCTAGTGATGACACGCGCGATTGTTCGGTAACCCTTTTGTATTATTGGCGCGCGCTGCACTCCTTTCTTATCATTCTGGCGAGCGTAGCGAGCCATCCGTGAAATAAAGAGAGGGTTTGGGAGATTCTTCTCCCAACATGAAGGGGAATGAATCGTGTGTGTGGATCTCTTGGTGAGAGCATCGTAACATGAACCGTTACAGCAAGTAATTTTTTTTTCTCACCAGCTATGGCACACACACAATAAAAAAAATAAAACAATCTAGAATATACCACCCCCACCCATGGGTAAAACATTATATTTCATTATCGTCGTCGTCGCTCACCAGCTAAGGGGGGATATATACATCTATCAGTTTTTGGTGATCACGGGGTTACTGGTTTTTTGACATGGACATCCACATGGACATAAATTCGAAATTAAAATGTACTTTATGAAAAAATCAAATTTTAGAAGAAAAAAAAGGGGGAAAAAACTAATCGTATTATGAAACGTTAGTAATCGTGTGGTATGAACTACCTGTTATCCCTGTGCTTTGAAAAACATTCTCTGCAATAGACTGGGCGATCTCCTGACGGCTTGAATGGTACTTCTGCGTCTTTACCGCAATCGGAGCATGTTATCTTATGCATAGGTCTTGAATCATAACTCATTATTCTCACTCCTTCGAAACTAGTTATACAAATGATAATACTGACAAGTAGAATCACGTATACTGCGAAGTAGTTGTGTACACGTCACATATAAATGTCTATGTTTGAACAATTAATACACGGTAATTCTTATCGTATACTAGCTACTAGCTAGCTATTTCTTATGCTCCAGGGACCTCTCATGCCTTTGTTTTACTACTTTCGATTGATTGTCTGTCATAGGTTTGAAAACTTGCCACAGATCAAACATTTTCTCTTATTTTTAGGAATTGGCAAGATTGATCAACCAGAACATGTGTCATGAGGAGGAAAAATGAAAAAAGATGAAGAGAGAATACCGCTGTTTTTGTCTTTATGTTTCTTGATAAGCATGTACATTAGAGTTCAATTACGTTATCGCAAAGACTTTAAGTTGATTTTGGAGAGGAGACTCATCAAATTCGGTGTCAAAAGTGGAGATAATTGAAGAAGGTAAGGGACAACTAGTAGGTTTCAGAGATCCCGATGAAAATCGAAGATGGGTTCTAGACAATAAATCTAGAACTCCTGAAGATAAGCGAATGAGCGCCCAAGAAGCCGTCTCAAAATTCATCAAGCCTGGAGATTATATTGCATCTGGCGGATTTGGACATGTAAGAGTCTCAATGGCCATAATTTATGAGATCATAAGACAGAAAAAACAAAGCTTGATCATGGCTGGCAAGACAGCAGTCCATGATATAGACCTTTTAGTAGCGGCAGGATGTGTCGATAAAGTCGAAGTAGCATATTCATTTGGACATGAGTTAAGGGGCCTCTCCAACGCATCCAGGAGAGCGGTTCAAACAGGAAAATGTAAAGTGGTATCAGAGATTAGCAACGCAGGATACCAGTGGCGTTTCTTAGCAGGAATGATGGGTATACCATTCATTCCATCAAGAATATTATTGGGAACTGACACTTTCAAGAAAAGCTCAACAAAAATCATTAATTGTCCTTTTACAAATAAACCATTAACTTTGATTCCATCATGTAATCCCGATGTCGGAATAATTCACGTTCACCGTTGCGATAAATACGGTAATGCTCAAATCGATGGTGCTTTGATTGAAGATTTTGAGCTTTCACATGCCTCAAGAAGGCTTATAGTGACAACCGAAAAAGTTACACCTCATAGAAAAACCAGATTGAAACCTTGGAGAACATCGATACCATTCTATTATGTTGATGCAGTAGTGGAGGTTCCTTATGGGTCTCATCCATGTCAAATGCCTATGGAATATTTCTTTGATGAAGATCATATTTCTGAATGGCTTAGACTCTCAAAAACCGATGCTGGAGTCAAAGAATATCTTGAAAAATATATCTACTCAGTTAACTCATTTGATCAATATTTGCGACTTATCGGTGGACAAAGAAAGCTAAACCGTCTAAAGAAAATGGAAATGACAACTGGGTGGAAAGCGGAGGCAAAATAATGCCCAAAAAAACAGTCAACTACAACCAAGTTGAACTCATGGCATCTGTAGCAGCTAAATTGTTAGAAGATAATAAGTCGGTATTAGTTGGCACTGGACTTCCTGTTCTAGCAGCCATGCTCGCCCAGCAATCTAATGCACCAAACATTCTAATCATGTATGAAGCAGGAGGAGTTGGTTCTCAAGCGTCGGTCGTTCCTGTTTCAGTTGGCGAATCACGAACGTTCTATCATGGAATAGCTGCTTCAAGCATGCACGATGTAATGTCAGCGCTACAAGGTGGATTTGTGGATTACGGATTTCTTGGAGCAGCTCAGATAGATATGTACGGAAATATTAACACAACAGTAATCGGAGATTATGATACCCCGAAAGTTAGATTACCCGGTAGCGGTGGAGCAAACGATGCAGGCTCATTATGTTTCAAAACCATCATCCTAATGAAGCAAGACATCAAGAGATTTGTGAAAAAATTAGATTTCTTAACCACACCTGGATACCTTACAGGTCCAGGAGCTAGAGAAAAAGCTGGACTCCCTAAAAACACAGGACCCTATAGAGTCATCAGTCAGCTTGGCGTATATGGATTCGATAGCGATACGAAAAAAATGATGCTTCTCTCCACTCATCCAAATGTAAGTATTGAAGAAATCAAAGAGAACTGCAGTTTCGAACTAACTATACCAGTTAATGTTGAAACAAGTGAAGAGCCTACGGATCAAGAACTTAAGATCTTAAGGCAGATAGATCCTATGAAAATTGTAATAGGTAAATAACAGGCACTAAGTTTGCGCTGCTTACTCTACCCTCTTACCACACGACCCACAGAAAAACCCACCTGACTGTGCGAGTGCTCCACAATTAATACAGTACCTGTTTGGGATTTGTTGCATTTTAGAAGTCATCGGTTTTTTTCTCTTAAACATAATTACGAGAACAATAATGATTATGACACTCAATACAATCAACATAATTAACATCTGATTCGAAAGAAAACTCGATTGTTTGACTTGTTTCTCTTCCTCTTGATTGGGAGTAGATGTAATGTTTGTCGTGATGGTCATCTCTTGTTGTGGCAGTATAGGAGTGGGTGTCGGTGACTGCGTCGTACTTGATGTCGTATTTGCAGTAGGCGTAGTTGTAGTCGTAGTAGGTGTAGTTGTTGTAATTGTTGATCTTATTTCAAAAAATTCCGTAACCTGTTTGTTACCATCAATATAGAGTTCAACTTTCCATTGACCAGGTAGATCTGCGGCATCTTCACCTTTGATAGGCAAACATTTAAAGTGAGAATAAGTTGCCCAATAAGCATAACCTCCTGAACTTGGATGTGGTATTTGGTCGTTAATTGTATCGAATAATTTGTCTTCATCATCATACCATTTTATAATTATGCTATGAGAAGTTTGTACATATTCTATACTAAACAAGATACAAACATGTTCATCAGTATCGTAGAAAATTGTGGTTGGATCAATTGCCTCATATGGATAATTAGATTTATCGACGTCCTTACAGAGCCAATAAACACCATTTTCATATGCATTTACATTTTGTGAACAAGCTGCAAGAATTGTAAGAATTATTAAGATTGAAGATATGGCGACCCAATACTGGGAAAAACGGTTTTTCGATTCTTTATTTAAGAACATTATCGACTTCAACCTACATCTAAGAGTCATCATTTAAGTGTGCACTTGCTACTATTCCTTTTATTATTTTCCAGTTTCTAGTTGTAGCTAATACTTGGAATTTCTTTTCTATAAAGTTGGTTGGATAACCAAATCTTCCTTTTTTCTTGTATGCTAAACTGAATGCCTCACAATTTCTTAGCAACATAATTTCAACATCTTTGTTTGCAGATTTAAGTGGAAGTCTGGGTCTGTTTGAAAACTCTTCTGGTAGAAAAGTCACATACAATTTTGTGCTATTTGATTTTACCTTCTTGAAAGGATTGAGTTGCACTATCTCCTCAACTTCCATCAAAGTTCTCAAAAATACTTTAACATCAACTCCCAGTAATTTATGGAGTTCTCTCTGGATTTTTCTGCTAATCAAATTTGAATTATTAAACGAAGTTGTAAAAATTATGTTACCGCTTTGTTTGTAGGTTGAAACATTTTTGAATTCTAATGAATTGATCTGTTGACTTAATTCTTCCATTTTCAGTATATTATGTCCGAGGATGTTAACTCCACGCAGAAATGCTACATATTTCGTCAATTAATCACAGACACTTAATTTGGATTTAATGAAGGTATCTCTGTTGGCGGGACAGTTTCTGTGTAGGGTGGTGGCGGATGTTGATGAGGGATAAATGTTACATTAGGAGAGGGAGTTGGACTATATTCTGGAAAATATTTCAATCCACATGCTCTGCAATGACTTATCATGGTTGGATACCAGTAATCTCTAGTCAAGTAACTGATCCCAATCAATGCTGTGATACAAATAATTGCGTAGAGAATTTTTCTTTGAGAATTATTTCCCATTTAATTTACCTGGCTATCATTAGTGTAGACTGGTTTCCTTAAAATTGTTTATTTATGTACTGAATGAAATATTCTCATATCAAGAGGTAGCCTTTTTTCTCCAGTTCTCTTATCTGAGGCATTAGTTCCTCATGCTTTTTTACAAGTTCCTTAGGGACAGGTAAATTATTACGAGTGAGATAATCTCGGATAGCATCTTTTAGAGCATCGTCAGCTAACATTGAACAATGAACTTTAGGTTCTGGAAGCCCCTCAAGCACAGTAAGAAGATCATTCTTTGTGAGTTTAAGTGCTTCATCTATAGTTTTATTTTTTATTAATTCGGTTAATGCGCTCCCACATGCTATCGATGCGGCGCATCCTTGCGTCATATATTTTGCGTCGATTATTTTTTCTTGGTCCACTTTTATCCAGAATTTTGTTATGTCCCCACAGGATCCACTCATGTATATTCCGACGCCGTCTGCATTTTTGATCTCACCAACGTTTTTAGGGTTATGATAGTGTTCGAGAACTCTTTCATTATACATGGTTTTACACTTGATTTTAGTAGATTGTTATTCCTACCATGAAGGTACTTATGCTATCTATCAATTCTTTGCTATCTATTTTGTAGTTTACCAATATGTGGTATTCTGGATTGTATATGAAATGTCCTTGTCCATTTTTCATCTCGATGACGTATTCCACTTTAACTATTTGATATTCTGTTTGTGGGGGCGGTGGTTCATTCAGTCTGCGGGCTTTTGCTAGTCTGAGTTCTTCGAAAGTGTCGGTTATTGTTTCGTTGTATGTTCTGTCTATTTGGCCGTCGTCATTTACTGCAACTACTGTCATGTTGTAAGTGTTGAGCGGCCTCATCCAATGCGGAAAGACTAGTAGCACTTTGGTGGCTTTTTGTGGAGGGAGAAAATAAATTACATAGTAAATGGATACGCTACTTATGATTACGAGAATTAGGATAATTGGGATCAAGCGTCGAGGCGACAAGCTTTACCAGTATTAGTTACGAGTTGAGATCTGTTTTAAGGATATCTTGAATATTTTCGGGAGTCTAGAAAAGGCATCAAATTAACGTTTGGTTTTTACTTTTTTTTGTTATAAGTAAAAGGGTAGCAATTGCAATTGTGAAAGCAATGTAGGGCGTTATCATTTCGAATTTGTTTATGGGTATTGTTAAACCGCCGACGGGTGTTGGTCCTGAGCTTTGAAAACCTGTATCCAGCAGCCAACCTGAACTTCCAGTCGTTGCTACTGCTAGGGTTCCTCCATCGCCTGAGATTGATGTTGAGACTAAGCCTTCACCTAGTTATTTTGTCCATATCTTATCGCCTGAGTCATCGAAGTAGTGTATAGTTCCTACAGCGCGCGCCTTCCTGAAATCTACCATTCATTGTAAGCTTTTTTTTCAGTCTGGTCTTATGAAGAAGATAGGTTATTAGGATTGAATGTTTGATTCAAGGATTAGTGATTATATGTCTGAAGATCCTTTGAATGTATTTCGGAAACTTGACTCAGAATTTTTTAGATCTATTGAAAATGTTAGAGAGTTCACTTTCGCTGATAGGGTTCTCTCTAGAAAATACAAATTGCTGGTAGCCATGGCTTTGGATGCTTCTGTTGGAGCTGTTGAAGGTGTTAGAGTTCTGGCTCAATCAGCTATGGATGCTGGAGCAACAAAGGAAGAGATTGCAGAGGTTTTGAGAGTTACTCATTATATCAGTGGGGTAGGGAGCACCTATACTGCAGCACATGCCCTTAAGGACATCATATAACGCGCGATTTTATCACGTGAAATATTGGTTTAATATCATGATATGGAGGTCCTTTGCTATTAGCACATGCGATGCAACTTTTCGTATATACATATTTAGCGCGCGCTCAAAAATCTGAATACTTGCTTTTATGATAAGTTTAACCAATTGGTGCACGCTTCGAACCAAGAAACACTAATCCGGATTTTGATGACCCTATAACTCAGCATTATTGGGCAGCATTTTTTTAATCTTGATATTACAATTGAGATAATATTAAGACGGTTGAATTTTATATTATTAGAAAAGTCTTGATTTGAAAGTGGATTAGAATTTGCGTCAAACTTTGGGTCTTGCATCTTCCGATGTTACCGTTTCACTTAGACCACCTTTGAAATGGGCTGGTGGAAAAAGATGGCTAGTTCCTCATCTTAAGCCAATTTGGGTAGAACATAGTAATAGAAGACTTGTTGAGCCATTATGTGGTGGTTTAGCTGTAACTTTAGGTTTAATGTCAACTCATGCGCTTTTGAATGACATAAACATCCACGCAATAAACTTCTTTGGTTGGTTGAAGAAGGGGCTTGTAATATCAATGACAATGAAAAATAATCGAGAATTATATTATGAACATAGAAAACGGTTTAATGAACTTATTAAGACTAGTAAAGCTAATAGCAAAGAAGCGGCTGGACTATTTTATTATCTTAATAGAACATGTTACAATGGTTTGTGTCG
>MEZD01000012.1:4395-9368 GCA_001775955.1 Candidatus Bathyarchaeota archaeon RBG_13_38_9 | reverse complement strand
CCGTTCAGGGGAGTTTAACGTACCTTTTGGACGTTATAAAAAAATTAATTATGTCCGAGATTTTGCTCCTTATAAATTAGCTTTTAGCAATTGGGATTTTACGACTGGCGATTTCGAAAATGTTTCCTTAGATCCAAAAGATTTTGTCTATGCAGATCCACCATATGATGTTGAATTTACACAATATTCCAAAGAAGGATTTTCTTGGGACGATCAGATTCGCCTCGCAAAATGGTTGAAACATCATAAAGGTCCAGTTGTGCTTTCAAACCAAGCTACAAAAAGAATTCAAAAACTATACACTGATTTGGGATATCAATTGCGTTTCTTATCTGTTCCACGAATGATTAGTTGTAAGGGTGATAAGAGGATCCCTGCTGTTGAAGTGTTAGCTTTACGAGGTGTTTAGAAAATATCTCCTCGTGATACTACTACTGGCGGAGTACTTGAAAATATGATTCTTCCAGCATTGGATCGTTGAGGCTACCATTATAAAAAACAAAAAGTAATAGGTAACCGATTAGGTGGAGGCAAACATAAGATAGATGCTATTGTGACTTTAAATGAACACAAAATACTCATTGAAATGAAATGGCAACAGACATCAGGAACAGCTGAACAAAAAATCCCTTTTGAAGTCATGTGTCTTGCAGATGCAATTCATAAGAGTCAAGGAAAATTTTCGAAGGCATATCTTGTTTTAGGAGGAGAAGGATGGAAACTTCGTGAATACTATCTAAGTGGAAAAATTCTAGATTATTTAAATAATTGCGACCCCGTTGAAATTATTTCTTTAGAGTCTTTTATAGCCAAAGCAAATAAAAAAGAACTGTAATTCTATAACCTGAATATAGACAATTATCCATATCTATGCGATAATGTGAGGTGTTAGAGCACACATTCCATAGACATTATAATGAATGGTTTATTTTTGATAACCCTGCAGTCTTTTCTATTCGTATAATATGATTTGCGAAACTTTCTAATTCATTCTCATGTGAGACGATAACAATCTGTGGACATTTTAATTCATCTAGTATTTCCCTTACCTTGTATAATTGTTCTTTGCTGAATCCATCAGTCGGTTCATCAAGAATCAACAAATTAGATTTCATACCTACTGAGACTTGTTTTACAATACTGTTTAAGGCCAGTCTGTACGCTAATGCAACACTGGTTTTTTCTCCTCCACTTAAGAACTCTACATTTTGATCGTAGCCGTCTTGTCTAATTATTGGTGTAAAATCTTCGTCTATTGTGGCTTCTTTCGTTGGGTCTTCAACTAACAGATTGAACCATTTTTCGAATTCTCTATTGAAGTCTTGATTGATAGTCATCATAACTTGTTTTTCGATTAGTTCAATTGTCTTCTCAAAATAATCTGATAGCCACATGTTGTATTCATGTAATATCTCTGAATTATTTCGAGCTTTTATCATGTTTTCAATTTCTTTGGATAATTTAATAATGTCTTCAGAAAGATCGAGTTTTCTCTGTTTTTTTGTAGCAATTTTTTCTTTAGTTTTGCCAATTTCCTCGTCTTTCTCTCTAATACCACCTTTCAATTTGTTCATATTCTCAGATACTTGACTTAGACTTACTATCAATTTTTCGAGTTTTTCTAATTGACTATTAAATTCATCAATTTCTTGTGAAAAAGCTTCAAATCTTGCTTTTACTTTCTTCAAGTTTTCAAGATTCTGTTTCTTTTGCTTTCTTATTTCTTTAAGTTGTCTTTGGTCTGCTTGATAGGCTTCTACTTTTCTTAAAAGATCTCTAGAATCTTTTAGTTTCTTTGATACGTTCTCAGCTGTTTTTTTTGCTTGGTGTAATTCATTTATTTTCTTTTTTATGATTTCCTTGAAGTCTTTACTTTTTGTTGGCCTATCGCAAGTTGGACATATTTTCTCTTTTTCAAGTTTCTCATAGTCTGCTAGTTTTGTCTCTATCTGATTTTCGGTCCTTATTAATTCGGATTCTTCAGTTTCAAGTTTAGAGATTTCCTTCTCTAATTGCCCTATCGTCAAAGGAGTTGGTTTTCGTTTTTTTGAATATTGTTTTATTCTGTTTTCTATCTCGTCTATTGTCGCTTTGAAATTTTCGATATTCTGTTTCTCTTCTTCCCTTGATTCAGTTTTTTCACAAACTTGTTTCTCAAGTTGTGATTTTAATGTTTGAGTTTCTACTAATTGCTCACTATCTTTTAGTAGTTTTTCTAATTCGGTTTTTAATAGTGTTAGTTGTTCTTGATGTTGTGATTCATCTGTTTCAAGTTCTGTTAAAATCTTTTCTATTTGTTCCTTCTCTTTTCCTTTATCCTTTTGATTTTCCTGTTTTAATTCTAAATCTTTGCTAGTAGCTTTTAGTTCAACTATTTTGATTTTGATTTCATTATTTAGTTTGGACGAGTTTTCGATAGCAATTTTGTATTCTTCAAGTTTGAAGGCTTTTCTCAGAGTCTGGAGTCTCATATCTGGCTTGTATGTCAGTATTGTTTTCATTTCTTCTTGCGGTGTGAAAACTGCATAGCGATATATCCAACTCTGTGCTTTTGGATCTTCAGGTTCGTTGAAGTGTAGGATGTCTAATATGCGTTGTTTGATTTCTGATGGTTCTAAGCTTAGTTTTCCTTTAGGCTCTACAACATATCCAGAACCTTGATGGACTGACTTGCCTTTTTTTTCTAATGTTCGATTGACGGTGTATTCTTTGCCGTCAACATCGAAAGTTAATGATACGTTTCCTTGTTGTGCACCTAGTCTTAGTAGTGAGCTTCCCTTGATTGAACCTAAACCGAATAGGGCGAATTCAATAGCCATCAAGATGGTGGATTTACCGGAACCAGTTGCTCCTTCAAAGAGGATTATGCCTTCTGGAAAATCTACTTTGAGCTCGTCGTAGCTGCGGATATTCTGTAACTCAAGAGTTTTCAATATCATGATGAAAAGACTTCCTTGAGTTGGAATGTTCGGATTCCTTGTTCCTTCATTCTTTCCGCATAGTCTTGTTTTGATTCACCGGATTTTACTGGTTCACGTAGTACATTCAACAATTCCAAAGCTAATCGTAGGCCTTTGTCTCCTTTGAGCAGATCTTGGGATACTTTTATGGTTCCTAGGTTCTCTTGCAATAGTTTTCGCTCTATTGTTGATGCGTCTTCACCTGCAGCTTTAATCATTGCATATTCTTTTGATTTGAGTCCGTACCTGTTTAGATAAACTGTCAGGGCTCCTTTTGTTACAAGACTTTGCTGCATTTTTGAGAAATTGATGTCAGATGTTTTTCCTCCTGATAGTTCACCTTTTATTTTTATTGTAACAACTTTGTCGAGGACGTCGATTGATTCTAATTCGTCAGTGAGCAGTTTTTCGGCTTGTTGAGAGTTCCTGTCTTCAACATCTAACTCTTTGAATAGATATTCACATACTTTTACTGGCACAAATTTTATTTCGTTGATAGTGTCACCAAAGCTCACTATGTAGAATCCTCGCTTCTCGCCTTTACTGCTTGCTTCATGATCTCGAGTTTGACTACCGAATAGAGCACCTGGAAAGATTATGTGTTCATAATCTGGGAGGTCGTTCTCAAGTCTTTCATGGACGTGTCCTCCTGCATAATAATCGAATCCCTTGGGAAGAACTGAGACTGGACACGATTCTGCCTTTGACAAGTATGCTGGTTTAAGCTCATCGAGGCATGCATGAAAGGCAAAGATTTTGAATCCAGATTCTTTTTCCAGTTTCTCTCGGTCAAGTATTTCATAATATTCCTTGTCGAGACCACCTTTTCTTCCTGATATTCCTACGATCTTGGCGTTAGTTTTTTGGTCAGTGAAAAAGTTTAACTTAAGTTGTTCATCTACAATTTTTCCGCTAACTATTTTCTTGATAAGTCCGGCTCGTTCAATAATGTCTACTATGGATATGCCATTTGGAGTGTAGTCATGGCTTCCGTAGATGACGTAGACGGGTATTTCTTTATCTTGGAGTTGTTTGAGTCGTTGTACAGCCTTATCTACGATTTCGAGATCTGGTGTACTTACGTGGAAAAGGTCTCCGCAGATTAAGATGAAATCAACATTTTCTTCCAGACATGTGTCTATTGTTTTGTTGAAGGCTTCCATTTCAAGTCTAGAAAGAACAGGATCAGAGTTTGCTCCCAGATGTATATCAGAGATGTGGGCAAATTTTGCCAAACGTTATCATCCGGTAAACTGAATTTTTTCTTTCTTGGAATTTTGGTTGTTTTGACTCTTAGCGTAGTCTTCGAATTTTGGGATTTGGATTGGAACTGCAAATTTTGTGAAGATGCTTGTTACGATGGCTTCACCTTTGTCAAGGCTTGCAATGTTTCTGTCATCATGTGATAGATCTTGGGCTGCACTATCAATTATTGCACGCCTTTCTGTTGACATCTCGTTTCCCAAGATGATCTTTGTGTTTAGATTTGTTAGGATATCTCTTGGGATGGCACTGGTAACTTGGGTTATTGCGATAAGGCCTATCTGGAATTTCCTTCCTTCACGTGCGATTGTGCTGTAGATGTTGTCTCCGCTTTGTTCTAATTGTTCGTGACCTAATACTCTTGGTGCTTCTTCTATTACTATACTGACTGTTGGTTTTTCTTGAAGGGTTCCATCAGTTTTGTAATTTTGATATCTTTCCAAGATCTCGTTTGCGATTATGCTGCCTACGAGTAATTCTGTTTCATCACCAAGCTTTGAAGTATCAAGAATAACAATCTTACCATTCTCAAGAGCGTTCACTATGTCTTTGATGGTTGATTCTCCTGCGGAGTCTGAGAATATCCGGTTTGTAGAAACTAGGTTTCCTTCTTGGTTGATTCTTATTCCAAGTCTGGTTCTGAAGATTCTTTGAAGAACTGCTTTAGTTGGCCGCGCTACTCCTTCGATTTCAGTTCCTCGAGCAACCTCTAGTATCCAATTCTGTCCAAAGTTTTGTCTGTAACTTGTG
>MEZD01000012.1:0-4368 GCA_001775955.1 Candidatus Bathyarchaeota archaeon RBG_13_38_9 | reverse complement strand
CTGACTATACCAGTTAGATGGTCGGGTTCAATTGAACCAAGATTTATGATTAGGGTATTGGTTCCTGCTGGGGGATTTCCTGTATAATAGAGGAGATTTCCTTTCTGGTTTTTATGATCCTTTAATCCTAAACCATTTCTGCCATAATATTCATCATGAGGATCTAAAACGAGAATTCCAAACTTTTTCTTGTCAAGAATGCTCCATAGCATTACTTTGATGAGATTGCTTTTTCCTCGGCCTGTCGTTGATGGTACTAATACATGATGTCTCAGTGCTTCCTCGCCGTCAAGGTAGACTTTGACATCTACTATTTTACTGCCGCTTCTAATTTTTCCCAAATATATTGGGTTTGTGGGCATGCTGAGAAATTTTAGATCATCTGGAGTGATGGTTCTCACTGTTCCGAAAAAATCCGGTAAGATCTTTGGAGAGCGTGGTGTATCTGTGACGTTTAGAACCCCTCTGGCTTCGGCTAAAACATAATTTCGTAGGTGTGGTTCAACGAATCCCAGATTGGATCCTATTCCTTCTAACTTCATTCCTGACAAGTGTTCTCTCATCGGTTGAGGAATTTGGCTTCCATAGATGAGATCGTATACTTCTAGAATTAGATACCCTTCACTGGTTCCTGCGACTAGAAGATCGCCAAGCTCAATCTTAGAGTTACTTTTTTCTCGGATTAAAATTTTAGTAAACTCGCCGGCTATAATCTGGCCGCAGATGTCAGAATTTTCCGTCATTGTCACCATTCCTTCAATTTATCTAGGATATCGTGAGCATCAGTTGATTCTATGTATCTTGAAAGCTTTGGCCATGAGCCGATTTTTGCTAGTTCTGAGAGAAGCATAGTTCTGTGAGTTTCTACATCTGAGCCTGTGACTTTTGCGTTGGCGTCAGCGTCTATTAATCCGTAGGGATAGCCTGGAAAGCCTACGTCACATGAGTTTTCATATAAACGACTGAAGATCTCTCTGAATTCATTTTTTGAAAGTTCCTCAGCTTGTTTAGCTTGAATTTCATATCTGAAGACTCTTTCGCTTTCAGGTCTTAATCGACATATGAAAATTGCAGCATCATGTTGTGGACTTTTAGATATTGCTACTGGATAATAGTACCAAGGTGGCTCAATTTTATTGTCTGCAGCGAATTTCCTTAATGCTGCTAACAGAGACAACCCTGTAGTTGTGAATAATGTACTGGATTTTGACAATCCAGTATAGAAAACACCTTTCCTACTGGCTGCAGCGTATGATTCACCAGCATATTTGCTTTCATTTCTGTAAGAAGTTCGTAGAATCCCATCCATCACAATCATATCACCATACTCTAATTCACTTTCAACAATTTTCGATGACAATCGCCACTCGGCAAATCTTCTAGCAATCGTTGCGACACGCCCGATGTCAGCCCTGGATACTCCTTGCATTATGGTTCTATCAAGAGAATTGAAAGATAGATCGTATGAATCTGGTAGAAATTCTGAATGATCGTCAGTTAATGAAAATGTAGATACGTTGAAGTGAACTTCATCATCTTGAAAGTTTGCCGTAGCCACAGAAATGAATTCAACTTTTTGAGGAATAGATTTCTCGTTTGTTACCCTATTACACCCTTGAAATATGTTGAAGTATAGTCTATTGAATTGAATAGAGAAATTGGGAGCATTCAGAATAGATTGATTTCCACCATCCACGAAGGCTAACTTTTTGTCAGAATCTATCGGTTTAAACGAAGAAAAATTTTTAGCATTCAGTGGCAGTGGCTTATAGTCTCTGGTGCTGAGATGTGGATTTCCAAGTTCAAATTCATCAACTTTCTCATCAAGGTTAGCAGCGATATTTTTTATGACTTCACTCATTGCTCAACATCTAATGTCCTTTTCTGGGTATTCTCATTTCAGGTACCGTCCACAACTATTACAAACCTATCTTTTATTATCAGCTTCTCTTTCTAACGCACGCTATTACCCTAAATCTGAGATTTTAAATGATGTGACAATAAATTTGCTTATTGCTTAGTTTTTTCGATCATTGTGCGCACTAAAATGTTTTAGAGCCAATTCTTCCTTCTGAAGTAGTATAGCATTAAAGATCCTGCAATTAACATGGATGCTAAAATTAGAGGATAACTGAATTGCCATTCGAGCTCCGGCATATATTTGAAATTCATTCCATATATGCCTGCTATAAAAGTAAGCGGAATGAAGACCGTTGAGATTATAGTCAAGACTCTCATAACCTGATTCATTTTGTTGCTTATACTTGATAGATATATGTCGACCATTCCAGACAACATCTCACGATATGTTTCTATAGTATCAATAACTCGAATGATATGATCGTGGATGTCTCTTAGGTATATCAGGGTGGATTCTTGAATTAACTGTGATTGTTCTCTTTCCATAATCCCTATTACTTCTCGTAAAGGCCAGATAGACTTCCTTAACAATATTATTTGTCTTTTGAGTTTATGAATTCGATTCATGGTCTCTGTTGTTGGATTACTCACTAATTCATCTTCGATTTCCTCGATCTTAGAACCTAGATTTTCTAACATCACAAAATAGTGGTCTACGACAGCATCTAATAAGCTATAAGCAAGATAGTCTGGGCCCATTTTCCTTATGCGACCTTTCCCTTTACTTATCCTCTCTCTAATAGAATTGAAAACGTCTCCTTCCCTTTCTTGAAAAGATATGACAAATTTTCTTCCAAGGATTAAGCTGACTTGTTCTGATTCTATATGATTCGCTCTATCAAAATAGAGCATTTTTGAGACTATGAATATGTAATTCCCTAAGTCATCTATTTTTGGACGTTGTTCCGTATTTAGAATATCTTCCATTACCAAAGGATGTAGTCCAAAGCAATTGCCAATCTGTTCCAAAATGTTAATTTGATGAATACCATCCAAATTTATCCATGTTACGCCACCAGTGTCTCTGAAATCATAACACTCTTTGACATTCTCAATTTCTCTCTCTTCACAGTTAGATTCATCATAATTCATGATTTTTATTCTTGGCTTTTCAATTTTTTTCTTGCCTATGTGAATGAGAGTCCCTGGCGGAAGCCCAGCTGCTTTTGAAGTTCTTCTAATCAATTTTGCCATGTGAACTTACTCCATCAGAGTATTAGCCATAATTGATATTTATTGGACACAATTTATTTGACTATTTGTTTTTGAGTTGTCTTTTCTTGGCAGGTTGGAATACTATTACAGTTGAAGTGCTCGCGCGTGCTACCAGTAAAAGTGCTGGGGGTGGGATTCGCGCACCAATTTACCAGTATATATGAAGTATCGTAATTATTTTTTCTTGTAGATGATTCCGATTAAAAGACCATATGCGCGCGCTGTACTTATTTTTACTAAAATGATTGCTATCAAGATAGTCATTATGACATATAGGATTCCTAAGGCTAGAAAATAGTTTGCAGGAGCAATAGCGCGCGCTAATTCTGGTCTGTCACATATTGTTAATGACCTTTCTGCTTCTCATGGTATGGCTAGTTTTATTTTATCGACCGCTCGTGATTAACTTTTAAACATAATTATTTTTAATCTTCTCATGTAGACTCTGTAAAGTTTCAAGAAATCTATCATCGCCTTTAGTTTTTGCATCTAGAATTGTTTTCTTTACGCTCTCATCAAGTTCAGTAACATCTTTTGATTTATCAATGAGAGAGATGTAAATTTCCTGTATTTTCCAAGAATCAAAGTCGCCTATGTAGCTGTGTAGGAAAAGACGTACTTTCTGTTTTAGATTGGGAGATATATTCAATATGTGTTAGACTCGTGTACATTCTCTTCAATTTCACTTATTATGCAATAACCTTGCAAATTGTTCTCGCCAATATGGCATTATGATTATTCGTTTTCTCTCAGAGTATTAGCTAGTTTAGTTTATGAAGCACATGAAAAAAATTTTTTTTATGAAGAAGGAATTTGGTACTCCATTATAGAGCTAATTAACAGAATCTTTGTTTATGGGTCACTCTAAGGTCTATGGATAATTTTGGTTTGTGCTTGATTACATTCAGTTTTCCGGTTTTGCCCACACTTACTTGCAGTTCCCCTCTGAAGGTTTTTACCCGTCCATTCTCAATTTGGATTGTGTCGCCAATTGAGACCATGTTTATTTGATTGTTCCAGAGTGGCATCTTGATAGATCCAGTGTCATCAGAGATTGTTGAGGTTGATAAACCGAGAGGATTATTGTCGAATCTAGAATAGACTATCCTCGCGATTGGTTTCTTGATAACCTTGGCGTTTAGATTGACCCATTTAACTTTGGAATTTACATCTCTAATTTTCATATCAATTAATTTCAAATTATCCATTTTCCTTACTAAACCAGTTTCGTTC
>MEZD01000011.1:101753-105520 GCA_001775955.1 Candidatus Bathyarchaeota archaeon RBG_13_38_9 | reverse complement strand
TATTATTCGATAAGAGATTTGATAAGGTTTTATTTCTTTGCACAAAAAGAGATAATCGGCTTTCTATTTAATTATAATTAAATTTACAGACGAAAAGTATTAGAGGATGATATAATTATCTAATTCTAAATAGACAGCCTTATATAACAATGTTATAATGAACCAACAATTGAATAGGTGAAAATTTATTTGAAAAAAATAGTACAGGCCCAGAAAGGGTTGAGAGCATTCTTATTTTTGACAGTCATACTTACAATTTTGACTTTAATCGCTCAAGGATCATACGTCGCCTTAGCTGCTGAACCAATTCCCGTAACAGGAACATGGAACGGAATTATAAGTGGGACGACTCCAGTCCAAAAATCCTCATTAACAATAGAATTTGATACAGTTGTGAACGGAACATTCGAAGGAGACACTTCAAGCGGAGATTGGAAAGGAGAATATTATACAGATTATACAGTTTCACCAGTAGGTATTCAAGAAGAAGACACAGGAACCATATTGGGTGGCTATATCGTTACAATAGATGATTCTGGAGCAATATCTGGCGAAGGTGTTGCTGAAATTTCAGGCGCCCTCACTGGAATCCTAACATTTGACATTAAAGGACAGAAAACGGAATCGGGTGAGATAACTGGAACATGGAACGGCATCCTGACTTCAGAGACATTAAATTATGGTGGAACTCCAGTCGCGATCGACGCAAAATTCGATGGTTCTGGCGAATTTAATGGAAAAACAAAACCAATCGAGACACCATCACCAACTCCAACAACACCAAGCCCCACCACGACTACACCCACAACTACTCCAACCACAACAGTTAGTCCAACTCCAACCCCGATATCTGAGCCACAACCTAACAATCAATATCTAACATATGCCATCATTGGAGTCATTGCAATCATTATTCTCGTAGGTTTTTACATTTTCAGAATCAGACGAGCAAAAGTTGAATAAACCAAACCCATTCAAGCGACGTAGTATGAAAAGACCGATGAAAAAATAGCGATTATGCTATTTCATTTCAATTGGTTCACCCTAGAGAGAATTAATTAAAGAAAGTAAGCAGAAAGTAATTTGTAATAAAGAGAGACATTGAACATTTAAACTTCTATAGAAGATCTAACATGAATACTACACATCCTCTTATCATAATACTTCTAACGACGGCATTCTTAGGAGCCTACATCATACCCAAACAACACATGGAAACCATCGGGCAGCCCATAAAATTGAATTTTGCAGAAGGGAGTTGGAAAGGTGACATGTTAGGTGAAGGTACCGTCATGGCCGCATACGATGTAACCATTAACGCAACTATGACTGGAACTTTAGAAGGTACTCCTCAATTCGGTGCTTGGAATGGAAAATACCAAGCTACTTACAAATGGGGTAGTCATATGGAAAATGATATCGGATTTCTTAAAGGAAACTATAGCTGGAACATGGATGATTCAGGAAGAGTAATAGGGACAGTAGTATCCAAGGTTAGTGGATTATTAGTTGGTGACTGGGAACTTCAACTCAATGGATCTGTCAGAGAAACAGGAATTATTGAGGGAACGTGGACAGGAAAATTTATTCCAACATATTTTTCATATGGACGCGTCACACCAGTTCCTACCACGTTGAGACTTCAGGGCTTCGGAGAATTTGAAGCAAAACTACAAGAAAAAATTGTTACAACATCTGAGTCAACTTCCGAGACAACTTCCCATGCTCTATCTCCGATAACAACAATAGAAACTCCACCTTTAGATGAAACAATCACTAATGAAAGTCAAATACTAGTAACCATACTCCGAGCGGTATTCATAATCGCGATTATTGTAATAATTATTTTAATAGCTGCAAAAGTTCTGAGAAGCGATTATTGAAAACTTGAGATATTTTGAAAGATTCTCCAAATTTCTATATTCGATATCTATTCATGTCATCTTTCTAGAAGTAAAAAAATTCTTAGTTTATTAGCATGCATTTCAATAATTATATTTGCGTTAAATACGATTTGATGAGATTTGGGTCAAATTCCTAAAGAAAGTAAACTTATCTTATGATTTAATGAAATAGGAAAAGAAGATACGGCTCTGGTCGGCGGAAAAAGTACCTTGGAGAAATGATAACCGAATCGCGCGTGCTAATAATTAAACTTTTCACTAGCAACATAGAAAAATTAATCATCAGAATTAAGTTAAACTAAAAGTATCTGAATATTTTTAATAGGTTCAAAGATAAGAAACATTAATGACACACATGATTCACAAAAATGATAACAAAATGCTGTGATACTCACTAAACAATTTCGCAAAATCAAGTTTCATGACAAAATAATTTGAACACCATTAGTTTTATTACATTGATGATTCCAATGCTCAGATAGAGGAGTATCATAATTGGCAGAAATGTACTGTGTTAAATGTAGGAAGAAAGTTACTGTCGATGATAGCGCTGTCAAAAGAGAGACAACAACCAAGGGCAGACCAATTTTGAAAGCTATATGCCCAGAATGTGGCACGAAGATGACCAAGTTCACCAAATGAAAACTCAAAACTCATATGATCAACATTCCTGCTCGGATTAGAAAAAAATTCGGGCAAAGACCAACCCTAGTTTTGAAATTTTTTTTTAGAATAAAATCTCTTGAGCGCGCGCTTGCCATGTAGTTGCTATGAGATCGTTTTTTTATCATGAAAACTTTCTATAATTAAATTGGCAAATATTCATTCAAAACTTACTAATGAACTTGAGATGGTAGAAGTAATACTCTACCATAAAATTATCGAAGATAGAACTTTTCAGATTGAATTCTAATCTTTCACATGAAGCTAGTAGGATTCCAGGCTATTGTTTAGGGCTTTCTAAAAACGGCCCCTTTATCAGCTGAGCTGACCATTTGAGCGTATCTTGAAAGGTAGCCTTTTTTGATCTTAGGTTCAGGCTGTTTCCAAGAGCTTAATCTCTTCTGAAGTTCATTCTTTTCTATTTCGATGTCAAGTCTTCTTGAATCGGCGTCCATAAAGATTGGATCACCATTCTTCACTAATCCTATTGGACCACCTTCAAAAGCTTCAGGTGACACATGCCCTATACAAGGACCTCTTGTAGCTCCTGAAAATCTACCATCTGTTGCAAGAGCAACGGATTCATTCATACCCATTCCCACTAGCATTGCAGTTGCCATCAACATCTCCCTCATACCAGGTCCACCCTTGGGGCCTTCATATCTGATAATTATAAAATCTCCATCATCGATCTTTCGCTGCTTTAAGGCTGCAATGACCTCTTCTTCACTGTCAAAGACCTTTGCAGGGCCTCTAAATTTATGCATCTTTTCTGTTACGGCAGCTATCTTTAGAACAGCTCCGTTTGGAGCTAGACTTCCACGGAGTATCGCTAAACCTCCTTCTTTATGAATTGAATTTGTTCTAGGTCTAATAATTTCATCATCATAGATTTTGACTGCTTCGATAATTTGCTTGATGGTTTTACCACTTACTGTTTGAAGATCTGTATGTAATAAATCGCCTAACTGTTTCATGAGTGCTGGAACCCCTCCAGCGTTGTGTAGATCGGTTATCTTGTATACGCCTCCGGGCGACATATTGCAAAGATGTGGGGTTTTCTTACTAATCTTATCAAATAGTTCTAGAGGAAGATCATTATTTAATTCATTAGCTACTGCTTTTAAATGTAGGATTGTATTTGTGGAACCTCCCAAAGCCATATCCACAGTAATAGCATTCTCGAAAGCTTTTTCATTC
>MEZD01000011.1:100514-101683 GCA_001775955.1 Candidatus Bathyarchaeota archaeon RBG_13_38_9 | reverse complement strand
TGATTTTTGCCGAATCAACTGCTGGCGTCGTTCCCATATATGGTAGAGTCATTCCCAATGCTTCCATCAATGCTTGTGTTGTTGTTGCAGTGTATAATCCTCCACAAGCACCTGCACCGGGCAGTGTTATCTCTTCTAGATATGCTGCCTCTTCAGGAGTGATCTTCTTCGCCTCAAGTAAACCAGGAACCTCAAAAAGTTGCCCAATCGTAATCTTTTGATCTTTATAATACCCCCATGTTGGGCATGCAGGATACATTGCTCCTCCAGGAACCATAATTGCTGGAATATCAAGTCTGGCAGCAGCCATCAACATTCCAGGATTTATTTTATCACATGTTGTAAGACAGACCATCGCATCAAATTGGTGTCCTTGAATCATAACCTCAATGGAATCTGCTATTAATTCCCTACTTGGAAGGGACATTCTAAGACCTTCATGGCCTTGAGCTATTCCATCACATAGTGCTATCGTATTGAATTCTATTGGAGTTCCTTGAGCTTCCAGGATACCCCGTTTTACATGCTTACTTAATGCATTAAGATGCATGTGACCTGGAACAAGTTCATTCCAAGAATTCACTACCGCAACTAATGGTTTGCTTAGATCTTCGTCAGTGAATCCTGCACATTTGAATAAAGCCCGATGAACATATCTATCAGTTCCTTCGATAACCTCTCTGCTTCTGAGTTTTTTTGATGATGTCAGTTTCAATAACCTCGAGATGGATATCCTTCGTAAAGCTCCTAGGAATAATCTTAAACTTTTCTAAAGGATAGTCTTGGAAAGATATATTTGATTTGATTCAATAAGAATTAGAGGTTTTTTCTATGAAAGCCAGAGTGCGTGTTTACATAAGTGGCATGGTTCAAGGAGTTTTTTTCAGATATGAAACTAAAAAAAGAGCATTAAGACATGGAATTTCTGGCTGGGTAAGAAATCTGGAAGATGGTCGTGTTGAAGCTTTATTAGAAGGAGAAACTGAGGCAATTGAAAAGATGCTGAATTTCTGTAGGAAAGGCCCCCCTGGCGCCGATGTGCAGAACCTAGATGTTGAAACTGAGACGTGGAAAGGAGAATTCCGAGATTTCACAGTTAAATATTAAGAGAAAACATGTCTCGTATTAGACAATCAAAATAACATTTGTTCATAACAGGGGATGCCTGA
>MEZD01000011.1:99273-100455 GCA_001775955.1 Candidatus Bathyarchaeota archaeon RBG_13_38_9 | reverse complement strand
CGCGCGCGGTATTAAGTAGACGATCATAATGATTCATAGAAACCAAAATCTTCTAAAAAGTTCACTGGCCACATTTTTAATGTTATTAGTCATATTTGGATTTCCACTGCAGGTCTATGCCGCTGACGAATTTGGAGACCTCGACAGAATAGATTTCAACAGTACTAATGTGCCTCTGCCAGGTTATGGTTTTGGTGATGATCAGAATGCCTATCCTTGGTCTATGGAGTATTTCAAAGGAGGCATCTATGTTGGAACAGGCCGGCTCTCAGCAACATTCAATACAGTATACGAATTGATAATATCTGAATTTGATACTCCACCTTATCTTGAACTTCCAGATTTAGATCATCCACCATTCCTTGCCGACTTTCTCGATACATCAACAAATCCTCCAACAGTCACAGATTCTACTTTACAAGCAGAATGGTCGGCGCTATCAAGAGGAGAAATCTGGCGTTATCGCAACGGTATTTGGGAGAGAGTTTACCAAGCAGATCTTGTAGAAGCTAGACTTCAAGGACCTGATGAACCATATCAAGCTCCTCAAGCTCCAGGCTTTCGATACATGATCACCTATCAAGACAGCAACGATGATGAGGAAGCATTATACGCTGCACAAGGAGGAGTCTCACTAGCAAAATTTACACAAAATTACCTACTCCTAAAATCTACAGACGGTGACACTTGGACACCACTTGTAACTCCTCTCACCCCATCGGGCGGCATGGGGAGAGAAACCAGATCAATGGCTGTCCATAATGGAAAACTCTATGTCGGCGTAGGCAGTTCATTCGTTACACCAGCTGTATGGTGCAGTGATGATCCAGATGCGGGTGCTAGCAGTTGGAGTAAAGTCCTTGGCTTTTCTACTCTAGACAGCTCAAACAATGGAGTTGCATCAATGATAAGCTATAATGATCGTCTATATGTTGGCACAAAGAACGATGATGGATTCCAGATCTGGAAAAGCACTGTCCTGGACCCCCAAGATAATAGTGATTGGGAAAAGATAGTTGAGCAAGGTGCAAGCGATAAATACAATAAAAATGCGCAGACAATGATTGAATTTAAAGGATACCTATACGTGGGATCCTTAGTTCCGCCATTTTATATTACTGAAGAGAGTTGTTTCAAAGGATTTGATCTCATCAGAATTTCCCCTGATGACAGTTGGGAATT
>MEZD01000011.1:81951-99204 GCA_001775955.1 Candidatus Bathyarchaeota archaeon RBG_13_38_9 | reverse complement strand
ATCAGGATTCTTTAATCCATTGAATTTCTATTGTTGGAGTCTGGAAGTGAAGGAAGATTATATGTACCTTGGAACTTTTGATGCAAGCCCATTCCTCAGATACCTGACATATCTAATGGATTCTGAAGACATTGAGCAAATACTGGAACATCTAAACGAATTCAAAGATAACCTATCACCTGGAGAAATTGAAGCAATCACCCAATTCTTGGAACATGCTAACCAAGAAGGGTACCTTTCAGAAGCACAAGTAGCATTATTACAGAAATTTTACATTGGTGAAGAAGATGTAACCGAGGAAGATCTTCAGGGATTATTGCAGCTTTTCGGTGGAGCGGACCTATGGAAGACAGAAGATGGGATCATTTGGAAGCCTGTAACACTAAACGGTTTCGACAATTCAAACAATTATGGTTTCCGAACTATGCAGTATGCACCTGGAGCCCTTTTTGTGGGAGCTTCTAATCCATGGCAGGGATGTGAAGTTTTCAAAGCAAGACAACCAACAACGCTTGTAGACCCTAAAACAGCTACACTCTATATTGATGCTGACCGTAATAGCGTGATAAGTCCAGGAGACACAATCAAATATACTGCAGAGATTATAAACGTTGGAGAAGTCACACGAGAGGATGCAACATTCTCTGATACCGTGGATCCCCAAACAACCTTGATCTGTGACGTACCCAATCAGCCCACAACAACTCATGGTACCGTGACCAGTTGCGACTCAACATCAGGGACCCTAACAGTTGACATAGGAGACATTGATCCAGGTGTTACAGTCACAATCACATTCTACGTAATTATCAACCAAGACGCCCAAGGAGAAGTAGCAAATCAAGGAGTAACTACTGGCACAAACTTTCCAAATTCACTAACAGATGACCCCAATGCAAAAGAACCTGATACGCCAACACGTACCCCATTAGGAAAACCTGTTGGCGGCATTATAATGTCAGCCAACAAATTTAAAGTACTAACACCATACTTGGTAATTATTCTAATCGGATTCATTATAGCAGCCATAGCGAATAAAAAGAACAAAAAGACTGATTGACTCGTCTCAATTCTTTTTGCTAGCTAGGTTATTGTCAGTATCGATAAGTGCGCACTAATTGCTACACATTTTACATTGTTAATTTAAACGTTAATTTAACCCTATAACGGAGCAAATCAAAATTTAGTGCACATATAACAAAGTGAGTATGTGGGCTTTCCGGAAAACCGAGTGATTAGAAATTGATGTGCAGATTTTATTTACTCATTGGTGAGCACTTGAGTGAACCTTACTTTGTTTTATTGTTTTTCATTATATTTCTAAGATCAAACCCTGCCCAGAAAAGAATTATCATTGGCAAAATTAAAGAGAACATTAGAGTGATTAGAATAAGTTCAATTTTCAACATCTCATTTATTTTTTGGATCCCATAGAAAGTAGCTAAAGTATTGGGTATTGATATAATCAAAGTTACCCATGTCAATATTAACATTATAGTGGTTAGTCTATTGATTCGTTCACTCATTTTCTCATTGGTTCTTATCAGTCTTATCATGGAAGTTAACATTTTATCTTCATGCTTTTCGATCTTTAACAATTCATCCCAGATATTCTTCTTCAGTTCATTTTCCATGATTTATCTACAATAATATTTTTTTTCTTCCTTAAATAATAGGATGCTTTTGAACGCACGCTAGAAAGAATAGCCATCTAACCTTTTCTTACTTGTAAATTGGTGAACGACCTCCACTCCATCAACAAGATAAACCTCTTAAGAACAATTGACATAATTTTTATCATGAAAATTACATTCAATTGGTACTGGGGAACGATAGGATTCTTAGGTTTCTTAGGCGTTACAATGAATGAACCATTGTGGTATGTATTCTTCGTATTTTTCTTATTCTTCCTAGAACCAGTATTCAAAACAGCTAAGAAAAAGTGATTTTTAATAGATTTGAAACACGCGCGTGCTGTTCTAATCTTTAGAAACACCGTTCTAATTGTTAGATTCATTTTAGGGTAGTTTGTATGAATAGGTCGTGATATGTATGATTCGTAAACACATAATCGTTATCAGTTTAGCGGCAATAGTTTTGCTAAGTGTTTCTCTCTACGACTTAGCAATAGCGCGGGCGCCTAGCGCACGCTGCGCTACCCCACCTCCTTCAAATGGAGAGATAATCGGGGAATGTCCCCCTCCTTCAAATGGAGAGATAATCGGGGAATGTCCACCTCCTTCAAATGGAGAGATAATCGGGGAATAGCGCGCGCTCTTAATCTCAAACATATCAATGTTCTATTTTTTGAACGGAATGTTCTACTGCTTAGATTTTATACACAAATTCATTTAACAGTTTATTCGATGAGATATGTCTAAAAAAAGTATAGTACTTGTTTCGTCAATCATTATAGTTGTACTGCTAATAGCACTATTTATATGGCCATCCAATTTTTGGATCCCCAATTCTACTAAAAAAGGAACAGACAATTATGTTGAGGAACCTGCAAGCATTAAAGATGTTCAGGTAGTGATCCTTGAAACATTTCCTGTTCAGGTAAATGTAATTGTAAATGGAGAATTTCCAGATGCATGCGTAGAAAACTTGATTGTTAAAACTCAAAAAGCAGGATCCACTTACAATATCAACATAATTAGACGTTTACGAGCAGATGCTATTTGCGCAGAGGTTATCACTCCATTCAGTAAGACCATACAATTAGATGTTACAGGGTTAAAGGCTGGAGCATATGTCGTCTCAGTGAATGGTGTCACCAAAACCTTTGAACTTCAATCTGATAACATATTAAAAAATACAGGGTATCTTGAAGGACAAGTTGAGATAGGACCATTATGTCCCGTAGAACCATGCAATCTCTCACAAGATCAAATAGAACAAGCATACATGGCCAGGAAAATAATTATTTACACTTTAGACAAAGCCACTACTGTCTCAACAATATCCTTAGACTCTTCAGGTAAATACAGAATCGCTCTCGCGCGTGGAAGCTACATAGTAGATATTAATCGGATCGGAATAGACTCTGCAAATCTTCCGGATGAAGTTACAATCCGAACTGGCGAAATTACAGAACTCGACATTCAAATCGATACAGGAATACGGTAACTTATAGTTTCTTGGTAAGTAGACAAACGAAGATTTTGTTAATTTAACGTTAATATTACTATATAACGGAGCACCAAGTTCCTTTTTATAATGTTTTTTCCCGTGAACGCTACCAAGCCACTACAGAATAACTAAATAGACCGTCACCTTATGGCTATCTAAACTCATGATTAAAGGTTAAAGAGGAAGACAGTAAAGTATGAAATGATCTTGTTGAAGAGCTTACGCGTACTACGAAGAGAATTATTACACGACGGACGTGGTAGACCCACTGGCTAACGACAGTCTATGCCTGAAATGACACGTCTATGGTATTTGATCTGGATTTCAAAAAAATATAATATTGAAACACGCAAATTTTTCGAATCCTTTCTTGATGCATGGACACATGAGAAATCATCGTGTAAAGACATGGGTATCGAATGCCGGCAAAAGACAGAGGACGATGGTGTCTTTCTTGTAACACAAAATCAAAAAGTGGTCACACAACTACGTCTTACTAAGGCAACATTAAAACATATGACAGAAATCGATCTTGAAAAAATTCCATGGAAAGAAAGCGATGTAGTAAGTAAAATTAACAAATTGAAACCAATTGACGTGAAGATCAAAGATGTAAATTCAGAAGTCAAATGGGTCAATCTAAAAGCTAAGGTTGTTGAGAAACCAATCGCCAGGACAGTCTATTCCAGATTCGGTAATAATCCTCTTGGCTTATCAACATCAACAATCTCAGATGACACTGGATCCATAAAGATGCCGCTTTGGAACAACCAAATAAATATGGTCTCAATTGGCGACACAATTCAAATTGAGAATGGCCGGATAAGAATCTTTAGAGGAGAACTTCAAGTAAGTGTTGGCAAAGCCGGAAAACTGAAGGTAATCAAAGCCCAACCAAAATGAATATTTTATACCTTTAGATGTTTCAAGATTCTCGAGTTAGGACTTTTAACACTAATTAGCGCGTGATCCTTGTGTTAACCAACTCTGGGGCTTTCTCGATTGTGTTACCACCGATTTCTTGTATTTTTTTAAAATTTGAGCGCTGTTCTGGAGAAACTAGGGTTATGGCGATCCCTTTCTTGCCAGCTCGCCCTGTTCTACCTATCCTATGGAAGTAATTGTATGGATCTTGAGGAACATCCAAATTTATGATATGAGTTATTCCCTCTATGTCTAAACCTCTGCCTGCTAAGTCGGTCGCGACGAGTATTCGACGCCGACCATTTACAAATTTGTTCATGGCCCAATCACGTTGATTTTGGGTGAGATTCCCGTTTATGACCACCGAAGAAAAGCCTCTTGAGCGTAGCATTTCGTTTATCTGAAATGTATCCCTCTTAGTCCGACAAAACAATATGGCACGATCTATTTTCTCGCGATGTAGAAGTTTCATAAGTGCCTTGGATTTCGTTCTCAAGTCGGTAGTTACGTAATATTGTTCAATCTCCTTGACATTGAGATCATCAGATTCGATTAGAACCTCACGAGGATTATTCATGTATCGCCTAGCGAGTTTCAACACATTTTTTGGAATAGTAGCTGAGAAAAGTGCTGTTTGATGTTTTCCTTTAATAGATTTAATTATCAATTCAACATCTTCAATAAAACCCATTTCTAACATTCTGTCTGCTTCATCTAGAACGACACACAAAACATCATCTAATACCAGTGATCCGCCTTTCAGATGGTCTAGAAGTCGACCTGGTGTGCCGACAATAATTAATGGGTGATTCCTCATTGCTTCAAGTTGACCGTATTTGGATACACCGCCGTATATTGCTAAAGCATGTTTGTTAGTATTTTTACCATAGGAGTTTATGTCCTCAGCAACCTGTACTGCAAGTTCCCGTGTTGGAACTATTATCAATGCTTGAACATTGAGATTATTCTCATTAACTATCTCGAGAATTGGAAGCCCAAAAGCAGCGGTCTTTCCAGTACCTGTATGAGCTTGTCCAATTATGTCACTTCCACTCCATAGGAGAGGAATTACTTGTTCTTGGATTGGGTAAGGCCTTTGAAATCCGAGATCATCAAGTGCATCTAGAATTTCTGGACTTAATCCCATATTTTCGAAAGTATTCATTAGTTTGTTTCACCATTATTTTGCAACAAAAGCCGCAAGTCTCTTGTGGTAATCCGAAAAAACGACCAATTGAAAGATCGATAATTCAGTTTCACATTGATATCTGTACGGAATGTGCTGCGTTAGAGATCATTTGTTCTTCAGCGATGCTAAGAAACTAGTATCACTGATTCACCTTTCATGCTTATAGAACCGAGTGACCTTAATAAGTTAACCGATCGGTATTTAGTGCCTTAAGTTTTCAAATTCGTTTCTTTTCGCGTAAAATATCTAGCATAGTTTTGTAAGGAGGTTTATGGGGGGCAATAGGATATTCCTTAGACATTAAATCAATTATGTCCGCCGTGTTTGGCTTGATCTTTAAAGCCTGTTCCATTGTCTTTTCGATTAAATGCTGCTCGTAGAGAAATGAATAAGGAATATTCTCTTCAGGAACTTTAGATGAATTATTTGTCAAGATTATTAGCTCCATTTGTTCTAAATTCATTTACTTTCTGTTGAAACTTGTTTGCTAAGACTGTCTCTATGAAATCTCAGGATCGACTTTTTCATCATATTAGCAAGTTTCTTATCGGAATACGTTTCTTACTCTGAAAGATTTCTCACATGACAATCTTTCTTTGCCAGAATACGCAGCGTAATTATTGTCTTCTCCCCTTTATTTAGTTACTGGGAATGTTTCTTTAATTTGAACTATGACGTTTCTTTCGGATGTAGCAAGTGTAGTATCTTAAAAGATAATGTTCTCTCAAGTTGATGGTTTTTTCTCAGAGTCACCTTTACATTCTTTAACGTGGTTGGTGAATTCGGATAGTGGGAAAGGCTTGTTACATTTTAGGCATATCAACGTTTTCTGTCTCTTCTCGTCTCTACGACCGCCTGATTGCCAGCGACCTCCAAACTTTCTTCCCATACAATCAACCTTGAGTTTGCTCTGCTAAGAGTTGAAAGTCCTTATAGCTTTGCCTATCATCATGACTATTGCAAAAAAGGCTCACTATTCTTATCTGAAAAAATATTTAGCACACACTGTGCAGAAAGTTAGTTCCAATTTAAATATTAATATCAACTAAACATTAACACTATTCAAGAATGTTTTAACATAGAAGATTGTGATTACTCCAATACAATATTGGAAAATCAATAAAGGATGGAACTAATTTTTGTCAGATGAAATTGTAAAATCCAATTCAAAATATAATGTGAAAACATTTGAAATAATACGAGATTATAGAATTCTTTTTTGTAGAGATCCACAGCCAGAAGAAATTGCCCTCGAAGCTGACATAACTCCTGAAAAAGCAAAAGAGGTACTTGAAAAGCTAACTCTAAGTAAAAAATGGTGTCAGCCAATAGAAATTGACAAGCTGAAAGCTCAAGAAAAAGCGCGACGTCGCTTAGAACTCGCTTCATGGCTAGAACTTGGATGTAGAAACTCATCTTATCTAAAAAAATGGTCAAATGATGAGTTTAGCAAAGCAGAAACCATACGCAATCAATATTCAGATTGCTTACCGAAAATTAGACGTAATAAATTTGACAATAATGATATTCAAGTAAATTTGTTATTGTTCTGGCCTGAATTATCTTGGCCCATCATAGGAGAACCAAAAAATGGGGTGAAATTTTTCGAAGGTAAAATCTCTGATCAAACAACTATAATGGAACACAAATTGATTCCAAAAAAAGATCTCAATGATTGTCTCAAAAAAATACCGATTATTGAGGAAACAATACAGTAACGTCAGTGCTCATAGTAAAACTGTTTTTAGACGATTTGATATTTCCTTTCCAAGTCTTGTGAGATAGTAGGGTGATGTTACATTGATTAAATCCAGCCGAATTAATTGAGTCATACTATATTCGAAGATTCCTTCATTTCTTGCTCGGCATAACTCAAGTAATTCTTTGTAGGATATTTTTCCAAGTTTATCTATCGTCGATAGAATTCTTATGTTGATGTCTGAGCTAATCACTACGTTGAAAGGGCGGATCCAGTCAATCTTCTTCTTAGCTTCTTTCATGGACGGACCCACCCATAATAAATCTTAATAGATATTTGTTTGAATTCAATATGGAATCTTAAAGGATTCCTAATTTTTAAAATCAACATAATAGTCTAGAATTGAAAATATTTCTCACCTACAACTATAACTTATCAATTTCAATAGGTCGACTACATGAAGCCCATACCACTGAATTTTTCTAGTTGTCAGAATTTACTTACCACTTTTGGCGTGCGCTTAATGCGATTAAAACTAGGATTTAATGATGGAGATTTATTGGATTTCTTAATATTAGGTTATTAAAGACTCAATATATCGGGTATTTTGATTATTTCGATATACCAAAAGTGAATAAGACAAGAATTGATAGGATTAAATATTCTATCTAAAGATAAGACGGCAAAGAATTGACACTGGACAATCGGGTCAGTCTGCGGGGGTACCCGAGTCAGGTCTAAGGGGCAGGACATCGCGAAGAATGTCGTGATGTGCCAAGCTTAGGTGGTCTCAACTAACCTGAGACACCCTGTGGCGCAGGCCTTCGTGGGTTCGAATCCCACTCCCCGCACCAAAATAAAGGAATTAAAAATCTAATTTGTGCAGCGCGCGCTTATGAAGAGATTATAGAAATAAGCAGATGATGTTACCATTCATTACAAAAAATTTTATCCGCTCGTGTTAGACTGCTATGTCTGTACTTTCTTTAGCTGTTCTAAATACTATGCATGTCAAAGTTTTCTCGATTCCATTCATTGTTCTTAGATTATTCATGACAAAATTACTCATCTCATCTACATCTTTTCCTTTGACCTTAATTATCATATCCCAATCGCCTGTGATTGTGTGCACTTCTTGGACCATTTGATGTTTTGCTATTTGATTCTCAATTCTTTTTTGAGTTTCTGATCCTTCTTGGCTGGCGGGTTGCGAAAATGAAGCGAAAATAAATGCAGTCGCAGGTTGGCCTAGTTTTCTTGAGTCTAAAATGGCTTTGTATCCGATTATGATTCCATGTTCCTCCATTTTTTTAACTCTTGTAAATGCTGTGGTTACAGGAATATTGATTCTGTTTGCAATCTCTTTCGATGATAATCTTCCATTAGATTGTATTAGTCTCAGTATCATTCTCTGTTTTTCGTCTATTCTCATAGTTGAATATATTACATATATATGGATAAAAAAGTAACTAATATTGAATTTTATTTAATATAATATGAATATTATTTAATAAGTATTATTGTAACTGGATATAAAGAAAAATAATGTTCAAACATAGTGCATGTCATATGGCGACATTTGACCATAGTTTCACGATTAACAACAGGGAACTTGAAACACTTCTTGAGAAAATGATGGAGTTAAGATGTTTTGAGGAGAAGATTGCTAAACTATATTCGCAAGGAGATTCTATCGTCGGGCCAGTTCATCTATACTCAGGCCAAGAAGCTGTGGCCGTCGGTGTCTGCTCTAACCTGAGAAAAGATGACTATATGATCAGTAATCATCGAGGACACGGACACTGCTTAGCCAAAGGTGCCACATTTGAAGAAATGATGGCTGAATTACATGGAAAAGAAAGTGGTTACAACAAAGGCAGAGGCTCATCAATGCACATTATGTGTTCAGACCTAGGCATAGTTGGAACTAGTAGCGTAGTAGCTTCTGGAATACCTATCGCTGCAGGAATTGGACTATCAATAAAAATGAGGAAAACAAATCAGGTGGTTGTCTCATTCTTCGGAGATGGAGCGTCTAACAATGGAAGCTTTCACGAAGGTCTTAACATGGCTGCGCTCTGGAAGTTGCCAACAATCTTCGTGTGTGAGAACAACAATTACGCAGTTTCTACGTTAACATCAGAGTCTACTTCTGTTAAAGACATCAGTGTAAGAGGCGCCGCATATGGCATCCCCAGTGTAACAATAAATGGTATGAACGTTGCAGAAGTCGCGAAAGTTACGAGGGAAGCTGTTGAAAGAGCCCGAAAAGGAGCTGGGCCAACTTTGATCGAATGCAAAACGTATCGCTTCATGGCTCATGGAGAGGGCGAGACACTTGAGTATAGGACAAAAGAAGAAATTCAAAAATGGAAGCAGATGTGCCCCATCGATAGTTTATGTGAAAAACTCATAAAAGAAAAAGTTCTCACCGAAGAGAAAACAAAACACATGGAACAAAAGATAAGAAAAAAAATCGATGAAGCAACCAAATTTGCCAAGGAAAGCTCTTTTCCTCACCACTTTATCAAAGAAGCAGATGTTCAACAGGAATCTGCAATTTATCCAGCGTCTTCACCTACAAAGGAGATAACATTCATTCAAGCGATACGTGAAGCACTTAGAGAAGAAATGCGGCGAGACGAAACCGTATTCTTGCTAGGGGAAGACATTAGGCATGCTCTATGGGGAGTAACAAAGGGTCTCGTAGACGAATTTGGAAGAGAAAGAGTAATTGACACACCAATATCTGAGAACGGGATAATAGGTGTTGCCCTGGGTACTGCATTGACTGGTCTGCGACCTGTCGCTGAAATCATGTTCGCAGACTTTCTAACTTTATGCATGGATCAAATAGTGAACCAGGCGGCAAAAGTTAGATTTCTATCAGGCGATCAAATGAATGCACCAATGGTTATACGATCACCTTTAGGTTTAGGAAGATCAGCTGGACCACAGCATTCTCAAAGCTTCATCTCATGGTTCATGCATGTTCCTGGGATTAAGATTGCGGCTCCGTCAAATGCACTAGACGCAAAAGGTTTACTCAAGACAGCCATTAGACAAAATGATCCAGTAATCTTCATTGAGGCACTATTACTTTATGGATCCAAAGGGTTAGTTCCTGAAGAAGAGTACACTATCCCTTTCGGCAAAGCAGATGTCAAGAAAAAAGGAAAAGATGTAACTCTTGTTGCCATTTCAACAATGGTTCCAAAAGCAATTACCGCTTGCGAAAATTTGGCAAAGAAAGGTGTCGATGTAGAACTTATTGACCCACGAACCTTATCACCACTTGACAAAGACACCATAATAGATTCGGTTAAGAAGACAACTAGACTTGTAATAGCAGAACCTGAATGCAAAACCGCTGGCATAGGTGCAGAAATTGCAGCCATCGTCGCGGAAGAAGCAATAGATTACTTGGATGCACCCATAAAACGTGTTGCAATACCTGATTCATGTATACCGTGTAGTCCCTCGCTGGAGAAAATCGTAATCCCAAACGAAGAGGACATAATAAAAACAATCCTCGAAATCATAAGTTAGATGCCTCAATTCAAAATGATCAGTTTCAATCGATCCAATTCAGACAATGAACCTGAAGAAAGAGAATAGAAATGAGTACAGAAATTAGAATGCCTAAATACGGTTGGACAATGACCGAAGGCAAGATTATCAAATGGTTGAAGAAAGAGGGGGAACATGTCAAAGAAGGAGAGCTTCTTTTCGAGATAGAAACGGAGAAGGTTGAGACTGAAGTTAGATCTATAACCACAGGATTTCTTCAAAAAATTTTAGCAGCGGAAGGTGACGTAGTGCCAGTTGGTCATCCAATAGGAATACTCTCTGAATCTGAAGAGAAACTATCCGATACATTCCACCCGACAAGAGATGCAGAAGGAAAACCAAGCGAAGAAATAATACCCCAAGTTGTAAACGTTAAATCAGATATTAAGGATAAACTGAGAGCTTCACCTTTAGCAAAAAAAATTGCAAAACAACACGACATAAACTTGAGCACATTAAAAGGCTCTGGTCCTGCAGGAAGAATAGTGAAAGAGGATGTAATTAAAACTATACAGCTTCAAAAGAAAGGTTTAGAGAAAAAACCGAGACCGCCCCCTAAAGAAACCATCATACCATTAGAAGGCGCGAAAAAGATAATCGCAGATCGAATGGCAAAAAGTGCCCACACAACAGCACGCGTATTATATGCTATAGACGTCGATATGAGCGAGGCTCTTAAACTTCGAAAGTCTCTTCTTAAAGACTTCGAAGAAAAAGCGAATATACACTTATCCTTGACTGATGTAATAGCCAAAGCAGTTTCAAAAGCTTTAGAACAAAATAAGATTTTAAACTCCATACTTTTAGAAGATGGAATCCATCTGATTGAAGAAATAAATTTAGGAATCGCTGTAGCCTTAGAAAATAATCTGCTAGTTCCTGTAGTGAAGAGTGTAAACAAAAAATCTCTACTTGAAATCGCAATAGAACTAAATAGATTGGTAGAACGAGCAAGAAAAAGTGAGCTAACGGCGGAAGATACTTCGAATGGAACATTTACGATAACGAACCCTGGCATGTTTGGCGTTGATATACAAATGCCCGTGATAAATCCGCCCGAAAGTGGAATACTCGGAATTGGAAACTTGTGTGAAAAGCCAGTGGTTAAAAATGGCGAAGTTGTCCCAAGGCAAATGATGAAGCTTAACCTCGTTTTTGATCATAGAGTTCTTGATGGTGTCCCTGCGGCAAAGTTTCTTCAAACGCTAAAGAATATCTTAGAAAATCCGTATGTTCTGCTCGTATAACTTCAATCATTTACAATACAAGTGATGGAATTAAAGTTGGAAACTTGGCGCCTTTTAGATCTAGAGTACGAAGACTCCTTCATGAATATGGCTGTTGAGGAGGCAGTTCCAAGGGCAGTTGGTCAAGGAATAATCTCTTGCACCTTGAGACTTTGGAGAAATCCGAACACAGTAGTCATAGGAAATAATCAGTCAGCAGATCTTGAGCTTAACCTTGATGCCTGCGAAAAATACGGTACTAAAATAGTTAGACGATTCACGGGAGGAGGAGCAGTTTACCATGATTATGGAAACTTAAATTACGCCATCTCAATTCCTAAAAAACATAAACTAGTTCCACAAACAAATCCAATGGAGATTTTTAGACGTTTTTCTGAAGGAACAATTTGTAGCCTTAAATCGCTAGGGTTACACGCCAACCTCATCTCTAACAATAATGTAGAGATAAATCAGAAGAAAGTGTGTGGTGTAGCTGGTGCGATAAAATGGAACTCGGTGCTTTACCATTCATCGATACTGGTCTGTTCCAATACTAAAATTCTCTCTCATGTTTTAAAGTCAGATAAATATGCTACAACAAAATATGTAAAAAGCTCTAGAAGGCCTGTCACTACGATTTCAAAAGAGCTTGACATGCATCTAACGACTAGTGAATTTTCAGATACGTTGGTTAAATGTTTTGAGAGATTATATGGAGTTCGATTTCTAGAGGGCCCACTGACAAAGAAAGAAATGAATCTGGCCGATGAACTCTATGAAAAATATTCGAATTATAATTGGAATTTCAAAATGTAATCCAGAATCAAGAAATGAAACAGGAGAATGATTTATGACCGAGTCTAAAACAAAACAACTCATTCAGCAACCAACTTCAGAGTCATACGATGTAGCAGTAATAGGTGGTGGACCTGGAGGATATACAGCGGCCATAAGAGCAGCCCAACTCAAAGCGAAAGTTATTCTGATTGAGGAAAAAAAACTTGGAGGAATCTGCACTAATGTTGGATGTATCCCTACAAAGACAGTCTTGAATCAATTAGAAATAATATCCGAGATAAAAAAAACTGACATACTACGAATACAATCCAATGATTTTGACATAGACATTCCAAAACTTATGTTAAAGAAAAACGAAGTTATGACAAAACTAAGACAAGGAATCGAATTTCTTTTAGTAAGTAATGGTGTTCAGACAATCTTTGGACGAGGCATTTTATCATCTAGTAATCAAGTTGAGATCATTCAAAGGGATAATCGCAAACGAATTATCGACGCCACAAAAATAATCGTTGCTACGGGCTCCAAAACTATGAATCCTTCTATTGAAGGTTTGGAAGCTACGGATATTCTATCTTATGAGAATGCACTAGATTTTACTGAAGTCCCATTAAAAATTCTGATAGTTGGAGGATGTCCTGAAGGCATTGAATTAGCCTGCATATATTCCAAAATTGGGTCGGTAGTCACAATCGTGGAAACAAAACCCTACATCCTGCCAAACGAAGACAATGAGATTGTGCAATATATTCAGCGCAAGATAATGAAAGAAGGCATAATGATAGAAACAAACACAGAAATTACAAACATCAAAAAATCAAATAAGAATAAAAAAATTCAGGTCAAACTTCGAGGTAAAGAGAACTTTATCGAAATAGATAAGATACTTTTCGCATCAAACAGGATTCCAAATATAACCCTTGGTCTCGAAAAAGTAGGTGTGAAAATTATCGATGGCAAAATCTTTGTCAACGAAAAGATGGAGACAAATATCAATGGAATCTACGCAATTGGGGATGTAAACGGAGGAGCATACGCTCATAAAGCTATGCACGAAGGAATCATCGCAGCAGACAATGCACTAAGGAAGGACGAATCCGATTCAAAAATGAATTTGTCCATGATCCCAAGATGTATTTTTACGGCACCTCAAGTTGCAGCCGTAGGCTTGACAGAAGATGAAGCCATTAAGCAGGGATTCAATGTCAAAGTTGGACGGTTCTATTTTGCTGCTAATGCCAGAGCACTTACAACGGATCATTCTGATGGCCTAGTGAAAATAGTGATCGATGCTGATTTAGAAGAAATACTTGGAGTACACATCGTTGGACCAAACGCATCAGAACTTATCGCTGAAGCAACACTGGCAATGAAACTAGAAGCTACAGCAGAAGATATTGTAAACACTATACATGCACATCCAACATTATCTGAGGCACTAAGGGAGGCTGTAATGGATGCTAATGGACAAGCCATACACAAATTCAAGAGAGTACAAACGTCATGATACAGTCTCACTAGCGTGCTCTTTATATATACTGGTAAATTGGTGCTGAAATTCCACTCCCCGCACCAACGATCATACCTACCCATATCTTTCAAGAAAACACTCTATTATTGCGCTCTTGGTAATTTGATAATAAAATCAATTCCCAGTAACCATCCAAGTACGGCTATTTTAATAAGATCGACTATGACCATTATTGCTCCAATTAATAGTCGAATTGCTGAAGAGCGTGCGTTTATCCAAAACGATATCTATGAAAGGTCTGAACATTGAAAGTCGCTGTCGTCATACCGGCACATAACGAAGAGAGAACCATTCGTAGAATTGTTGAAAAGGCTATCAAATATTCAACAGAGGTACTGGTCGTAGATGACGGAAGTACAGACAACACATATTCAGAAGCTGCCAAGGCCGGAGCAACATTACTGAAATCTCAAAAAAATATAGGCAAATTTGCTGTTCTCAAGTTAGGGTTCGAGACTATTTTATCTAAACAAAACGCAGATTGTATTATACAATTAGACGGTGATGGCCAACATGATCCTGATGATATTCCAAAATTTGTGAAAGAAATTGAATCAGGTGCAGATATGGTTGTTGGTCAAAGAGAATTCAGTCTCAGAAAAATGCCATTTCTCAGAATAATATCCAACATAATATCTACTTTAGTAATTACGATCCTTTTCACGATATGGCTAAAGGATACTCAATGTGGATATAGAGCATTCAAAAAGGAAATTTTAAAAAAACTTTTACCTTTAATAAAAAATAGTGGCTTCGAAGGTGAAGCTGAGATACTAGCACAAGCTGATATACACGACTTCAAAATCAAAGGAGTTAAGATTCATACTATTTATGATGATGAAAATTCCAAGGTTGACCCGCTACGAGATATCAAGGCTTTTGCGATTGCATTAGCAAAGACAAGAATCAAATATTTCAAGGATCAGTTAACTTTACTCAGAAGAAAATTTATCCGCCCATGATCTCCTGTGCACCAAACAATCATGTTATTCAAGTTCGAATAACTTCGGGCACATTCACAAATCCCTCGCATGAACACCTTGGCAGTTCGTATGTAACATTTATGTAACAAACTTGTCCCAATTTTTAAGTACCTAGAAATTTCAAATAGAATCGACGAAAAATTGAAACTGAAATCTTTGCTTCCTGCAGGATTCCTTCTCATCATCCTACTGTTCTCAACCCTACAAATCAATAACACAACAGCTCAGATCCAAAAAGTAACTGAAAACACAAGATTAAGGATGAGAGATGCGGTTGTCAACGAAATGCCATATGTTTATGAATACAATAATGTTTGGGCAAGAGACACACTCTTTTCTTGTTTCGGATTCATAGCTGACGGACAATATGAGATTGTAAAAAATCTCTTGATATTCTTATGGAATACAAGATATACATCGGAGAAAGGGGATTCGATAAGTGTCATTGCTAACACTACATCAACACGAATTGGTGAAGATGAATGCATAGACTCAACACCTCTTTGGATAATAATTACTGATGAATATCTAAGATCAACCAATGATGTAGAATTCAAAAGATTCATAGAGAATGAAAAATGTTATGAAAAGCTATCATTATGGCTAGATTCTAGGATGGAAAACGGGTTAGTGAACCAGCGAGATAGTGATCATTATTATGCTGATTGGTGTGATTCAGCAAGAAAAGGCCTTCGACCAAAACATGTAATGTACTCTAACATCTTATTTTGGAAAGCATATACTGTTTTGGGTGTTCAGAAAGCTTCTAGATTAAAAGAAAATATTGAGTCAGAATTTTGGAATGGTCAGTACTATAGAGATTTCATTGGAAGTGAATATTTAGCGGCTGATGGAAACCTTTTAGCTATAGTGTGGGATTTTACGGACCGCGAAAAATCAGAAATCATCTTGAAAAATATGAATGATATGATCTTTCCACTTCCAACCTTAACTGTTAAACCAAGATATTTACACGATGCAGAAAACTACCAAAATTGTAGAGTGTGGGGATGGTTGGGAGCATTAACTGTAGTTGCATATCTAAAAATTGAAGATATACAGAATGCAGATAGAGTCAAAAATTCTCTTGTGAACATACTCGAGAAGGAAAACTGGAGATTTAGTGAGCTCTATACCGAGAATGGAAGTAAAGATGGCGTTCCATTCTTTATCTGGTTTAGCGGTCTGTTCATGTATGCATTACAACAATTACAGGAAATAAAATCAAACAGTTTAATTGTTAAAGGGACCATTCTGTTAAGCTCAACTTTCAGCCTTTCATCCATTCCTAATTTTAGTAAGAACGAATAATTTTTTGGGGAGCACCCTTAGCCTAAAAAAAGGGTATAAACATAGATGATATCTCTATAATCTCTACATATGATTACATTGTTTTTTTAGACTAATGTTAAATATGGATTAACTACAGTAGAAAACCATATAAAATCGAAAATAAGCTGGATTTGAAATTAATCCGGGGTAGAACGTGAATGAGACTCAGAGGATGGTCTGGATTATTAATTATTCTACTTCTGAGTCTGGCAATTACTTCTAATCAAATAATGGATGCCTCATGCTCAATAAACAGAGGCATAACTTGGTTTCTAAATTCAGATTTAAAAGTGTATACTCCAACCACAGGTTCATGGCAGGATATTGATTTGTCTGGAGACTCAGACATTCCTGACGGTGCGACCGGAGTTGTTCTTGAGATTGTAAATCTAGACACTCCTGGAAATCCGCATATTGGACAAGTAAGAACCAAAGGTAGTATTGATGATAGAACTTCTGGAGCCAAAATAGGAGGTACAACTCAGATAATGGCATTTGTCAAGCTTGATACCAACAAACTATTTCAAGCATATAGGGATAATACAAACATCAGATTCTATGTTAGAGGATATACTGGTGCAGATGTAATATTTTTTGATAATTGGAATGATGTTGCTGGAGGGCATGCTGCGGCAACCACATACACAGTAAATGTTGGAGGAAGCCCATACAATGTTCCTCCAAATTCGATAGTAATCTTAGAGTTATACAATGAAGTAGGAACGTCTACTGAGGCTAATCTACTATTTGCAAGATTCGGAGCTAGCTTGACTATCGGTTACGGTCAAGGAATTTCTGGAGCTCACCAGTATATTATGGTAGGAGTTGATAGTGGAAGCAGATTTCAACATCGACGCGTCGGGAATACA
>MEZD01000011.1:81313-81943 GCA_001775955.1 Candidatus Bathyarchaeota archaeon RBG_13_38_9 | reverse complement strand
TAATTTCCATCTGGTTGGATACATAAAATCGGTTGGATTCTGGAGAACAACTGCCAGCAACGATATTTTCCCAAGCGGTACAACTATAGACAGTTGGACGGATATTGCTTTATCCTCATTCCTGAGTAACAGCTCAGCTTCAATAGCATTATTGATGGCGCAACTTCAGACTGGTGTCAGTCAGCCTGCGCAAGTAGATTTTCGAGAAAATGGTTCTTCAGATGATCAGCGTCAATACGGAAATCAACGTAATAGCAACCCTAGAACTAGAATTTTCTATCTAGTTGGAGTAGATAATAACCAAATTATGGAGACTTGGATCTCCTCAGTTTACATCGATGCTTTTGTAATAGGAGGACTAATTGATGTATCATCACCTAACTCCCCAAGTAATCCTCTGTGTGAAGGACAAACGAATCCGACACATATCTTAACATTTACACCAACATTATCTTGGACCTTCAGCGATCCTGACGCAGGAGATTCTCAGACCGCCTATCAACTTCAAGTCTCCACAGGAGCCGATGGTGGAGGCACAATGTTATGGGATACAGGAAAAGTAAGCAGCTCAAGTTCAAGTGTCACATATTCTGGAGCCGCACTTTCTAGAGGTGTTACTTACCACTGGCG
>MEZD01000011.1:79813-81277 GCA_001775955.1 Candidatus Bathyarchaeota archaeon RBG_13_38_9 | reverse complement strand
CTACACGGCTGACCAGACCTTCAAAATCAATCAATTACCAACAGCCAGTGATCTAAAGACTGAAAGCCAAACCGATCCTGATACTTTGACGACTCTAACACCAACTTTTAGTTGGACCTATCAGGATCCTGATGGAGATACGCAAAGTCAATACGAGATTGACGTAGGAACATCTCTCGACGGCAATGATGTTTGGAATCCATCTGCATTTTCGGGAGCAGAAACTTCAAGAATCTACAGTGGAAGCCCACTTAGCCTCTGTACAACATACCATGTCCGTGTAAGAGTCTATGACGGATTTGAATGGAGCAACTGGATACGTGGAACTTTCAAGATAATAGGTAACCCACCTAACGCACCAGAGAATCCTCTATGTGAAGGACAAACGAATCCAACAAATATCATAACATTTACACCAACTTTGTCTTGGACCTTCAGCGATCCTGATACAGGAGATTCTCAGACCGCCTATCAACTTCAAGTCTCCACAGGAGCCGATGGTAGCGGTACAATATTGTGGGATACAGGAAAAACAAGCAGCTCCAGTTCAAGCATTGCATATTCTGGTGCCGCACTTTCTAGAGGTGTTACTTACCACTGGCGAGTAAAGACATGGGATATTTGTGATAATGAAGGGTTCAACACGGCTGACCAGACCTTCAAAATCAATCAATTACCAACAGCCAGTGATCTAAAGACTGAAAGCTTGACTGATCCTCAAGACCTTAAGACTTTTACTCCTACTTTTAGCTGGACCTATCAGGATCCTGATGGAAGTGTACAAAATCAATACGAAATCGAAGTAGGCACATCTCTTGATGCTAATGACATATGGGATCCTTCAGTATTTTCAGGATCTAGCACATCTATCATTTATAGTGGCCCTTTTCCAAGTATATGCACAATATATCACGTTCGCATAAGAGTATATGATGGATTTGAATGGAGCAATGACTGGATACATGGAACATTTCAGATTAGAGGTGCGACTGTTGAGACAACCACCGGCTCAGGCATTGCTCAATTTGATACAGACATAGGATGTCTTACCCAACTTAACGCTGTAAATGAAGAAACACTACCTGACGTAGGTAAACCTGAACTAAATTTCATCCATGGTTTCTTCTCCATTGAAATTACTAATTTGAGTCCGGGTGATACCGTGAATGTATTCATAAGACTACCAACATTTATGCTCGAAGGCACTGAGTATTGGGCTTATGATCAATCAAGTTCCACATGGTATCCAATTCCATTATCAGATGATGATGGCGATAATTTCATTATAATCCAGTTAGTTGAGGGAGGATTAGGGGATGACGATCCTACAGATGGCGTAATTAATATGATAGGGGGACCAGGTCAACCTAGACTGCCTCCAGTAGCAGGCGTACTGATACCTATAGATAAAGTAAGCCTCATCACTCCTTATCTTTCTGCAGCATTGCTAATTGCAGCATTGAT
>MEZD01000011.1:77847-79777 GCA_001775955.1 Candidatus Bathyarchaeota archaeon RBG_13_38_9 | reverse complement strand
GTCTAAAGAAGTTCCAGCTCATTAGATCTATCCAAGAGATATGGGATCACATCCCACCTTCCATCCTTACCTGCCATATCAATCCAAATTTTTCTCTCTAATATTTTCGAGAGATCAATATTCGCATACAATATCTCATCTTTCTCATATGATGGACCTGCAAGATAATTTCCAATTGGATCTATTATCGCACTGCCACCATAGAAATCCCAATTGGCCTCGACATCATCAGAGTTCTCGGGTTTATCCCTGATATATTGTGATGATGCTAGAACATAACATTGACTTTCAATGGCGTATTGCCGAATTGAGCTTTGCATAATATCTCGAGGTAATAGGCTCCAACCAGGATAACAGGCCACATGAATTTGCTCTTGCTGAATGAACATTGCAGACTTTAATAGCGGATTAAGATGTTCAGCACAGATTAAACCACCAATTACACCATAATTTGTCTTGAACACGCAGTTAAGATCTTTAGGCTTTCCACTTTTCCAAAATACTTTCTCACGATAGACAGGTGTCAGCTTTCGGTGTGTACCCAATATTTTTCCATTATCGTCAATAAAAATTATCGAATTGTATATAGAGTTAATTTGTTCTCTATCTCGTTCATTGATCCCAATACAAATAATTGCTCCAGAAGATTTGGCGGCTTCACAAAGACTTTCCGTTTCGGAACCGGGTACAAAAATCGACTCTTCAACCAATCTTTTAGATTTCTCATACCAATTTAATGGCGGTTTCGCTTCAATTGCCCAATTTGGATAAGCTGGTATGAACGTCTCTGGAAATACAATAATCCGAGCTCCTTTTGCTCCAGCCTCTTCGATAATTTTGATAGCTTTTTGGATTGAGTCTTTTTTACTTGGAGGAAAATGAGGATCCGTCTGGACTACAGCAACTTTGAATTGCCCGTTATTCAATTCGACAGAACCTTTAATTCAATAAAATATACGCAGATAGCATCATCATATTGAACTGCGCGCGCTATTATTTTTGTGATCTTGAGCATATTGGACAGAATACATCTGCCAAAGCCATGTCCGTTTGACAAAATTTACATTTCTTAGTTGACTTGAAATCAATACTTCCATCTTTTACCTCAAGATTGAGCTGCTTTCCCACTTCATTCATTACTTTCTTCTCAACAAATTTCGATATCCATGACGACCATGACAAAAACTTTCCCGCCAATAACTGTTTTATCTCGATAAATTATGAAGTTAGCATACTAATAATTCTTTATTTAATATTCTCCACCTGATCAGTTACAAATATCTTATTTTCTTTTATTCTCATCCAGCTCATTTAGGAGTTTAATGATTTTTTGTGAAATAGTTGAAGTCAATCGAAACTCTTCTCTGAAAGGACAATGATTATCCAAAATCACCTTATTCTCGAACTCATCAAAAACAGCTGGATAAAGCCGACAACCTATAGGCCGAGAATTGTAAATCTTGCATATCTTTCCATTATGAAAGACACATTTTCCATTGTGGTTTTTAAGCTGTCTCATACCCCTCTTATTTACTTTAAAAAAATTCTTGAATCCAAGTCCTCTAATCTTTCTGATATCAGAATCATTTAGCGCCATCTGGGTTTTCAGACAGCACTTTATACAATTATGAGCAAGGCATACATTCTTCATCTTTCATAAAACCGCTTCAAATGCAACTATACCTTATAGAATGATAAGAGTAACGTATCGGAATAAACCTCAAAAATTTGAGCCTACACGCGCGCTAACTTAATCAATGTCTATGATTTCAATTAAGAGCACGTTACAACGGTGTATTGAGATGAGTAAATCATACAAACTAACTTGGGACTATGGGAGTCCGAGAGAATATCTTAGGTTACATGAAAAATTCGAGATGCCCCCATTAATAATCTCTTGTGCCATTACTGGAGGATGGCAAGGCAAGGA
>MEZD01000011.1:74588-77775 GCA_001775955.1 Candidatus Bathyarchaeota archaeon RBG_13_38_9 | reverse complement strand
ATCAGTAGTCCATATTCATGCACGAGATCCTAAAAAAGGGTATGCTGAACCAATAGGAGACAAAGACATCTATCATGACATAAACAAACGTGTTAGAGAGCTCTGTCCTGATATAATTATCAATAACACAACTGGCGGTGGGCCGACAATGAGCATAGAGGATAGACTTCAAGCTGCCTATGCAAAACCCGAGATGTGCAGTCTGAACATGGGGACCTTGACTATGAGAGGTGTGAATAAAGCTCGCAAACCACCACTAACAGGTAGAGATCAAGACGAGCATATAGAGTCAGTTTTTAAAAACACATACAGCGATACAGAAAGATTTGCCAAATCTATGCTTGAACTAAACATTAAGCCAGAGATGGAAACATTTAACGACGGAAATTGGTATTTAATCCAAAACTTGATTGATAAACAATTGTTGAAGCCTCCATATTGGGTCTGTCTCGTTCTCGGAATGCAGGGTGCCACACAACCTACACCATGGCATTTACTTAATCAGACTACATTTGCTCCTCCAGATACTATGTTCAACATTATTGGTATTGGTGTTCACCAAGTTCCTTTAACGACTTTGGCAATGATCCTCGGCATGCATGTACGAGTAGGTATGGAAGATAACGTCTACTATGCTAGAGGTGCAAAAGTAGAAAGCAACGCACAACTTGTTGAGAGAGCAGCAAGAATAGCTAAGGAACTCAATCGTCCAGTTGCCACTCCAACTGAAGCAAGAGAAATGTTTGGTATATCCAAGACTCCCAGTAAATATTAGAGTTTCTAAAGCGCAAACTCTCTCCTCTTCCTTTTTTTAGCTATCTAGCTAAGACTATCTCATGTTTTCTTTTTTCCGTGAAATAATTCGCTTCCTGCCCCTGGATAAACTATCCATTCGTTTTTTGGGGTAGCTTTCACCACTTTAGGCCATTTATCCAGGTGTGGGTCCGGTCCTTCTTTAGTTATAGGTGATGGTGCAGAATCATTAATTGATGGATTCTTGCGTACATCGATTCCTTCAACATTGTGACTGAACTCAATTGGAATACCATTAGGATCAAAAGCATAGATTGAATGAATGAACCCATGATCGATCACGTCAGAAACCCAGAAACCAGCTGCAGATATTCTATCCTTTAACCGCCATAGATCTTCTTCAGATTCCACACCAAAAGAAACATGGTCAAATATGTAAGGTCCTTTCACTGGCTCTCCATGATCTTTCTTTTCAACAGGCTGAACCCCCAACCATTCAAAAAATGCAATCAAATCGGTATCTGAGATTTGGAAGAAGTAATGTCTATAGCCAGGTTTTCCAAGTCCCGCTACTAAACGCATTCCTAATAGATCTCTCCAGAAACGAATCGTAGAATCCATGTCTCCAGTTGTCATCGCCAAATGATTAACTCCATTAAATTTGATCATTATGTTTCCTCCTAACCTGCAAAACATAGAAACAAGTATTAAAGCAGTTTAGCGCGTGCTGGTTATCCTTAACAATCATATCAATATTAGAAAGCCAGTATGCGCTATTTCAGTAATGTAGATCATAATCTCTGATTAAACTCAATAATGCTTCCGCATTCCCTTTCGCATCATTCACTGGATTATGATCATGTGGAGTTTTTCTCAAATGCTTAAATGATCCTCGCAAATTCCTCGAAAGACCCTTGTATAATGAATTAAGATTCTGTGAAGAAAAACCGAAAGGATTCCTATCTAGAAATTTATGGAAATACCAGCATACAAACATCCAATCAAACCCATTATTATCAGAGATAAACATTGGACGTCTCGGTTCAACATCATTAATCCATTTCTCAAAATCCATCATAACTGTTTTCGGATCTTCAAAATTAAGTGTCTCCTCTCTAGAATATCCTGTTATCGAAAGAGACTCGAGATCATATTCATCTGAGATTGGTCGCAACTTTCGATGAAAAGTTCGATCGAGGTTTGGTTCTACCGCTACAGCGCCTAACTCAATCATAGAATATTTTACAGGAACAGGCCCATCAGCTTCAACATCAACCATTATAAACATCAAATTCACATCTGAAAATCTATAGTTCATAGCGCGCGCTATAAGCTATTCATGAGGTATAATCATTCATAATTGTGGTTTATTTGAAGAAGAAAATTCTTTTCATTTGCACACATAATTCTGCTCGTTCACAAATTGCAGAGGGATTCATAAAATCCCAATATGGTGAGCAGTTTGAAGCATTTAGCGCTGGCACTAAACCTACAAAAGTTTCGCCTTATGCAATCAGAGCGATGTTAGAAATTGGAATAGATATTTCAAAACATCAATCTAAGAGTGTTAACAATTTTGAGGGAATCAAATTTGATTATGTTATTACTGTATGCGCTCAAGCTAAGGAGAGTTGTCCATTCTTTCCAGGAGCGAAGTTTTTCATCCATAAGAGCTTTGAGGATCCATCAAGTCTTGAGGGGACAGAAGAAGAGATAATGGAAAATTTCAGAAAAGCGAGAGAACAGATTCGCGAATGGATTGTAAATGAGTTCGTAAAATGGAATGAAGATTAACAATAATAATCTAATCCAAAGGTTTCCTCAGAGAAATAATCAAACAAGCATGATAAACCTAAACCAGAATATATTTATCGACATCATCATCGCAGTCCAACACACACTGAACCCCAGCAAATTAATTCGGTCTTTTCTATTCGTAGGCCTGAATTGTGGTAGAAATCCTAAAAGTAACATCGAAAACGCAATAATCCATAATATTATTAAAGGCGTCTCCCAACCAGATATCAAACTTTTTCGAAATTGAAATAATATTTGTATTAGCCATTCTGCTAAGGGTAAAGAGATCAACCATCCTATAGGGATCCAAATCAGAACCCAATAACGACCTGTACCTGTATTCTTTGTAAAAATAATGTTAATCGTTAAGAGAATTAGTATCATAGCGATTATTACAAGCGTCACGGAATTTGAAATCCAGAAATTCAAATTCATCTTTCCTACCTCATTACCTAGTGTCGAATGTTAATTCATTTTATCTGTCAATATAATCGTAGATTCTATTCGAATACCTTATCTCTTTAGAGTTGAGTTAAGCTTTTTCAGAATAATAATAGTAAGAGAGATACTAACTAGACTAGTGAATCAGACATGGATCAAAGGATTATTCGACATGCTAGAATAATAGTTGATTATT
>MEZD01000011.1:48241-74540 GCA_001775955.1 Candidatus Bathyarchaeota archaeon RBG_13_38_9 | reverse complement strand
TTGGGAAAGAACTTGCTGTTGAAATCTTCAAGCAAGCCTCCAAGCTTGGAGCATCCTGTTTAATTGTAAATTCTCCAACAGAGACTATTGAGGCGTATTATCAAGTCACAACAGTAAAACATCTGAAAGTTTTTCCCAAGCATTTATTCGAATTAGTAAAAGCTTCTGATGTCATCATATCAGTTAGAGGTGATGCAAATACTAGAGCATTATCACAAGTAAAGCCTTCAAAGATTAGTACGAGATCAACCGTTCTACAAAAAATTCAGGAAGAGAGAATGAAGAAAAGATGGTGTTTAACTCAATATCCAACAAATGCTTATGCTCAAGAAGCAGATATGTCTCTTAATGCTTACCAAGATTTTGTTTATTCATCAATAATTCAAAACTGGAGAAAAGAGTCAGCTAAGAATGCGATACTGAAGAGGGTACTTGATAGAGCATCAGAGATAAAACTTGAAGGAGAAAAAACAGATCTTAGAATGTCTGTTCGAGGAAGAATCTTTGTTCCTGACAATGGAACACATAATCTTCCAGGAGGCGAAATCTTCACCGCACCAATTGAAAGTTCGGTGAAAGGTCGTGTGTATTTTGATCTTCCTGCTATTCATGCTGGAAAAGAGGTTCGCGATATAGAATTAGAATTTGTAAATGGAAACATAGTTTCTGCTCAAGCCTCCAAGAATCAGGAATTATTGAAGGAGATGATCAGAACAGATCCGGGTTCAAAGCGAATAGGTGAACTTGGTATTGGAACAAACATGAAAATTAAGAAATTCACAAAGAACATTCTGTTGGACGAGAAAATTGGTGGAACAATACATCTGGCTATTGGTAGAGCTTACAAGGAATGTAAAGGAATAAACAGAAGTGCCATTCATTGGGATATGATAAAGACCATGAAACCTGGACGAATAATTGTTGATGGTGCGGTCATCCAGCAAAATGGAAAATTTCTCTGGAATAACATTTCAAAACTTGAATAGCAGGTGCTGAATGTCGTTAAACCAACATTGTAGCATCTTAATCAAAAAAATTAGGAAAAAATCCTCTTAGTCTCTTCGTCTTCTCCATAACACGAATATTGAGGATACAATTCCCACCAATCCTATGAAAACTATGAAAGGCATTAAGATCGCTACCCTATTTGCGGGCGTTATTATGCCTCCGACAGGTTGGTATATCGTGTTTCCAAAATTGTTTCCTACATTGAAGAATTCTATTCCAGGATCATTATCTACCTGAAACATTATTGGGCCTATCGATGTTGGTGTTGTTGTTTTATACCCTTCGGATTCTTTTATTTCTACATAGAATGTATAGGTTCCAGCTTTTACGTTGATCAGGTTAAAACAGTAAACTCCGGGAAGTGCTTTGCCCTCCTCTCCACTCATAACTGGATTTCCATGTGCCTCAGAAATTTGTAGAGAACCTGAATAAAATTCCTCTGCTTTAGTCTTTAGATCTGGCCCAAGCAGTGTTATTTCAAATCCATTTATGCCATTTTCCGTATTAATGTTGTATATGCCGTCTCTGTTTAGATCTAGAAATTTAATACCGCAAATATGAATAACTGAGGTAAGAGGATCGCCTCCTCCATTGTTTCCATTTGCTTTGGGGCTTTGATGATGAATCTTATTCGTTTTTGCATATGAAGTATTAGTTGCACTTCGTGTCCATGTGTTCTGATCAAAGACGTGACCCTTTAAAAGATCGATATCGTATGGGTCATAGCTATTATGTAGAGGTAACCAATATTTTGTCGCATCAGGTCCAGGTAATTTGGAATAATAGAGGTTCTTTTTATCTGAAATCGCGGTGATGGCGGTTGGATAGCTTCCACTTGAAAAAGCATCTTCTGTGGCTCTGAAGAAGAACCAGCTTACACTATCGCCTACTCCTGCACATGTTACTGTGATACTGAGTGTAAGGTATTCAGCAGGCCTCAGGATCTTTAAAGTACTTACGAATTGGGAACTATCCGTATAGGCAGATAAAGTACCGCTTGGAGGGCCGAGACTCCAAGTATAAAGATCAACAGTTTCTTCAGGCGTACTGGGCCCGCCAGGGGGAACGAATAATGTTGACTCAAGGGTTCCTGTCACAGGAAAAGACGTGACCCTCACTGATCCATCAGGATTATGTATAGTAATGTCAGCACCCAAAGCGATAGAAATCAGAGTGGGATTTCTAACGGCTACTGAAACAGATAAATATTGAATGGTTGAGGCAACATCAGTTATTGGAGCACCAGCAGTATTATTAAAAATGATAAGCACTACCTCATCTTCGCCTACAGATAAGAAATTATCTGCACTTATGCTAGGATCAAGGTCAATTGATCCTGAAGGAGCAGCATTCACATTTTGGATTAACAACAATAGAGCAATGAAAATTGATAAAATGAATATTTTATTCCTTAACACAATAAACTCATCCTATCGCGCGCGCTAACCCACTATCCGATACAAAATCAACTATTATTGTGGTATTAAAAGTATTATTATGTAATTCTTGCTATGTCTTTAGTTCAAATTTAAGCTACCTACATAGATGTATCATATCGAAAAATCTAGTGCGTGTTAGCCGAAAATAATTATTATAATCTATATCATATCGATTGATCTTGAATCTGCTCTCAGACCTTCAAATTTTCGGTTTCAGGAATAATGTAAAGGTAGAGAGTTCTTGTACCGAGTCGCATGGTCTTGCTTGGTTCCCATCGCGGTATCCTAAAACAAAACGATACGACTCGGCTTCCTGGCCTTAGTTCTTTCTTTAATTTTGGAGCTATTTTCTCATTTGCACTTGTAGTCAAGTATAATGTGACTACATCAGCATTAGAGATCTCAGCTTGCATAAGGTCTCCATGCACTACCTCAACTTGAGTTAGACCAAGCTCCTCTATCCTCTTTCGAGTAAGTTGCACCAAGTCGTCTCTTAACTCTACACCTGTAGCTTTTACTCCAAATTCCTTCGCCGCCATAATTATGATTCTGCCATCACCTGAACCCAGATCATAGAGTTGTTCTCCAATCTGTAATTCAGCAAACTGAAGCATCTTCCGAACAGCATCCTCAGAAGCAGGAACATGTGGAGCTAGTGAAGACATTATATTCACACTACGATTTTACAGAAATATACTTAATAGAATCCATTTTCAAGAAAATCAAGATTTCTATAATCCACCCATATGCCACCTAGCGCCCTTATTGAGAATCAATACGATTGGATTTATATTCAATCGAATATTTGTCATTGGCAATAATTGATGTGATTATGATGGATGTTTTTGAAGCAATTAGAACAAGACGAAGCTTCAGGAAATATGCAGATAAAAAAATTGAGAAAGGAAAACTGGATAAAATTCTTGAAGCAGGCAGATTGTCTCTTTCTGCCAATAATCAGCAGCCATATTGCTTTGTTGTGGTCACCGATTCTAATACAATTGAGAAAGTAAGCTCAGCTTGCAATCAGGATTGGCAAGCTCCAGCGATGATCATAACCTGTGCTTTTCCTGAAAAAGCTTGGATCAGAGATGATGGTGAGGAGATTTGGAAGGTAGATGTTGCAATTGCTTTGAACAATATTGTATTGACTGCATGGGAAGAAGGTTTGGGAACATGTTGGATTGCTGCTTTTAGAGAAAATGAACTCAAGAAAGTTTTAGGAATTCCTGAAGAGGTGAGAGTTATATCTTTAACGACTTTAGGCTATCCAGCTGTAGAGAAAGGCCCAGTAACCAGAAGAAAGACCATCGATGAATTAGTACGTTATGATCATTGGTAGAATAGTAGCGCGCGCTTACAAATTAAGAAAAAACGCGTGAGCCATCAGGCATCTGGAATAACATCTTTGGGATAGCCTAGCAAATCGACAACAATTCCTTCATAAACAGATAGAATTTCGCTTAGAATTTTTTGATCACCTTTTTTAGGAGATATCTGTACAATTGACAATCCACTTTGTAGGAGACTCATCGTAAACATTTCAGATATGTCAAACGTTATCCCGAGATTACCTTTTACCTTGACATTTTTACCTTCATTGGTTAATTTTTGTATAACCTTTTCTAAGTCAACTTCTATTTTCCTTTTCGGAGTTAGGATGATGGTTCTCATACCATCTCTGGCACATTCTTCCTCGAGAAATTTTTCCACAATTTCTTTTTGGTTGCCTATCGGGCTACTACCACATGTATTGCAGTTCTTCTGTTTTGATACATCAATTTTGTCAAACGAGAGATCGTTAAGGTTTATCAGAAGCAGTTTACCTGCAAGTTGAGGTACTCTACCTAAGAGAATCGCTGTTACTTCAGAAACTTGTACACTTGAAATAATTCCTATTACTGCAGGATGCACACCTACAAGTGAGCATTTTGGCAATAGTGTATCGTTAAAACCAGGAAATATGCATTCCAGACAAGGAGTCTTATCTGGAATTACTGTTGTTGCATTAGCAATAGATTCGATAGCCCCAGCAAAGACATAAGGAATTTTTTTCTCGTGGCATGCTCGGTTTATCAAGTATCTTGTATCTATACTGTCCAGACCATCGACGGCAATATCCATCCCATTTACTATATCTGAAACGTTTCTCTTAATTATAGGTTCAGCAATAGGCTCTATCTTCACATTTGGGTTCAGTCGTTTCAGTTTTTCAGCAGCAACCTCAACCTTTGGAAGACCGATAGATTTGATATCGTAGAGGTATTGTCTATGAAGATCTGAGACAGATATTATATCCCGATCTACAATCCTTATGTGACCTATGCCCATGGCGGTCAACATAAACATTGACGGGGCGCCCAAGCCACCGCATCCTAGGATGCAGATTTTAGAATTTTTCAGTTTTAATTGTCCGCTGTACCCGATATCATTGTGAGCGATTTGTCTAGAATAATACTCGAATTCCTCATCGGTAAGGTCATTCTTCAATGAAACTCAACCATTAATTTAGATCACTTTAGGTAATAGCAATTAATATATCACTTCGAGATCTCTTCGAGAGTTTTCCCAACAGTCTCTATTCCCAATATAGCCACTATTGCCGCTGCGACGAAATGAGCTACAAAAAATCCAAGAAATGTCTGGAATATCCCCATATTCGAGACTGCTACTGCCGTTGTGATCGGTGCTATTATCCCTGCGATCCTTGCTAAAGCTCCAGCCCATCCAGCACCAGTCGCTCTAATTCTCGTCGGATATAATTCAGGTGTATATGCGTATGTCACAGCCCATGCGCCTAAATTGAAAAACGATATTGCTCCTCCAAAAGCGATTATCGACAATTCTCCAGTGCTAGTTCCAAAGAAATAACTTGCAACGCCGGCAAGTATCATATAACTAACGAGTATCGGCTTTCTTCCAACTTTATCAATAAGATATGCAGCACTCAAATAACCAGGGATCTGTAAGGCCGTTATCATCACAGTATACCATAAGGCTTTGACTAAAGTGAAACCTTGCTCACTTAGGACTGTGGGCAGCCAAATGAAGATTCCGTGGTAAGAATATGCTATGCAGAACCATAAGACCCAGAGCATGATCGTTCTTCTTCGAAGTGCTCCTGACCAGAGCTCCTTAACAGACACCCTAGAGGAAATACGCTCAATTGTACTTTTTGACTCTGGAAAAGAATATTTTTTCAGTATATCTCTTGCGTGTTGAGCTTTACCTTTTACTTCGAGATATCTAATCGATTCTGGCATATATTGGCGAACTAATATCACCAGGCTCAAGCTGATGAAAAGGATTGAAAAAATCGACCTCCAACCATATGTTGGAAGTATGATGAATGAAATGGCACTTATCAGAAGTGCTCCAAAAGACCATGAACTTTCAAGTATTGCAACAAAAGTCCCTCTTCTTTTTGCTGGGACATATTCTGACATCCATGTACTTAATACAGGCATTAAACCTCCTGTTCCAAGACCTCCAAGAAAACGTAAAACCATCATGGAATTGAGATCCCATGCAAAGGCACAGAGAGCTGTGAATAGTGAATATGTAATGATTGTTGCTTGGACAGTTTTTTTTCTACCAATATTATCGGCTAAGTAGCCTATTCCGGAAGCTCCAATGAACATTCCGACATAGTGAGCGGTTACCAGCAATCCGAGAGTGGGAAGAGAAAGTCCCCATTCTGCTCTAATCGATGGAGCAGTGAACGCAATTATCATTACAGCAATTGCATTGAACGCCCAAGCTAAACTACTGACACCCAAGAATCTATAGTGGAAGAGACTAATCGGAACTTTTTCAAGACTATCATGTAAAGACATTTGAAAGCTCACATCTTTGGAATGTTACCTATCATATATAATATCGGTAAAAAGATTGATTTATGATCTAATCTTCATCATGTAGAATCAATCTTTTATAAATAAGGGTCCGATAAGGCGTCCATTATGGTTAATCAGATAAATAATGTTTCATCGACGGACAAACCAGATGAGACAACTGAGCACAAGATTGTCTGGAAAGCTAGATCAGCCTTTGCTTGTTACATAATTGTCATAGCAGGAATTCTCTTAGCTTCAATGTTTGTTGGCTTGATTTTGGGACAATTTGGAATTGATCTCATGGATCCTTCCTTTCCTCTTGCTCTCATATCCATCCCTGTCAATGAACTTGTAATATTGGTGATAACACTGGCATTTGCGAGGAGGAGTGGTGCAAATATTAGACATCTCGGACTTAGGAGAGTATCAATTCGCTTATCCCTGATCATGATAGTTGTAGCTGTGGCAATGTTAACGTTGACAGGAGCTGTCGCGTTTGCCCAGACTACAATTTTAGGGCCAGATCCATCTGAAGAAATGTTTTCCAAAATGGTATCTCCCAGAACTCCACTTCAACTTGTCATTCTTGTAGCATTGTCTCTTGCTGTAGTGGGTCCAGTAGAGGAATTATTCGCAAGAGGCTATTTGCAGGGTGGGTTCGAAGAATCCTTTGGTAAGACCAAAGGTTGGTTAATGGCTTCATTTCTTTTTGGCATGTTACATGCATTGAACATTATAAGGGCTATTGCACCAACACTGGCTGCGGGGCTAGTTTTAGGATTAATCTGGCAGAAGACTGACCGAAATACGACTACATCAGCAATAGTTCATGGCGTATACAATTCGATCGCGTTAGCAATTGCTTTCTTTTTCGGAGCATGGTAATTTAGAGCTACATAATTTTTAAACATCAAATCAGGAATATTTCAAATATAGAACCAGTTTTTCTTCTTCATCTCTTAGGTATATTGCATCTTCTTTATTGTTCCAAACTGAACCCTTCTTGTTCCAAAAAATCTTATTTCCTGTATTGGATCCTGAACCTGTATGAAGCATTACAACTTCGTCGGTAGGTAATATATACCCTTGGAAGGTGAATATGTTGCTACCTTCATCTTTTATTGTCCAACCAGTCATATTCAATGGTGCATCTCCAACATTTTGGAGAATAACATATTCATCGTTGAGATTTTCATCATCATCTCCTTCTGCATTGTAATTAAATTTCAGTACAATAATATGGCCGCTATACCTACTTTTTTCCCACATACCCAATTCTTTTAGTCTTGCGCTGGTCTCTGCTTCTTTTAATTGATTCTCATATTTCAGACCAGACTCCCTGAAGACATTAGCATATCCCTGTTCCACTAACCAAAGATTAACGAATATATCATCAACAAATACGTAACGGAGAAGACGGCCATAATCATCAATATTTTCTGAATCCGATTCCAATCTGACATGTTTCAATAATATCAAAGATTTTACAATTTCTTTAGCTTCAGTATAATGCGAATATCCTTTTTCTGGCGCATTTATCCCAATTAGCCTTATTTTAGAGCCATTTTCAAGCATTATTGTATCACCATCAATGACTTCTACAACAATATTGGATTTATCAATCGATTGATTCAAAAATTTATCATAATCAGACATATTCTGAATTATAGAGTCTTCACGATCGATCTGCCACATTGTCTCCAGTCTAGGAGTCGTTAAATAAATGAAAAAATAAAAAGCCCCGCAGATAAATAAGATCAACATAATTGTTAGCAGTATGTAACCTACACGCTCGCGCTTCCAAGCTAAAGCAACATAGTTTTTTTGACACAAGTTGAATTGGATTTGATCAATCATAGATTTGAATTTTTGTTTATTCAAAATTTTTTTGATTTTTGAAGTTTTATTGCAATCATGCCATAATACTACAGTTTTAAATCTGAGAACATTCACATTCATGTTCTTGGTTGTTTAATATTGCCTAAGAAAAAACCAAAAAAGAAAGGCAAAGTTAAGAAAGGGAAGGCGAAAGCAAAGCCAAAGAAAGCTCAACCTAAGAAAGAAGCCAAACCAAAACCAAAAAAAGCTCAACCTAAGAAAGAAGCCAAACCAAAGAAGAAAGCAAAACCAAAACCACCAAAAGTCACAACTCCTTCTATTGAAGCCCCATATGAGGAAGTATACACTCCACCTATGGAAGAACCTATAATCCCAACAGAAGAAACCCCATCATATTTTGAAGAATCTAAACCAGCTTCTGAAGAAACAGAGCCAAAAGAAGAAGAACGTTCAGACTATATGAATCCATAATTGTTATAGCAAACATATCTCAAACTCACAACACGCTATGCCGTTTCCTCATCTCGGTAGCTAGTCCCCTGGTTCCCAACTTTTTCTTTTTTTTCCAATTATGAATTATCAACTATCATCTATACAATGAAAGAACTATAAAGTACGCTTCGATATCTACTTCCTACTTTATTGACTATCAATATCTAACAATCACAGTGAGAATATTCTTATGAGAACTATTCCACTTAGTATGCAGTAACAAGTAAAAAAACAACAACTTCGAATTGTCAAACATCAAAATGTTTAAGCTTCTCGTAATATGGTAAAAAAGGGAATGAACTCTTATGACCTCTCAAATATCAAAAATACGAAAGCGGGATGGTCGCATAGTTGATTTCGAGCCACATAAAATAGAGAACGCAATAAAAAAGACAATGACTGAGCTATCTGCTCTTGATGAAAATGTTGCTAAGAAAATTACCGAGAACGTTATGGATGAGATCAATACAAATTTCTACGGAAAAACACCTGGTATTGAAGACGTTCAGGACATAGTTGAAAAAAAACTTATGGAACAAGGTCTCCCAGAAGTTGCTAAGGCGTATATTCTATATAGAAAAAAGCGGTCCGAAATTCGAGAGGCGAAGAGATTTTTAGGTGTTGAAGATGAGTTAAAACTCACATTCAATGCAATAAGTGTTTTAGAACGTCGATATCTCTTGAAAAACGAAAGTGGCAAAGTAATAGAAACCCCAAGTCAGATGTTCCATAGAATTGCCAAAGCAGTCGCATCAACTGAAGCTAAACATTATCTTAACAAAGCAACTCAGAATGAGAATGAATTCTATGAGATCATGTCAAAACTCGAATTTCTTCCAAACTCACCAACAATCATGAATGCGGGTACAAAAATCGGTCAACTATCAGCCTGCTATGTTCTACCCGTTCCTGATTCAATCTACGGGATATTCAATACGGTAAGAGACATGGCAATTATACATCAGAGTGGCGGCGGGACTGGATTCTCTTTCTCTCAACTTAGACCTAGAGGAGATTTTGTGGGCTCAACAGGAGGAGTTGCGTCCGGACCACTATCTTTCATGAGAGTATTCGACACATCCACAGACGTAATCAAACAAGGTGGAAGACGAAGAGGTGCGAATATGGCCATTCTCAAAGTTGACCACCCAGACATAATCGAGTTCATAACCTCTAAAGAGAAAGAAGGGTTCCTTACAAACTTCAATCTCTCAGTTGCAATAACGGATTCATTTATGAAAGCTGTAGAGAAGGACACAGACTTCGAACTTGTTAATCCTCACACAAGCAAGGTTATTATAAAAACGAAAGCCAGAAACCTCTGGACACTCATCATTACATCAGCATGGAAGACAGGTGATCCCGGATTAGTCTTTATAGATGAAATCAATAGACACAATCCCACTCCAGAGATAGGTACTATAGAAAGCACCAATCCTTGTGGAGAACAACCCCTTTTACCATATGAGTCATGCAATCTCGGTTCAATTAATATTGCAAAATTTGTTGATAAACAAGAAATAGATTGGGAAAGTCTAGGAATTGCTGTCAAGAAATCTGTGAACTTTCTCGATAACGTAATAGATGTTAATAAATTCCCTACTCCAGAAGTCGAGAAGATCACCAAAGCCAACCGAAAAATCGGCTTAGGAATCATGGGTTTTGCAGATGCACTATTAAAAATGAAGATTCCATACGATTCAAAAGAAGCTTTAAAATCTGGCGAGAAAATCATGAAATTCATTCAAAAAGAAGGACATAAAGCTTCAATTGAGATAGGAGAAAGAAAAGGATCTTTTCCAAATTTTAATAAAAGTATTTGGAAGAATCGTGGATACAAGACAATGAGAAATGCCACAGTAACGACTATTGCTCCAACCGGTACTATTGGCATCATCGCTGGAGTAAGCAGTGGAATAGAGCCACTGTTTGCTATAGCATTTATTCGAAATGTAATGGGCGGAACCCAACTTACTGAGGTCAATTCAGAATTTGAGAAAACTGCTAAGAAGAGAGGATTCTATAGTCAAGAGCTTATCAGAAAAATTGCACGAACAGGTTCAATTCGTGATATAGAAGAGATCCCTGAAGATATCAAAAAACTCTTTGTCACCGCTTTTGATATCTCTCCAGAATGGCATGTAAAAATTCAAGCTACATTTCAGAAATATGTAGATAATGCAGTTTCCAAAACCATAAATTTCTCTGCAGAAGCAACACCCGATGATGTCGAAAAGGCTTACTGGATGGCATATAAAATGAAATGCAAAGGCATTACTGTGTATCGATATGGCAGTAAGACAGATCAGGTACTTACAATTGGATCTATGACACAGAAAAAGAGTGGCGGAGTAGACTATGTTAGCGTGGAATCTGAATACAGTGGAGGATGCCCTACGACATGTTCTTCAGGATAGAAAAATATCAGAGAAAAATTAGGATTAAGAGAATTCTTAATCTTATATTTTTTCAGAAGTGCACTTACTTTTTCTCTTCTTTTGTTTCAGGTTTGCTAACCTTTTCTGTTTCAGACTTCTCTACACTTTGTTTTTGTCCGGCTTTCTCAGTTATTTCTTCTGAAATCTGATCTATTGTCTTGCCTTCGGTTTTGATTCCCAAATTCTTAGCTGTATCAAGCAGAACTTCGGCTGACTTTGCCTGTGGCGATATAGGTCGGACAGGCGGCTCTATAGCAGGATAGGCAGTTTTGGGAGCACCTGGTGTCGATGATCCTGGAATCAATCCACCACCTCCATCCACTGCGGTCTTGTATTGTCTAATCGCATCACCCATTGATTTGGCTAGTTCTGGAAGTTTCTTTGGTCCAAAGACAAGCAGAACTATTGCTAAGATAAGTGCAATTTCCCACGGTCCTATGAAAGGCATATCATACACCTGAGTTTCCTATTTTATCGAGGTGGCTTATTAACACTACTTAAAATAGTAGTACTATTGAGCCAAGAAATAATCGAAAATGACGAGTTTATAGTTAAAGATCAATTATGCATGAGTTTCTTGCGCGTTTCTATGAATTTTTCATTCTCTTTCTTGGTCCCAATCGTAATTCTAAGGTATTTACCATTGGAGAGACTCAGCAATCTCTTCAAGCTTCAAAGATTAATTCTTTACCTAGCGCGTGCTATTCTATATAACTTTTTTAATGTACTATTGAGATCTCCTAAGGTCTGGAAAGGAGAAGGATTGTTATTAGCTCATACCTCTTTATTGACTTGGAATTAAAGGAAGAATAATTGTAAATGACTGAAAAGAAGCGACTTAATAAGAAAGGCCTATCAAGGCGAGCTTTCATAAAGAGAGCCGCTGTAGGTGTTACCGTCGGCGTCGCAGCAACATATGGTGTTACTGCAATGATGCAAAAATCTAGTACAGATTCAACGAATGTTGATATGATCACCATCAGCGACTTGGAATTAGTTTCAAAAATTGAGTTAAAAAAAGAAGATTCATTAATAATCGTAGATATGCAAAATGATTTCTTACCTTCAGGAGCACTTCCAGTTAATGGTGGAGACAAGATAATTTCTCCAATAAACTCTCTTGCTGAAAGATTTCATAATCACGACAATATTATAGTCATGACTCAAGATTGGCATCCTCCAGGACATCATTCATTCGCCAGTAGCCACAACAAGGAACCCTTTGAACCATTTGAATCCGAAGGGATTGGACCTGTTCTCTGGCCAGATCATTGTGTTGAAGGTTCTAAAGGTGCTGAATTCCATCCAGATGTAGAAGGAAGATTTGCTAATGCAATTATTAGAAAGGGTTATCATCAAAATGTCGATAGTTATTCGGCATTCATTGAAAATGATATGAAGACATATACTGGCCTTTCGGGATTACTAAATACACTTGGAATAAAGAGAGTATTTCTTTGTGGTCTAGCACTTGATTATTGTGTATTTTATTCTGCCATTGATGGGAGAAATCTGGGCTTTGATGTGGTGTTACCCATAGATTTATCGAAGGCTATTGATTCACCGCCAGGTCATCTATCTAATGTCCTTCAAAAGATGATGGATGAAGGTGTTCAATTCGTTAAGTCAGATAATATAGCGTAACTCGCGTTTTATGAATTCACTTCTTAGATGCTCTTCGTATGATCATAATACCTAGAAATAAGCCCAACATTAGACCAATGATCATATTTCTAGTTTCATCAAACGATATGAAACGTGTCTCATCTTGAGTTATTTCAAGAACACCTTTTGGTCTAACAGCAATTCCTCCTCCGCCTCCCCCGCCTTGTTCATCTTCTTCTTTGCTTGAACTGGAGCCTGCTCCGAATCCGTAGGCAATTTTCGCGACAGGAATTATTGTTTTACCTTCAGCTTTAACAGGTTCACCATATACTGTTTTGACAACAGCACTTCCTTGAAGTCTATCAATAATGGATTGTATAGTTTCTTTGAAACTCATTTCAAATTTCCTCACACTTGAGTTTGATATTGTGATTGATTATTATCCTTTTTAAACATCATCCAACTATCTCAGAACTAATCCAAATTGTCATAACTCACATTTAAGCAAGGCTTTAAAACTGAATGAGATAGAAGTCTAAACTAATCATGAAAAGACTTAGCCAGACTAGCATTATCATTCCTTCAATGATAGTAGCTTTAATTGTGGCTTCGATCTTAATCAGTAAAAGTCCCAAGCTTCTTCTCAATGAAATTTTTTATGGTTTCTCATTTTTAACAAATAGTCTAAACCTATTATCAAAAGAAATAGCCCTGTTGATTCCCATCGTCGGAGTTGCGTTTCTGGTGTGCGGTCGGGGACCAGCTTGGATTTTGAAAAATCGAAATGTGTTAACCAAATTTCTGGCTTTTGCAACAATAGTTATTTTAGTCTTATACACAACCAGTAGTCAATATGATTTTCCATCAAATAATGTTTACGATAAAGATGAGTCGCGCGCGCTATTTGTTGAAGCACAAAATTCCGTGGAGGAATCTGGTGAAGAAGTCGTTGCCAGTGATGACTGCTTAGACTGTCATGGTCGATCTCAAGTCCTTGAAGTTATCTCTTTGAATTGGGAAAACAGTAAACATGCAGAAGTGGGTACAACATGCATTGACTGTCATCAAGCAGACCCTTCTGATTCAGATTCTTATTCACATAATGGATTTGAGATATCCCATGTAGTTTCGCCTCGAGATTGTGCTAAATGCCATAGCAATGAAGTTGAAGAATTCGAACAGAGTCTCCATTCTTTTGGTTTTTCATATTATGAATATCTATTCAGTGAAGAAAACCTTCCTTATATTGAAAGTCAGATGGAAGGAGGTTTCATTGTAAGCGAAGGTCAAGAGATATCCCATGCAGCAACCTTGAGAGGATGCCAGGCGTGTCATGGCACTAACATGACAGGAAAATCGATTGAAGATTTCACTGTATGGCCTAATAATGGAATTGGAAGAATCAATCCGGATGGAAGCAGAGGAAGTTGCTCAGCATGCCATTCACGTCATACGTTCTCTATTCGAGAAGCACGACATCCAGAAACATGCGGTCAATGTCATGTGGGTCCTGATCATCCACAATTAGAGATTTTTACGGAATCAAAACACGGCAATATCTACGCATCTGAACATGATAGCTGGAAGTGGGACGTGAAAGATTGGCAAGCGGGCATAGATTATCGTGCCCCCACCTGTGCAGGTTGTCACATGTCAAGTGCTCCAATGGTTCCATCAACACATGATGTCAGCTCAAGGCTGAGTTGGGAGCTAGAAATACCGATTTCTCGACGCACAGATAATATTGCAAACTCATTGGGAGTCAATTTCAGTGATGGAACCACTTGGGAAGTGAAACTATCAAAAATGAAAAAAGTGTGCACCCAATGCCATTCGAAGATATGGGTCGATAATTACTATGAGCAAGCGGATATTGTAGTGGAACTTTATAATGATCGATACAGTTCTGCAAAGTCCATTCTGGATGAGTTGTATGAAGATGGTTTACTTACTAAAACTAGTTTTGATGAGCCTATCGAATTTAAGATCTATGAGATGTGGCATCATGAAGGACGTAGGGCTAGAATGGGCGCTTTCATGATGGGCCCAGATTATGTTCAGTGGCATGGATTCTATGAGTTACTAAAAGATAGAATAGAAATAGACCATATGGCTAATGAGCTTCGAACTACAGGAGAAAACACTATAGCAAATGGAACTGATGACTTTTATAACATACTACCCTTGTCAACAGGAGTCTTGGCAATAATACTGGCAGCGGTCTTCGGATGGATATTCATACAGCGTAGGAAACCAAAATAAGTTAAGACGAAGTTACTTTAATCGCTTTTGTTGGGCACTGCATCTCACAAGCCATGCATTGAATACAGGCTGTTTCATTGACTGGATCTGATTTTTTCTCTGAAAGAGGATGACCTGGAGCCTCAAACCATTCAAACACAGAGACTGGACATAAGTTGATGCATGTTCCATCACCATCGCAGGCATCAAAGTCGACTGCTACATTTGTTCCATGAATTCCCAATTTCTCTGGAGGTTTAACCTCGCCCCATACTTTGTGACCCGAATGTTCTTCACTGACCTTCACTTTTTTTTGAAAATCTGGATCAATAGGCATATTTTCACCTCCAATAGAGACAGTTATTGTTCATGATTCTTTTTGATGCTTGGAATCATTTGAACCAGTTCTTCAACTTTAGATGATGATATCATACCCCTATTTTTCATGTCATTGATACATTTCTCGGCATACTCACACCATGTGATGCATGACGGCGAAACTTCTTGTTGAAGAATGTGTCCACATTTTTCACATTTGGCTTCTGTCTCGTCACTGAAGAATTCTACTTCATCACTACATGAAGGACATGTTCTAATGATAATTCTTGCAGGTCCTATGAGACTCTTAGTTCCAGGACAGGCCTTAAAGATCAATGTATACCATATCTCCAGATTTATTTATCTCATCGCATTCTTTACGTCTTCTTCAGCTGTACTGATCTGTGCTAGATTGAACTTTTCGACTAGTACCTTTAGAATGTTTGGAGAGATAAAAGCCGGCAGTGATGGGCCAATCTTGATGTTCATAATACCTAACGAGAGTAAGGTCAAGAGAATGCAGACAGCTTTCTGTTCGTACCATGACAGGATAATCGAGAGTGGCAGCTCATTTACATTACAATTAAATGCTTTTGCCAGTTCGGTAGCAATTACAATTGCAGAATAGGCATCGTTACATTGACCGCAGTCAAGGAGTCGAGGTATTCCTTCAATTTCACCAAAATCCAAAGTATTAAACCGGAATTTTCCACATGCTAAGGTGAGTATGATTGCATTGTTAGGAACTTTTTCTGCAAGTTGCGTGTAGTAGTTTCGGCCTGGTTTAGCACCATCACAACCACCGATTAAAAAGAAATGTTTTACTGCTCCACTTTTAACAGCATCAATTACTTGATTTGCAATATTGAGTACAGTATTATGGGCAAAGCCCACTGTGATTTCTTTTCCTTGTTCTTCTTCAAATCCTTTAAGATTTATACAGGTTTCAATAATTTTTTCAAAATTCTTTTTACCTGTTTCATCTTCACTAATATGAGTTACACCTGGCCAGGCAACTAATCCTGTCGTAAAGATATTTTCTTTATAGGAATCATGTGGGTTTTGAATGCAATTCGTTGTCATGAGAATTGCTGCTTGATTATCGAATTCTTTCTGCTGATTTTGCCATGCAGTACCGAAATGTCCCACCAAGTGTTCGTATTTTTTAAGTTCAGGATAGGCATGTGCGGGCAGCATTTCGCCGTGCGTATAAATATTAATACCTTTGCCTTTGGTTTGCTCGAGCAACATTTTAAGATCTAAAAGGTCGTGTCCTGATACAATAATCGCCGGTCCTTTCTTTTTACCTAGAGATACTTTTGTCGGAATTGGATTGCCAAATGTACCCGTATGTGCTTTGTCAAGTGTTTCGAGGCATTTTAAATTGACTTTGCCAAATTCCATGATTAGTGTGATAAGATCATCTGCCGTTAACGTATCATCTTGAAGTGCTGTAAGTCCGTTATAGAAAAATTCACTCACTTCTTCATTAGTGTAACCTAGGATTCTTGCATGAGAGTCATAAGCCGCCATTCCTTTCATACCGTATAAGAGAATTTCTCTAAGGCTTCGGATATCATCATCTAAATTTGTATGATCAAGAAATCCTATTTTTCTACTTTGTTCAATGAGCTCGTCAATTGAATCTTTTGGCGTCCATTCGGCCGCTGAAGGTACGGCATCATTATAATCTTTACCATGTTTTTTTCTATACTCTACTAGAAATTTTTGTTTTATTCTTTCTTTGTGATCGTATGCTTCTTTTATGAGTGATGAAATGAGGTCAGGATTAAAATTTACATTCGTTATTGTTGTAAAGAGTGCTTCTGGAATGAAGCGATTTAAAATCTCATCTTTTATACCTAGTTGACGGGCTTTCTCACCCCATACGGCTACGCCTTTTAAAGCATAAATTAAAAGGTCTTGCAAGGCTGCGGTTCGATCGTCTTTACCGCATACTCCTTGAAATGTACATCCAGTTCCTTTTGCTGTTTGCTCGCATTGACGGCAGAACATAGATAGTGACACCAAGTAACCTTCTATTTTCAAATCAGAAAAAATTGCAACTCTAGATTAAATTGATTTTATCATAATCAAGAGCATCTTGAATTTTTTTATAGCTTTGAGAGCATGAGGGATATTTGCTGGCATGATTATAGTCTCTCCTTGTCCCAAATGATGCTTATTGTCTGCTATTGTGATTTCAACTTCTCCATCAATGACAAAAACCATTGCATCGAATGGTGCTGTATGTTCACTTAGTCCTTGATCCTCTCCAAAAGCGAATAAAGTAACTGTTCCTGCTTTTTTATCGATCAAGGTTCTACTGACTACAGTATCGTCTTGATATTCTACTAGATCAACTAATTTAGATACTCTGTCCGTTAGATTTTCAGCTTTCGAATTATTATTCATGACGATTCGTACAACCTTTGTGACTTATTTTTCTTGACGTTACCTTAAACATATCCTGTTGATGTTAGAGACAGATTAATTAATGAGAGGATATAAATATAACGGTGTTATGAAATGCTAACACGTAAAATTATTAAAATTGATGAAGCCAAATGCAATGGATGCGGTCTTTGCATACCAAATTGTGCAGAGGGAGCATTAAAAATCGTTAATGGAAAAGCCCAATTAATTTCAGATAGGTTTTGTGACGGCCTTGGAGCTTGCCTTGGTCATTGTCCCCAGGACGCCATAATAATTGAAGAACGAGAAGCAGATGATTTCAATGAAGAAGCTGTCAAGAAACATCTTAATGAACAGAAGAGTACATCATCAAATAACCATGTTAAGAATATATCTTTCTCTTGCCCGGGTTCAAGAGTACTAGATAGAAGAGAGAACATCTCTGAAAAAGAAAGCATTCAAAATATGAAATTAGAATCAGAATTACGACAATGGCCTATTCAGTTAAATCTTGTCCCTCCAAATGCACCATACCTTAAAGATGCAGACCTTCTAATAGCTGCAGATTGTGTCCCTTTCACTTATGCAAATTTCCATAGCGATTTCTTAAGAGGAAAAACACTTGTTATGGGTTGTCCAAAATTCGATGATGGAGAACACTATATTGAGAAATTAACCGACATTCTAAAAATGAATAATATCAAGAGTATAACACTAGTCAACATGGAAGTACCTTGTTGCTTTGGTCTTCAACAAATTGCTGAGCAAGCTATAAAGAATTCTGGAAAAATTCTCCCATTAAGACAGACAATCATTTCAGTACATGGCGAAAAACAATAAAAAATAACAATAACTCATTACGTTTCAACACTCAGAATTTCAATTTGTTAGCACTCATACTCTCATTCAAACATCTTTACTCACGTTCAACAAATATCTGCATAATCGTTCATTAACAACATGCTGAATATAGAAAGTGTATCAGTTGACGAATGGAGTAAAATTGAATCGCGATGTAAGAACTCTAATTCAATTAATCAAAATTTTTTGCGATAATAAACATAAATCTCGACCTAAGAATCATTAGTATCCTCAAAACAGAACTCCTCCAATTAATGAATCGAACGGCCCTAAACTTTGCCAAGAGTGTTGCGATTTACTAGACTACTCCATTAAACAAAGAGAAAAATGTCCGCTTGACCCCAAACCCATATGCAAGAGATGTAAGATTCATTGTTATTCCTATGATTACCGCTTGAAAATAAAGGTAATGAAATATTCTGGCATGTACCCTTATTCATGGCAGAGTAGACTTGCTTTTTCATTTCTTCAAGTAAAATTATCCTTACTACAATAACTTTCTAATGGATCTCTTTTTGAAAAATTAGATTAAGAGTTTTTTAGGATAGATCACCACATTCACATGTACTTTCTTGTACTAAGTCTAAAAGTTGACTCATGCCTTCACCTGTAATGCTCGAGACTTGAACTACTCTTTGTGAGGATGATAACATTTTAGCTGCATCAACGAATTTTAAAGCAAGTCCTTTCATTGTTCCGCTCTCCTCTTTTTCTATCATCTTTTTCATATAATCATAATCAGAAAGCATTCTGTAAATTTCTTCATTTTTTACTAGATCCGATTTGTTTAAGACGTTTACCGTCGGAATACCAAGGCGCATTTGAGTTGCAAGCGATAGCGATATAGCAGAGGCTAAATTAGTACCCGTACTTGCAATTGATCCATCAATTATGTAAACACATATTGTTTGCGATGATTTTTTCAGTTGATCACATATAGCAGGTCCCGCGGACTGAAACACGAATATTTCACTTTGACCCGGCGTATCTATCAAAACATAATGGCTGTTTAGTTGATTAATTATTTCTATTATACGACTCATAAGATTTTCAGTTAATTCTGCGCCTTTTAGCATTGCTCCGCTTGGTCCTAGATTTTCTTTCTTCATTATTTCTTCTATTGTAAAATATCGTCGAATATCGAAATCACATTTGTAGGGTAAATGGATACATCCAGGATCTAAGTTCACAAAAGATATTTGGTTTCCTGTATTTTTTTCTATCCAAGTTCCAAATTGTTTCGTAAGACTTGTTTTTCCTGATCCTGCGGTTCCAACGAAAATTATCTGCAATTACATCATCTTTTTAAATTTCAAGTCGTCTAAACAGGATTTTCCTTTAGATTAGAATACTATCATGCGCTTAATATCATATGCTTGTCTCCATAAACCTGATAGATTATTGGTAGAAAAAAGAGGTAAAGGATTATCCTCTGAAGACTATACATTAGTTTGTAAGACGTAATTCAGAGATCTTACTCAGATTTGTGAGGTTATTTGATTTAATCATTTGATCCGATACTGTGTAGAGCACATTCTCAATATAGAAACTTCTTTTTATCTCGTACTCGGAATTAAAATAATATCCAGTCTTAAGCAGCTCTTCAAAGTTATTCAAATGGGTAATTCTTCCTTTCGTTGCAAATCCAATATTTGGATCGATGTATATTACATAAACACCTTGAAATACAAAGTCCCCATGAGTTGATGGGCTGACATCTTCTCGATACTTCTCTTCAAATATTTCAGCTTCCAAGATTGGGATTACTAGTAGATTTCTATCTCGATCGAATAGGATCGAATGATGATCACGTAGTGCCGGCGAGTCTGTACCTCTGTCACCAATTATTAGTTTATCAACCTCTCTAGGATTTTTTACATTGCTAACATCAAATAGTGAAATTTTTAGACCTTGATACCATGCAAAATCACCTTCTTCAGCCTCAATAGTCTCTTTACCAATACCTATGACATGGTCTTCATCATATGGATGAAGATAATCAGAATATCCGGGGATCTTAAGTTTACCAAGTATTTTTGGATTCTCAGGAAAACTCAAATCGATAGTAAATAACGGGTCGACCTTTTTGAAAGTTACTAGATAACATCTATCACCCATGAATCTAGCTGAATAAATCTGCTCTCCCGGGGCCAGATTTTCTAATAGCCCAACAATCTCAAGATTCTCATTCAAGACATATACATTATTTGAACTAGTTTCTCTTCCGCGCATAACTCGACCGTTTGTCGTGGCAATCCTGAAGAAACCTTTGTGCTCATCCATAGAGAACTGATTAAGAATCCGTCCAGGCACGACTCCGCTGGCTTCAAAGGCGATATCTGAACCCTGGATGGCTATTCCATGAATTATCGTTGTTTCTTTATCATGCCACCAGTCACCATGAGGCATGGTGATATACATATTTTTTTGGGAAACATACATATTTGTTGCATAACCAGTTAGCAGAACTTTATATTCTGTTTCCACATCTTCAAATTGGATGTTGACTGCAGTTATTATTGAATAGCTTTCTGGAATGTCTACACTTTCTGATGAATAATGAACCTCTGTTGCTGGTAGTTTCACGATTCTATCGTCAACATAAATCCTCGGTAAGATGACTTCTTGATAATCTTCAATCCAGTAAATCACTGGCTGATTTACAACAGCATAAATCCATTCACCTATCATTCTAGAGTTCATGTAGTATCCCTCTAGAAAGAGTTCTTTCAAAAGAAACGGAGCTTCTCTTTTTGATATATCATAAATTTTCAGGTTAACTCCCTGAGGATCCATAGGAGGAATAATTTCTTGTCTAGAAGAATCATAAATCGGCTTTATTGGAGAAACTGAACTTTCAAAGATTATCAACCTATCATCATTTACGAATAAACCTTGGATCCTTCCATCCAGAATAGTAGACGATAGAATCTCCATTTTTTCTGCGGGGTAGACTTTTAAAATATGTAATTTATTTTCTGAACTAATGTAGGCATATTTTCCGTCTATCTTAATAATGTCTGCTTCATCCACTCCTTCAACTTGTATGTTAGTTGTTGAATATTCAAGTCCATCTGATGCGCTTAGAGGTTGAACGCTTTCTTTACTTCTAGCAGTCTCCATGAATCGCCAGTACTGATCATTAGATTCAGCTTCTTTGATTTTTAGTAGAATAAAGTTCTCTAACTCTTGTTCAGACATGAATGTCTTGATCTGAAAATCGTCTTCTGGATAGTTAGTTCTAGTCTCTGCCGTGATTATATTTGAAAAGACAAGAACCACTAAAATTACTAAAGCTGGAAGAATTTTATAAATTAATTTCATATCCAAGTCGCTCCGCCGATAATTCTACTTATCGTAGTGAGTAATAATTCGAGACTTACGAACAGATTGTTCATGATTTAGAACGGATAATTTCCCTACTGTCCGAAGATTAGGTATTTTGATGGTTTAATGATTATTATGCGTGCTATTGATACGCTGAAAAGTTTGATCTAAGTTAACCATTTTTTTGGCTAAAAGGTAATACAAGTAATGGTTAAATTGTATTACACATACAATAATCCAGATTATTATGAATAATCCGATTGTCTGTCCACATTGTGAGCTAAACATCAATTATGATTATTATCTACACATACTTGTCTGTGATTCATGCGAACAGGAGAATGAATTTCAAAAAGAGTCTTGATACTAAGCCTTTCCCAATTTTGCTTTTTTCAATATAATGTCATAGGGATTAATGAGAATTGACAAAAGGAAATATTGTTCATGTTGTTGGAACAGGGACTATAGGTGAACCTTTGATCGGTTTGTTGGCGAGTCTAAAGAAAGAGCTTTACATTGATGAGGTGACCTTCTCTAAGCGTACACCTTTACTTACGGATCGACCCAAAGTTAGGGATCTAATAAAACGTGGCGCCAAACTTTGTGTACCAAAAGAAAAGTTCAGCGAATTTAAGAAGATAGATCTTGATCCCGATTATGAAAATGAAGAAGCCCTATCCAGAGCAACAATAGTCATCGATTGTACACCAGCCGGCTTAGAAAATAAGAAAAAATACTATGAGAGACTTGACGAGGTTAAATGTTTTGTGGCTCAGGGATCTGAGTTTGGATTTGGCAAAATGTACGCTTTTGGGATAAATGATGAGGCCCTGACTAACAACGATAAATATATCCAAATAGTCAGTTGCAACACTCACAATATCGCTGTAATTATCAAGACCCTTGCGATTAATGGTGAAATTTCGAATCTTTCTGAAGGCAGATTTCTTTGCCTAAGACGGGCCAATGATATAAGTCAAAGCAGTGGCTATGTTCCATCACCAAAAGTCGAAAACCATGGCGATAAATCTTTTGGGACACACCACGCTAGAGACGCTTATTGGCTCTACAAGACTATTGGATTAGAATTAGACTTATTCTCCAGCTCCATTAAATTAAATACACAATATATGCATTCGATATGGTTCAATTTGCATCTAAATAATAAAATTGACGAGGAAGAGGTAAAAGAACGATTTAGATTAAATCCTAGAGTTGCGGTGACACATAATCAACTTGCCAGTGAGGTTTTCTCTTTTGGACGTGATCATGGTTATTATGGTCGCATATTAAATCAGACAGTAGTTGTGTTACCAACAATAGTAGTCAGAAATACAGCAGAGGTAATAGGATTCTGTTTCACGCCACAAGATGGAAATAGCCTTCTCAGCAGTATGGCTGTCATCGAACATGCTTTATGTCCTGATTCATGGAATGAAAACATGGGAAAACTGGACCAGTTCCTTTTTGATGAGGTCTGAACTTACTTCCTAGCACGCGGTATTTCTATGATAAACCCATTCACCAATAATTGAGAAGATGATGGAACAAGTTCAGATGAAATTAAATTTAATAAAATAACTATTTTTTACTCTAGATTCCATGATTTGGAATAGTAACGCGCAGATTTTACTGCGCGCTTCCAATAAGATTTTTTATATTACGTTACTTCGATTTTCTTGCGTGATTCCCATAGGCCGTGTAGGTTACAATATTCGATTGCATATAATGTGCTGTTCTCTTTAAGTTTCAAATTTAGTTTGATGTCTGGTTCGCTATAGACTGGTGTCAATTTGACTGTTGTTAAAAATATTGGATTAAAGGCTCTTCCATCTTCAGCAATAAATACATCGATCTGTCTTATCGAGTGTTCGACGGTATTGGGGTGAGGTCCTACTGTGATTCTAACCTCAAAAGTTTTCTCTGCACCCACACTGTCTGGCGCTTCTATCTTTGGAGAGTGTGACTCTACTTTGCCTAGGGCTTCTCCCTCGGCGCTATCTGGGGTATATATTAGTTCTCCGAATGGTTTCATCATTTCACCTCCTTTAGGAGTTTCCTTTGGTATTTCAGAAATTATTGGTAACTCTTCCTTGGGAGCATAGAAATTGTAAGCACCGTATCCGACTCCACCGGCTATGGCAAGAGCTGCCGCTCCGCCAAGGTATTTCAAATATTTTCTCCGAGTGATTCTTTCTCCCAAGTTAATCTGATGTCAGTATTGGATTCCTCGTATAAAAACATAACGTCGTTATATTTCTAGTCAAAATCGCACAAAAACATATACCATGTTCAATCGGGCAGAATCATTTTATAGATAGTGATCTATAGCTCCTCGCAGTGATTAATCATGGAAAGAATGGATAAACATAATATTGGGATACCGTATGCCAATGAAGAAGAAAAAGATAGACCAATGGACCGAGACACATGGCTACGTGAAGTATTCCCAGAATGGGGAACATATCTTAATAAACAAATAGAAGCCGAAAAAGTTGAAAAAGGTAAACTAGTTCTCTGGTGGTTTGGCGCTTGCTCCTTCTACATGAAAACCCCAGGAGACGCTAATATCCTCATCGACAATTACAGCGGCCAGTCACTCTACATAACTTACGAAGGCGGTGGAGGGCCGGTCAGAATGGATGGCGCCGCACGTCAGGAATGGATGCGCTGCAATCCACACGTTATCGACCCATGGGAGTTCACCAAAGTTGACGCATTACTGTCAACCCATCCACACAATGATCACTGTGACATTTACACCATCAAACCTCTGATCAAGAATACAAAATGTGTTTTCATAGGTCCACCAGCCTCATGCAAAATGTTTGCAATGTACGGGGTTCCCAAAGATAGAATTATTCAGATGCAACCAGGAGAACAGAAGAAAATAAAGGATACAGTCATAAAAACCACTAAATCCACAGACTTCTGCGCATTACGTGGCGGAGAAGTAAGACCAGGCAAGACAGTAGATGACGTCGGACTCAACTATCTTCTAGAAACGCCTTCAGGAAACATATATCACACAGGCGATTCGTCATACCACGATTACTACTTTAGAGTTGGAAGCGAGAATAAGGTTGACATTGCCCTAATCAACTGCGGAGACAGCCCCCTAAGCTTCACGGATAAAATGTCTTTTGCCGATGCTGCACGAGTAGCAAAACAACTGCGAGCCAAAGTCCTAATCCCGATGCATTATGACAATTGGGCCATCGCAGAGGGAGATCCAACCGAGCTTGAGGTCATAGCTAAGATGAAATATCCCAACCTGAAAACTTTCATAATGAAATGGGGTGGAAGATTCGAGTGGCCTACAGATCAAGACAAAGGTAGATACGTGTATCCGAAACAGGAGGAAAGAGCTAGACCTGAACTCTCTTGGGAATACGGTGACAAGCCAAGAGTTAAACTAGTTGTGGAATAAATCCACAACAATCCCTTTTTCTTATAATAATTTCCCTTTATTTTCTATTCATAATCTAACATAATTTACGCTAAATTATGAACAGAATTACTCTGTATAAGAAAGGTAGAAAATAGCTAAAGTCCATTTGTGAATTCATGAAAAATGGAGTTTACTAAGCAGAACCGTCTGAAATAGGATGGATTAGTGTGAGGTTAAACCACAATTTATGGGTGCGGATGCATTGCCATGCGTCGGATCTTGGTTATTTGAGAGTATGGTGGCATGTAGCGAATTGCCTGTTGAAAAGCATCGTATTCATTAAAAGCTCGAACGTTTATTTCGTATCTTTGTAAACCGCCTACTCCTGCAGGTACCTTATACTGAACGCTGAAAAGACTTGGCTCGTAATAAAACGGATTATACGCTTCTTGAGTATATGATGGATAAGGGGCAGGGTATGTTGGATAACAACCGCCTCTTGGAAGACATAAAGCCATTAAATTTTCACCACTTTTTATTTAAGATTACTTACAATGTTGCTATGCGGTCCAATATAAAATAGTTATCTCAAGATTTTTCGAGCGTTTACCCCATGACATTAATTTTCATAAAGCATAAGAATATTAATAATCTATTTGCTGAGCCTTTTTTTAATTGCGTCGCTGTTGAGTTCTCTTATTGCGTCGGATGCAACCCATCTTGCTGTTTTAGAGTTTATACGGCCAATCTTCCTAGCAGTATTGATCGCATCTTTATTTAATTTACGATTTCTTTTTCCGATGTTTCTTAGAGCCCAGTTAACAGCTTTTTTTACAAAGTTACGTTCATCGGTAGCTCCAAACTCGATTACAGGAAGTAATTTGATGAACTTCATATCGTCTGCTTCTTTGTCATGCCATGCTAAACAAGCGATCAAAGCATACGCAGTTCTTTTAACGAACTCTTCTTCTCTCTTTGACCAGTCATGGATTTTTTTCCAAGCCAGTGGTGTTTTCTCAAACAGATTCGCACATACTTGATCGCAGACGTCCCAAGAATTGATGTCTTTAACCCAATGTTCCATCTGTT
>MEZD01000011.1:32994-48160 GCA_001775955.1 Candidatus Bathyarchaeota archaeon RBG_13_38_9 | reverse complement strand
CAAGTTTGTGATCTTTACCTAATTCTTGGGCCATCTTTCGTAATTCAGGGATAGATATTCCTAACCTTCTTTTGACGACTATCCCATATCGAGCCATCCCGTTCAATTGGTTAGGTCGGGCCTTCTTTTTGAGTCTATTAAGAATTTCATCCGCAGAAATCATTCAGACTCTTCCTAGTTGCCATATTATCTTTAGAATGAGCACGTGCTATAAGAATGGTAATTGTATTCCTTATTTATTTGCTAATAGTAAAAGGCATACATCATCGATAATCTTCTCAAGATCAATACGGAAATAAGGCGCTAAAAATATTATTTTAACTAGAACATCCAATCTTTTCTTTATTTTTATGTTTTCGCAGATTGTGTCTTTAACATTCTATTAGTTTATATCTTATTTTCAGATACAATCGAATTAATTGTGATTAAGATGAACATTCCATGGATACTTGTTTCAATTGCGGTTGGAATTGCAGCATTGGCAATACTAGCTGTGTTGGTGCTAAGAAGAAAAGGGTGGAATAGAGAGGTTGATTATCGTAGCTATTTTAACATGGGTATTGTATGGCTTCCACTTGGAATAATTTTCTATGCGATTTTCAAAAATCTGGTAGGGGCTTTGTTTTTCATAATCGGACTTGTGTATCTTGCTATTGGTTTAAGAAATAAAGATAAGTGGGGTAAACCACAGAAAATATCGCCTGTTTATCAGAAAGCATTAATGATAGCTGTAATATTAGGAGTGATTCTTCTAGTTTTAGGCATAATAGTATTTGAGATCATGAATTGACAGTGCGCAATTATTCGATGAGATATTCTTACCTTATTATTAGAGTTAGATGGCATCGATAAATACTGGTCATAATTTGCCAAGGTAGAAATTATATTAACGTCTAATGTGAGAATGATTGTATAGCCAAAAAAACTATAGGACTAGAGCTTTACTAGTCAGTTTTCTAACAAGATTTTCCTTCATTTTTTCGTTGCAGGCTATACCACCTATTTTACCTATTTTGATAGAGGAGTTTTCTCTTACCTTTACAATGGCAAGCACTCTTGTTTGGTTTGTAGCTGTCCCAGGCATTCTGATATCAATTATTGGAGGATTATTATCTTGGAAGTATGGTGTTAGACCATTTTTGATTATTGGACTTCTTGTATGCATATTGGGATCACTGACTTTCTCTTTTTCAAATACGATTTTTTTCATGCAAATTTCTCGTTTAATCATAGGTATTGGCGGAGCTTTGGCGGTCGTTTCTTCATCAACACTTCTTTTTCAATGGTTCGAAAAATCCAAGCTCGGATTCGCTATGGGAGTATTCGGTTTTTGTATGCCCGCAGCAACAGCGGCAGCCTTTAACGGTCTCGGTTTTTTTGCGAATCACTATGGTTGGAGATTTTCCATTATGATTACGGCGATAGTTTACATCATAGCGTTTTTAGCTTGCATAATATTGGCGAAAGAAAATCGTGAAAAAATCGCTCCAAGTTTTAGCTTTAAGTCCCTCAAGAATAATCAAATTTGGATCCTTGGATTATCTTGGGCTTTATTCAACATGGCAGCATTGGTGTATACTACATGGGGTAAAACGATTTTCATAAGATATTATGATCTCAGTGAAAGTCTTTCAGGTCTTCTGGCGAGTATGCTAATGTTTGGTGCTTTCATGCAACCTCTAACGGGTTTGATCTCAGATAGATTGGGAGATAGAAAACGTTTGATCTTTTACTCTTGTCTCTCGATATTTTTCATTTTTCTAGTATTTCCTTATTTACCAACAAACTATTTCTTTCCAGCAGCATTCATCTTAGGACTTTGCGTTTCTCTCGTTCCACCCGCCGCGTTCGCTCTTGCTGGACGCATCGTGGGATCTGAGAGAGGAGCTTTAGGTTTTGGTGTTATGAACACTTTCTTGAATTTGGCCATAATTTTTGGTCCCTTGGGGGCAGGTTATATTTTAGATGTTACAGACAACAATTACCATTTTTTCTTTTTTATGGCCGGGTTATCATTACTAGCGTCCTTTCTAGTAATGTATCCATTCAATAGATTTAGAAACAGAAAACATCTTCAAATAAGAAATCACTAGCAGGCGCTTGAACATTGTTTTAATGCTTATCTTGATATACAAGAAAAACCATCTGACAAAGAATCCAAGGTATATTTCTATGCCAAGAGATAATTTTCTTGATAGATATGTAAATGCCTTACCAGGAGTTTCGGATACAGATGTCAATACGATTAGATCCATGATTGGACGTTTCAACCTCCACACAAAAGAATTTCATCAATATTTTGATGAAACAAAAGAGATGTTGAAACAGGTTTTTCAAACAAAAAACCCTGTAGTTTGCCTCACAGGCTCTATGAGATTAGCCTTCGATGCAATAGTAAGCAATGCAATTGAACCTGGAGAGAAGGGTCTTGTCCTATCAAATGGTTATTGGGGAAACTATTATCCAAAAGTAATTGAATCTTACAGGGGCAAACCGATAGTCTATGAGGAAAATCATCGACTTCCAATAAATCCAGATAAAGTAAAAGAATTCTTAGAAAGAAATAGTGATTTGAAAGCGGTTGCAGTAGTTCACGTAGAAACCGATACAGGGATTGTCAATAACATCTCTGAGATTGGGGAAATCGTTAGGAAAGAGTCTGATGCTTTGTTTATTGTTGATTGTGCCACTTCATTTGGAGGCATGGAAGTCAAGGTTGATGATTGGGGAGCAGATTTCTGCTTTTCAGGTTCTCATAAATGCATAGCCTCTCCCGTGGGTTTAGTATTCGTAACAGTCAGTGACAGAGGTTGGGACGTCATTCAAAAAAGAAAGGAACCAATCTTAGGTGTCTACAACAATCTTCTTCCCTGGAAAGAAAAAATACCAAGGGAATGTGAACCCCCTCTACCTACTATGATTATTCATGCAGTAAGGAACACTCTCGAATGGATGCTGTCAATGGGAATTAAAGAAGCGTACAAGCTTCATGAAATTGCTGCTCTTGCCTTAAGAACAAGTTTGATTGAATTAGGGCTGGAACTCTTTCCAGACTGCACTAAATGTGACGGGTGTACATCACCAAATAAATTCTGCAGCGATGTAGTAACAACATTACCCTACCCTTCAGGAGTTAATCCAAATGAGGTTGAAAGAATAATGGGAGAAAGATACCATCTTTCAGTGATTCCGGAAGCTTACCGACAGGATGCATTACATTTTGGAACCATAAACGATTTGCAAATATCGCCAGATCATATCATAAAACTGGTTACATGTTTCGGATTGACATTATCAGAGCTTGGTGTAAAAGTCAACTTGGAGCAAAGCATAAGGAAAGCATACGAAGTACTCCTTAAGCAAAAAAGAATATGAGCCATTAACAATATGACTTCGACACCAAACAATAATAGTGCATGATATTGGTGGAAGTTCTATAAAGGAACAGTATCAAAAAGGACCAGGTATTGCTTCTGCATTGATGAAGAAACTCGATTACCCAGAACAAACAATTCAAAATGTCACTGAGATGATAAGAAAACATCATGAAAAATTGATAAATCCATATGAAGCGTTCATGATCTTATTCGATTCAGACCAACTTGTAAAATTCTCTGAAGAAGAATTTGTCCACTATAAAGCTAAACATACTAATTGGAATACAATCATTGATTCAATGTATCATGAAAATTCTAAAATATTAGCGAGAAAAATGCTAATCAAAAGACCTATGCAAAATCCATAATTGACATCTGTGTGATCTAAATGCAAGCATACGCGTGTAAACTTGAAAAATTATGGATATAAGACAAAATGAAAAAATATCTTCTCTTACTAATTATTCTCAATATATCAGGATCACTACTACTTACAGTCATTGGACAAACTCAAACTGACATCTATGCAGGGCTCCCACCAACCCCACCAGTAAAACGCATTCTATACACTTGGAATATGTCTGACTGCTGGGACTGCCATTACATACCAGCACCTATGCCTCCTGAAACTATTGAGATCCCTTATAGAAAACGACCGAGCTTCTCAATCGAAGCTGAACGTGGTCTTTGGCGTTTAACCTATGGATCTGGAAATAACATTGGAGCCGTTTGGAGTCCTGATGGGAGTAAGATTGCTTATGTTTCAGATCGCTTCGGGAACTGGACTCTACATGTAATCGACGTTGAAAGTGGCGACGATGTTCAATTAACGTCTCCTGACTCAATAAGTGGTTGGCCTGACTGGAGTCCAGATGGAGCCAGAATTGCTTACTGGTCATACAGGGACAACGAATCACAGCTATACGTTATTAGGAGTGACGGAACTGATGACCAACAGTTGACTTCGGGTTCTTTGTTGAAATCTGAACCTTTGTGGAAGTCCGATGGTATAATGCTTCTTTTTGGCCAGAAGGATGAATACTGGCAAATATGGATAATGGCTCTAGATTCTGGGAAGCAGTGGCAAGTCTCCACAGCAGATGAGGATCATTGGGCTCCTAGGTGGATGTCAGATGGGAAGGAGATTATCTACTATTCTTCTGATGGATTTATACTCAAGACAGTGGATATTGATAGCCAACATTACAGATACGTTACATCAGTTCCATCTGGGGAGTTAGTGTCAGACGAACGTCCCAGAATAAGCCCAGACGGAAAAAAAATGCTCTTTAGTTCTCTTCGATCACCCAACTGGGGATTATGGTTGATGGATATAGATGGAAAAAACACAAAAAGACTCACCCATGATGGGGCCGGAGATAGAAAAGCTTCTTGGAGTCCTGATGGAAAGAAGATTATTTACTCATCATACAGATCAGGCGATTATGATATCTGGCTTATGAATTCTGATGGAAGCGACCAGACTCGGTTGATCAAAAGCAGGTTCGATGAATTCTCTCCATCATGGCACCCCAGTGGGAGAATTGCCGCTTATGAATCGAATATTGGAGGCAAATTCGATATTTGGCTCCTTGAAATTGACAGCCCTTTAGAGGTGGATGTGAACTTCCAGAGGCATACTTATCAGAACTCGTCCTCAGAGACGAAATTTGAATTTAGCAGCAGGGTCGAAGGTACATTTCAAATTGAGGCTGTCAGGCTACATTTTGACTGGCCGCTTTCAGAGGTGGATAATAGGATTGCTTTTACTCCACCTGTACAGCTGACTTCCCCTTCAATAAAGGAGGTCCAATCAGTATCCTTCGAGATCCCGACTGATATCACATTAGGATATCACTTTTACAATCTTATAGTAGAATATAGACAGGTCATTGACGGCTCCTTTGGGCCATTGCGAACATATAGACAAACTGCAAAAGATCTTTCTATCGCCCCACAAGAGCGTAACATCTATGAAACTCTTCATGAAAAGGTAGCTTCTGAGATAAAGATTCAGAATAAACAAGCCCAAGAAGAAGGTTACTCAGATCTTCTTGTTGAGGGTAATCAAAATTTCCTTCTGGCAGAGAGGTTAGCTTTGGAAGGTAAACTAACAGAGGCCACAGAATACCTAAGACTTACACAAAGCCTCTTAATACAAAACCTGCCTGAGGAGAAACCTGCATATTCTCCAATCACAATGGCAATTATTGGCATTTTAGCATTCTTCATAATCATACTAGTATTTGTTGTAAGAAAGATCCGCTTTTCAAAGAAGAAAAATATCTGAGCTAGGGATATTGAATTCTAAAACGTGCGCTCCAATATAATATGTGTTAAATGAAAATTAGCTTAAGTGGAGAAGGAAGTAGATAGCTTATTCTACAATGTTTAATCCTGCTTTTTTCAATGAGGGGCGAGAATATGCAAATATTACTTCCCATGGTGTATCAAAAGAATTAATAAACCAGTGCGAGCACCCTTTGGGAACCCAAACAGAATCTCCAGCTTTTGCTACAAACCTTTCATCTTCAACTTCAACTGTGCCTTTTCCTGAAACAATAAAAGCTACTAACTCAGCATTTGGGTGATTATGTTTTTTCTCTATAACTTTACCTGATTTTACAGGTTCAATGCGGGTATAAGCAAAAGTTAAAGTTTCAGCTCCTGACGTTCTTTCATCTACTATTATCCGCCTTGTTATTTCACCCATCTCTGGAACAGGGTCATCTAAACGGTCTTCAGGTCTAATCAAATATTTTTTCTTAGCTTTCATTTATTTCACGCATGAAAATAATCTTATCTCAATAGTGCACGTTAGTCTATCACTAATTATTTCCACTTTATTTTAGGGGGTAGAGACTTTGATCTTCCAGAATGAGTTAACTCCTGTGATATCGAGATAGAAGTAACCTGGTCCATGAAAAATCATTATATTATCAGAGCCAATTCCTTCATAAACAGCTGTCTCAACTATTTCATTATGATCAATCGAGTAAACGGAGATCACTATACCTACTTGTTGAAAACTCTCTGATTTTCGCTCCAACACTTCATAGGTCAACTTCCATTCTTTTTCAGGAATATAAAATCTCTCGCTGATCTCAATCCCTTCACCTTCAAGAATTAATCCCTTCGAAGAAATCTCTGAAGTGGGGTCTCTACTTTGATAATCAATCATTGACAAATTTACCAAGACGTAAAATGAGTAACCAACAAACCCGATAATAAAAAGGATTAAGAATATGTTTATGACGGCGAATTTAGTGTTCTTCAACTTTCATCGCCTCTTTGAAGGCAAGCGATTTCTGAATAACTGTCTTTGATCTTTACATATATAATCCTTGTAGCTAGTACAATACTTAGTGCGCGCTAGATAAACTCATTTTATCTTTTTGTAGTGCTCGCGTTTTTGATAGCTTGAAACGCCATGTTAATATCATAACCAAAAAAAAGATGAGTGTCATAATCGGTATGATGGAAGTGTTTCCATATTCTGGGATTGATTCTTCTTCATAAGGGATAATTTCTGAAGGCATGTAGAAATTTATGTATGAACATGATCCCCAACTGACATGTAAACCGTATGTAAGATGTTGGGTTCCAAGTCCTGGATGGTATACCCCAAAATCATATGTTCCAGCTGTAAGCCAAGCCTCATAAAATCCATCTAAAGAATACGTGAATACTTCACTGCTACCTTGATAAGCAGTTATACTTGTCCAAGAGAGTGGTTGGCGCTGACGTGTTCTTAACCAATTAGCCCAAGTTACATTTCCTGATAAATATCCTAGCCTTTCTAGACTACCTATCACTTGCACTACCCGTAGGTTGGCTGAATTAATTTCTGCTGTTATGAATCCATGCTGGTAGTAGCCTGGTATGCTCGCTCTCACCTGGTATTTACCTACGTCTAAACCTGAATTGAGCCTTCTGCCACCATCTGTTGTATCATAGAAATTCGTCCAAAGTAGTCGTGGGTTTCCATAGTAGTTATTGAATCCATAAATTGTAACTTGAACATCAGCAGTGTTTCTAGGGACATAAGTCATATTGGCTGCAACAAATTCCCCAAATTCATCAAAAACCTCAACTCTAACTGGGGTCGCGTCAATATTATTGATTGGCCTTGCATAAAGCAACTTGTTATCAATTGTTGCGAAATTTTGTTCAGTTTTAAATTTTAATATTAAATCTATTTTCGACCCTCTATAGAGATATATGGGGGTATCACTCAATGCACCGAAATTTACATGAATCATTGTCGGAGGATCACTTTCTTGCAAATAACCCAGTGTATATATCCTCAAAATGTATGAGTCAGACTTTAATCCGAGTGCCCTTCCGAAGAAGTTGGTTCCATCCTCCCATAAAATCTCTCCAAAGGTTGAAATCGAAACACTTTTGCCTATTGATGGTTGTGCGGCGTAGATGGTGTCTATTAGATAATTTTTGGAGTTTAGGATATCTATTCGGATTTCTGATCCAATATGTTCCCACGCCTTAGGTATCGATGGTGTCTGCCAGTCAACTGAATAAATGGTGATATCAAATCCGCCCCCCAAGACAATTGCAAAACTTAATTCAACAGCGCTATCACAGGATTCTCCAATTGATGCTTCGATAATCATAAGTTGGAAGTATAAGGGAGTCTCTCTATTGGTTAACTCAAGCGTTCGAGCTGAAAAGGCTGAAGTGAGAGGTTCAGCAGTTGTCGGATAAACCGCTCTTAACTCTGGAGAGCCAATTATCAGTGAATTCAGTACGATGAAATCCATAGTTCGATTCATGAATAACGCATTAATTTTGTATGTTCCAGGCAATAGACCTCTATCAAATGAATAGACCCATGCTGTACGCTTACCCTGATCTGACATGAGTCTATTCCAGATGTCAATACCCTCGACCTGCATAGTGAAGCCGCTAGATCCTATTGGGACCTTGGAAACATTAAAACCAACAACTGCCCCGGTTGCATCCAACACTTCAAGATAAAGATATCCACCTATAGTTGTGGGTGCAGCATTCTGGCCTGGTTCATTTTGGAAATGGACAGTAATCTTGAAGTGACTTGTTCTATGCAGGTCGAAGATTACATGATTATCTCTTGTGTTGTTTCCGAAATGGACTATTGTCGGTTCAAATTGAACATGTTTTGCAACGTGTGCTTTGGCGTAATAATCTCCAGGCGGGAGGCCTGATGTATAGTTTGCATAATCTTGCGGTATGTGCCCATCAAATAAGACTTCTCGCTTAATCGAGAAATTATAATTGTCACTTGTTGGGTCAAGAGTATCTCGTGGTCTGAAAATTAGAAGTGTTTTATCAAAGAGTTTCAAAGGAGAGCTTGCAACAATATTTTCATTGATGTCGGTCACATCAATTTTTATTACCCGCCTAACCTGGAAACCAGTTAGATTATACGCATATCCCCAAGGAGTTTTCTCAAATTGGCATTTGGAAAATACTGTTCCAGTGACATTTACTCCTTCATTCATGTAGAAATCTAGGTGTTCTACACCTTGATCGGGGGCAACATTTACTGCATACCAGAAGTTTTTAGGATAATATCCAGCGGCATGAACAGTAATGTTGTATGTGGCTGCTGCTAGTCCATAGAGTGTGTATTTACCAGCGGTGGAGTTGAAATATGCTTGGGCCTGTATTTTTTTTCCTTCAGCGGTTGTTCCTTCAGCATATATTTTACCGCCGTACCCTTCAGGCAGGAGTACTATACCATCAGGATGGACTGTTGAGTCTAATGGTTTCCCATATAGGTCAGGCTTACCCAAGTCGCCATATCTAATTGTGCCTGAAACGTAAGAGGGATTTAGAGCGGCACTTACAACTATTGTTGGAAAATTGTTAGAGCCTATAGAATAGGTTCTTCCTCTTAGATTGATGAAGATTTTGAAAAAGTATCTTCCAGCTACTTCTGGTGAAGTTACATTGAATATTCTGATGTATTGTGTTTTGTTTTCGACGAATACTCTATTCTTTACATCCTCATCAGATTTTGTTATATTAAGATCAGAGACGCTTAGAATTGACCAGTTGGGAGCTATAGGATCATTTGAGAAAGCATTGAAAAGAGATATGCTTGATGGTCTGTAGTCATTGGTATAACTTGTCCAGACTGATTCCACTCCATTATTTATAGTGAATTCTGGAGGGATATAGATGGATATGGACTTTCGAATGCTATCTGTGTCTTCTTCACTAGTGTAGTTGTATGTTGTTAAGGTAACATTGAAAAGCAGCTCACCAGTAGAATTTGTTAAGATAGTACTATTAGGATAGTTTAGCTTCACAATATCTTCATTTGGAAAGCCTTCACCTAACTTGTAATCGTATTTACCAGGAGAAACATCGACAGTGTCGAAAGCATTTACTAACGATATTTGGACAAGTGCAATGAGGAGTAAAAGAGTAAAAGATCTTTTCTTTAAGACCCACAAAACAATACTCCTCCAGCTTTACGGAGATGTTAGAGAATTAAGCCGGGAACTCTTCTGACTCAACGCCCCTTTTGGATAGCCTCCTTACCAGTAGAGCTACGAAGAAAATGAAAATTATTATGCCAATTATCACGAAAAGTAGATTCTGCCTAATAACTCCAATTATCTTTTCAGAGGTATTCGGAGATTCTTGTATTTGTGTTTTGAAGATGTAAACCGTTAACTCTTTTTCAATGGAATATGTCTTTGATTCTTGGTCTTGGTATTCGATTTTCATTAGAATTGTATGATTTCCATCTTTCGCTAGAGGACTTGTTTTCGTTTCTAATGTGAATGGAGCCGGAGAGTTTGGGTCGACTTCGCCTAGATAACTGGTGCTTTCAGGTTGTAAGATTAGAATTGGGTTTGGAATTATTGTAACATTTGTAAACATGGCTGGAACATTTCCCTTATTTAATAAACTTCCAGTTACGGTAATCGTAGATCCTGCATCTCTTGGAACAACATTATCTCTTGTTTGTTCGTTATTTTCATATGTAGGTTCAATCTCAACAATGAAATCATAAGCGATCATGATTACCTGACCTTTTGCATAGAATCCTATTGTATGAGTCTCAGAAGACGGAGAGATATAACCAAGTCTTGTGTATGATATTGAAATGTCTGCAGGATACGCATTGCCTGCGGCGCTCTCAGTCACATAAATTAGAGGGTTTATTGTGACATTTTCTCCCATGCCTATTCTTTCAAATTTCCAATTACTTTCACCAATTACAACAGGTGAGACCGTGGTTGTCTGGGATTGTGGAAAACTAACACTAACATCGACGTCATATATCGGTTCAAACTCGTTAAAGATGGTAATGACGACAGTTGTGTTTAATCCTGAATTCAGAGTTGTAGGTGCTCCCGTAATATCTAATCTTGTTTGCTGTCCTGCAACATCTGTTGCTAGATTAGCAAGAGATATTGAGAGAACTAGAAAGATCGCATAAATCAATTTCGCATTTTTCAAATGTTTCAACTTGAATTCCTCTTACTCTTTTCTTAAAGCCTCAATTGGAGTGAGTTTAGATGCTCGCCAAGCAGGATATAGTCCTGCTATAATGCTAAGCGTAAACGATATGATAAATATCTGGATAAGATTCATTGGTACAAAATAAGGAGTAAATGATATTCCACCTCTTCCAAAAGGCATGATCGCAATCAGTGCATACGCTCCGCCAAGACCAAGTAGTAGTCCTAATAATCCACCAATTAAACCGATTGTCATGGATTCAGAGAGAAACATGAAAAGTATGTTCCTTTTTCCATATCCTAGGGCTTTCAATAAACCGATTTCACGAGTTCTTTCCATAACAGACGTGTAAAGCGTAGTAATTATTCCAACTGCCCCAACAAACATTGAAACTCCTGCTATTGCTGATATGAATCCAGTGAAGGCTCCAAGAGATTCTTGTATAGTACTTGTTATTGCCTTAGGAGAGGTAATTCCAATGTTCTTTCCATAGATTTTTCTGATATTCTCTTCTATATCATCATTCTCTTCTGGATCTCTAGTTATTGCATAGATGCCATCGTAGGATCCACCTTTATCGAATAAAGCATTGGCTACTGATGGTGAGATATAGGCCTGATTGTCAGTTTGAAGGTTACCTAGCTCCTCGATGATTCCTCTCACTTGAAAACTTTTTGTCTCTGTTACAGTTTTTTCTGTACCCATTTCAGTTTCTACCGTTGCATATTCGATCGATATTGTTTGCCCTCTCTTTGCGAAGGGCCTGTCTAGATCGGATGGATGAGCAACATTATAACCCAACAATATACCCACAGAATCTTGAGCCGACACATATGATCCTGACTCAAGACTGATCTTTGGGGCAATATACTTTAACTTGTTTTGATCTATTCCAACTACGCTCACGGTTTTTTCTTCACCTGCTGATTTTAAAGATGCAACACCAGAGACATAAGGAACTGCATACGTTACTCCATGAATTTTCTCGATTGTTTGAACAGTGTCAGATGTAAGTTTCATCGTAGTACTGGATGATTGTGGTCTACCAAAACCACCTCCACCTCCTGAAGGAGTAATAATTAAAACATTTGCACCCAACGATCCAAACTGTTCTGTAAAAAAATTGTCCATACCTCCGCTCAAACCATGTACAGAAGTCATTAACGCTGCTCCTATGATTACCATCATTATTGTAAGACCTGATCTAAGCTTTCGTTCTCTGAGGGCGGCAAATGATAATCCGATCAGTTCAAAAATGCTCTTCATGATTTCTTCTATTTCTCCCGATACGCATTAATCGATTTATTAGAAATCCTGTTCTTTTCAGCAGAGGTTTTGTGGAAAACCAGTCCAGACGTCTCTTTTTCTACAATACCGTCTCTGAGGTGTAGAATTCGCTCTGTCGTTTCAGCCAATTCAATGTTGTGAGTGACTATTGCAATTGTTGCTTTTCTCTCTTCATTAACTCTAAGGAGAAGATTCCCTATCTCCTGACCAGTGTTACTATCAAGATTTCCAGTAGGTTCATCAGCAAGAATGAATGCCGGCTCATTAATTAGCGCTCTTGCGATCGCAACCCTTTGTTGTTCTCCTCCACTGAGCTCTGTAGGTTTTCTATTAGCTTTCCCACGCAAACCAACTAAATCAAGTAATTCATTGACACGTCGTCTTCTGATTGTCCTTGGAATTCCTCTTATTATTGCAGGTAACTCAATATTTTTTGTAACTGTAGATCTATTGATCAGATTATAGGATTGAAAGATAAAGCCAATTTTTCTGTTACGAAATCTAGATAATGCATCATCCTTTAGCCCTGCAATATTTATCCCATCTATGATTATCTTTCCACTGGTAGGTCTATCTAAGGCACCCAGCAAATTGAGTAAAGTAGATTTTCCACTACCTGAAGGCCCTATAATAGAGACCATCTCACCATCCCTAACTTTCAAGTTAACGCCGCGTAAAGCGTGAACCTTGACCATCTTCCCCATGACGAATATTTTTTTTAGATCTACTAATTCAATTGCGAATTCATTTGTTCGATTCATCATGTTGGACATCATTTTTAGCATGCACTTTCTCTGTGGGCTAATTATATACAGTGGTTTTTCAGAGTTATTCATAATTTATTCAAAATTTCTTCAAAATTCTAGTTTAGAATGAACTTAATATTAACCGGCGCCGTAACTAGAGGCACTATTACTAATGATAACTAATACTCTTCGGTTAGCGCTCGCCTTAAGTCTTCGTATAGCTATCTGACTGTAAATAAAATTGGTAGCTCGCATTAACTAAATAATAAATTCTAATAACAGGGTAATTGAATGTTTGAATACTATTATGAAATTTCAAATATGTAGATTGAGCATCAGATGAGGGACTGCATATGACAAGACGAAGTGACATTCATAAGATTATGATTATTGGATCCGGACCAATTGTTATAGGCCAAGCATGTGAATTTGATTACTCTGGAACACAAGCATGTAAAGCATTACGATCTTTAGGTTATGAGATTGTTCTTGTTAACTCAAATCCAGCAACAATCATGACCGATCCTGTCATGGCAGATGCAACCTACATCGAACCACTCAATCTGGAAACCATGATAAAAATTATTGAAAAAGAGCGGCCAGATGCAATACTTCCAAACCTTGGAGGCCAGACTGGCTTAAACTTGAGTTTAAGTCTCGCTAAATGTGGCGCTCTCGAAAAATATAATGTAAAAGTCATTGGAGTTGAGCCTGATGCTATTATGCGAGGTGAAGACAGGCTAGCTTTCAAACAGACTATGACGGAATTAGGTATTGAAATGCCTCAGAGTAAGATTACATATAGTGTAGAAGAGGCTAAGCAAATTGCAGGAAGGCTAGGGTATCCAGTTGTAGTACGCCCAGCTTACACTATGGGCGGCACTGGTGGTGGTCTCGTTTATAATGTTGAGGAATTGAGGACTGTAGCCAATCGTGGCATCAAGGCAAGTTTGATTGGACAAGTGCTTATTGAGGAATCGGTCGAAGGATGGGAAGAACTGGAACTGGAAGTAATTCGTGACTCGAAGAACCAGATGATAACAGTATGTTTTATAGAAAATGTGGATGCCATGGGTGTACACACGGGCGATTCCTATTGCACGGCACCAATGCTAACCATTGATCAAACCCTGCAAGATCGACTTCAGCAGCTTTCCTATAAAGTGGTTGAGAAAATTGGCGTAATTGGCGGAACAAATATTCAGTTTGCCCATGATCCAAAAACAGGTCGCATCGTTATAATCGAAATAAATCCGAGAACATCCAGATCCTCAGCACTCGCATCAAAAGCTACTGGTTTTCCAATTGCACTAATATCAGCTAAATTAGCAGCAGGATTAACTCTTGATGAGATTCCGTATTGGCGACATGGAACTTTGGAAAAGTACACACCTTACGGTGATTATGTGGTAGTTAAGTTCGCTCGGTGGGCCTTTGAAAAGTTCCGCAATGCTGAAGATCACTTAGGAACACAAATGCGTGCCGTTGGCGAAGTTATGAGTATAGGCAAAAATTATAAAGAAGCTTTTCAGAAGTCGATTCGCTCATTGGAAAATGGGCGTTTTGGACTTGGTTTTGCTAAAGACTTCAATAAAAAATCACTCGACGAATTGATGAAAAGTCTTACCTATCCAACTAGCGAGCGTCAGTTTATCATGTATGAAGCGCTTCGAAAAGGTGCTGATATTCAAGAACTTTATCGGAAGACCTACATCAAACCTTGGTTCATTCAACAGATGAAAGAGTTAGTAGAACTAGAAGATAAGATTCTCGAATACAAAGGTAAGAAATTACCTGATGAGCTACTCATAAACGCGAAGAAGGACGGTTTCGCCGATAAATATCTGGCAAAGTTACTCGGAGTCAATGAAAAGGAAATCCGTGATGGTCGAACGAAAATAGGGGTGATAGAAACATGGGATTTTGTACCTGTGAGTGGTGCTGAAGATGCGAGATATTACTATTCTACCTACAATGGATCAGATCGTATCACAGTTAGTGAAAGAGCCAAAGTTATGGTTCTTGGTGGTGGTCCAAACCGCATCGGCCAAGGCATCGAATTTGACTATTGTTGTGTCCATGCTGCCTTCGCCTTACGCGATTTAGACTACGAGACTATTATGGTCAATTGCAATCCAGAAACTGTTTCAACCGATTACGACACTTCCGATAAACTCTACTTCGAACCACTTACTGTTGAAGACGTCGTGAGCATATATCAAAAGGAGAAACCCCTCGGGGTTATAGTCCAGTTCGGTGGTCAGACACCACTTAATATTG
>MEZD01000011.1:11060-32939 GCA_001775955.1 Candidatus Bathyarchaeota archaeon RBG_13_38_9 | reverse complement strand
AGATATCGCCTCTGATCGTGGCCGATTCAGCCAAATGATGAAAGAATACGGAATCCCCATGCCAGAATCAGGTACCGCTATTACTCTAGATGAAGCTCTTGTTGTGGCAGACCGCATCGGGTACCCATTTATGGTTCGACCATCCTACGTGCTAGGAGGACGAGGAATGGAAATTGTACACGACGAAGAAGAATTGAGAATTTACGTTGCCGAAGCTGTTGGGGTTACTCCAGACAGACCTATTCTCATTGATCGATACCTAGAAAACGCTATTGAGACCGAAGCTGACGCGCTTTCAGATGGACAAGACGTCTACATTCCAGCCATAATGGAACATATTGAATATGCTGGTGTCCATTCCGGTGATGCTGCATGCGTCATACCTCCAGTAAGTTTAACCAAGAAAAATATTGACACAATTACAGAATATACAAAACGCATTGCAAGAGAACTCAATGTTGTTGGAGTTATGAACATCCAGTATGCCATCTGTAAAGATGTTGTTTATGTACTGGAGGCTAATCCGCGTGCTTCTAGAACGGTTCCATTGGTTTCTAAAGTGTGTAATATTCCAATGGCACGTTTAGCTACAGAACTTATGCTTGGTAAAAAAATTAAAGACCTCGATTTGAAGAATCGTCATATCCCGCATTTTGGAGTAAAAGAAGCTGTTTTTCCGTTCAATGCGTATCCTGAAGTAGACCCAGTGCTTGGACCGGAAATGAAATCAACAGGTGAAGTACTTGGCATCGCTAATTCATTTGGCTTAGCTTTTTGGAAAGCACAAGAGGCGGTCTTGCCCCTTCCAACTGAAGGCACTGTGTTTATTACTGTCTCAGAAAACGATCGACCTGCAGTATTAGAGGTAGCAAGACAACTATCGAACCTTGGATTCCGCATTAGGGCCACAGTTGGTACACACACTTTCCTAGAGGATGAAGGTATCCAATCACAGGTCATACTCAAAGAGCACGAAGGTAGGCCAAATATCACTGACGCCATAGAGAATGGCGATATTCAACTCGTCATTAACACTCCATCTGGAAAAATGAGTATACATGACGATTCATACATACGGAAGGCAGCTATTCGACATAGGATACCTTATATCACAACGTTACAGGCTGCTTTGGCTGCCGCTAAAGGAATCGCAGCCTACCGTGAGGGCAAATCAGTTGTCAAATCCCTTCAAAGCTACCATGCAGATATTGTTTAAAAGTTCACTTAGCTAGTATGGAAATGTTCGCCCCAAGTAAAGCCCGTATCCTTTCCTCTAGCATATGTAATCGCTCCCTAAACTCAGTTTGGAGTTCGAATATTTTTACTTCAAATCCTGAACTAGATTGCTTTAATTCAGCAATTTCCTTTTCGATATTTCTTTTTGAGAGGTCTAATTTCTGGTTATTTTCAGCAAACTTATTGGCTTCAGATGTTGACATAACCCGTTTCTCTTTTTCTCTGAGATGTTCGAATTCTTGACGAATTCTTTCAAGGAAGCCGTCTTGTACAAGCTTAATTGTATCCAATACTTTTCTTTCTTTTTTCTTATCTAATGTGATCTTCCCATCTTCAAGTAAATATTTCACATCGTGAAGTAGTAATGATACCTGAGTCAGGTCATTGCCCTCAAGAACTGCGTAGTTAGGATCTTTAACGAAGTATCGAAGAGTGACCATGCTTTCAGGCCGTAGTGTAATTTTCTCCTCACTGACTGACTTGACTAATTTCCGCAGGGGCTTGTTAAAAGGGTCCAGAAATTTTGAAAGTTCTATCTTAATCTCTTGAATATCTGTCTGAACTTTTTCTAGTTCCTTGAACTTATCTTTACCTCTCATCTTGCTGAACTGCAGATTCACTTCTTCTAATTGTGCATTTAGTTGTTTTATCCGTTCCTCAGCTTTGCCCAATTCTATTCTCATTTGTTTCGGTCTTTCTAGAATCTCAATAGCCTTCTCGCTATTTTTACGAATCACCTTAATCTGTTGGGCAAGGGGCTCACTATTTTTTAGGACTTGTGCTAGCTTAACGGATAGTCCAAATAGTTTCTTGAATTCGGAATCAAAATCTTTGACGAGTGGTTTGAAACTAGAATGCAATCGTAGAATTTTATTTTGTCTCGTACGATTTGGAGTTTTAAGGGCTTTTGTCAGTTCTTCATACATTGCTTGTACATGATCAAAGCTCAGGTCATCTGGAAGTTGAATCTCATCTAGTGCAGATAAAATATTTTCTGCAAATTGCATAATATATCTCTCTTGACCTCGGGTCTCAGGATCCGAACTGCTGGAAGCTAATTTTTGCGCTGTTACTTTCATGTTCAATATTGATCTGTCAATGTCTGCTAGAATTGTTCTTGTTTCACGCTTGAATTTATCTAGCATAGGACTCGTGTGTTGGTCAAGCCAAGTTGGCAAATCACTAATCTCTAAGACTTCTGGCTTATTGGGTTTCTTTGGTTTCAACAGCCTACGAATTGCATAACTCATCTGTGAGACCGCCACACCATAAAATTAATTCTTCTTCGCCATACAACTAACAGAACTATCACACTCTACTAGGTGGAAAACAGTACAACATACACCGAGTTTACACTTTAATCAAGAAGCGAACTAGGTTTTACCGAACATATAACTCTGAGCACTACTTAAGAAACAAGAATTTTCCCGAGAAAACCGTTACAAGGAACCTCTTAAGATATAAACAAATTTTACCACCTTAAGCACTCGCTTAATTATTTAGGTGGGCCCGCCCGGATTTGAACCGGGGACTTCCACCGATTTCAGATCTTACTTATGATAGATCATGTGAGGGTGGCGTCCTAACCGCTAGACCACGAGCCCTGCATTATATAGACGCCATGAAGTTGCCTAAGATAGTTTCTCATTTCTACTTAGTTTATTGATTCAGAATTGTGTTTAACTAGCTAAGTCCACACCATCGGAGAATAGTATATCCTATATTTTAAAGATGAAAAAAAGGAGTTAATTGAAAGCAGTCATTTAGCGGGATTTGCTTTCTACTAACTCAACCCTTCTTTTCTTTTTAAGAAGCCTTGAGACCCTGACTATTCCTATAAGTTCTAGTTTCATCAGTGCCCGATTTACTTCTCTGAAGCTTACATCTCCATAGGAATCTTTCAATTCTTTAAGAAGATCTGTGTCGGCTATCGCTCCTTTCTTCTGAAGCATTGTTACTATTTCTGTTTGGAGTGTGTGGGGTGCCCAAACGCTTTCCAATTTTATTTTTTCTCCTATGTTACAGGTATTGCAGCTCTTTCACGTGTATATCTCTTTGTAAAGTTTTGATACCATAAATTCATGTCTGCTGTGAGACTTGGTTTGATCTTGGCCATTGATTCTTTAAAGTCGAATAATGTTACTTCGTTTGTTGTTTGGTCTCTTCGTAAGGCATTCATTGCAGCTTCACGGCATATGGCCTCTATATCAGCACCTGAGTAGCCGGAAGCTGATCTTACTACTTCATCCAAATCAACATCAACTGAGAGAGGCATTTTTTCAGTATGTAGTTTGAATATTTGTTTTATCGTCTTACTGTCCGGAGACGGTACGAAGATTAGTCTATCGAATCTTCCAGGCCTAAGTATGGCTGGATCTACTATATCAGGCCTATTTGTGGCTCCTATTACGACGACATTTTCTAGAGATTCTATTCCATCAAGTTCTGTCAGTAATTGGCTGATGACTCGTTCTGATGCCCCAGAGTCGGCGCCGCCCATCCCTCTTCTTGGAGAAACGGCATCTAGCTCATCGAAGAAGATTATTGCAGGTGATGCGGATCTCCCCTTCCTAAATACTTCTCGGATTGCTTTCTCACTCTCTCCAACCCATTTTGAGAAGATCTCTGGACCTTTTATTGATATGAAGTTGGCTTCGCTCTCTGTGGCTACAGCTCTTGCGAGCATGGTTTTGCCACATCCCGGTGGTCCAAATAGCATTATTCCTTTTGGCGGTCTGATTCCCATTCTTTTGAACATTTCTGGACTTTTTATTGGCCATTCTACAGCCTCAACGAGTTCTGATTTAACTCCTTCAAGGCCTCCTACTTCGTTCCAGTGGACTGATGGTACTTCGATGTAGACTTCACGCATTGCCGTCGGTGTTATATCTCTGTATGCATTGATGTAATCTTGCATCGTGACTTGCATTTCGTCAAGAATGTTTGGGGGAATTCTTTCGTCTTCTAAATTTATTTCTGGTAGATATCTTCTTAGACATTTCATTCCTGATTCTCTGGATAATGCGGCTACGTCTGCACCGGTGTATCCATGAGTCATATCTGCAAGTTTCTTGAAGTCGACGTCATTTGACATAGGCATGTTTCTAGTGTGTATTTGTAGAGTTTCAAGCCTTCCTTTCTTATCGGGTACTCCGATCTCTATCTCTCTATCGAAGCGTCCAGGTCGACGTAATGCTGGATCTATTGCGTTAGGTCTGTTTGTTGCTCCTATCACTATAATATTTTCTCTTGAACCCATCCCATCCATAAGTGATAGTAATTGGGCTACTACTCGCCTTTCAACCTCACCAGTGACATCTTCTCTTTTTGGTGCGATTGCATCCATCTCATCGATGAATATGATGCTTGGTGCCGATTCTTGTGCTTTCTGGAATATTTCTCGGAGTCTTGCTTCAGACTCACCATAGAATTTAGACATGATTTCGGGTCCGGAGATCACATAGAAGTTTGCATCTGACTCGTTTGCAACTGCTTTTGCAAGTAATGTTTTGCCGCATCCTGGTGGGCCATATAGGAAGATACCTCTTGGAGGGTCTATTCCTAGTCTCTGGAATAGTTCCGGATGTCTTAGAGGAAGTTCAACCATTTCACGTATTCTTTGTATCTGTCCATGTAGACCTCCAATGTCTTCGTAGGTGACCAATGAGATGCCTTTTCGTTCGGGTGCTGGCTCGCTAAGAACTTGGATTATTGTACTTTCTGTTAATCTGACTGCACCTTTGGGCTTTGTTCTGGTAGCGATCAGTGGCACGGCGCTTCCGAATATTGATAGCATTACCGTGTCACCTTCGACGAAGGGCATATCCATAAATCGTCTTTTAACAAAATTCACGAATTCTTCATCTATGTTTAGTCGGACATCTGTGGGTGAGAAGATTATGCTCTGGGCTTCTTTAACATCTGCTTTTCTAACATTGATGTATTCGTTTAATGCGACACCGGCGTTACGTCTGAGTAGTCCATCCATACGGATTGTGTCTTGGCCTTGATCTTCTGTGTATGCAGGCCATACTACTGCTGTTGTGACTTTTTTCCCATGTATTTCCACAAAGTCTCCAGCGGTTGAATTGAGTTTTTTCATAGTTTCATTGTCTATTCTGACCTTTCCGTGACCTACATCTCTTTGCCTTGCATCTGCGACTCTTAATTGGATTCCGTCTTTAACCATTTATGCAATCTCCATTTTTAGTTGATTAGAGCCGATAGCCCTGCTAATAGTCATACTCACACCTTTAACAAATATAAATTTGATTTGATTTTCAAGCTTGATTTTATTTAGAATATTCAATTTCATTTAATTTATTGTTCCTCCTCAAAATTGTTAATTGACCTTCTTATTCTATCCAGGAAGTGGAGGTATTCCTGCATTAGGATCTCTCCTTGTTTGCTTAGACCGTATACTTGCTCTGAGACCTCTTCTATCAGATTCATTCTTCTGAGAAGGTCGAGATTCTCGTATAGTAGCTTAGGATTGATGAATTCCCTAAGATATCTCTTTTCTCTTGGGCTCTCAAGCATTGAGAATAGCATCATTCTTCTGGCTCGACTCTCAAATAGATCTATTGTTTCTAATGTATCTTTTAGGAATTCGTCCAGATGATCGATGGTTCCTCTTCCAATTTTTACTCGGTTTCTGGATTGTGGCTTGACTGCACGTTTATATATTCTGCGGCTGTGCTCGTTGAGGGGATATACCCATATTTCCTCAATATTTGATGATCTGTTCAGCAATTCAAAGAGTTCAAGAAATGACTCTTGATCTATTCCAGCTTCACAGATAACAGCAGTAAATTTTTGATCATCTAAACCGCAAATATCCAGTACTGCTCCGAGTTCATCGGGCAGGAACCTGACTTGAGCGTTGACGTATACTTGGTTGATTCCGCTGTTGAATAGGTCAATTATTCCATGATATTTTTGAAATCTTTCTAGTTCAGATTCTTCTGAAGCATTGTTTATCCATTCTTGGAAATTCTGATAGCTGCTAATGTGTTTTGATTCGGCTTTCTTTGCAGTGGATCCGAGTTGCATGTACATTGTATACGGCCCTGGTTACATGTAGTAACTCAGGTAACAAATATAAATGTTACTTGAAGTAACAAATAATAGTTAGTTTAAACTCTCGTAACATTCACAACTTGTATCTCGCTGACACCTTCGGTAGATTTTAACGCTTCCTCGACCTCATCCATCTTGCCGCTGACCTCCTCTGGCATCGCAACATTTACAATTAATGCTACTAGACCGTAGGCAATCGGCTCTTCTTTTGATGCAATAATAGTTGCATCCTTTGGCAGTTTCTTTTCTATTTTCGATTTGAGTTCTGATAGATCGGTTGACGTGTCAGCTGGAAATATTTTGATAGATGCTAAGACTTTGGCCATCTATTTGTTCCTCATGGTCCGATATTTCCACATTTGGGGCATTTGTAATCTCTACCGAATAATCTGCATTTTTCACAGCGCCAGACTTCTACGTCACCACAGTTTGGGCATTGGAATTTTACAGCGGCTTCTCCTGGGATTATTGTTCGAGAGCACCAGTTACATTCGGGCATTGCAGTTTTAGTTTCACTCAATTGGTAGACACCATCTCATACATCATATGAGTTTGCTGAAGAGTTTTCTCCGTCATATATAAGGGCGTAGATTTCGATCCTTATTTTTCCTTCAGCCTCTACAGCTCTTTTCTGCCTAAGTAACATCTTGAGTTATTAAAGTTTGATGAAATTCTTTACTTTACTGATGATGAAATTATAAAGTTTATGATTAATACTGACTCTTTAGCTGTCGATTTATTCTGAAAGTTTCATCTTTAAAGAAGATTTGAAATCACGTTTGGACTTTTGAATCAACATAGTGATCTCTTCATCTTCATCTGTGGTTTCAAGAATAGTGTCACCAAGTTGGTCTATGACAATTCTAATATTGTTTGCAGATTCTCGATCGTCGAGCAATATTTTCAGGTTTTCTCCGGGACCCAGTTTATCCAATACAACTTTTGTCTTGAGTTGTGGATAAGGGCAGATTGTACCCCTAACATCTAATACGTTCTCTTTAGATTGCGTATCACCCATCTCAACATCTTCCATTTTATTTAATTGTAAAATAGTACACGACAGTTGACCGACATGTTGCTATTTATCTTTCATGATATTATAATATAGTATTTAGCTGGCTAGAGATTGTAGTGCAAAGTATAATGAGCTCATGAGGTATATGTTTTATTAACTTCTTACCTTTATTCTAGTATCGGTGAAGTGTCTGAACCTTAGACATAGACCAGCGTTTATGGTCTCATTTGTGATCTTATCGTTAGCTTCACTATCTTTGGTTATGGATCATGGTCTAAGAAATATCACTCTTAAGATGATATGTGATCTGAACTGTAGTGTTGTAGGAGTAGAACAATCTGGAAATCTTCTAGCATTTGTGCCAATTCTTCTTGGAGGATGTTTCTTCATATTCAAATTCGCTGGAAAATGGTTTAACCATAATAAGAGCATTATTTTTAGAGGGCTATCTATTGCAGCAATTACATTATTAATATCACAAATTATGATTTCAAGTTATAATGTACCTCTGAATGTTCAGACTGCTGGCTCAGATTGTTTTGATTCAGATCCATTATTTGTAGAAGCGCAGAAAACATACTCTGGTGAAGAATGTCTTGGTTGCCATAGGCAGGTTACCCCCAACATCTTCGTCCAATGGAACCAGAGTGAACATGGCATGAATTCCGTTTATTGTGATTCATGTCATGGATCCAATCATGAAGCCCTTATCTGGCCTACTGGTCAGCAATGCAAAACATGCCATCAAACACAAGTTGAACAATTCATTAAAGGTAAACATCATCTCGCTTGGCTTTCGGGTGATGTTATCGCAAGAAATGTATTACAGCTTGATGAGACAATTACTTGGAAAGGTTGCGGTTACTGTCATAGAATAGGATCCTCAGGTAATACGACAAATTGGGGACCAAATACACCGGGAGTCGCAACAACTGCAGGATCAAAATGTGATTCATGTCATACAAGACATTCTTTCTCGATAATCGAAGCGAGAAAACCTGAGGCATGTAGTAACTGTCATATGGGTTTCGACCATCCAACATATGAGATGTACATGAGTTCTAAACATGGCGTAATATATTCTACAAGAGGAGACGAGTATGTCTGGGATTATCCCTATAATGAAGAGTGGCCTAATGAGGCTCCTGTCTGCATCACCTGTCACATGGATAGAGGTAACCATGAGGCGATAACTGCTTACCGCTTCTATGGTGTTCTTGGACCAGACGTAGGACCTCTCAAAGAGGATTCTGAATGGGCCACAGACAATGCTGAAGTCCTTAAGGGTCTTGGAGTCCTCACACCAGATGGACAGCCAGGCGTTATTTTTGATGCTGTCAAAGATTTGAGAATTGCTACCCTTTCAGATGAAGAATTTAACCAAATAATTGAAAGTGAGCTTGAGATATGCTACCGATGTCATTCACAAACATATGTAGATCACCAATTCAATCATTATGAGGAAGTGACAAAACAATCTATACATCTACTTGCTGAGGGTGTTAGAATTGTCGCTGAATTATACGAGGATGGTACTATAGAGAAGCCTGAATCATATCCCTATAATTATCCGTTCATGTTAGCATTCTATAATTCACCAACCCCAATAGAACAAGATCTCTATCTTATGCTGGAGAAATGGCATAATCGAATGTTCCAAGGTTCATTCCATGAAAGTGCAGATTACATGCACTGGGAAGGGTATGCTCCTATGAAAGAACATCTAGTAAGAATGAGAGCTGAAGCACAACGTATGCGTTTGGAAGCCAAACTCGAGCAAACACAACCAGGAGCACCGATCAAACTTGCTGATGGAGGATTAGGACTCGCTGAGATAACAGCGATAGTCGCCATAATAATTGCGATTGCAGCAATATTATTGGCAGTTAGGGCTGAAAGGAAAGTTAAAAAAACTACATAAAGACCAAATCTATCCCGATAAATTAGCGTGTAATGATTTATTTTTCATCCAATAAATTGGAACCGGTACCCACCCTTATGTTTAAGATAGAATTTTTGTAACTTATTTTTTTCATTCATCAGGTTCATTCTTACTTCTCTTGTGTTCAATCTTACCTTACTCTAGTTTCGATATTGATCATTCACAGGATCATTATTTTCGAGTTGGTATGTTTTCAGTATACACTAACTCATAATGAAATGAAATAATAGAAAAGATATTCCAATTATTATGAAAGTGATACTTGCGATCCTAGTCATCATTTTTCTATTTATTTTGTTAGAAATTAATTTGCCAAGGTAAATAGCTGCTATTGACACTAAAGTTAATGATGCTAATGTTCCAATTAGAACCATCATGGAATTATACTCTGATGCAAATAATGCTGCGGCTATCTGTGTTTTGTCTCCCCACTCTGTAATGAAGATAAGCGTAAACCCTGAAAGAAATGCACTTTTAAAACGCAGACGTTCCTCAAATATCCCATTACCACCTTTTAAAATTAGAATACCAAACGTTATGAAAACAACACCAGAAAAAATTCTCAAAAAAGATATTGGAATAATATATGTTATTAAAGACCCAGCTAAGATTGCTACACCATCGACAATCACAAAGGCTAGAACTATACCAATCAATAGTTGTAGATGATCTTTGGTTCTTGAGGATAGAAGTATAACCGCTAATTGTGTTTTATCTCCTAGTTCAGCTAAACCTATAGCAAAAAATGGGATCAACAGGTCTAATATCATTGTTCATTAAACATCCAATGCATAATCTTGCCTTTTTTCTATTAGAATGATTATTGAATAAATATTCTAGATTTTCAGTGTTAGTGATAGCCAATCTCCAATATAATGTGCAATGACTATGACAATCAAAGCAATAGCCAAATGCTCAAACATTACTTTCAATCTTCTCCATCTCTGTCCTTTAGAAATATGTAGACTCAAAATACATAATGCAGACAATCCCCAAATCACTGCCACTATAATTGCAGTCTGAAGCTCCAACAATAAGATAGGAACCATAAACGATAGAGCAAAGACGAATTTGAAGAAAAATGTTGAGATAGTTGACTGCCAAATCTCTCTATCAGTGTGTTCTCTCTCAGACTCTTCAGACATATGTATTCCTAAAGCATCAGAAAAAGCGTCAGCAACAGCAATTGTTAGGATTCCCCCAACAACTGCAATTTTCAAATGTGTCCCAGAATGTAAACCAACCATTAATCCTAAAGTAGTAATTATACCTGAGGTCACACCAAAACTAAGTCCTATCCTGAGTGAATGATTTACCATCATGAACCACCATTTAGAATCTTGCCTATTCAATGGAGATTTCAGCAAAGTATCAAACACTCTTTTAAAGTTCACCCTAACTCATGAAATGAATACTTGTGCGCCATAGTGCACATAGCACGCACTAAAAACAATCTTGAAAGTTATGATTAGAAGATGAGAATATTTAGCGCACGCTATCATATGATTGTTTAATTTGGTTTGTCTAATCGAAGGATTGAAACATAGGGAGCAATTATGTAGATTGCGGTCACAAAGCTGCCGACAATTCCTATTATCATAAAGATTTTCGCAATATCATTAGAAATCCATATAGTGATCAATCTTAGAATCTCTGGAAGAATATCGGTTAAATGAGTGAAATCAAAAGGAAAAACATCTAACAGCCATAAAAGTGCAATAAAGCTGAATAATGCTCCAAAAGCTTCCAGAGGTCGAATTACATTTTTTCGACCCACAATAATCTTTCCAATACTGGTAATTATTCCAAAAGATAATGAACCATACAATAGGAACTGTTCTAATCGACCGAATTTTGAAGTAAAGAATCCGGTTGAGGATGTTTGATGAGTAATAAAGAAGATTATCAGTATTAGGATGCAGAATATGCCGATTAATTCTCCGGTTCTTTCAGAAAGTTTCATTACATCTTTTTTAGCTTCTGACTCTGTATGTTTGGCAAACCATCCTTTAGCATTACTCTCACTCAACAAGTATCCACCATAATTTTTTTGACGTTATAAATGAAATCTTATCCGATTTATTGTTCAGTTATTTTTTCTAATATATTTACCTGTTAAATAGGTTGCAATAAAGATTAAGATGAAAATCAGCCATGTTCCTAAGAAGCTTTCAAACATTTCAAAACTCTTCATAATTAGTATAGAAACAATGAAAATGTCTAGAAGAATCGCAGTTGCGACAAAGATTACGGCTGTCTGTAAGGCTGTAGTGTAGTTGAACTTTTTGAAATAAATTGCAGATATTGATATTGCTATGATAGGCGCAGCGATGGCATGGATTATTAGAGCATTGTTAAGAGAAGTTGTACTCATGCCGACTCCTATTACTGCACCACATAATGACCATATGATGAATCCATGCAAGAAAATGACAACTGATTTGGCTATGTTTGATTTTACCATTGCGATACCTCATTAAGGATTATCAAAGTGCGCGCGCTTACACCTATCTTTTTGTTAACAATGTTAATTCTTCATTACGTATTAATATTACACTGTTAAGAATATTCTCTTAAGAATAATTGAAATATATTAGATCATCAGTCTTGCGTGGTTTTAATCCCTGAGACCTTAATACTAACTACTGAAGCCCCTACTCCCTTGATTTCTTCAGGCGATATTCCAACATTCTCGATTATTGCTGCTGTTGTAGGATCATTCTCCATTAATTCCACAGGGAAATGAGCCTCATCAATTACTTTGACTTGATGAAATCCCGCTTTCTCTATGAGGTCTAAGTATTCATTCTTCATAACAGCGCCAGCAAGACAACCAACATAAGCTTCTACACTACGTTTTATGGAGTCAGGAAGGGGTTTCAACAATACTATGTCAGAGATCATCAATTTTCCCCCTGGTTTGAGCACTCTCAAAGCTTCGCTGAATACACTGGCTTTGTCAGGTGAGAGATTGATTACACAATTTGATATAACTACATCAACAGAATTATCTGCAACGGGAAGATGCTCAATTTCTCCAAGCCTGAACTCCACATTTTTATAATTATTCTTTTGGAGATTTCCTCTAGCTTTTTCAACCATCTCCGGAGTCATATCTACTCCGATGACTTTCCCTTTGTCACCGACTTTTCTTGATGCGAGAAAACAGTCGAAACCTGCACCAGAACCAAGATCAAGAACTGTTTGACCCTCTTCTAAAGAAGCGAGAGCGACTGGATTTCCACAGCCCAAGCCTAAATTTGATCCTTCAGGTACAATCTTTAATTCTTCTTCTGAGTACCCTATCTTCTTGCTGATATCATTTGCTTGATCTCTAGCTTTATTATTAGAATCTGCAGGGGCACAACAAGAATTTACAGGAGAACAACAGGAGCTTTCTCGTCTAGCAATGTTTGCATATCCTTCCCTAACGGATTTCCTTATTTTTGTATCTTCCATTTCAACTTCTCCTTTTCGATCGTCTTGAATCATTTGTATCGGTCTCTTTCATCATTGGACTCAGTATTCCCTTTACTGTTCCCGTGAGATATTCAGCCTTAATCAAAGAAATGCAGCATGCTTTTTCTGGACTTTCCCAAGTTACAACAGCTAGCTTATCTCCAGGTTTGATTCCTGCTTTATCCCTAACGTCCTTGGGAAGAAGAATCTGACCTCTATCGTCCACACCAATTATCGACTCAACCTTACAACAGCTCATCCCTTGATCTTGCGACTCGCAACAGGAGGGTTCTTTTTCTTTAGAGACCATATGTTATCGAGCGATATATGTACAATCCGATTATTTAAATAATTCGAAAATATCAGTAAATTCTGATAATATCGTATATTCAGAATTATCATTAAGCGTAATATTAGAGATGAAGAGTAGTGGTATCTGCTCAAACAAAGAGAAAGAGGTGAATAAGATGAAAGAGGGAATGACCAAAAAACAAAGGGATGATGCGATCTTTTGGGGTGTGATCGGTTTGATCATACTAGTTAGTTCAGGTATTTGGCTTGGGAAGGAACTTGGATGGTGGCATTTTGATTTTCCATTTTGGCCAGTGATTGCGATATGGATTGGTTTCGCAATCTTAGTATCAGCAATCAGAAAGTTCTTCTAGTGTGCGCTCGATCATCCAATTTTAGCGCGCACTAGGATTCTCCCAACTCTTTTTTCTAGCAAAGTCCGATAGAAATGTTCAATGCTTAATAGTTACGACAGATTAGTGCACGCTTTATCGCTGTCTTTGAAATAAAGTGTATATGTAGGGTCTAATATCGCCAGATGGCATCCTATGATCATGATTTAGAGGTTCAATTAAATGGAATTCTTCTCCCAAGTTTTCTGTTAACATGTTACTGTCGTAATTTTTCACATCTAACCCACTACATTTTTTCGCTCCTTTCAATGAAAAAGCAGCAATGAGGACATAACCGTCATTTCTAACAATTTTCTTCAATGTTGAGAAATAGGTTTGTATCTGGTCCTTCTCCAATAAGAAATGTAAGACGGCTCTATCATGCCACACAGCAATGTTCTCTAACTTACATACATAAGCTGGTTTTGCAATATCATCGACAATCCATTTGACTTCAGATGCTTTTCGCACTCCTAATCTTTCTTTTAATTTGTTTAAAGCCATTTCACTTATGTCTGTAGCAATAATGTTGGTATATTCTTCGTCAAGAAGACAATCAATAAATGTGGATGCCCCTGCTCCCACATCTAAGACAGGATCAGATTTTTCTATATCGCATTTAGCTAATAATTGAAGACAAAGTGTTGGCTTATCCTCATACCATCCCAATGTCTTAACTTCTGTAGACTCGTAAACATCATTCCAATGTTCTTTCATCTCATTATCCATCTGTGAATTTCACATCAGAAAACTTTCATTATTTTTATGAAAACGAGTATTGTTAGATAGGATATCGTCCGTTTAATTAACATTGTTATAATAGCGTGCGTTAATCTCCAGTAAAGACGCTTGAACAAAGTTCTTCGAAGAACATCGTTAAAACCTATACTATGTACTTATCTTGTTTTCTTTTTTCCACGATACCCCAAACAAAGATCACACAGATGTGGTGTCACATCAAAGTCAGACTGTTTATTCTTAGCTATGTCTTTTGCAATTTTACGAGCCATCATTTTGAGTTCGGATGACATTTCCAGTTTAGTCGATTTTTTTATTCCTCTCTTATAGTTAACATGTTGACTTATTGCGGCTTGAGTCATTCCAAGTTTATTAGCTATTTCAACTTGTGAAAAGTCGTATTTCTCAATTAGTTCTTTTATTATAAGAGATCTCAAGATGGGTAAGGATTTCTTTACTACAGTTTCGCATGGTGGTCGCAATTTATTCACTGTATCTACTGATAATTGACAGTTACTTTAGATACTTCATATTAGGATAGGGCTTCATGTACGTTAGGGATTCTACTCTGGTTAAGATAATAAGATGTTCCTTCGATAGCTAACAAGTCGCTAAGTATTGATGTTGCGGTTTGATAGCCTCCAGCTCCAGGTCCTATTAATGTAACTTCTCCCATGTGCTTTGTTTTTAATTGAATTGAGTTCAGCGACCCATCTACACAAATTGGGTCAGACGTTTCAATAGATTGTGGAGCGATAATTGCGTCTTTCTCTATTGTACAGAGGAGTTTTACTTTTCTCTTTTCTTTTTTAGCCTTTCGAATCTTATCAAGGTTGACACCAGTGATGCCTATAGTCCTAATGTCTTTGAAATCGTATCTTCTTTTTAGACCGTAATTGGCGATTATTGTCAACTTTAATGCAGGATCAATTCCATTGATGTCAAGGGAGGGATCTTTCTCAGCATACCCCATTAGTTGTGCCTGTTTGAGGGCTTCATTCATAGGTATTTCTTCATCATACATCTTTGATAGAATATAGTTAGTTGTTCCGTTTAATATCGCCTTTAAAGATAGAATTTCATCGACTTCCACAGTTTGTCTGACAAATTCTAATATTGGTGTTCCACCACCTACAGTACCACTGAATCTGAAATCAACATTTTTTCGTGAAGCCAGATCCACGATAGCTCTCATTGCAAGAGCAGGTGGACCTTTATTTGTGGTTACAACGTTCTTACCTTCTTTGATAGCGGCTTTTATGTAAGTGATGGCGGGTTCACCATTAACAGGATTTGTTGGTGTCAATTCTAGAATTGTATCTGCTTCAATCTCTTTGATGGCGGAAAGTGGTGAAAGGCCGAATTGCCCGATATTAGGGGCGGCTGCAACTGTACCTTCTTTGGCGTCGATTTTTAGAAGTTCTTCTGGATTAATACCATTTGGATCTACAGCTCCTCCTTTTCTATCAAGAACAGCTACAGCTTTTAGGTCAGAGTTGAATTTGTTGGATCCTTTCTTTTTCTTTTCTCCAATCATTTTCAGAAAAGATCTTCCGACGTTACCAAAACCTATTATTATTAGTCGCATCTGGTCACCACATTGATTAGTGTGAGATAACTCGATCATAAAACAATGAATTGATCATGTCTTCAGCTCAGAGGTTGATTTATTGATTGGGTCCTCCAACCATCGAGTTCCTCATCTTCAAAATACCATTTTAGAACCTTACTGACCTCGTCCAGTTCTACAAGAAAAGAGTCATGCCCATAATTTGATAATATCGTTCTATGTATGACTGATTTTCGATTCGCTCTAAGCGCTTCTGCTGCTTCTTCAAGTACGGAAGGTGGATATAACCAGTCGGAACTGAAAGATAACAATAAGAAATTAGATTTAGTTATTTTGAAGGCTTGGATAAGTGACCCGTATCTTTTGGCCAAGTCAAAGTAATCTATTGCACGTGTTATGTATAGGTAAGAGTTAGCGTCAAATCTCTTTGTAAATGACTCACTCTTATATTTTAGGTAACTCTCAATTTCGAACTCGACTTCTAAATCATAACCGAAATCCTTCTTATCCTGTAACTTTCTACCAAATTTACTTCTAAGACTCTCGTCACTGAGATATGTTATATGACCGATCATTCTGGCAATACTAAGGCCGTCAACCGGAGGGTGTCCGGAGTAGTAGTCTCCATTATTCCAATTAGGATCTTTCATTATCGCTCTTCTTCCGACTTCATGGAAGGCTATATTCTGAGGAGTCTGGTAGGCAGCTGTAGCCATAACTATGCTATGTTTGACTGAATCAGGGTATGCCACTGCCCAGTCTAAAACTTCCATACCTGCCATGGAGCCGCCTATAGTTGCATACAACTTGGATATTCCAAGATGGTCTATCAAGTTTTTTTGTACTGTGATCATATCCCTGACAGTGAATACTGGAAAGTTGGATCCATAAGGCTTACCCGTCTTAGGATTTATTGAGCTAGGGCCTGTAGATCCTTTACATCCGCCAAGAGTATTAGCACATATTACGAAAAACTTCTCTGTGTCCAATGCTTTGTATGGGCCTATTAAGCCATCCCACCATCCTAGGTTATCTTCTTTCAGACTATTTTTTCCAGCTGCATGGGCATCACCCGATAGCGTATGAAAAACCAGTATTGCATTGGTTTTATCCTCATTTAATTGCCCGTATGTCTCGTAAACTAATGTTATAGGACCAAATTTCACTCCTGATTCTAATAACAATTCGTTAGGTGGGTGAAAGAATGTTGCCTTTCGTTCAGGCACAATGTTTAGACTTTGCATGCTTTCACTCACCTCAGAATTCTTTTTTTTCCGGAGTTACTTTCTAAGCAGCCTGTAACGCTGTTGCCTTTTCATGTAGTTCTTTGAATAATACTGAAGATAAATATCTCTCCCCTGTATCAGGCAGTACAACAACTATCAGTTTATCCTTATTCTCTTCTCTTTTTGCAACTTGAATAGCTGCAAATGCTGCTGCGCCACCTGAAATGCCACAGAAGATTCCTTCTTCCTTTGCGAGGCGATGGGCTGTTTCAATGGCTTCCTCATTCCTCACTTGGAGTATTTCATCTACCAAATCGACTTTCATTACTTCAGGAATGAATCCAGCTCCTATTCCTTGGATTTTATGTGGTCCAGGTTTTCCTCCTGAAAGGACTGGTGAGTCTAACGGCTCGACGGCAATTGCTTTAAAACTTGATTTCTTGGGTTTAATTGCTTCAGAGACGCCTGTTATTGTTCCACCAGTTCCTACTCCCGCAACTAGAATGTCTACTTTACCGTCGGTATCGTCCCATATTTCGGTAGCTGTAGTTTCTCTGTGGATCTTAGGATTGGCTAGATTAATGAATTGTTGAGGTATAAACGAGTTAGGGATTGTCTTAGCTAATTCCTCAGCTTTTCCAACAGCTCCTTTCATTCCTTTAGCACCAGGTGTCAAGACAACTTCTGCCCCATAAGCCATCAAGAGAGTTCTTCTTTCGAGACTCATACTGTCAGGCATTGTTAAGATTAGACGGTACCCTTTGACAGCGGCTACCATAGCGAGGCCGATACCAGTATTTCCGCTGGTCGGTTCAATTATAACTGAATCAGGTTTGAGTAGATTCTGTTTTTCAGCCTCATCAATCATGCTCATGCAGATTCTGTCTTTTACACTTCCCCCCGGATTTCGCGACTCAAGTTTGGCTAATACTGTGCCCCACCCAGGTTCAATAACGCGATTCAACTTTACAAGAGGTGTCCTACCTATGGTGGACAATACATCTTTATTCACATTCATCATTATTTACCTCATAGATACAGACTTAACAGCGTTAATGTTTAAGATGTCCTATTTAAGTATAACAATGTTAAGCATGTGTCTAAAATAAATAAGGCGAACATAATGACAGTAGATTGGGAAAACATAAGAAACGAAGAATTTCCAGCAACAAATAAGAAAATTCAACTCAAATCTGGCGGAGGATCCCCAATATCCAAATCCGCATATGAAGCGGCAAAAAAATACTACGACGATATGCTATATTATGGCGACGTTTTCTGGATTGAGAATTTAGAGAAAGTAGAAGAAGTAAGATCAAAAATAGCGAAATATCTTAATTCCAAGAGACACGAAGTCGGATTTCTCATAAACTCCTCATCATGCATGAAGGTTGTTCTTCACTATTTAGATCATGGCGAAGTTCTCTATCCAGAACAAGAGTTCCCAACATCAATACATGACATGAAGAGAGCAGGTATGAAACTTCGTCCAATAATACCAGTAGACAATCGATACCCAATATCAGAAATAGAGAGAGCAATTAGCAATAATACTTCAAGTTTCATCACAAGCCATATACAATATCTCACCGGTTACAGACAAAACCTAGAAGATACAGGGCGTCTCTGTAAAAGCAATAATATTACGCAGATTGTTAATGCAACACAATCTTTTGGCGTCTTTCCTATCGATGTGACCAAATGTGAGATTGACCTACTCATAGCTTCAGGGCTCAAATGGGCCTGCGCCGGTTACGGAATAGGAATACTATACATCAAAGAGGAACTTGTTAACGGGAGAGAAATGCCCAACTTGACAGGTTGGTTGAGTGTTGAAGATCCTTACAAAATGGATCCCCTCAACATTAAAGTGAAAAAAAATACCAGAGCATTTGACGCTTTAGGAGGAGCCCCACATTTTCCTCAAATATTTGCTTTAGGAGGTTCAATGAATCTTTTGGAAAGAATTGGAGACGGAGAATTAAAAGAAGGTGTTATGCAGGTGAGTTCAAGAATAATCGAACTAACCAAATACTTAGATGAACAATTGAACGGTTTCAACTTCAACATAATTACACCTCTAGAAAGAGAACATCGATCAGGCATATTCACGATCAAAACTTCAAATGCACAAAAAATCGCTGAAAAGCTAGAACAAAAAAAGATATACATTTCATGCCGACGAGATCCAAAGACTGGAGAAAAAGCATACCTAAGAATCAGCCTCAACTTCTACAATAACACTAGAGACATAGACACCTTGATAGAAGAACTAGGTAGACTGCGTCATGACATCTCCTGAACGATTTATTGCAAAACCTGTCGGAGGCTACCACGGTATAACTATAGAGTTCCCAACTTTACAGATGAACATAGACTATGAAGAAAAAAAAATAAAACCAAATAGAGGATATCCAAGATTTGTTCAACACCCTCAAGTACAAATCCTGGAAGAAAAAGCGAAAGAAGAATACTTTGGATCATCGGCGATAGCTTTTGCCTCAGCTGAGAGTTGCTTATACACAGTTATAGATTGCTTCTTCAGCAAAGATGTGAAAGGAATTTACATCGATGATGGACTTCCTAAAAAGATTTACAGTTTTCTCGTCGAGTCAGCAAGTGAAGTAACGCAACCAACAACAAAAGAGAAAGCTCAGATAGCTATAATCAACATTAATTCAAGTAAAGATCAACTGAAGAAGTTTGAAGGAAGTTACAGAATAGGATTTTCTAAAGGTAGCCTAGAAGCTAAGGATCATTCATCCGAATATGATGCGATCATATGGGGCCATCCTAATGAATCATTAGGCGTCTTGGTGTTATATAATCAAGATTATGAGATTTACGACCTCTTAAGAAGACATACAGGTTTCAATCTAAGTTCAAGAAAAGCTCAGAGAATCATAAGACGAAAGTCCTCCCCAACCTTCGAATTTGATCTTTTAAAAAAGAAAATTGCTTCACTTGAAAAAACCGATGGAGAAAATTGTTTACTATATCCATCAGGAATGGCCGCTATCTTTTCATCGATAATAACGTGTTGGAAACCTAATAGGCCCAAACTGATTATGATAGGATCCGCTTACGTGGATACTCTATGTATTCTTGAGAAATGGCCTTCGAGAAGAGGAACCCTGCAGGCAGTATTCATAGATGATACTGATGACATTGAAAGACTCAAAGACGAAGTTGATCTAGAAACCTCAGCTATAATAACCGAGATACCGACAAATCCTTTACTCCAAGTTCCAAACCTGGGAAAAATAGTAAGCATAGCTCATAAAAAAGACGCCAAAATAATTGTTGATAATACCATAGCTACACCTTATAACTTCAATCCTTTCGATTATGAAGCCGACATCATAGTACATAGCACTACCAAGTTTCTTAATGGACTCAATAACCATATGGGCGGCGTTTCATTAACTCGTGATCCTGAACTACTATCAAAATTAAAGAAATTTCAGGCCTTGACAAATAGCTTCATGGATCCTGAGGATGCGATAGTACTCGAAAGAAACCTAAAAGGCTTCAAAAAGAGAATGGAAATTATAAACAAAAATGCTGTGAAGATAGCCGATTACTTAAATCAAAATCCCAAGGTAGGAAAAGTCTACTATCCAGGATTGAAGAATCATCCTGATTATATTGTAGCCAAAAAATATCTGCTGAAGGGTTGCAGTGGTTTAATGAGTTTTGTTTTGAAAAATAGTAATAGAGATAATGCCAGCACGTTTTATGATAATTTGGGACATCCAATCATCAAAGGCCCAAGTCTTGGGGCAGAACAGACTTTACTTTGTCCATATACAATTCTTGCCCATTATAACGACCCGCCTGAGAAAAGGAAGAAAATGGGATTAGACCTCTACCTCTTCAGGATCTCAATAGGAATAGAGAGACCAAACAATATCATTGCATCACTGGATAAAGCATTTAAAAATGTTATTTGACCGCTTGTGAGTGAAGTATTGGGACAACTTACATAGACTAATTTTTTGTCGATTTTAGACCACGCGTCAACTTAATATATAACACTGTTAAGCCTTAATAGTGAAAAACATTGTCCACAACAGTGTATCGCGACAACATGTTAGACTCCAATGACCGAACAAGATTGATTAGAGCTACGGATAAAATAGTAGAAAACTGTGATTCGAACAATCTTCTATGCAACATAAGAAAGAAAAAGTTCATCTCAAAAGAGTCGGTAGTACAATTAGTTAATGACATAGTAGATTTGATATATCCTGGATTTTACGGTAACAAAGCCATTGATCAGTCTAACCTTCAACACTATTTAAAAAGTGAAGCACACAATGTTTTCCAACAATTAATCCACCAAATATCCAACTGCACACTTCATGAATGCGAAAAAACAAATGATGCTTGCGAACATTGTTTTAAAAATTCACAAGAGCAAGCCTTTCAATTCTTAGAAAAAATACCCTCAATTAGAAATCTATTGCTGACTGATTTACATGCAGCATATCGTGGAGACCCTGCAGCGAAAAGTTATGATGAGATAGTATTTAGCTATCCAGGTTTTTACGCCATCACAGTCTATAGAATCGCCCACGAACTCTATAAACTAAACATACCTTTGCTGCCAAGGATCATGACTGAATATGCCCATGGTGAGACCGGTATAGATATCCATCCAGGAGCTAAAATCGAAAAAGAATTTTTCATAGACCACGGCACCGGGATTGTAATCGGTGAAACAACAGAAATAGGATGCAATGTTAGAATCTACCAAGGAGTAACACTTGGAGCTTTAAGTTTCAAAACAAGACCAGACGGTTCACTCACTAAAGGAGGTAAAAGACATCCTACAATTGGAGATGACGTGACAATCTATGCAGGAGCAACAATATTAGGAGGAAAAACTCATGTTGGCAGTAAATCCATTATTGGAGGCAATGTCTGGT
>MEZD01000011.1:10770-10989 GCA_001775955.1 Candidatus Bathyarchaeota archaeon RBG_13_38_9 | reverse complement strand
ATGCCTATGGATTATCAAATCTAAAATGAGGCAAACAGCGATTGCATGTACCCTGCGAAAAAATTGTGCGACAAGAATTACCAATCTTTAGATCTCTACTGGCGAAGGAATTAATTAAGAAACATGATTTTACACAGAAAGAAGTAGCAAAAAAGTTACAGACAACCCAACCAGCAATAAGCCAATACCTCAGCTTAAAAAGAGGATTAAAAGATTCTT
>MEZD01000011.1:8134-10649 GCA_001775955.1 Candidatus Bathyarchaeota archaeon RBG_13_38_9 | reverse complement strand
AAATGAGAACAAAGTCAAAAAATGTTACAGAATGATTTAGAAAACATGTAGAATTGAAGATTATTACCGCTCGATAAATACTGATTATACTGTCTAACGGAATTTCCAAATATTTATTTGCTTTTCTTATTCATACTAGGAACTATTTTACGTGACAAGACCTCATCCATGCTCCCACTCCTGTATCCTAAAAGGTCCATAGTGACATAATGAAATCCCAAACTTTTCAATTTCTCATTTATTAAATCCAATATTTTTTCATCAAAAAGCAGCCTTCTTTCATTTCTACCAAACTCTATTCGTGCAATGGACTCATGGTCACGTACTCTCAGTACTTTGGGGCCGATTAATTTTATTATGAACTTCTCAGCCTCAGCGATTCTATGAATCTTTTTTTCAGTTATCTCTTGACCATAAGGAAATCGAGAGGATAGACATGCCATTGAGGGTTTTTCCGCTGTTGGCAGATCGAACATTCTTGCAACTGTTCTTATTTCTGTCTTTGTTAAGCCTGCATCGGCGAGTGGGCTAATTACATTTTCTTCAGCCAAAGCTAATGCTCCTGGTCTGTGAGTGTTCATATCATCCGCATTTGTTCCATCGACTATTACGTTTAAATGATGTTTCATCGCAATTTCCTTGAGCTTCGAGACAAGTTCTTTTTTACACTAATAGCATCTTTCGGGAGGATTCCGTGTAAAATCTAGATTACAAGTCTCATCAATTTTTATTGTCAGATGCTTTATACCTATTTTCTTGGCTATTTTCTTTGACTCCTCTAATTCCCCTAGAGGCAAAGTCATCGAGTCAGCTGTCACTGCAATAGCCTTATTTCCGACGACTTTCTTGGCCAAAAAAGCTACTAAAGTACTATCTACTCCTCCAGACAGGGCGACTAGTACACTTCTATGTTTCTTGAGATTCTCCTGAACTTTTTCTATTTTCCTCTCTAATTTATTGCTTTTATTTTCAAGTTTCATTTTCGCTTAAAACCTTCTTTTAACATCAACGCATAGTGTTTAGCTATTGACCACCACTATAAGAGAGGAATAATCGTATACCGTTCCTTTTGTTTACATCATTAAATTTACTCATTCACGCGAACAATTCATGCTGTGAAAGAAAGGTTGAGAGACTTTTTAACACGTATGAAACGTGTGTGTCTCCGTTCGTCTACCTGTGTCCTAGCTTGTGTGACCAGTTTCTGGAAGAACCATTATTTGAACATGAATAGTTTTTGGTCGAGATCGGACTTGTTAATGATTATATTTTCGCCATCTACTTCATATGGTAAGTAACTTGGCCAACAGCCTCCAGATAGATTTGCTGTTCCAATGCTATTTATCGCAAATGTTTGACCACAGTTCCCACAAGTCATCACATTGCCTGTTTGTTCATAACCACGTTTCCTTGAATAACACACATCGCATGCATCTATCGCAACATGTATTTTTCCATCACTACCTTTGACCCCAAAATATTTGGCTGTTTCACCTTTAGAGTCATAAGTGTAGAATTTGGCAGAGTCTCCAATTTCCGAAATTGGGATCTTTACAGCAGCTTCATCTGATTCGTTGTTTGATTGAATAATGCTATCAGAGTTTTCTGTAGTTACGGCTGTGGAAGTTATCTGTTTGGTATTCACAGAGTTTTCTGTAGTTACGGCTGTGGAAGTTATCTGTTTGGTATTCAAAGTGGAATTGTAGCCCCAAGCAATTGCAATCAAGACTATTGATACTACCGCGATTATGGCTATCTTATTTCTAGCTGATCCTGTCCCTGAATTCAGACCGTGTGCGTTCGACATATGTTGTGAATAGTTGTTAATATTCACAATTGCACCACATTTTTCACAAGTCTTTCTATCTTTTTTCTTTGTCATATCAACACCTCCTATTAATTTCTAAAGCATTTTCAAGCAGGCTACCACAATTCATATCTGCCAGCAATTTTTTGACTGATGTTTCGTTCAATTAATCACGTCCTCATGATTTGTTCACTATGATATTATCTAGTTATTTTCTGAAATGTGAATCAATTTCTGTTATTGTTGGAAGAATCTTTAAAGATCTCTCCGTCGATCATTTCTATAATTCGTCCAGCTTGATTGGCAATTTCATTATTATGAGTAATCAAAACTAATGTGTGCCCTAAATCATTCAGTTCTTTTAGAATGCTCATTACTGTCTGGCCATTTTTTGAATCAAGATTTCCAGTAGGCTCATCTGCTAGGATGATATTTGGTTTATTTATCAAAGCTCGTGCGATGCATACGCGTTGTTGTTCTCCACCGGAGAGCTGTGAGGGTCGATGTGTAAGTCGATGGCTAAGTCCTACATTTTCAAGAGCTTTGATAGCTGCTTCTTTGTCAACCATTCCAAAGAAATATTGTGCGACCATCACGTTTTCAAGCGCTGTCAAATATGGAATCAGATGATACTGTTGGAATATTAATCCAATATTTTCACGTCGAAATTGTGTAAGTTCTTTTTGACTCATAGTATTCAGTTCTGAT
>MEZD01000011.1:7865-8111 GCA_001775955.1 Candidatus Bathyarchaeota archaeon RBG_13_38_9 | reverse complement strand
TGTTGGTTTATCAAGACAGCCGAGTAAATTTAATAACGTAGTTTTGCCTGAACCTGAAGGGCCTATGATAGTTGTCCATTGACCCTTAGATATATTTAGATCAATATTGTTTAGAGCTCGTGTATTGGAGTCATAATCTTTTGTAACTGAGCTTAATTGTATGTGAGTTGTTGTCACGTTTTCATTCACCTCTTAAGACAATTGCAGGTTCGATTTGTGTTGCACGCTTAACAGGAAATATGCTAG
>MEZD01000011.1:5170-7796 GCA_001775955.1 Candidatus Bathyarchaeota archaeon RBG_13_38_9 | reverse complement strand
TGCCGAAGACACTTCCTCCTATGTATTGAGCGAGAACATTGCCAACAAGATATCCGATCAAACCTCCAAACGAACCTATGATGATAGATTCTGTAAGAAATAGTGAAGCTATCTTGCTATTCTCCGCTCCGAGAGATTTCATCAGACCAATCTCTTTTCTTCTCTCGACAACAGTGGTCATAGTTGTAGTCATTACACAGATCCCTGCCGCTCCTAGAGATATGATTGAGATTAGAAGCATCATCTGTCCCAATTGATCCATTATCATCATCTCTGCATTGACCAATTGCTTGACGGTCTTAGCTTGTACGTAGGGTAACTTCTTTTCTATCTCTGCTGCTATATCTTCTGCTGGGCATTCAACACAAAGCCCACTTACTTGAACTGAATGAACTTTTCCAGGACGATTACTTATCTTCTGAGCAACTGGGAGTGTAACAAACATTTGTGAATCTTCTGCTCCACCTGTACTTACTATACCGATTACTTTGAGTTGTTCAGTTGTGATCTGTCGGTTTTCTGGATTCTCATAACTTAACTGTAAAGATTCGCCCAGTTTCAAATTGAGTTTTTCAGCAACTGTAGAACCTGCTAAAACGCTTTTTTCATCGTTATCTTTAATCCATTCTCCCTCTAAATTCCAGTATGGAGCAATCTTAATAATTCCGGTAGTCCAAACTTTTTCGCTAAAAGTTATTTCTGGAAATTCTCGGTCAAAGTATGTGCCAGCAAGAACAACATTTTGAACAGTACCGTCTCTTTCCACTTGCACAACTTGATAAAGAAATGGAGCGAAACCTAGAACATTTGCACTCCACTTATCAATCTTTTTTATTTGCCATAGATCGCTTTCATCAATGTATCTTTGCTCGGTCACAGAACCCAAATTTATCCCTGGCAATCCAACCTCTATAGAATCCGATTTGGGGATAATTACGATATTTGAACCAAATTTTCTGAATTCGAGGCCTAGCTTCTCCTGAATTCCTTGTGAAACTGTGAGTAAACCACTTGTCATAGACGCGCCCATTAACACTGCTATCAAAGCGATAACGATACGGGATTTACGTCTGGAGAAAGATCTTGTTAATAATTGAATAAACAATTAATGGTTCACGACCGAAGGTGTTTCATATATGACGCGTGTTATATAAATATAACGCTGTTATAGTGCGTTTATTACCAAACATGAACTGCTTGAAGAATCACATGCTGTCCTATGATCGTTAATATGATCTAATTTTCGCCGAATAGATGGATTCCCACAACAGATGCAAAACTTCAGAGTTCTGTATCCAGTTTTGGTCTCAACAAACACAGATTCTAATTTGCATCCTTCTTTTTCACATAACGAGCATTTGACAGAATCATTAGTAATTTCTAGATTATTTTGAATCATCTAAACCACTTCCATTTTTTTTACGCGCGCCAAATCAAATGTCTTTCTTATTATGTAAAGCTTTACTATAAGTAGGATCTATTTATACTATGCTAACGCGCCCTAAATATCAGATTTTCTTAGCAAAATCTTCATATAACAGCGTTATTTCTAATGAATATGGATAGGCTAACAAAGTCACAAAAAGATTTAGGAAAAGAACAAATGTCTTTGATCTAAAAAAGTATTGAATAAGGATTTACAAGATTTATTACAGGCTAGCTTTTCTATAAAAGTAAAGCGTTAAAAGAATGGAAAGACTTGGTAAATCAATTGTCAAACATAAAGAAAATCCAACTTGAGAAGAAAGGCCTCGAGACAATTTTAAGTACACTTGAGGCAGACATCATGCATTTACTTTGGAAAAAAAGTCCACTCAGGGTCAAAGAAATTCATAAAGAACTTGGGGAAAAACATGATGTAGCTTTAACTACTATCGCAGTCACGACAGATAGACTTTACCAGAGAGGAATTGTTAAGAGGCATATTGAACCAGGTCGTGGGGGTCTGCACTACTTATATTACCCTTCCAAGTCTAAGAATGAATTCGGAAAAACGATTGTAGATCAGACCGTAAATAAACTAATAGAGACTTTCGGTTCAGCTGCTGTATCATACTTTGATCAAAGATTCAAAAAGAGCGTGAAAAGCAAAAAATGAGCATAAACTTCATACCAAATCCACTATATCTTGCCAACTGTGTACAAGCGTGTATTACTCAACCACTGACACTATCTATCTTAATTGGAACTGTTGTTTTAGCATTCATAACTTTCTCATTGATAAAATTCGTTAATACTAATCGCAATACAAGATTGAGTTTGATTTACCTACACTTAACATCATTCATATTTCTAATATCCACGTTTATTGTCGCAATGGCCTGCGGTATGTTTCTTCTAAATGTTTTTTTAGCAATCGTTCCTATCATGCTTTTTATCGGTATGATAGTAACTTATCTGATTGGACCCAGAATCTACTTATGGTCTTTTGACGCACATGAGGCAAAAGATACAAGTTTAGACAATTGGGTGACAAGATATTCCAAAATCATGAATGTAAAAAAACCTATCCTCTATGTCACTGATGAATTAGAATTCGCTGCTTTTTCAGCTTATGGCATAATACCCAAAATATGTATTTCAAAAACAATTATGAAAATACTAAATCCGAAAGAAATTAAAGCAA
>MEZD01000011.1:177-5126 GCA_001775955.1 Candidatus Bathyarchaeota archaeon RBG_13_38_9 | reverse complement strand
CTTAACATATCTATCTCATTTTTAAGATTTCTAACACCTTTCTCACTTGTACATGCTTTTTCTGGAGAATTAGATGCAGATGAAATAAAAGCTGATGAATATGTTAAAAATATCCAAGGAACAAGTGAGCATCTGAACAATGCAAAGAGCAAGATATCGTTGATCCAATCATTGAATAAACGCTAATCTTTATGTAAAGTTAGTTGCAAGTGGATAGCATAAATACCAGCTAGCTATCTTGCTACGCTTTCTCCGGAAAGACAATTGTTTTTGAAACGCTATAAGATCGCAGATGTGGCTATCAAAGTCGTTGGCGTGGGCAGTGTGGGAACTTTCTGTGCGATTGCCTTGTTTATGTCAAGCAATGACGACTCACTCTTTATTCAATTAAAACAGGCAGGGGTAATGATAGCAAACATTCCTTGATATACCATAAAGGCTAGATGTGGGATTGCAGGTGCAAGAGGTGCAGGTTTCAAACCAACACCATTCAATGCAAACCATTATAGTCCCCATCACAGTTTCTTGAAGATAGAAACATCAAACTTAAGATCTGTAAAACAGGTGATCTAGTTTTAAAGAAATTAGAGATTTGCCAAGAGGACTCTGGAATTATTCATTTAACTTGCTAGATCAATATTTGCTCGAGTTATTCGCTCCTGTTTAAAACAATTGTTAATCAATTATAACGTGCGCGCTATGCTGTTCATTAAATCACTATTCTTTAGTCGAAATTTTTCATTTGAATAAACACACGCGAGTTTGATGACAAATCATTATTAAGGTGAAATCAAAAGGTAACATCTAGATGTTACCTTTAAAAGTTCAAAGTCGAATAATAAATGGATTCGTTGTCGAGCTTTCTCAGATTAGATTTCAAGCCAGTGAAGAGACATACCCTAGCACTTGCTCCGTTGGAATGGTTCAGCATACAAGAGTATCTTTCTACGAAGACTGGAAATGAAGATCCGTTTTATTCAACAGTTGGAGGACTAGTAGAATCGATTGAAGATAGTCTACCGAGCGAGAAAACCCTATCGATGAGGTTCCTTCGATATTATAGACAAGGACTTCTAGAAAGAAAAAGGGTTGGACATAAGTTCCTTTACAGACTTACTGAGAAAGGTATCAACAAAGGTTTAGAGTATAGAGGAGAGCGGGTAGAATACATACCCAAATTTCCGAGCATGTATAAACGACGTTCTAAACATTAATTTTTTTTCTTTCATGGCAATTAGATATAGAAATTAACGACTAAGATTCATTAAGGATGTCCAGATTTTTTTAAATCTTAAACTCGACCGTTGTATATTAGTAAATTTATGATTGCTAAAACTATGAATCCTGACAATCCAGTTACTCCAACAGTCAAATCATCACCTCCCTGAATTGGCATAATAGCCAATACAACAGTTGCATTAAGTGACCCATGAATGATGGCTGAAGCGATTACAGATTTCGCTTTAATTCTGACATAGCTGAAAATCGGCGATAGCAATAATGTAAAAACTACCATCATGATAAGGCCGGCCAAGGGATGCTGTGGATAGTTATGTCCTTGGAGAATTATTGGAGCATGCCAAATTCCCCAAACAATCCCAATTATCAATGATGACTTCCAAAAATCTAATTTACTAAGTTCTTTTTGTAGGAAACCTCGCCATCCTAGTTCCTCACCGAATCCTACTATTGCATTGATGGTTGGGCCAACAATGAGACTTTGAAGCAGGGCAACCCAGAATGGGTGAATTGGAGAATCCACAATTTGTCTTTGGAGCTCTTCTATTTGTGCTGGTGTTAGTGTAGATCTCAATCTTTCAATCAATCCCTCCATTCCGGGAGAGTATTCAATTCCAGGAAAGAGTAGACTTATGCCAAGCGTAGCCAACGCTATGGTGAGTGGCAATAACCATGCCACTAGAAAATACCTATTCGGTTTAAATGATATGCCCAATGGTTTCTTCAATGGTTCTTTACAAACCATTTTTTGTAGAGCAATAGCGATTATTGAGGGAACAAACATGAACGCTATCAAGATAATTAATGTGTAAGGCGAATTCCAGCTGCCACCTAAAGCTAGAAAGATAACCACAATAGCCCAGCTGAAGAGGTATGTTAATCCAATAAACAAACCAACTTTTCTAAAATCAAAGTTCATAACAGTTACCCCATCAAGAAAATATTTGAAAAGCCTTTATCGTCTTTAAAAAAATGTTTGAAGCATAAATTAATTATTACAAGTTTTTTTCATTAAATACCCTGAACAAACTGGAATTATTAATATTATCAAGTAGGTTATGGCAATATCAACCATATAATCAGATAATGTCATCTGCATCGGACTTTCAGGTATGAACAATATTAGATCAATTACTAAACTGGTGACCAACCACACAATTCCAATAAGGATTCCTTCTTTAACAAAATCTCTACTAATTTTACTAAGATATCTAACTGTGAAAAAAGCTACAGCTAAAGTTAGGATGACAGGCATTATAGATTCAAACAAAGGCCTGCTTGAAGACCTCAATGGAAAAATGAAAAAAGAAACAACAAAAGGAATTAACCATATTAAAACACCGAATAACAATATTTTTTTCAAATTTCTACTAGACATTAAATTTTACCCCTAAATAGAAAGTTACATTTAGCTTGCACTGTTGAATGTATCTTTGTTAATATGGCACCACAATTTTTTCTATATCTTTTTCTGGTTTAGGGAGTTTTGGATCCAACTCTTCCAGTTTATTGGCTATAATGTTACTGATTATAAAATTTCGATACCACTTATTGTCTGCTGGAACAATGTGCCAAGGCGCATATTTGGTATTACACTTGGTTAACACGTCTTCGTACGCTTTGACATAATCATCCCATAATGCACGTTTCTTTACATCATCTACAGAGAATTTCCATTGTTTCTTAGGATCGTCTCTCCTCGCTTCAAGGCGCTGTTTTTGTTCCTCTTTTGATATATGAAGGAAAAATTTTAAGATCGCAGTCTCATTTTCGACTAGGGATTCCTCAAAATCATTAATTATTTGATATCGTTTATTCCAAACGTTTTTTGGAACGATATTCTCAACACGAACGATGAGTACATCTTCATAATGTGAACGATTGAAAACACCAATGTATCCTTTGGGAGGCGTATGTTGGTGTATACGCCATAAGAAATCATGAGACAGTTCTTCGACTGAAGGTTGTTTAAAGCTAGTAACTTGCACTCCTTGTGGGTTTACACCTCTAAATACATGACGAATTGTTCCATCTTTTCCTCCAGTATCCGTAGCTTGGAGAACAATAAGTAGTGATCTTTTTCCTTCAGCATAGAACATTTCTTGAAGTACACGTAATCTCTTTAAATTCTCTATTGTCTCTTCTCGAACTTGATTCTTGTCTTTATTTGGACCTGCATATCTTGTATCATAGTCTTTCAGATTAACATTTTTTCCGAATGGAGGAATAATTATTTGTTTCTTCATAAAATAAACTACACACCTAGTTGAATAAATCTTTACAATTTTTTTACATGTGCTATATTTTTTTAAAGTTTTCATAAATTATCAATTATCAATTGATAGTTAATCCAAGTAAGTTTGTATTTATCAAATTTTAACTGGATTGAATCCAAATAACGACTAAATCTTTATTGAAAGATTTTTCGAAAAGATCTTTTTTCTTATTCAATGACTGCTCTTCTAAAACAGGATTTTGATTCACTCTACATTTAACTTTGACAGCTGCATGATTTATACTAACTTTTAGATTCTTTACTATTGATCCATGTGAGAAATCTAGTGCGTCTGCCACCCTTAATATTGAAGATAATAAAACTACTTTTTGTTTTTCAGAAGGGGTTAATGATGCATAATTGTAATGTTTCTGTTTTGGAGGTTTCTTTCGATGATATCTGGCAATACTGCCAATAATATATCTCTCAGTCGTATTGAAGGGTAAATCAGAGTCGTTAAGAATAAGTTTTAGAGATGTTTTGTTATGTCCTGTACCACCTCGAGACCAACCAATATCATGTAATAGGGCTGCACTCTGCAACCAATAACGTTCTAATGCGGCGAGTTTGTGTAATGGTTTTAGAGTATCAAATAATTTCAATGCAAGTTTCTTTACTTGTTCTGAGTGAGTGTTTTCATCCTCATATTTCTGAGCAACCTTTTTGATTATTTTGAGCGTCTTTTCATTTCTCCAAGTCATTTTGTGTCTTTTCACCTTTTCCTTTCTTCTGATCTTCTTTAATGGTAAACCACACAGTATCATTTGAGCAAAATTTTCTGGAAGCTTTTCTTTTCGTATTGCGTGAGCACCAGCTTCAATATCATAAGAAACCCTAACCATTTCAACAGAAAATGGATTAAATCCTATGATTGCATATGCAGCTTTTGGATTATTATCATCTGCTCTTCCGACACTTCCTGGATTAATGATTGACACTCCATCTATAGTTCTCGAAAATTGTCTGTGAGAGTGGCCAACTATTATTATGTCTACATCTCTTCCGGAGATGAGCTCTCGTAATCTTTCTCTCGATGTATTTGGATAGATATGTTCCTCTATCGACTCTGGACTTCCATGAACCATAAACAAATTTTTTTCTTTGATCTTTAGAGTAATATTTTTCGGTAGTGAGTTCAGATATGCCTTGTTAGATCTGGTTAGTTTCTTTCGAGCATACTTGAATGCAATATCTTTTTCTCCTGAATTTGGGCCTCTTCCTTCCAAGACCTTTAGATCATAATTACCGATGATACTTAGAACGTTATTGGCACTAAGCATCTCTATTACTTCATTTGGGAAAGCACCGTATCCTAAAAAATCACCAGCATTTAGAAAAACTTCTACACCTTTGCTTTTACCATCCGCTAATACGGCTTGAAGTGCATGCAGATTCGCATGCACGTCTGATAAGACAGCAATTTTCGGATTTTCTT
>MEZD01000011.1:0-153 GCA_001775955.1 Candidatus Bathyarchaeota archaeon RBG_13_38_9 | reverse complement strand
TTTCTGCACCCATGAATTTTGCACTTGTGATTTGTCTTAGGCGTTCAAATGTTTGCTTCTTGTTAGTATCTTCCCAGAATGAAACAAATTCCTTGTATCTTGATCTTCTAATTTCTTGTACGTCTTGCAAGAATCTTAAAAGTCCATTTTCAA
>MEZD01000010.1:8639-8903 GCA_001775955.1 Candidatus Bathyarchaeota archaeon RBG_13_38_9 | reverse complement strand
TAACTTGCAACGATCGTCTTATCTTAATCAGTTCGATTTTAGTTGCAGTGACATTTTTGCCAAACGACATTTTCGATGAACTTGTTGATTACTTGTTTCCTTTATAGTACTGCTGAATGTGTTTGTCCTTAATTTTGGTCAGTTCGCCTTCTGGTAATGTTGCTAGTATATCCCATGCTCTGCTTAGTGTTTCGTCCAAATTTCTATTTTCATCAGGACTTTGTTTCAAAAAGTGAGTTTCAAAACTATCACCAGCGTCAAGAT
>MEZD01000010.1:8297-8562 GCA_001775955.1 Candidatus Bathyarchaeota archaeon RBG_13_38_9 | reverse complement strand
GCATCATACAATTGATTACCAACTTCCATGTGATCAGATCTTGTTTTACCTTCACCAACACCATCTTTCATCAATCTAGAAAGAGACATCATTACATTAACTGGTGGATAAATTCCCTTTCTAAATAGATCTCTTCCCAAGACTACCTGTCCTTCAGTGATATAGCCGGTCAAGTCAGGTATTGGATGTGTGATATCATCTGCAGGCATTGAAAGAATTGGCATTTGAGTAACACTACCATTTTTTCCCTTTATTCTTCCAGCCC
>MEZD01000010.1:8121-8263 GCA_001775955.1 Candidatus Bathyarchaeota archaeon RBG_13_38_9 | reverse complement strand
TCCTGGATATCCTTTTCTACCTGGAACTTCTTCTCTTGCTGCGCTAATCTCTCTAAGAGCTTCTGCATAATTGGTCATGTCAGTTAGTATCGCAAGTACGTGCATACCAAGATCAAATGCAAGGTATTCAGCCACGGTGAGA
>MEZD01000010.1:7528-7803 GCA_001775955.1 Candidatus Bathyarchaeota archaeon RBG_13_38_9 | reverse complement strand
AACCTGAACTACCGCTTTGCCGCTTCCTACTTCAAGAACTTTTCCTAATCTCCTTTCACCATCGTTTGTTTCAATTTCTACGAGTTCGTCGAATGAAGCTGTTGTAACACCATCAACTACCATAAGTGGCCCTTTTATTTCGGCTATTTTCGTATATTCGATTCCAGTTGTTTTAGACAGAGACCTTTACCTCCTCCATGTTACCTTTGAATGAATCAGATAGGTGCTTTTCTATTTCGTCCAATTTTGAAATCTGCTCATCTGTAACTTCAAAT
>MEZD01000010.1:7004-7499 GCA_001775955.1 Candidatus Bathyarchaeota archaeon RBG_13_38_9 | reverse complement strand
CAAAGCTCTGATATCTGCTAACGATTTTCCTTCCTTAAGGGCCTTTTGTGCTTCTTTATAGAACATTACCATAAGTCGAACCAATTTTAGTTGTTTCGCTGGACTACAATAGGTATCAACTTTATCAAAAGAGTTTTGTTGCAAGATACCTATTTTGAGCATTCTAGCAACTTCTAAAACCAGTTTCTCCTCATCAGGAAGAGCTTCGGGTCCTAATAATCTGACGATTTCTTTTAATGTATCTTCACGTTGCAAGATATGATATGATTCTGCTCTCAAGTCATACCAGTCAGGGCTTACGTTTTCTTTCCACCATTTGGAAATGTCTTCAAGGTAACCAGAGTAAGACTGCATCCAATTAATTGATGGGTAGTGTCTGGAATATGCTAATCTAGTATCCAGTGCCCAAAAGGTCTTGATAAATCTAATTGTGTGTGTTGTTACCGGTTCAGTAAAATCTGCACCTGACGGAGATACTGCACCAACCAGTGTCAC
>MEZD01000010.1:6849-6991 GCA_001775955.1 Candidatus Bathyarchaeota archaeon RBG_13_38_9 | reverse complement strand
TCTGGTGAACCAAGTGCTCTTACTCGGCCCGCTCTTTCATAAAATTCTGCGAGTCTTGAAGCCAAATACGACGGGTAACCTTCTTCTGCAGGCATTTCTTCCAATCGACCTGACATTTCTCTTAACGCCTCTGCCCATCTAC
>MEZD01000010.1:6342-6576 GCA_001775955.1 Candidatus Bathyarchaeota archaeon RBG_13_38_9 | reverse complement strand
TCACAGTCTTTCCCGTCCCGAATCCACCTGGAATAGCGCCAGTTCCACCTTTTGCAATAGGGAAATAAGTGTCAATAATTCTCTGACCAGTAATCAGTGGAATAGTAGGATCGAATCTTTCAGAATATGGACGTGGCTTTCTAACAGGCCATTTGTGATACATCTTTAGTTCAATCTTATCACCGTTCTTGCTATTAGCATGTCCAATGATATGTTCCAAGTCATATTCTCCTT
>MEZD01000010.1:5552-6265 GCA_001775955.1 Candidatus Bathyarchaeota archaeon RBG_13_38_9 | reverse complement strand
TCAACTGCCCCAAGTATAGAGCCGCCTAGAATTGTATCATCTTTTTTCACCGAAGGAGTAAACATGTACTTCTTCTTCATATCAACAGGAGTAGTAGTAATACCTCTTCCAATAAATGCTCCAGATTTTTCGGCAATTTCATCCAAAGGTCTTTGAATGCCATCATAAATTCTTCCAATAATACCTGGACCTAGAAGAACTGAAAGTGGTTGACCAGTACCCGTTACAGGTTCTCCGGGCTTAAGACCAGATGTAGATTCATAAACTTGAATAAAAGCTACATCTCCTGTTAACCTAATAACCTCCCCAATTAATTTTGAATCACCGACTTCGACTGTCTCATACATTTTTACTGTTGACATCCCATCGGCTTTTACTGCAGGACCGCTAACCCAAACTATTCTTCCTTTTGCTACCATCTACTTATTTTCGCCTCTAAGCAGTTGGACTATCCTTTTCCTTATTAAAGGTTTGAGAGTTTCGATATTAGAATCAAGTGTATTGTCCAAGCTCATTGTTCCATCAACAGAAGCTGCCTTTATTCCGCCAATAATATTTACCACTTCATCAGATACGGTTATTTTCGATTTCCTATTGGATGATTCTTGTGATACTAATTTCTTTACCAGGTTCAAGTCAGTTTTATTGCACTGTATTACAATTTCAGAACCTAACTTTGCAGAGCTATCTTGTATCAATCGAGTTAATAGTTT
>MEZD01000010.1:4796-4938 GCA_001775955.1 Candidatus Bathyarchaeota archaeon RBG_13_38_9 | reverse complement strand
AACTAATTCGGGAGTAACAGCAATAACATCAGAGCTCGAAATAATACCAGCTAATCTGTCTTTATAAACAACCCCTAGTCTCTTGATGTTGTTTTTACGTAATATGCGTGCCGCCTCAGTTATGCCCTCTCCGGCCTCAACA
>MEZD01000010.1:4473-4677 GCA_001775955.1 Candidatus Bathyarchaeota archaeon RBG_13_38_9 | reverse complement strand
AATAATTACGCTGCCTATGTTATGTTCTTTCATTTTCATCGCAATGTCGACAACATTGTCACTTGGACCAGCTGTGATAACAGGACTATTCATAATATCTCTAACAAGAACTCGTGTCGTCATGTTTGCATCGGTATTTTCTACTAATTTTTTTGTCACAGAATTATTTAGGCAATTTGGTTTAATTATCTTTCTAATCTAATT
>MEZD01000010.1:3959-4449 GCA_001775955.1 Candidatus Bathyarchaeota archaeon RBG_13_38_9 | reverse complement strand
AACGGATCTTTATGTTGAGCTAACCGATCTTTACATCGTCCACCGATAGTCCTCTTTCTATATGTTCTATCTTTGATTGTCCTGTTGGCAACACTCTAATAAAATCATCCAGCAGAACTTTTTTTAGATAATCTGCTAAATCAGAATCAAATTCAGAAATCACTCTTACAAATTCGCTTTTCAGTTTCTTAGCCAGATTCATTGGATCAGAACCACCAGGTAATAACGAAGCACAAACCAAACTCCGTTTCCTGATTGCATTTAACGGTCCAGAAACAATAGTAAATCTATTTTCAATTTTGATTAGCCCGATAGATAATTTTAGCTCAATGCCTTTGCAAAAATTTCTTTTACCTTCAATGACAAAGGAGCCCTTTGGAAGAAATTGACCTGTTGGAGCTCCTTTCTTTACCTGATTAGGGAATACCCAGTATGCATCTCCACTAGACAGCCCATCTTTCCAAGCTCTACTAAATGACACTGTAGCCTG
>MEZD01000010.1:3243-3918 GCA_001775955.1 Candidatus Bathyarchaeota archaeon RBG_13_38_9 | reverse complement strand
CTTTTGCATTCTTTACAAGAAAAAAAGGAGATCCATGAATTTCTGCGTGAAATACTATGTCATCCTCAGTCATATGTTTACGAATCACTGCTGAATTAGAAGACGCGTCTCTACCACCTATGACTAAATGACCGTCGGTAGTAAGGAACCAACGATATCGCTCATACCATTGTTTTGATTCTAACGTACTGAATTGAATCTTCTCATGAATTTTTTGTGTCTGGCCCTGCAGTTTTTCAATTCTCGACTTTAGTTCATCACTTGCTTTATCAATATTAGTGGCACCACGCTCCATTTCTTTTGCTCTAGAAAACAACAGCGATGAGAATTTTGGAATACTCAACTCTAACTTTACTCTTTCGTTAAGTAGATCAACATAGTTAATTCCATTTACCTGAACAATTTTAGAATCATTTTTTTCCAAAAGTGTCTCGACAGATTTATCGTTCATATCTTGGATACCAAAAGAGGAAAGGTTCATTAGATCGTGAGCGACGCTTCTAAGACTCTTTGATTTCAAAAGAACGTTCATTTTTGCTTTGTTTTGTTCTTCCAAGTCGTGTTCTAATTCCAGTATTTTCCTGTCTGTTTCTTCAGTTTTCAGGCTGCGTCCTATTGATAAAATCTCGTTACTAAGAACCTGATCTATTGCCTCCATGAATGTATCAACTTTCT
>MEZD01000010.1:2347-2474 GCA_001775955.1 Candidatus Bathyarchaeota archaeon RBG_13_38_9 | reverse complement strand
AATGATCTAAAAGAATTTAATTTCAGGGCATTTTATCTAGGCATAATGATATGGAACTATACTACACCAGGCATACCTGACGAGCTATTCGAACGTTCTGAGAATGTTCCAATAACCAAGGAGGACA
>MEZD01000010.1:1594-2165 GCA_001775955.1 Candidatus Bathyarchaeota archaeon RBG_13_38_9 | reverse complement strand
GTTTCGGCAAATCTCCTATATTCCAAAGCTGAAGAAGTCCTACCATCACTTCCTGCAGCTGATGCAATTATTGTCGGCGGAACGAAGGGAAAGACTGAAAAAATAATAGAGCTTTGTATTTCTAAATTAAAGAAGGATGGAAGACTAGTTGTAGATACCATACTTGTAGAGACAATGTATAAAGCCCTAAAGACAGTCAAAAGGCAAAAGATGCGAGATATTGAAGTTACCCAGGTCATGATAGCCAAAGGAAAAAGCGTGGCAAGTGGAACGATGCTTGTTTCGAGAAATCCCATACTCATTTTGTCTGCTACAAAATAGTGATTTCAGACTTGATATTAATCCCCCATGCATACATTGCCGATATGTCTATTAGGATTCGCTAATGTCAGGATTCCTTTCTTTTTACTTTAAATTACACAATTTTTTACAACTCAAATCATGAAGCTCTCATGTATAGGTTGCGGACCTGGAGATCCGGATTTACTGACGGTAAAAGCTGTGGACAGAATCAAAAAAGCAGATGCCATTTTTACCCCAACCTCTAAGGAAGGTAAGCCCAGTATAGCTC
>MEZD01000010.1:1201-1331 GCA_001775955.1 Candidatus Bathyarchaeota archaeon RBG_13_38_9 | reverse complement strand
TTCTTTGCTTTCGCTGCTCAAGCGAAAATGAGTCTAGTGGAAGGTGATCAAACTCTTGGTATCGTTCCTGCATGCTATGATTTGAATAAGATTAGGCACACTGTAGAATCTTGTGATTCCATAATATTTC
>MEZD01000010.1:844-1108 GCA_001775955.1 Candidatus Bathyarchaeota archaeon RBG_13_38_9 | reverse complement strand
CTGTAGAAGAGGAGATTTTGGAAACAAAGAAGTTGAAAGATTTGCGAAACACAAAAAATCCAGCTGGAAAATACTTTTCTATAATGGTGGCTAGAAAAAATGATTGAACCTAACACTGTTTACTTTGTTGGTTCAGGTCCAGGTGATCCAGAGCTTATAACCTTAAAGGCAAAAAAGCTACTGGAAAGTGCAGATGTCGTCGTTTATTCAGGATCGTTACTCAATCCAAAACTACTTGAATACGCCAAAGAGGGTGCAACCCTT
>MEZD01000010.1:365-765 GCA_001775955.1 Candidatus Bathyarchaeota archaeon RBG_13_38_9 | reverse complement strand
GTTTTCATGACGGAGATCCATCGTTATTTAGCACAATCAGGGAGCAAATTGATAAACTAAACTTAGATGGAATAAGCTGTAAGGTCATCCCTGGCATAACTGCAATTTTAGGAGCCGCTTCATCGCTGAATTTAGAGTTAACCCTTCCCGGAATTACTCAAACACTAATTATCACAAGGGCAGAACTTAGAACTCCTGTACCGGAAGGAGAAAAAATTTCAAATCTAGCGACACATGGCGCGACCATGGCTTTCTATCTTAGTGTTCATCTAATAAGAAACATAGTAGAAGAATTGCTTAAGGCAGGTTCCTATCAAACCACTACTCCTGCGGCCGTTGTATATAGAGCTACCTGGGAAGATGAAAAAATAATAATTGGAACTCTTGGTAATATTGTAGA
>MEZD01000010.1:0-287 GCA_001775955.1 Candidatus Bathyarchaeota archaeon RBG_13_38_9 | reverse complement strand
TTCAAAAGTCTATGATAAGCAGTTTACACATGGATATAGAATAGCGGACAAATCAAAATAGTATTTTAGAAGGTAACGATACAACCTTATTTCATTTAATATAATGTTGTTTGATTAGAAAATTTCTTCATCCTTCCGCATCCCACCTAGTCCAGATTTGACTTTTGACGCGCATTCTATGCAAATATCTTCGGAAAAAGGAAAACTTTTCGAGCAGTCTTTACATACCGGTTTTCCACAATTAGGACATTCCTTTGTAGAAGTCTGCGAATTACACAGGGAACAAA
>MEZD01000009.1:71993-72206 GCA_001775955.1 Candidatus Bathyarchaeota archaeon RBG_13_38_9 | reverse complement strand
TTATGATGAAAAAGGAGAGCTTATTGATCTTTGGTTTTATGGTATATCAGCAAAAAGATATGTTCTCTATCATTTCGTTAATGGAGAGCCTCAGCCTATCAAGTGGTCTCTACATGGATTAGGACATCTAGAGACTGAAGATGGTTGGGAGAAGGAGTTTTGGAAAAATATTATTCAACATTCTGTTGGAAAAATCGATAAGGATGGACTACT
>MEZD01000009.1:70766-71884 GCA_001775955.1 Candidatus Bathyarchaeota archaeon RBG_13_38_9 | reverse complement strand
AAGCCATTCAATTTTCTTCATGTTGGACAACCAGCAACAACGAATCACAAAGGCGAATCAATTCATCCAATAACATTCTATGGTGATCCTAAGATTGCTCCCTATCAACCATTTGTTGACTACAGAACTGGAAAAATGTATCATGAATATAGTGAGATGCACTGGCAGACAATTCAATCAAGTCTTGAAAATTACCTGAATCATCCAGAATCGAAGTTCATGAACGGTCAAGATACTGGTAAACTACATCGCAGATACGTTAGAGTACAGAAAATAAGATACATAGGAAAAGAAAGCAACGAATTAGAACATACGGAAACGTTTGGAATCGACGATGATACATACACACACTATCGTGTACGTCATTTGGAGTGGAATTGATTGTTAATGATGTTCAAGAACATCTACGAAATGATGTTTGTTGAATACGTCTATAGAATTGTCATGCACAAACATCTTTTGACATAAATTGAAGAGGTGATCTAAATGTTTGGTAGAAGATACACTGTTACAGTTACTCATGAGATGGCTGAAAGACTTGAGAAAGAAAGTAAAAGACTACTATTAGACTCAGTACCTGAAACAATCAGGATGATCCTTAGCGAATACTTATCGAAGTCCGACTACACTAAAGAATAAGCACGCGCTGCATAGATGTTACATAGTAGATATAAATCGAATTGGATAAAAAACATCTTTGCATTTTGATCCCGCGTAACTTATTGCTATACCGATAAGTTACAAATTCTCCTTATACCTAGAAATCATTCTTTTAAATAATGTGAAAACCTTTGGAACTACCATCTGAAGTCTGCCATATACATCCCTCACGACCAGCAATTGGAAGCTGCAGCAAATGTTTGAAACCATCATGTCAAATATGTTTGATAACAAAAGGCGATTTCCTAAGTGGTACAAGTCAAGTATGTCGTCTGTGTATCAAAAAAGATAATGCTATAATTTATTCTGCAGGTGTAGCAATATTCATAACCATATTTACTGCTCTTCTATTTTTTAATTACATTATTGCACCAATACTTGGAGGTATAGCGTTCATTCTAATCTATAACAAATTAAGGAATAAAGCCAAGTTAATGATTAAGCAGCAGACCCAACCT
>MEZD01000009.1:67513-70635 GCA_001775955.1 Candidatus Bathyarchaeota archaeon RBG_13_38_9 | reverse complement strand
CAATGTGACTCAAACATATGAAAATAAAAAAGACCAGACGCCATCACGTCCAAATATTAGTGCCAAAAGACCATCCACCGAAGATGTAAGAGAATATTCTCTATATGCCTTAGACTGGTTTTTCGAAAACCATTGTGAAGGAGAACAATATCCCGTAAATGATGAAATCTACAAGTTTACAGCGATTTATTACTTTGTTTATTCAGAGATAGAATATGTTGACGACCCACATGGAGATAATTACTATCAATCACCCTCTCAGACTTTAAGATACAGTAAAGGTGATTGTGACGATAGAGCATTACTCATGGCTGCCATGTGTGAATCAGTTGGTCTAGATGCTGCAGTCAACCTTGTTGACACTTCTGGCGACGAAAAAATAGATCACATGTTGTGTAGCGTCTACTTCCCTGAAGATTCTGAAACATTTTCCCAGAAACAAAATGAATTATTAAATACCATAGGATTAGATACATCTGAGTTTAGATTCATTTCCTACAGAGAACCAAGCAAAATTATAATTAAAGTTGGAGAAGATTGGACTCACATCAATAAATATAACAATGGCATCTGGGTCACCTTAGAAGAATGGAGTCAATGCACTTCTTATCATAAATATGATATTGATTATTCAACCGTCATCTCAGAATCAGATCTACAAGAATTATTCGATGTAATGACGGAAGGTACAACCCCACAGATACTCTTCAATTGGAAAACAAACCAGCAAGGGTATACGCTATACATTAACATCAATATTGAAAACAAAGGCGCGGTTACGGCAAAAAGTGTAAAAGTGTGGGCAAAGTTTGACGCAGGAAATGATCAATGTTACGATCAAGATATATCGACTCCCTTTGATTTGTCCCCAAATCAGAATCATCTAGTGACTCTGCAGTTAGTTATTCCAAACAATGTCAATACTCGCATAGTTGTAAGAGTATACGGTGATAATTTTCAACTAATTACAAGTGAAGGAGACTGGCTTCATACATAAAACGATCACATTAGCACGCTTAATCTTTATCGCAACCTATCTAACAGACAAATATTTTAGAAAGAATGACTAAACAACAAACAAATTACTTAGACAATATTTTACCTAACTTTTACATAACAACCACGTGGAAACCCAAACCACACTCCCATCTATATCCCCCTCACCAGCTAAGGTGGGTTATAGGTAGAAAGTGGTTTTAGCTGGGCACGTTGAGGTGGTGTTTTCCGACGTTGAACTTTGACGTTGAAGTCGGTTTTTTGTTGGCTTATGCAACGTTGAGGTTTTCTCAGCTTAAATTGTGACTATTCAAAGTTATCATTTCCCAATTCTGTTAGGTTATGAGGTTACGGGGTTTCGGTGAGGTTAAGGTATAGGTTTAGGGTATGGGGTATAGAGTAAGGTTAGGGTTACGGGTTAGGGTTTAACCTGGTAAAGGTTTGAGGTTTAACCTTGGGTTAAATGGGGTTTAACCTATTCAACGTTGAGTTAAGAATGTGGGTTTAACCTGGTTTAACCTTCCTGATAGGGTTAAGGTTATGTTAGGCAACATTAACCATTAGTATGTTAGAAAATAAAAAAGTGGAAGCGGTTAGTCTCTTCTTCTCTTAACCACTATAATCGCTGATACTGTTATGACTAGTCCTGCTAGTGCTATGTATGGTGTTAGTATCTCAAGCTTGTTTGTTGGAGAAATCACTCCACCGACAGCATAAGGTGTTTGATCGCTGCCAAAAGTCCTAAAGACCATATCATAACTTTGAGGATTTCCACCCGCATAGGCTTGTCCTCTCGGGTAAGTATCATCATCCTCTGCTGCATGCCAATCGAACCTGTCATAAGTGCCTCCTTGATGCCAATATTGACTTAAGGGGATATGGATTATGTAGAGAGATCCAGGATTAAGCCTGAGAGGTGGATCGAATATGAAGGCAACAAACTCCCCGATATTAGCACTAGATCTCCCTGGCGGAACTGAGGTTGTTGCTGAACCCAAGTTAGGACCATTCCAAGTCTCTCTTATGTTAATCGTTATGTCATATGTTTTTGAATTACTAAGATCGCTATCTAGAGCTAGGTCTACACGCCAGAGATATTTCATGGTAGGCGTGAAGGACTGACCCCAGTCTGAGGTATTAGCTACTGGTCCTCTTGTTACATCGTTTGATTGATCAATATTTACAGCTAATGCTGGAGTAACCGCTGATAACGCCAATGAAATCGCTAACAAAATAAAAATAAGTAATCTCAAATTCTTCAAATCAGAGTCAACCACTTAATAAATACGATTTAAGACACTTAAATCGTCATTTCTTGAGTATTTAAGATTGATTATAGCGACGCGTTATCCCAGTGACGAAAATAATTTTACGGTAAAAAGAACTATCCGTCTTCCTCTCAAGTTCATGGATTCTAATACTATTGATGCTTGTTATTCCGATAGCATTCATATTATATAGAAAACGTGATGTGACTCTAAGATTTCTGAGTCCGCTGGTTTCTCGACTATTCGAACTTACACAGCGCCTCTAGATTCGACAACTTCTTTTCCTTTCTTCCAAAATCCGATCTAATATTTTCTATGTTTCTGATAACAGTCACGACAGTAAACTGGACGGTCGCCTGAAGGCTCAAAGGGAACCTCAGCATCTCGACCACAATCAGAACATTTAATCTTGAACATTTTCCTTTCACTCATACTATTTTACCTCACGCATACCTTAACGGTTTAGTCATAAGATGGATTAACTCATTTCCAAGTTTCGCGTCGCGCTAAAAATCTGGGGATTGAATAGTGAAAGCGTGACTTTGACCAGATCCCTCAATATCGTAAATTCTTAATTACTTACTGAAGATCTAGTATTAAGAAAGTGAACAGAATATGAAGAACGCTATTCTAGCTGGTGCAATTGCTGGTGCTGTTGCAGATATAGCAGTTATTACCAGTGCTTATGTTTTAGCAAATATAGGAGTCTTCCAACCTCCAGTAGGTACAAGGGAGATATGGACACCTTCTATGTTTATGCTGCTTGGTGTAGCTCATCTCTCACTAGACATTTTCTGGGGTATGATTGGAGGTGCAGCATATTCATACCTTTATAGTCTAATCCCAGGTAAAGCTGCC
>MEZD01000009.1:49790-67217 GCA_001775955.1 Candidatus Bathyarchaeota archaeon RBG_13_38_9 | reverse complement strand
CGACCTGATTAACTGTAACCTCGATAGACTCCATATCCAAAAATTCAGGATCTGCAGTGCCTGTAGCCATCCAAGCTTGGCCTTGAATGGAAATCGTTGTAACTCCGGGTCCTAAACAATGGAAAGTAAGGGTTACCCATCTTCTATCTTCGGTCACAACTATACCATTTTGAGGTGAAAAGTCAAAACCTCTATAATCTTCATCTGGGTCGCTCCCATCTGTAATACTAACATCCCAGAAATCAGGCTCATTTGTTTCTTCACTTATTTTTTCCATATCGTCTCTAAACCAACCAACAACTATGAGAGCACCTTCCATACGGTTGTTTTCTGGAATGTCTGTTATCCATATGTCTATACTAAACTCCGTGCTAACGTTAGTGGTTATCGATGATGGATAAACCATGAGTTTTGGAGGTCCCAACTGACCAGTTACTGAACTACCGAATCCGATAATTAGCAATCCAACAAGTAAAGCTGGAATCAGAAACTTGTGTAATCTGGACATGAACTCCACCCGTTCAATCATGACACAGTCAAATATAAAAAAATATGTATAACTAGCTAACTATCAGAAATTTTTCTATAATGTGTGTGTGCTCACCAGCTAAGGGGGGACATAGGTAATAACGTTGTTATGGTGTTTACGTGGAAGTGTAAATTTTGACGTGGAACTTTCATATCCACGTGGAAGTTTGTTATTAATTTTTAGCGCGCGCTTACGTTTTACTCGGTATACACAGGCTCCTATAATCAACATTACACCCATAACAATAACTATGAATAGAAAATATTTATCCGATAATAGTAATATGAAATTTCGTGATGGGGACTCTTTTAAATTTGAAGTATCCAATCGTGATGAGGTATTCGGCTGCTCTTGAGATGGTGTAGCATCAATTATTCCTTTCTCCTTAAATTCTCCATAAACCAAGATCCTAATATTGGTGGGGAGACCAAATGATTTGGTAACAATTCTTTTTATAGTTGCTACTCCCTTCCATTTTCCAGTTAAGTATCCAGACTCTAATTCAATCTGATCTGTCTCAAATTCCATTTTTCCCTGTAGAACTCCATCTATCATTGTGGTGCCATTCAAAAACATATCACCAGAGTCATCAATATTTATTGTATAATTTCCTTCTATATCGCCGTCACCATGTTCTTTTATCCCCCATGGAATTATCTCATATTTTATGGAATATTTTCCAATCCAGACTCCGTATGTTGAACCTTCATAGGATCCGTTCATCTTTGAATCAAAGACAATTGTATAAGGATCAGTATGAATATCCCCGTTGAAAGCCCCACTCATAATACCTTCCCAGGTTCAACTCTGCAAAGTTTTTCCTTCAGTTTTAGTCTGTTCAACCTCTGGAGATCGTGTTGTTTCAGTTTGTTCCAGTTGAATGGCTTGAATTATTATTGATTCGTCTGTTACACCTTGGTAGGTGTTCACTATGTATCCTGATTGATCAATTAGAACAAATGTTGGCAATGCAGAGACTCTATATGGTATGATTAGAAATTCTGTGTCTTTAGCGACAATCCAATCCATACCATGTTTTTCCTTATAATCTGTAATTTGTTCTATAGTCTCTTCAGTTTCCACATTGATTGATATGATGTTGATTTCATTACCCAACTGACTCTTTAGATTTTTAAGATGTGGTAAAGAAAGCTCGCAAGGTTTACACCAGATCGCCCAGAAATCTAATAGCACATATTCTCCTTTAAAATCTGAGAGGGAAAATTCACTTCCTTCAGTGTCAGTTAATGTAAATTCATGTGCTTTTTCTGTCCCTTTTACATCTGTTATGATTGGATTTATTGCAACCAAACAGAATATCAATAGAGCGGTATTTCCTATCTTCAAGGAATAAATAATGCTTTTGCATTCTAGCAATCAATACTACATAATTTAGAAAACATTTGGCAGTTTAAATTTCTAGTTTGAAACATTCTGGAGACGGCTCTATGCATAAAATTTGTAAGAATTGTGGATTCAAAAATCCTTTAAACAGAATGTTCTGCAACAATTGTCGTATAATGATGAGATACGTTACTAGTTATGATTTCACGACAGAAGATATAATCACTGATGGAGATAAGCAAGCTGTTGAAGATCTTAAATCGATCAATTCCGTAATAGAGCTAATTTACAAGACAGTTGTTGAGCCACGTTTAAGAAATGTTGCAGCGAAGTTATCCATTGCAGGAGAATCTAATCCAGAGATTGAATCATTAGCTGCAGATTGTGCTGACGTTCTATCTTTAGAACGCTTACCGATAATGAATGTATCACATGTTGGACAATCAACTGCTATGACGACTGGGACTGAATTAAATGCAGCTATAATTATCGATAGTTCGATTGTCCCTCGATTATCCGATAAGGAGTTGAAGGCGTTGATTGGTCATGAGATGGGTCACATAAAAAGTCATCATCTCAAATATCACGCAGTAGCAGAGCAATTAGAGCGAGGAATAGCGTTCTCAGGGTCAATAATTGGTATGAATCTCATTTCGATGCCTGTACGTATGGCCTTGATGTCATGGCATAGAGAATCAGAAATTAGTGCGGATAGAGCAAGTCTATTAGCGGCAGGTGAATTGTCTTCAGCAATGTCTATGTTTGTAAAAATTTTAGGGAAAACTGGACAAAGGATAGATTCTGACTCGGGATTTTCTTCAATATTTGAAGTAATGCAAACTCATCCTAATCACTCAAAGAGAATCAAGGCTTTGCAAGAATTTTCAATTTCTGAGCATTACAATAAGATCAAGAAGAAACTTGAACGAAGAAAATATTTCGAAAAAGCATTCATCGAAATTTGCAAATTTTGTGGATCATCCAAACAAATTGAAGAAACATTCTGCCCAAGTTGCGGAAAATCTCTAATTTAGCGTATCATTGAATTTTTTTGTAACTTATTCTTCAGATCTTTTATTACCATCAATCCAAGAAAATTTGCGTTGCAGGGTCTTCGAATAATATAACTTCCAGTCATAGTCGATTTTGTTTCCCCAAGATCTGTACACTCTAGGGTCGATGTAGCTTTTTAATGATGTTTGAAGATTATAGTCGCGAGTAACTTTTGCACGTTCTATATCTAATTTAGTCTTTTCAATTGATTGAAGAGTTTTACTAGTTTTCTTCTTAGTAGTTTTCAGTTTCTGAAGCCTTTCTTTTTTTCTTTCTAAAGATTTATTCCAAGTTTTAGGGAGTTTTCTCTTATGATTACAAATTATTGCTGCCTGAAGATTAGCTAAAGCAGCAACATGCTTCTTCTCATATTCTGTATCCGATTTCTTTACTTTATGTTCAATCAGATATTCATTGACTGTTTTTGTGGCGCGATATGTTCGAAAGACTTTTGCTGTCAAATATGGTACTGCTTCGCCAAGAAATTGACTTACAACATCTGAACGTATGCCATTGAAAAGTGCTGAACTTGATTCATTAATGAATTCTTTAAGGTTTTCAATAACGGGGGTTGGCAATCGAACTTGCTTATGCCATCTAACTGAGTCTTTACCCAGAAAGTCAAAAGTAACAAGACCATTTTCGCCAAACTTGATGTGACTAGGTCTAAGTGTAGTGGCTCCGACTGTATCTGCTTCATCCTTGTCTTTCTCGTCTCCGACACGTAGACTCAGAGTATCGATTAAGTAGCATACGGTGGCAATTTTACGTCTTTTCAGATTTGTGGAACTGAGATTTGAAGATATGTGGTCACGTACAAGTTGAATGGTTTTTTGGAGGTCTTTTGCATGATCGAATTTTTCTTTTTCTCTTTGTTGTTTGACAGATGAAGTATCTGCAAGCCAGATGTATTTCTCTTTATTATTTAATTTGTCATCCCATTTTGCTATCCACATAAATTTTGGTTCCCAAATTATGTTTTTCCATTGACCAGGGGGTCTAGTGGCATCGGGTGAAAGGTTAAGGGTTATGTCTCCTATTTGGGGGCCTTCTTTCCACTTCCCTCTCATAGGATGTTTGCCTCGCCCCATGAATATGGAGGACGGTTCGGCTACATAGTTGCCGATTTCGACTCGCTCTCCGTCAACAATGGCAAAACCATGTTTCTCTTTGTTTGCTTCTCTGATGACTTTTCTTGCTTCAGCTGTTTTCTTTTTTTCCTCTTTGCTAAGATTGAGTTTCAATCCTCTTTCATGTTCAATATTGGTAGTTACTTCAGAAAAATCGATATCTTCTAAATTTAAAGATTCATTTATTCCGAGTTTCTTAGAAAAATCTCTTAGGAAATTCTTGACAAATATTTTATCTTCTATATACTCTGTACCAAACTTTTTAGCAAAAGCTACAATCATTTCTTCTTGTTCTGAGTCTAACTTTATCGCTGTTCCTTTTATTGATATATGCAAACCTTTGGTAACATAGGCCGCAGGAATCATAACGCCATTATGAGAAAGATGTTTCATTTTTGAACCTTTGACTTTTTGAATTTGTGGTATTTAATTCAAAAATTGTAAATTAGACTTAAATTTGTTGCATGCATTTTTAGAGATATTCATCCAATTGGGGTCGCTTTTCTTCAAATTTGATGAAACCCCGCATGTCTAGAAAAATATAAATGTTTTTGGGATTGAGATAAAGATCTTGGTTAAGAACCTTGGAGGCTTATATTCAAATTAATACTCAAGCAGGAAAGCTTTGGGATGTTGCCAGAGAAGCTTTGAAATTACCTGGAGTGAAGATGGCGCATGCAGTTACAGGCCAATTTGATGTCATAGTCTATGCAGAGTTAGAAACTGTTAGTGATCTCGAGAAAATCATTAGTATTGTCCAGTTCATAGATGGAGTTGTAAAAACTCAAACATCAATAGCAATTCCGCCTAGATTATCTAATTAACCGATCATGCTTTTAGTACATTCCCTGATTCGATAATTCTTCCCTCTTTCTTCAGTTCGTCTAAATACAGATGTAGAGTTCTGGCAGAATCACATGCCTTATCCGAATTAGTCCAATTTCCAGATCCATCCACAAGAATATCTTCTAGTTCTTTGGTCTTCATGCCTTTAGATTTCTTTAATTTTTTAATAATGATATCTTTTGTCGTTGGTAATTTGCATGCTTGAAATATTGCGTCTTTAAAAAGATCAGCTGCTTCCTGCATTAAAGGACAGAGAGGGTCCATTTCTGCCATGCAACAATTCTCGTTCTCATCATTTTGATGTTCTTCATAGATTTTTCTAAGTAGGATTTCTTTATTTTTACATGAGAGGCCAATAAGCTTCTTTGCTACACTGGCAGCAGTGCCTCCGGGGCTATCTCTTATTACTACTAATTGTTGTATAGTTTGATTTTTATCATCCAACTTTGCTTCTAACTTCGGTCTGCCAAAACTTTGAGCGAATTCATTGATGAATCTGTTTTTGCTTTTATCGAGAATACAAAAAGGTTCAGGGAATTCAACATCAATTTTTTTTGTATTTAGTTCATCTTGAATTGTTTTTTTTGCTTCGGGTGCCATGTCCCTGTCGTCTATAGGATAAAGTACAGCTTTGGCTCCCAAAATCTCTGCAATGGGAGGGATCAAATCGCCTAATTGAGAATGAATTCCTAACACCAGTAAGAGATCGCATTCTACTATGGGGAAGTTTTGTGGGATGTATTTTTTTGGGTCTTCCCAAATTTTTGACCAGATGTCTGTTTCTGATTCATGTTCTTTTTTTATTATCTCAGGGGTTAATTCATACACATTGGTAATCTTATCTGCAAATCCTCTTAGGGCAAGATTGTTAATTATTTGCTCACCAAATGGCCCGCGGTAGATAACATAAATTTTCAAAAGTGATACCTGCTACATGGCCCTCAATTGATAATTTGGATTTAACTTGGTCAATAATTTTACCTATCAAGTATAGTTTATTCTTGTTTGTTCTTAGATAATGATTTGAGGACGGCTGCCATGGCGATATTAGCAGCAATATGAATCAATGGTTTTTTACCAATTGAACTACTTGATCTTGATGCTAGACATGGAAATATTTGAATGAGAAGACCCGCTCGCTTATCTGCTTGATTTTTCTTCAGACCTAAGATACTTTCAGACATGTAATGAGCAGATCCACAAGGTGATCCGCGTAGTATTCTAACTTCCTTTATTGTATCATTTCTAAGTTCAATTTGTAATTCAGGTCGGCCAAATTGTGCAGCGAACTCATCAATTAGCAATAAACCTGTGTTTGGATCCATAGAGCAAAATGGCGTTGGAAATGTGTATTGTACATTCAGTTCTTTCAACTCTTTTGAGATTTGGGTTATTACACCTTGAGGCAGCCACAAAGGATTATCAACGGGTGCAATGACTGCTTTTGCTCCTGTTAATCTAACAAGATCAGGTAAAATTGTTGCAAGGGCAGGATTTTCACCTAAAGAAATAATTACGTCACAGTTAACGATATTTTTTGGAAAAAAGGATTCTGGATTTTCAATTATTTTAGGCATATCTTTTGAGAATTGATATACTGTGATTTTCCAATTCGATGGTGAGTTTTTCTTTAGATTTTCTGCTATCCGATTTCCATAGGATCCTTGAATAAGTATGTTGATTGAAATGTCTGAATTTAACTTCAATTATGGATCACGGAAGAATTTCGGTTAGAGATTAGCTAAAATAAATAGCAATATTATGTTCATATTATGTTCAAGAGATGACTTTTCTGAAGATATTTCTTCAGTTCAATTACTGCATATACTGCAATAGAATCAGGTGAGAAATCGATAGGGGCTATCCGCATGTTATCCGCTTTTATGATTGAATTGTCTAATGGTGCAGAGCTAATAAGCTCTATTCCCATATCGTCAAAGTTCTTTTGAATATAATCCTTATCGTCGGGATTGTTAATCTTGTTTCCGAATCCTAGGATATTTTTAATTTTTAGGTCAGATGCAAGTTTTGATATTTTCTTTGCAGTCTCAATAGATTGTGTGCCTGGTTCGACGACACATATCAGAACATCAAAACCTTTTACAGTTGCTCGTCCAAGATGTTCAAGTCCAGCTTCCATGTCGGCTATAACCAACTCCTTACGTTGGAGTGTTATATGCCTGATCAATGCACTGACTAATGAATTTGCATTGCACATGCATCCTGAACCTCCTGATCTGACAGTTCCCATTATGAGAAGAATTACATTATCGGGTCCAGTAACACCAAATTTTTCTGCAATATCATTTACAGATGGATTTAGATTGATTATAGGCCCTGAACCTACTCTCTCTTCAATCAAATTTTTATTCTCGCTGATTGGAATAACATCAGAAGTTCTTTTGGAAGGTATTCCTAATGCGTATGCGAGATTCATTGCTGGATCTGCATCGACAGCTATTACTTTGTAACCGTCACGTGCCAGTAGACGTGAAAGGGTGCCTGCGACAAATGTCTTGCCGACTCCTCCTTTTCCTGCAATTGCAATTTTCATTATTAATACATCGAAAAAGATTTTTGATGTTTATATCGCATTATTCATTTGCTTAGTTTTTCTCTATTGACCATTTATCTTTAAGGAATGCCGCTATCCCTGAGGAGTCTAACGGTCCAACTAGGACATCCCATCCGGTTGCTTCTTCAATCTCTCCACTAATTCTCGATGCTCTTCCAGGTATTACCAATTTTTTATGTTTGACTTTTTCTGATATTCCTGTGTTATCTATTGCTTCCTTAACTTTGTCAGCTGTCAATTTTCGTCCAGCGACAGAGCTTTCAACTGAATTTCCTTCACTATCAATTACTATCAAATGTGAATCGATCTTTTCTATATCTGAAGCTACTGTGTAGTATGTAAGAGCGAAATTAGTTGTCATCATAACTGGCGAATTTTCATCTGGTTTTCCAAAACTCTTCAGACCGGCCTCAACAGCCACTGGTTTCCTAGGATCTGTATATAGATTGTTACGGAGAATGAGAGTTGGTAACAATACCCAACCATCAAAGCTATGCATTATAATGATATCTGCGTATCTTGTAATCAGCATTGAAGCGAGACAAGTTTCTTTCCATTTCATTGTTTCTTCAGGATCGTAATTTGCGGTCCATACAGATATTGGAGTTCCTAATAGTGGGAAACCTGATAGTTCATCATTTTCTTTGCAGGAAAGTCTTCGAAGCATTGTAAAGTTATCTACTGTCTTATGTAGTGCTTTTTCTGAAATTGTTCCAGGATCAAGGACAAGATCTTCCACTCCATATTCTATTAACGTCTTAGTAAGTGAACGGAGAAGTCTAAGATCATTTGGGGCAGATACGGTCAAAGGAGAATCATAATCAAGCGCGAGATCAGCCATCTTTGACCAATTTTCTTTTGTAGCGGCATAAATCAAAGGTCTCCTGCCTATGGCTTTCTCTAGACCTGCTTTTATGACCTCTGGATTATGAGAACATAGAATGAGAGGTGTGTTTGTATTTTCTATAACACTACTGATTGTTTCAGCAAATTTGTCAGGTCGATTGGTAACAGATCTTACTGCTATAAGATCGAGTTTTAGTTTTCGTCCAATGTAATTGTAAGTAAAATCTTGTATCGCTTTAGATCTTTGAATCAAATCTTGTTTTTTCATATCATCTGTGACGTCGATGGCTATCGCTGTTGGATTATAATATGTGAGCTCATGGCGGTACATCACAAATTCTCCGCCAATATTCAATATTGAACTATCACTACCAATCGTGATTGTCTTAACCGGAGGCTTTAGCATATCCCAGAGTGTCTGAAAGTTGTTCTTGTATTTCTCCTCTAATAAGGGAGTACATTTCTCAAGTCCTAGTTCGCGATTGACTACCTTTGTTGAGAAGGCCATACAACTCTCTTCACCGCATATCTTACAGTTGGTTCTTGGAAGAAAATTGTAGATGTCGAGGGGACTTATTTGTTTCATTCCGGCCTTTTTATTCTCATTTTTTGACATAATGAATTTCTACCTTACTGGAATTTATTGGGCATTCATTGAAATCCAGTTTCCATAATTATCAGTATCAAAGGTTTCAGTAGTGTTTGTCAAGTTTTCTATGATTTCTCTTACTGTTTTAACTGCGGAAGGGTGCATCATCATAAAATAATTTACACCTGCAAGCATAAGAGTAAGTGCTGTAACGGTTTCCCAAATTGGACCTCGTAACTCTCTTGGACCCCATTCTGGAGGCATTTTCATCCAAGCTTCTCTTGCAGCCCAGGCATTGGTTGTACCGGAAGCGAGGGGATTTTGCAATTGGTCATCACCCATAAGACCTGCTATTCGAGCGCGTTCCATTACAGTAAATGCATAATCTAATCCATATCCCAATGCGGCCGTTGTTGTGTCAATGACAATTCTGTCTCTTGGCAGTAATGCAAAAAGTTTGCGATTTAGTTCTTTAGCATCTTCAAGATTCATTGATGTGAATGCGATGACTATGTGACCATATTTTTTTACAAGTTCCGCAGTCTTTTCAACGTTCATGTCTAATGTAACAGAATTAATGAGTATTCTTTCTCCTTGAGCAACTTCTGCAACTTTTTCAAAAACCTTTAGATCTTTCTCTGGAGCTCCACAACCCCCAACAGCCAAAGGAACATCTACTGCTTGCAAAACGTCTTCCACTGTTTTGGCTGCTTGTTTAGGAGAGGTGTCCTTTATCAAAGGATCAGTGCTTACGAGGTGTAGATTGACCATTTGAGCTCCAAACTTGTCGACAGATAATTTAGCCCAAGCGGAGGGATCTTCAAGAACATCGCTTAATTCAGTCTTTACTGGTTTGGCCAAAGGTATTTTCATGTCGAATACATCGAATGAGATTACGGGTGGATTAGGCATTTTAGATTCGAAGCGATAGAAAGGTAGAGTTGTTTCTCCTCCTATTTTTAATGATGTAGATCTTGTTCCCCCTTGGCTTTTAGTCGCTCCAAGATTCACTTCTAGAACCTGAGCTGGATAATTTATTATTGGTATTTTGAATTCAGTTTCAAGGATTTTGGTAGGTTTAGATGGAGTTTTGGTTGGGATTTTTACAGTTGCGACTCCAGGTTGAATCCAGAGTTCTAGTTCACCAACTTCTAACTCAACGTCTGTAAGTTCAAGTTCTTGAAACTTACTTAATGTTTCCAAAAGGTCGGTACCTAGATCTATCTTCAGTTTATTTTCTTTCTTAGTTTCAGTCATATTCAAGATCAACTGCCTTTTTTCGGAACCTTGATTATGACCTTTTTTGCTTGGATCTTTGCGCCCTTCAAAATGATCTTGAATCCTCCACCGGTTGTTGGAATACCTATGGTTGGCATAGGTGCTTCTATCGATATTTCTTCTCCTGTTGGTATCTCAACCTCTGGGAGGGCCTCTTTCCAGCGTCCAACAACTGGATGCTGATTAGTCTTTAAGAATTCTTTAAGTTCATCTAGGTTTTTGACTTCATCCTCAGATGGTATCTTGTTGATTATTTCACTGGGTATGAAATCTTTTAACCGCTCCTTAACCGACTTCGGGATCCATGCCACTCTACCCCACCCACCATCTACCTGTAAAAATTTAGGAGAACGCATATACTCAATGGAAAGACCGTGAAAACCATCTACCTGTCTTCCACCAGCTGCAGAATCGGCCATAGTAGAGAATGGCAGTCCATTGACAGTTCTTTCCTTGAAGTCTCTATGGACGATTCCAAGACCATCAACTTCTGGAATATAGAATGCTATCGCTTCAAAACAGCCGCATGAGGTGTGGGGGTATCCGAAGGAAGTGTACAGCCATACCTTATTTATTTCACCTAATGATTTTTTCTTAGCGTTCTCATTAATTCCGGAATATTCTCCTTTGATTGGATCTATACATTCTCCTTTTTCGATCTTGTATATTGGTCCTTTGGGATCAATCTTTGATGCAGCTCTACCATCAAACCAGCTAATTGCGCCACAATTAGCATATCTTTGAGGTGTTATAGTGCAAACATGTGTTGGAGCAAATGATTGACATAGATCACAACCATAGAATTCGGTTACATCATTGTCAGTAAGTTTTCTTGCTCTTGCATCTCTGGTCTCGTATATTTTTACTGCATCTTCCCAAATTTCAGCTACTTTATTTTTATCGGTGAGAAAAGTTATCTGCATTGAATCTATGAAAGGCAATTCGTTCTTGAAAAGTCGCAGTAGAACTTTTCCAATTATTTCAAATGATTTGAGACCTTTTTTTACTGATTTCTTACTTACTCTACACCATATGTCATATCGCTGATTTAGATGCATAAAACCCTCTATGTAATTCGTATATTCGTGAATTCGTCGTTCAATTACTCCCTCCAATTCTTCTTCCAATTGTTTTCCAGCGACTTCTATTAAGATACCAAATGGAATGCTGCTTCCTTCTTCTATCTCTGAAATGTCAGGGCCGACAATTATAATTTCTTGATCTTTAATTTCGTTATTATTCTTAACACGTACTAGTTCGAATTTTTGTTCTACATTTGGTCCTCCTAGTTCAACATGTAAATCCGATTTTCTAATTCGCTCTCCTTCATATACGACTCCGACTTCAACGGGTATGTCTTCAAACATTGACATGTCACATTTCTCCTATTTTTTCTATTAAGTTTACGAAAAATTTCTCTAGCTCTAATGGTGATACGTTTTGGATAGACCATGAAGCGTTTGGTTGATATTGTCCATCAAGACTGATTGTCTTTAACTGTGAAGACATATGTTTTAAACCAGAAAATACAAGCCATGCCATATAATATGGAAATCCTGCAAAAAGAACTAAGTCATAAGCTCCTGTTCCATCTAGCCCTCTCCATTCAGTGTCTCTAAGCCTATTGGCTATATCCATCAATGGCATTGATGAAGCGTTTTGGAATCCTCTGTTTGTTAATTCCTTGATTGTATGTGCCGTGGCCACTACTGTGATCGTTCTTCCACGAGCTAGATCGATCAAATAGTCTATGAGCTTTCTATTTCCAAGATCTATTTCGGCGGCTTTATGACCTATAATCAGTAAAGGATTTTTTGAGTTATTCAATAATGAAATTAAGGTTTCAGATCTATGAAGTGGCAGTCCTCTCTTAGGTCCTGGTATCTCTGCTGTTTGCCAGGGAGTAGTGCTCACTTATTTTTCCTTCTTTCTGATCATTCTTGGGAGTATAGTTGGATCGGGTATATTCTTCTCTTTCCATTCTTTTTGATCTAGAATCCTGACAATCTCATCTTTCATGGTGATAGGTACATCTGATAGACGCCTTACATACAAATGAATATCGTCAGGCATTCTTCCGTAATATCGTTTGTGTAGATCGATGTAGTGATTGAGTTTCATTGCCCTGCCTCTTGTTGTGTCATTTGGTCTCATACAAAGTTTCGCCATCATCACCATTGCTTCTTCTTTGGTTTCCGCAGCATAAAACAGATGTTCTGGTGAAGGGCCAACATAGTCACGCTCCCCAGTTCGAGCATCATATACCTCCCAGTCACTATCTCGATCTTTTCTTCCAAGTAGCATGCGTCTATATTTCGAACCATGTGGTCCAACAATAACAGGGATTCCTAGTCGCCAGAATCCACTAGCAATCGATGCGGCTTTCTGTGACATTGCTCCCCAAGATATTCCTACAGCACCTACCCTATTTAGAATATAATCGGCGATTTCTTCATAGTTTGCATTCAGGTTTCTTTTTGCAAAGATGCTAGCAATTTTTATTGCTGCTCCCGCAATATGTGAATTCGCGACGCATGATCCAACGTTAAGAACACATCCAGCATCAAAATCTCCGGGGAAAGATTCATACAGTGTTTTACCATCTTCGTTTTTATGCATGCCCGCTGACATTGCAGCACATCCAGAAGTTAATATGATATAACGTCGTTTTGCAAATTCTTCAATCATTTCAGCAACTTCTTCGCCACCTTTAGGATAATTTGCGCATCCGACATGAGCTATGACTCCTGGTATCTCACCAAGAACAATCGGGCCTCCAACTTTTCTAATTTCAACGTCCTGAATTGCCCCCCGGCCTGAGCGTATTTTAAATATCTCATTTTTGATTTTTTGCTCGGCAGCCTTTACGATAAAGCTGTGAACGTCCAAATCATTAGGACAAGCTTCTTCACATCGACCGCAACCAACACAAACATCGTACAAATCATTCAGTAAGCTCAAATCGCCTCCCGCTGCAGCATCAATAGCCTCAGGAATTAGCATGTCGTTGGGACAAGATCTTCTACATTCACTACATTTATTGCATCGTTTTGCTTCGAGAATTAATTCATTTAATTCAGGAAGATTTTTGAATTTATTTCTCTTTGGGGCAATGCCTAATGAAGTCCTTACTGCGACTTCCCCAACTTTATCTGGATCAAGAATCAATACACCAGGCGTTTTACCTTGAATCAAGTCTGCTACAATCTCATCTGTGGGATCTTTTGTTCTATTTTTGAGTCCAAGACAATTCTTTGAGCTTGATGCTATGACTGGTGCTTTGATCTTTTTAGCCTCTTCCAATGCATCAGCTCTAATACATTGTTCATCTACTACTATCACATCAGGTATGCCACTTCGAATGAATCGTAGTTGCCATGAAATTGGTCCTACTATCTTGGCTTTAGGGTCGTATCTTGTTAAGTCGTGGGCCGTACAGCAGAGTCCGCACACTTCTAATTGGCCAGCCAAGTCTTTCTCACTCATATAATCCATAATTCCGATTGCAGGTGGAACGTTGTGGCCAACTACCATGATTACGGGTTTTGAAGAGTCTACAACTCCTAATCCTGTGTCGACTAGGGCTGCTTCAGGGTCACTCTTGGGGAAACCCAATGTTGAGATTTGTGCTAGATCAGCAATTTCTAATGCAACATGATCCATTGTTCCTGCATGGAGTACTTTGGATTCGAAATCTATGTTGCTTCCTTCTTGACCAGTGTGTGTTGATGATAGTAGTTGTGTTATTTCACTTTCCACATAATCTAGTATCTCCTCGATATCGCCTAGATGTCTAGGTTTGATTCCAGTGACAAGTTGAGTAATAGGTGCGAGAATGTCAACATTAGTTCCACCAACATCAAGAGTGCTTTTACGTCCAAATTTTTCAATTAAATCTTCTACTAGATGCCGTCCATGTGCGGTATGAGTTGCAGCACCGATACAGCAAGCAATAAGGACGATCCTCGATTGTTGGGCCTCCATATTTAGACCACACGCGCCTCTCTTACCATCTGAGAGGTCACATTTTCCGAATGTGCATAAACAGCATAAATCACAAAATGGCATGTAGAAAGGCTTGTAGCGTTCTAAGAGCTTCATGTCCCATTCCCTTAGATCCGTAGATGAAGGGAAGGGTGTTGGTCCAAGAAGTCGGCCAGCTGTTTTTTCGGAAATTACACCGACTGATAATTTAATGTCTTTCATAAGGCCGAAGCCGGTCTTCATTTCCTTTATATCAAGTTCAATGTTTCTTTTTTTCAACTGGGTATTTCACACCCAAGAAACGTTAGGTCAGTATATTCATGCTATTATACTTAAAAATCCTTGTATTCGATAATGTTCGAACCTACCTACCTACCTAATTAAGATTGCTTGACAGTAGCATAGCTGTCAAACAAATGTCTAAGAGATCACAAAATATTCTCTAATATTTTTTTAATAGAAATATACGAAGGGGAATCGGATGGTAAATCGAGTAATGATCTACCTTTGATAACGGATGACTCTACATTTTCATCATGTGCTATTTTTCCTAAATATTTAAAGCCAGTATCTTCTGCTTGTTTCTTCAGATTTTCAGGGAAATTATATCCGCCTACTAGATAGAGGTGTTCAAATTTGATTTTAACCTCTTGCATTATTCGTTGGGCTCTTATCAAATGATCAAAAGCTTTCTTTGAAGGATTTAGAATCTCGAAAATGTATTCTACTTCTGACGATATTCTTCTATTTAAATGCTCTAAGCCAGCAGGGGAATCTATCAAAACATTCTGATAGTTTTTCGATAATGTCAAAAGTATTATTTTTAGGAGATCATTTGGTAGACAGTAGCAACCCTCCTTCCATTTTGTTCCAATAGCTAGTAGATCGAAAAAATCAGTTTCATGAAGATTCTCGATAATTTGAGGTTCAAGTCTTTCTAGTGGTGATGTACCCGAGATGCTACCGCCTTTTTCTTTAAATTCATACAAAATTTCAGAGATTGTTTTTTTAAGTTCTACTCCAACCATTTCACTTAGGTTTTGATCAGGGTCGGCATCAACAAGAAGTAGAGGTGTATTGTTTTTTTCAATAAAGTATTTAGTAAGTAACGCGATGAAACTCGTTTTACCTGTTCCGCCTCTTCCAATTGTAACAATTCTTCTCATTGTGAAACACATCTCCATCTTGAAGATTGTTTGATGTAATCTTTTGTTTTATATTCTATTCAAATGCACTTGTAATTGTTAATACCAACATTTGAAATTAATATCGCTAGTTATTTTGATAGGATGATATGTGTTCTGCGATCAGATCTGAGATTGAAATCTCAGTTGTCAATTGTAACCCTCTCCAACCTGGTTGAGAATTTATTTCTAAAACTATGGGCGGATCACCTTCTATTAGATCAACACCTGCAATTTCACAACCAATCGCACTAGCAGCTCTTATTGCTACCTGCTCTAGATCACCCGATATTTCAATATGCATTGGTTTTGCACCCTTGCTTACATTTGTTTTCCAAGATTTGCCTTTTCTCCTCATGGCAGCTGCCACTTTATTCCCTATTACAAATGCTCGAATATCTGAGGTTCCATGCTCAATATACTCCTGAACATAGAGGATTTGCTTGTTGAATTTTAAAGTTCTAAAAACTCTTTCTGCTACATCAATGTCAGATATTCTTGCAGCGCCTATTCCTCTGGATCCAAATATTGGTTTGACTATGACATCTGATCCAAACTGCGTAAACGCTGTCATGGCTTCTCTAACGTTTTCAGTTACTATTGTTTGAGGAACTCGGATTCCATATTCAGACATTATTGCTAAAGTATTGTATTTATCCGCTGCCTTCTCTATGGCTGATGGATTATTGATCACTTTCAAATTAGACCTTGATAATTTCTGCAAAAGATTTAATCTGAATATTATTTGTTCTAGGGATCCTCTTCCTATTGGTCTGACTAGTAATGCGTCAAGATCGCTCAAATCTAAATTTTTAAAACTTGTAGATGGAATCAAGCCTACGCGTGCAACAAGATCCTCGAATGTGAAACAAGATGTTTCAAAACCTTGTTTCTTGAAAGATTCCTTAAGTTGATTAGAGCACCAAGCGTTCTCGTTTCGAGTAAGTAGACCAATTTTCATTAATGTAGACCATAGTTTTGTTCATCAACACTCCTATAAGTCTAGTCTACAATCATCTGAAAGGCTCGTAAGTGTAGACTATTCATTATGATGTTCAAACGAGGTTGAACGATTCAAATTGAGGAAATACAGAACCATTGCTCCAAGATCAAGATATTGGAAGCCAAACATAGATTATAAAATGGCTCTACAAAAACTCATCAAGGATCGAATACATCATAATGATGTTATAGTAATCTCAGAGAAAGCTATTGCAACGGCTTCTGGTAGAATATGTGACGAATCTAAGTACAAACCTTCATTGTTGGCCAAATTCTTAGCAATTTTCTGGATGCGTATAGTGTGGGGACATTTTCTAGCACCGTTTTCAAGGATGAGTAAAATCAACATTAGTAGATTACGACAGTATCCATTCAAGGAGGGATCCTCGCATAAGCAAGTGACTTTACATTATGCAGGGTTTCTTCAATCACTCCGCCATGGTTCTGAGGGTGGAATTGATGTTAGCAATTTGCCTCATTCTTATTCCTGCATTCCATTTGTGGATCCGGAATTGATTGCAATGGATATACGTCGATATATCGAAGAATTTTTAGATAGAAATGTTGATGTGATGATATCGGATTCAGATAAGACGTATAGTTTTTTTAGTTTTCATTTATCACCAAGAAAAAGTTGTTTAAACGGCATTCATTGCTTTGGAGTAATAGCGTTTATCTTAGGACGTTTCTTTAAGTTAAGACCACGTTCAACTCCAATAGCGTTTACAAGAAAAGAGAGGAATCCTGAAGAGGCTCTTCGTATAGCGGCTTTATCTAATAGAGCTCGCGGTGATGGTGCGGGTCGAACAATTTGGGACGTTGCTGAACGTTTCAAAGTTAATATCACTGCAGTAACTTGGAACATGTTAGAGAGTATGCCGCATTATCCTGTTGTTATAGTAAGAGTTAGTGCACATGCGTAATGAGATAACTAGGGCTGGTACCCATTCAGTGTGGCAATAGCTAATGATGAGCAAGTAAGATCTGCCGTTGTTCCTGGGTTCAATCTATGACCTCCTGTTCTCAGTCTGATGTCTAAAGCTGCAAGTTTTTCTCTTCCCAAGTCC
>MEZD01000009.1:49452-49741 GCA_001775955.1 Candidatus Bathyarchaeota archaeon RBG_13_38_9 | reverse complement strand
CCTGGGCTCTCATCGAATCAGTCTTTCTGGCAATTAGTGAATCGGGAAACATTGACAATATTTTAAGAAAAGTATGTACTATGGCGGTATTGCAGTCATGATGTTCCTCTATTTGACTGAGAAAATATGGATAGCCTATTTGAAAAGTTATTTTGAAATCATTTACCCATTCTGATGAAATCGTATCGTAATCTGAAGATATCTGAAATATCTCAAAAAGCGAAATTGATGAATTTAATATTTCCTGGCGAGAATTTTCTTTTGTTACATCAAATCTATCTGACGATCC
>MEZD01000009.1:49188-49362 GCA_001775955.1 Candidatus Bathyarchaeota archaeon RBG_13_38_9 | reverse complement strand
CCTTAAATTATTCATGCTTTTTGATGTTTTTACCCAAGTTAAACCTGCGGCAGCCGAAATTGGAACCAAAAGGAGTATCGAGCCAAGAATAGTGTTTCCGCCATGTTGCCACTCCATCATAGAAGATGTGGCCTCGTAAATTATTCTACCAATTTCAATTTGTTTATAGTCTAT
>MEZD01000009.1:44913-49148 GCA_001775955.1 Candidatus Bathyarchaeota archaeon RBG_13_38_9 | reverse complement strand
CTTAGGGCCTGACCTACAGCTATTGAGGAGGCTAGAAAATGTTCATATGTTGTATCTCCAAAATCTGCTGTTCGATGCACGTTTCCAGGTTTTGGATATGCACTTGATTCTAAGAGTAATGCAAGTTGCGAACAGCCAGAGACATATTCTACAATGTTCGTAGAGTTAAGATTCATAATCTATTTTGATCAGTATATGTTATCCTTTAGTTTTGTCAATAGAACCCTTGACACAATCTAATTAAAAGTGTAAGTTCAAAATAAGGATTTTAAAACAAACATGTAATGAATTAGTGTATGTCAAAGAAAATGCTTTATTGATTCTGTTAATTTACTGATTTATGTTTACAGTTTAGCTTTGTAATTTGGTAGTTCTGAACATTAATTTTTATGTAAAGGTTTATCGAAAGATAATTAATAGAGTACCACTAAAAAAACGTATGGAGAGAGTGTCTATCCCTCGTAAAGATTTTAGAGATAGAGATTTCATAGAAACAAACGATGGCCTATTTTTTACAGTTGTAGGTTATGTTCACCCAGATGAAAAAATCCTTGCATATCTGAAATATTACCCTGGTTCTGGTGGAAAATGGTCTCGTTCAGGCAGTAATTATGAGAGGGCTATAAAATTCTATGATATCTCTCATCTTAAAGAAACCTTAAGGATACTCGAAAAAAATTGGCCAAAATATTTGCATAAAGATGAATTACTAAACATTTCTTTTAGTGCTGTTCCAAAAGAATTAATTCATGTCCATTATAAACCTGAAAAGAAATTAGATGAATTGATTAATTCTTCAGAATTGGATATGCTCCAAAGAAAAGCAATCGATGTTGCAATAATTCTATCTGAAGAAAGTGGTGTCAAACTTCAAAATTTTGGGATATCTGGTTCAGTACTAATTGATCTACATCAAATAAGCTTCTCTGATATTGATCTCATTACTTATGGGAAGAAACATGGTTGGATGGTGAGAGATGCGCTTTTAAGCCTTATTCGTTCAGGTGAGTCTAAAATCGAGCCTTTTCCTAAAAATGAAGTACCGACACCTTCCAGACAAAAAAGACTTAGTTTAATGAATAAAATGCAGCTCAAACTGTTTTATGATCGGAAATGGAATCGTGGAGTAATAGATGGAATTCCTTTCTCTGTAAATCCAGTTCTTGCACCTTATGATATTCGAGAAATATATGGAAAATATATGTGTGAACCCGTTGGGATAGTGGAAGGTGAAGCAACAGTGACTGATGCTTCAGAGAGCATATTTGTTCCTGCAAGATATCTTGTATCAGATGTAAAACTCAATAAGAATAAGAAATTTAATGATGTTAAAGAGGTCATAAGTTATGATAGGGACTACGGTGACATAGCTTTTGAGGGGGAACAAATTCTAATTCGTGGTAAATTAGAAAGAGTTGAACACCTACATGATGGGACTGTATACTATAGGATCGTGATAGGATCAATTGAAGGCGAAGGAACTGACTATATCAAAATTGCTTCCCAAATGAAAAACATGTTTTATTGACACACATTAGTAACAGCTTTAAGGAAGTATGCTTTTCACTCCAGCGATATATGAACAGACTATCCATCAATAATTGATAACCATAAGACAAACGTGAAGAATGATGAATAGAATTCTAAGACTACAAACAAATCCTACGTTTTCGAAATTGATGAGTTTGATCTCTACATGCATGATATACGCTAGTTTGATAGCGCCAAATGTTGTGGCATTCTTAGCTGGATGGGTTTTTCTTTTCACAAAGAAGAATAAGTAATTAGTAACTCGTCCGATTACCTCTTGGTTGCTGATTCTTAATGGTAGATCAAACTGGGGAAGCGCACTTACAAATCTGTTAGAAAGTTGTTAATAACCTAATATGTTATAGTGTAGAGCTCTTGTAAGTGATGATTTATGATGACCTCTGAGGAGAATAAGTCATACAAGAATTTGTGGGTTCTCAAGACTGACAACATGATACCAAATTTGACATGGTATTGGTGGTGGTGGCTACTTTTTGTCAGGGATCCAGATAACCCTACTAAACCCAAACAATTGATGATCCTGTGGTCAACTAAGTATGCGAAGAACATCAAGATAATGGATAGAAAATGGTCTGTAAAACAATTGCCCACATGGGAGGGTAAAATGTTGAAATTTAATGGTATGACCGCTGCCTGGTGGTATGACAATCAAAAGATGTATGATCCCCTATTATTGGAAGAGATGGACTTTCAGGTAAGTCATGAAGGTGATAAGGGAGAACTTCGACCTATCAAGGAAGGCACAGATTATCGATTCTACGGAAGCCCAGAGAAATACATAGTGAACCTCAAAGATCACAAGAATGATTTCCATTTCGAGATGACGCCATGGAACGACTACCTGCAGGAACATAGGTTCAGGGAGAGCACTTACACCAAGAAATACGGTCATAACATCCTGCACATCTATGGCATGAAAATGAAAGGGGAAATTCATGGAACTAAGGTCGAAGGCTCAGCCTACCATCAGAGGGTCACAGTAAACGCTCCAGGTGCCCCTTGGTATTGGGGAGTTGTACTCTGGGCTGATGGAAGCTATACTAGCTACTCTAATCCTTTCATAGGCCCACAAATATTCAGGAACACGGAAAGCCCCACATCACTATTGGATTGGGGTGATATCAGTCTGTATAAAAATATCCGTTTCTACCATCGGGAAACAAATACTGAATATGAATTCAAATCCAAAACAGTCAAGATAAAACACATGGTAGAGAATGGGCTCCCCATATTTGATGTAAAAGGTAGAGATGAGGAAAAGGAGATCCATTTACGGCTAAAAGCCTACGCTAGAGCTTATTGGAGATTCCAACAGCCTAAGCGATGGGGAATGAAATCAATTCTTTATTACAACGAATATCCGGCAGAAGTTGTAGATTTTTCCTTTAAAACAAATGATGGATCCTTGAAAGTGAAAAAGGGTGATCTTGGAGTGGGGGTAAGCAACTTTGAACATACTTGGGGAAAACTCATATGATCTGTAAGATTCTAATGGAATAAGCTAAACTATAATAGCTAATAAAAAAAAGAGTGGAAATGTTAAGTGTGAGCGCGTGTTTTCATCAAGCTTTGCGTTTCAGACGTTTTTTGTGTCCTATAGAACGTTTATGGGTACCTTCTACATTCTTCCAGACTTCATCTGTCATTTTATTGAATGTCCTATTACAGGATGAACATCGACGTTTCTTCCAAGCTGTCATGATTTATCATTAATACATTGTATCCTTAGGTAATAAAATTATGTGATCAACATGTAACTGGCTTGCGGTGTCACCCACCCAGTACATCTAGAGTCTGTTTTTGGTTTAAAGTGGTATTTTTGAATTAAATAGATTATTAAGAAAAAAAGGGGAAAAACTAAGCGTTTTATGAAACGTTAGTTATCGTGTGGTATGTACTACCTGTTAGTCCTATGCTTTTGATAGCAGTCTCTACAATAGACTGGTCTACCTTCTTGTGGTGCAAAAGGTACTTCTGCTTCGTTACCACAGTCGGCACATGTTATCTTGTGCATAGGTCTCGATCCAAAACTCATTATTCTCACTCCTTCGAAACTAGTTATACAGATGATAATACTAAGAAGTAGAATCATGTATACTGCCGCGTAGTTCTGTTAGTGTCACATATAAGTGTATGTGTTTAACCTATTATTTCGCGCTTCCTGAACAATAATTGTTTATGAAAATTAGCAGTAATCAAAATTGTTGTTCTTCATGTGTCATGTGTGTTAGGTGTTATTGGTTTATGTGTTTCCAGTGGAGATCTTCAGTGCTCAAAAAAATTGGAACACATACACTATGTTGAACCTCTAATTTTTTAGAGGTTAATTTTCAATGTTAACAGCATGCGCTGAAGGATTTCTATTTTCTAGGTAATGATTACCGTTACCATATTGATTTTGAAGCTAAACACAGATTTCTTAAACTATTGAAAGAGAAATTCAACTCTGGAGTCAAATACAAAGGCAAGTTCTGCAAGTGGGATACAGTCATTCAAATTAAGGTTCAGGAGTTGGGCAGATTCATTCTAAGCAAAACTTAGACTCTGGATTTCACTGAGCCTAAACCTGACTTGGAAAGAGATGATACTTCAGAGATGCGGAAACGAATCTTAGAGTTGACACAGAAGCAAGCTAGAGAACTTGGTATTGGCAAGAGTACTCTTTATGACCTGAGGAAGCATGC
>MEZD01000009.1:39801-44879 GCA_001775955.1 Candidatus Bathyarchaeota archaeon RBG_13_38_9 | reverse complement strand
ATGATTATGATTGTATCGACTGTATCTTTCCTGCCGGTCCGGGAAGTTAGGGCTTCGATAGAGTTGGCTTATGATGATGGCACCGCGGAGAACGGTTGGTCATCGGACTCTGGGACAGAAGGTGCGGTGAGGTTCTCACTGAAGCCGGGATGGGCTAGTGCTAAGGTATTGACTGCACGATTTTTCATATACGGTAACCCTGATATCTTTAGGCTTCACATCTATGGAAGCGGCGTTACGGATCCAACACTAGACTTCTCCCCGCTTGGGACCGGATGGTTTGATGTCGACCTGTCCAAATATAATATACTGGTTTCAGGAGATTTCTACATCTCCATTGAATACCTGGTCCCCTATGCGCCAGCAATCGGCATGGATACCACTAGTCCAATTGATCTTCGATCTTATTCCAGAGAACCTCCAGGATTATTATGGGAGGTATCTGATTCCTCTGATCTTATGATCAGGGCTGTAGTGGATCCGGCGTCTGCACCGGTAGGCGGCGTCGTAACACCTGTAAACAAAATTGAGATACTCACACCCTACCTAGCACTTGCAGGGCTAATCGTAGCAGTATCAGCGATTATAGTGGTTAAGAGAAGAAGAGACTAACCTTGGCTAACCTTACCAGTGAGGTTTAACCCATATTTTTTAACTCAACGTTGAATAGGTTAAACCCCAATTTGAACCAGGGTTAAACCCTAACCCGTAACCCTAAACCTATACCTCAAACCATACCTTACCAACCACCCTAAAACAGCATAATCAAATAATGATAACTTTGGATAGTCACAATTTGAGCTGAGAAAACCTCAACGTAGAACCCAACACCAAAAACATGACTTCAACGTCAAAGTTCAACGTCGGAAAACACCACCTCAACGTGCCCAGCTAAAACCACTTTCTACCTATAACCCCCTCACCAGCTAAGGCACACACACCTTTATCTACATGTAAAGAAGATTGTTGGATATGTAATTCTTAACGGCGTTATGAATAGTTTTAGTGTTTAAAACATAAACTTTCAACAATCACTTTATTGAATATCCATAATTTACGTTACCGCACACTAAACACTATTAAAAACAAATACACGTTAATTTTCCAAACGATAAGATGTAGCTATCTAGTTTTGAGCATATTGCTCAGGATTTTTCTCGAAAGTTTGTTTACATGACGGGTTGCAGAAGAAGTATATTTTTCCCTTGTATTCATTTTTTAAGTCTGTCTTATTCTCATCAACATCCATCCCACAAACAGGATCCTTTGCCAATCCACCTCACCTCCTAAAGTTTTTAGATATTGGAAAAGTAAAAAATAAAAAAAAGGAGATACTATTCACTGGTGTGCACGCTATTTCGGCTTCCATGTTATTGCTAGTGCCCCGCCAATGGCTCCGAGCAGCAGTCCCGAGAGAAGTATTCCAGATCCTCCCACTACGCTCAGTACCGAGAAGATGAGAATCAACATTCCCCATAGAGTATTTTGCTGCGGTCTCGAATGAAGCATCATTGCACCTATGATTACTATGATACCAGCGACTATCACGAATATCCCCAGACCTTGAAGTAGATAATAGAAAGAAGTTTGACCCGCCATTCCAGCACCCATCATTCCATTGTCCATCATGCCTTTGCCCATCGTTCCGTTACCCATCATTGAACACATCATTCCTGAACCCATCATGCCGCCCATCATACCTCCCATCATGCCGCCCATCATACCTCCCATCATGCCGCCCATCATACCTCCCATCATACCCATGCTACCAATACTTAGGAGGGTTGTGATGCTTATTCCACCTATTATTATTAATATTCCACCTATTAGCGACAGGATAGCTGCAGTTGTAGGTTTATCTTCAATTGACAATCAATCACCTCCTCAATTTTTTCCAATAATTGAGTATGACATCCATTAAGATATTGATTTAGTTATTTACATATGGCAAGAGGAATATGTTGATCCCCACAAAAAAAGTGTATTTACTCCAGCATATATTGAATATAGTAATGATAGCACGAGGATTTTTATTATTCGTAAAGGAGTTTGGAAAAAGCAAATGTGTTATTATGAATCTTTATTCTTTCTCGGTTTAGACGGTTTATTCTGATTATCCTTCAATTCCATACAATATTTTTTTCATTTTTTTTAAAAGAATTAGACTGACTTTAGGCTATAGGCTATGACCCCATACCTATGGGTGAATTATCTATTCATAAATTAAAGAGGGGTCTTAGGGGATTCCTCCCCTAACATGAGGAACATTATTTTATTATCGTCGTCGTCATTATTTTATTATTTTATTATCGTCGTCGTTATTTTATTAGTGTGTGTGTGCCCTTAGCTGGTGAGAGAACCCTAATTTGAACCGTTAGAAGGACAAGTGTGATATCTGAGGAACGTTGGTCACATATTGGTAATTAGTATAAGGTTAGGGAACCGAACTTGAAGTCCAAATCCCACTCCCCGCACCAAACTTCTAGTCCGAATCCACCCCTTTTTCCATTATATCTCTTTTAGGGGTCGGCGAAACGAGGCTCGATGTTTACAACCATGAAAGACGATTTAGTAATGCGAAAAGAAATTTTGAAAATTCCAAGGACATCTTGGCAGAGAACAGAAATGATATTCTGGAATTCATCAGAGACACATCAAGACCATGGGTGTCGGTGAAGCAAGAGCCACGAAGTATCTGCTCAGCCTTACCGTCCTGGCAAGAACCGTTCTATCTAAATAGATCGGAGCCTAGAGTCAAAGCTTTCCGATGGACAAGAGATACCGATTAAACCAGTTAACACCACGAAAGTGACTAGGTCAGTTTCCTTCCAACTATTATCGCTGCAATCGCAACAACACTGAACAATGCCAGATAGGGCGATAATATGGCTAACTTGTTAGCAGAGAAAACTTCGCCACCGACATAGTGGTAGGGATTAGGTACGGGTCTTGTCGCAGGATTCAAGGCTATGGCAGCCTCATACCAGTTCTCGTCGCTGGGGTCACCGAGATGGTTGAGGGTTGCTGGAAACGTTGTAGGAGAAGATACTCCAGAAGTTGCGTACATAACTCTCGTAAGTTGAATGTATGTATCTTCAAATGGAACAAGCACTGTGGACATCGTAAAACCGCTTCCAGCTTCCCAGTTAGCAGTCATAACATCGCATCCCATTATGGCTACAAGAAAGGCTCCGTTCTCGAAACTTGTAGATGTTGTGGAGACTGGCCCGTTATTGGGGATCGTGCCAGATCCCGTAGCCGTCGCGACGCTGGTCGTATTCACGCCTGAAACCTCATAGATGAAAAGATACGAGAATCCACCATAGTCATCTAAGTCGACGTTGAAAGTTGCTGTAACTGTGTCTGGCCCACTAGAGCTGAGTGTGGCATAGTAAATGTATGCGTGCATGGGACCATTCGATGTGTGTACAGCTTGAGTGAAGGATGAGCCTCTAGAGTCAACTACGGAGACCACGGCAGCTGCAGTATACGGTCCATTTGAAACTTGGACGGCTACCACTATGACGTTTCCACTCGCAACATCGCTTGAGAAAGGAACAAAGATATTGTTACCCGGCGTATATTGAATAGGATATCCTCCCGCTCCTCTAATTCGGATAGTCGAGTTCTGTTGGATAAGGGACGACGTGGCGTTGACAGGTAGTGGTTCCGCGACGAGTGCAACAGCAAACAAAACTAGCAGAAGTGTTACCTTTACCTTCTTGATGCGCATCAGCCCAAACCTTTCTTGATCATTCGTATGATAAGGTAAATATCACTTTTGTTAGTACTGAATGTGTGTATCCCTTGGTGCGGGACACTTGAAATCGAACCGTTAGATTAGGATGTGTGTGTGCTCACCAGCTATGGAGAAACTCTTCACAAACATCTCTTTTCAGAAAAATCTAGCTTAATCGCAAAGCATATCTTCAAAAAAGCGTATCGATTAGAAGAGTTGAGTGAAAATTTGGTAGAACGTCCATATCGTCTACTGCTTCCAGCCACGTTTGTAATAGTTATGCTTCTTAATGTAGGTCTTATAATGTTGCCATTAGCTTCAGCTACTAAAGGATCCTATTCGGGAGGTAATGGCAAGATACTTTTTGAGGACGTTCCCGTTGGGGGGGTGTATAGCGAGATCTACGTTATGAATCCTGACGGTTCAGGTATCACACGTCTGACCAGCAACAGTGTAGGGGACTCTAACCCGTGCTGGTCTCCAGACGGCTCCAAGATCCTGTATTCCAGTGGAGATGCTATTTCGAGTGCTATCTGGGTGATGAACGCGGATGGCGCAAACCGGAAACAACTTACCATCCCTGCTGACGACAATTATGATATTGAACCGGCTTGGTCTTCAGACGGAAATAAGATCACATTCATCAGGCAATTCACTGGGGGAGCGGCATTTGTCTATTATCTGTATGTGATGGGAGCAGACGGCTCAAACCCCATAAGACTCCTGCCAGCTGAATACGATGTCCATCACCCGAGCTGGTCATCTGACGGAACAAAACTCTTGGTCGGTATCGATCCAGACCTTGCATTAGTGAACCCAAACAGTGACTCAATCATAGTCATGACCAGTTTTGGAGGACTGGGATTCTCTGCAGATGATCCATGCTGGTCGCCTGACGGTTCACGAATAACATTCACACGCGAAGACCATTCTACAGGTGATACAGAGATCCACGTCATCAACGGTGACCTGACAGGAACTTCAACCCTACTCATTAGTAATGGTGAAGAACCAAACTGGTCACCTGACGGAACAAAGATAGTTTTCACAAGAACACCTAACAGCATATGGATCATGAATCCTAACGGTTCAGGTGCGAGCGAACTCACTCCAACAATGCCAGGAGCTGAAGATCCTGATTACCAGACGCTGCCTAGAGAAACTGTCGGTGGCGTAGTAACACCAACCAACAAGCTTGAGATCCTAACGCCATACATAGCATTAGCAGGATTGGTTGCAGTCGTATCTGCGGTTGTAGTGGTTAAGAATAGAAACAGAGACTGACCAAATTCTCTTCCTCTATTTTTCCGAGCTTCCTAGGATACTTCCTTTTTCATCG
>MEZD01000009.1:25901-39777 GCA_001775955.1 Candidatus Bathyarchaeota archaeon RBG_13_38_9 | reverse complement strand
TCTGATTAATGAAGAAGGGGTTTGGGAAATTCTTTCCCCAACATGAGGGATATTATTATTTTATAGTGTGTGTGTGTGTGTGTGTGCTCACCAGCTAAGGCTCATCGAAGTCAAACTTTCATGTTCAGATCCCCAGATTTTTCGCGCGACGCGAAACAGTTTTCATCGGTCTGAATCATACCGGAAACTTGGAAACGTTTTAACGCGTCTTATGACTAAAGCAGTAGCATATTCTTAGATTATGTGAGGTGAAATAGTATGAGTGAAAGAAAAATGTTCAAGATCAAATGTAGTGATTGTGGTAAAGATGCAGAGGTTCCATTTCAACCTAAAGAAGACAGGCCAGTATATTGTCGCGACTGTTTCCGGAAACATAGAAGTTACTAGATAGATTAAGAGGTTACTTTTCTAAATCATAAAACCTAACTGATCATTAGAACGATGCATATTATAGGTTTTAATGGTCAATGATTTCTTGTTTCTGAGAAATGATATGGAAGATGTTTTTGAATCAATTCTGAAATCATTTGAAAACATGAAACTGTGGATACCAGAAATAGATGAGAAAATAAAAGACACATCTGTAAAATATGGTGCAGAGGATCCAGACTGGGAGAAAAACCGAGAATATGTAGCATTGGTTAGAACCATTTGGACCGAATGTAAAAAATGGAAGGATAAGGATCCAAAGAAAAAATTAGAGAAATATATTAGAAAAAGAAGAAACAACACATTATCCTATTGTGAGTCCATGGTAGTAGAAGATTTTCTAAAAGTAATTGATCAAGACCAAATTAAATATTCTAAAATAAGATCCGGATCCCCATGAAATGTGATAGTGACTGCAGCGGATCCATGTCCAAGACAGAGTAGAGTGATAGTGAAGATGAGACAGATATTGATGAAACTGTATTTTAGAATAAGCGGACAGCATATTATTCTGAAGCTCCAGGTGAAGGATCTATTTCATTCAAATCTGCAAAGTCATTACCATTAATATCAGTTCATTTGAACACATAGAAAGAATCTGTATAACTAGTCCTCTTATTCCTAGGATACCAAATAATCCAGAATCCTAATATCAAATTTTCACGCATATGAGACACCTCGTAGTAGCAGTCAAAATTACCTATAAATTATCGCGGCGTCGTCGTTTTCGCTCACCAGCTATTGCGCACACATGCCTTACAGAAGTTTATTAAATTAATTATAATAGCCCATAACTATGAAAAAGAACACTAGTGTTTTGATCCTTTCTCTGCTAGTATTACTGTTATTGGCTTGGGCTCCTTGGATTAACAATGAGGCTATCCATGATAGGGTATTCCAAGAAAAAGCACATAAAGATGGAACAATAGGCTGGGTAACACAACCAGATGGAACAAGAGAATACACACTAATTTGTGATTACAATGTAATGTGGTTTCCATTCGGAAGGTGGGTTGCAAGCTGTGAAGGAGCTTACTATGTAACATTTTGGGATCAAGTACTCCCATAGAGTTTGATAAGCCCGCGCTAGAAAATTGAGTCTCTCGAAGCCCCAGCCAAAAATTTAAATATTGAATTTAAGGTACTTGCAGACTAATCATAAACGGTGGATTCTTATTTGAAGAAATTAGGAGTTATTACTTTATTTCTAACAACTGTATTGGTTTTATCAGTAGTATTAAGCGTTAATGCTATTACAGAGACTTTAGATCAGAAACAAGAAGGAAACCAGACTTGCCAAAACATACTTGTCTACAGTCCAACTGGGCAAGAGTTCACTCCAACCATATCACCCCTCTCAGCCGTGGAAATATATTTTAGAACATATGAAGCTCCCGGCACTCTTACAGTCAATATAAGGGAATCAACAATAGACGGGACTATTTTGGGGACAGCGTCCAAACTGATGAGTGATGTTTTCGATGGATGGTTACGTTTCGACTTTCCAGGTGGAATAGCCTTAACTCCAGGATCGTTGTACGTTATCGAAGTTAACACTGATGCGAGTAATTTTTTGTGGTGTGCTCAAGGCCAAAATCCGTATCCAGGGGGCAGATATATAATGGAAGGTATTCCTGACGAGAGTGCTGACAAAGCATTTAGAACATATGCATCAGCCCCTGTCGGTGGAGTGGTATTACCGATCAACAAACTAGTGATCTTAACACCTTACATGGCAATAGCAGGACTAATCATAGCAGTATCAGCAGTCTATGTCATGAGAAGACGTAAAAACTAACGTATCTTGCTTTTTCCAACTTTTCCTGGAACACCACCACAAACATTAGGCTTAATTAATACGAAATCTTCAGGAACGAAAAATTTGTCGACTCCACCAAGAAGTTCTATTTCCTTTACTACTCCTTCAGATCCCTTTTTTTAACTATAGAGACAATGGCCATACTAAACACCTTCAATTGAGTGTGAAAATTATTCTATTTATAATGATTAAATCATTTTGATAATTTAGTGTGGGCTATTTAGATTGCGTCTGGGCCACGCTCTCCTGTTCTTATTCTAATGGCGTCAGCTACAGGATAAAGGAATATCTTTCCGTCCCCAATTTCTCCAGTTGAAGAGTTTTTGCGAATAATATCTACCAACTTGTTGATATTGGAATCATCTATCGTGAGTTCTACCTTTAGTTTAGGTAGTAGATCCACATTGATGGATTTTCCTCTGAAGTTTAGCGTGTAGCCTTTCTGTCTTCCTCTTCCTTTTACTTCTGATACAGTCATTCCTAGAAATCCTGCTTCTGCTAATGCATTCTTTAGATTATCAAGTTTTTCTTCTCTTATTATCGCTTCTACTTTCATCATCTTGCGTATGCCTCCTCTAAATGTAATGATATGTCTAAACCTATCGCTTCCTCTTCAGGGCTTACTCTTAATCCCATTATGGAGTCTATTGCTTTCAATATGAGCCATGTTGCCACTACTGAATACGTCATTGTTGCAATAACGCTGACTACTTGTACCGATAGTTGAGTTAGGTTTCCTGCGATCAATCCGACTCCGGTTGCGAAGATACCTGTTGCTATTGCCCCCCATATGCCGCCAACACCGTGAACTCCCCAAACATCTAAGGCATCATCAAGATGAAATCTATTTTTCAATTGAATAGCAGCATAACATATTATGCTGGCACCGAACCCTATTGCAAGAGCAGCTTGAACTGTTACAAAACCTGCTGCTGGAGTTATAGCAACTAGTCCTGCTACTGCACCAGTCGCCGCACCTATCAGCGATGGAGTCCCTTTATGTGACCAATCTATCATTAACCAAGGTAGAGTACCAGTAGCAGCTGCTGTGTTAGTTGTAACAAAGGCCAGTACTGCTGTTTCGTTTGCACCGAGGGCACTTCCTGCATTGAAGCCAAACCATCCGAACCATAGTAGTGCGGTTCCTAGAACTATCAAGGGGATATTGTGGGGAGTCATGGAATATTCGCCGTAGCCTTTTCTTTTACCCAAAATGAATACAGTCATTAATGCAGCCATACCGGCACTAATGTGAACAACAGTTCCTCCAGCGAAATCTAATGCACCTAGTGAGCTTAACCAACCTCCTCCCCAAACCCAGTGGGCAATCGGACTGTATACAAAGGTTGACCATAATACTATGAAAAACAGATAGCTTCTAAATCGCATCCTATCTGCAAAAGCACCTGTTATTAGAGCAGGTGTAATGATCGCAAACATTCCTTGATACACCATGAAAGCTAAATGCGGAATTGTTGGTGCAAGAGGCGCAGGTTCTAAGCCAACGTCATTCAGTGCAAACCATTCTAGTCCTCCAATTATCCCCATGATGTCGGATCCAAAGGCCAGACTGTATCCCCATAGTACCCAAATTACCCCTACGACTGCCATAGCGATGAAGCTCTGCATAACTATTGATAAGACATTTTTTCGTCGGACTAGACCTCCATAGAAGAATGCAAGCCCAGGTGTCATCAACATTACAAGAGCACTAGAAATTAGGATCCAGCTGATATCTCCACTATCCATCTTCTCACCTTGCTTGGCCACTATTAGAGAAGTTAAATAAATATCATATCTATATTAATACAGAATAAATATGGTTATTAATGATACTATTGGGCGTTTTATACTTCCAAATATGTGATAATGACATAGATTAAATAGCCATTATGCTACATATGCATATGGCGCACTCAAAGAAATTTGATAATTAAAGACTTTCTCGAAGAGATATTTTATAAGGCCCGAGCTTTCCTCCGAAATTGACAGCGGAAATTTTTACTACACCCTCAGCTGAAGATGCAGCCTTTACTCCCTCAGCCATTGATTTCTTAAGACATGTAAGATCAATTCCATTGAAAACAATTTCATATATGCTCCCAACTCCGTCTGGGACTTTAGAGTCTTCTATGCTTCCACGAATAGCAGGGCAAAACGGATGATTCGTTGACGCAGGCAACTTATACTTATTTGAACCAACTTTTGAACCTGAACGACATATTCCGCCAGGAAAAGTAGTTACAACTCCTTCAACAGATCTAATTGCGGTAACGGCACTTTCAGTCGCAGAAAGAGCATTTTTCAAAGTATCCGCCATTATTAACAGATTTCCTCCAGCTACTCCACGCCGAACACCAAACTTGTCCTCAATAATGAATTCCCCTTCCATTACCGGTATTCTCCAGATTGTCCTATCTCCGAGTGTATCCTTCTTTTGATAACCATCCCCGAAAAGTCGGATTGCTCTACCAATCTTGAGACGTTTTTTGGCACCGTAAATAGAATCAAATGCAGCAGTAGTCGGACATGTCAGAATGCATTGACCAATTCGAGTAAGCATCTGAGATTTGAATTCGTGACCGGTTCTATGATATATCTGGATATTGACTCCCGGTCTTCCGTCCGGTGTTTTATCTGGAGGAACTGTTACACCTTCAATACCTGCCTCAGCGGGAGACATAATTATGGAAGAAGCAAAACCTGTCGCACTGATAGCGGCCTGTTGAGCCCATTTCTCACTCTCAGCAGTTATTAAAATTCTTCCAACTATCATTGGAAAGGCTTCTGCGAAAGTATCTTCAATATCAACAGAAACCAAAATATTTCACTCGACAATCTGGATAATCATTATTCTCCTTAAAGCTTCCCCTATTGTATTTCAAAGCTATTGAAAAAACGTTCATGTCAGTGACTCTCACTGACTTGCTATTGAGAGAAATTTTTGGATTAAAGAGATCGATAATATGAGTTTATTAGTAGAATCTATTATTTCTGCAAAGGGGATATAGGTTGAAAATTGGTTTCGCAAAAGTCGGTAATATTGCTTGCAGTCCATTACTAGAATTCATATTTGATGAAAGAGCTGAAAGAAAAGATATCGAAGTTAGATCATTTGGTTCCGGCTCAAAAATGGATCCTAATAGTTGCGTGTCTATAGCAGAAGAAGTTGTAAAATACAAACCAGATCTAATAGTATTATCAACTCCTAATGCTGCTCTTCCGGGTCCAAAAAAGGCTATGGAAATATTCAAAGAAACCAAGATACCAACTGTAACCGTTTCTGATAATCCTGCTAAGAAAGCAATCAAGACAATGGAAGAAGCTGGAATCGGATACATAATAGTTGAAGGAGACGTTATGATAGGTGCCAGAAAAGAATTCTTGGATCCAACTGAGATGGCATGTTTCAACTCCGACATCATAAAAATACTTGCTGTTTCAGGAGCCTTTGACGTAGTAAGAATAGAAATATCCAAATTAATAGAAACCATAAAGAAAAAAGAATCCCCAGAGCTTCCAAAAGTCGTAGTGACAAGAAGTAAAGCGGTTAACTCAGCTTCGTTTACTAATCCATATGCCAAAGCCAAAGCAGCATCTGCATATGAAATGGCACAACGTGCTGGAGAACTGAACTTTCAAGGTTGTTTTATTGAAAAAGAGTGGGAAAAATATGTTCAATTAGTAACTTCAGGTCATGAAATAATACGCGCCGCTGCACGACTCGCAGATGAAGCTAGAGAGATTGAAAAATATTCAGATACACTAACACGAAAACCAAATGACAGCGACGGAGAAATACTTAGAAAAACAAAACTAATGGAAAAACCAAGCGGCGCCTAATAACAGAATTCTCCAACTGTTATTCAATTAATATTATTGAATGCGTATATCTTAGCGGAGCAAATGAATTGTATAAAACGGAACAAGAATATACAAATCTGGAGAGGATATTCTAAAAATGGGTCTAAAATGCTTCGACTCAATTGATCTGAGCAATGTACTAATTGTTAGATTGAAACCTCAAGATGAGATACGAGAAAAGATAGAAGAAGTAATGAACCTAAATGGCTTAAAAAAAGCTGTAATTTTATCTGCAATCGGTAGCGTTTTTGAAGCAACTTTTTTCGGTGTTAAGAAAAATTCTGGGCTTCCTTTCAGTAAAGACAAAATAACAGTAGTAAAAGAAACCGGGCCTTTCGAAGTATTGACTTTGGAAGGAAATATCCTACCCGCGGGTGACAAATTAATTTCACATATTCATATTACACTTGGAACACATGACGGAAGTATTATTGGAGGACATTTAGATAGAGCCATAGTTTATACAACTCTTGAACTTTTTCTAGCAGAAATTAGGAAAAGCAAGGTTGAGAAGGAACCCGATAAAATCGCAGGAGGAATACAGATTAAACTGCCAATAGGCAGTTAATAATGACCTCTACAAATTTTGAAACACATTTTACTGAAGTGATAAAGGTGAGTCATGACCCTGAACTAATAATAAAATTGGAAGGAAAAGCCAAACTCCTTCGAAAACACACTATTGAAATGATTCGATATGCTGGAAAAGGTTGGATCGGAGGATCTTTTTCAGAAGCTGAAATATTCACAGCTCTTATTTTCCATCATATGCAGATCGATCCTAAAAACCCAGACTGGCCAGAAAGAGATCGCTTAATTTTATCTAAAGCCCATTGTTGTGAGATGCATTATGCAGCATTAGGTGAAGCAGGATATTTTCCGAAAAAATATTTCTCTACATATGGACAATTTGGTGGAATGTTACAAGCTCACAGCCAAAGAACAGTACCCGGAGTTGATTACTCAGGAGGCTCTCTAGGTACAGGATTATCATTTGCCGTGGGAGAAGCTATTGCCGCCAAACTCTTCAGTCGAAAAACCTCTGACGGCACTATCGTTCCACGAAATAGGGTCTATTGTATAATTGGGGATGGCGAATGTGATGGCGGGCAAATATGGGAAGCCGCTCTTTCAGCAGGACATCACAAACTTAGTAATATTACCACCATTATAGACAGAAACAGATACCAGTCTACTGGTGCTGTAGATAGCATAATGGAGATAGAACCGCTATCTGAGAAATGGAGAAGCTTTCTATGGAATGTCATAGAAGTAGACGGCCATGATATTGATCAGATTCTAAATGGTCTAGAGGCGGCTAAGAAAACATCAGACAAACCTAGCGTAATTATAGCTAACACCGTTAAGGGAAAAGGTGTTCCAAGTTTTGAAAATAGAGTACATTTCTCAATTTTGACCGATGAGATGTATAACGAAGCAATGAACGCCTTGACATAGTATTTCATTGAGTGGATCATAATATGTCAGAATTTCTCAGAGAATCTTTCAATGAATCTAAAACTATGTATTCTGGACATAATGAAGCACTAGTAGAATTAGGGGATGAAAACCCTGATGTTCTAATCTTGTATGCAGACTTTGCACAAGGACAAGCAGGACCATATTACAGGAATAAATATCCTGACAGAATAATCAACATGGGAATCGCTGAAGCTAACCTAATGACTGTGGCTGCAGGACTTGCAGAAGGAGGCAAGATCCCGTTCACACATTGCCACAGCATATTTGCCATTGGTCGAACATATAATCAGATTAGACAGATAGCTTTCGACAAATACAATGTCAATATCATTCTATGCAATACTGGCATGTTCTGGGATTTCATGGGAGCTTCACATCAAGTAATTGAAGAAATAGCTGCATTACGAGCATTACCTAATCTAGTGTTACTTTCACCTTCAGATGCCGTAGAAGCAAAAAAAGCATCAAAGGCCGCAGCATACTTAGATGGACCAGTAGCCATCAGACTGGCTGAACCAGAAACTCCGATCATCTATCATGATGACTATCATTTTGAAATTGGGAAAGCCGCATTGTTGAGAGAAGGAAAAGATGTAACTATTGCAGCAACAGGAATCTTGATGTCAAAAGTATTACAAGCGGCAAAAATTCTTGAAAAAGAAAAAATAGATGTTCAAGTTCTCAATTTCCATACGATCAAACCACTTGACACAGAAACAATAAAGAATTCAGCTCGAGAAACTGGAGCAATTGTAACTGTTGAAGATAGCAGCGTAATCGGAGGATTAGGTGGAAGTATAACAGAAATATTATCAGAGAACTATCCAATTCCCATTCACAGAATAGGTGTTAGAGATGTTTTCGGTCAGACGGGTAACATGGAAGAGTTAGCAACAGAATATAATATGAATATCACTGACATTATCAAAGCTACAAGGAACGTTATCAAGAAAAAAAGAAAATAGAAATTAGGTTTTTTATTTAATTAACTTAATTGAGCAAATTTTGTAATGCTTTCCATTATATCTTATATTCGCAGATTTGAATTAATTAAGGATGTGAACTGAATGGCTGTAAAAAAAGTTACAATTCGTGATTTAATGAGCATGAAAAAGAATAGAGAGAAAATAGTTGCGTTAAGCCTATACGATTATCCAACTGCGTATTTTGCCGACAAAGCTGGAGTAGACATGATTCTGGTTGGAGATGGAAGCGTCGGGATGACCGCGTTAGGCTACAATAATACTGTGCCCGTCACAATGGATGAAATGATAATATTCTGCAAAGCCGTTGTCAGAGCTACAGAGAGATCTCTTGTAATGGGCGATATGCCATTCATGTCATATCAGAATGTCGATGATGCACTAAAGAACGCAGGCCGCTTCATGAAAGAGTCAGGTGTCGATGCCATAAAACTTGAAGGTGGAAAAGAAGTCTGTGACAGGGTTCAAACTATTAGTGAAGCTGGAATACCAGTTTGTGGCCACATAGGATTGACTCCGCAATCAGCATCACTCTCAGGTGGCTATAAAGTTCAAGGGAAGAAAGCGGAAAATGCAATGAAAATACTAGATGATGCGATTTCTATAGAAAAAAGTGGCGCTTTTTCATTAGTTATAGAGTTTGCGACGACAGAAATCGCTCAAATTATCACTGATAAGTTATCAATCCCAGTCTTCGGCTGGGGATCAGGACCATACACTGATGGAATAGGTCTCAATATAGCAGATGTCCTAGGTATGTCACTTGGATTGAAACCAAGTTTCGCTAAAGAATATGCAAGTTTAAGCAAATCTATGTTGAATGCGTTAACCAATTATGGAAAAGATATACGAGAAAAACAATTCCCAGAAGATAAACATACACTACACATGGATAAAATTGAATATCAGAAATTAATTACAATAAAAGGCAACTAACGCACGTTCGTAAAGAACTAATTCATTTTTTTATTTTATTCTGACTTATCTAGATCTATATCTACATCTACATTTATGCCATTTCTTACACTCTGTGTAACAATACAGAAATCTTCAAAGAGATCTAAACATCTCTTCGATTTTGCAATATCACTCTGTCCAATTTGAGGTTTCAGTTTTACCTTAATTGAGGCAATTCTCCATTTACCTTTCTCATTTTTACGCATAACAGTTTCAACAACTGTATTGAAATCTCCCAAGTCAATCTTTGCCTTCTCAAAACAAAATGATAAACTGGCGCTAAGACAGTTCCCAACAGCTGCCGCTAAAAACCGAGACGCGCTAGGTGCAGAGCCTTCTCCAACAGGTTCAGGCTCATCAAATAATACTTCAAAATCTTTTGGTGAATCAAAATTTGCTTTAAATTGATAATTCGAAATACGACTTAGTTTTGTAATAAACACTTTATCGTCAGTTGGCATTTCCATAAACATTCAACCTAATATTTAGCGAATATATTGTAAGTATTCTTTAAAAATCTCATATTGAAATAAACAAATACTCATGTAAGTCTATTAGGAAAATCTTAGATATTGCTCATCTTCAATCAACTGACAAATGCCAAATGATGTCTGGGAGAAATATCAATGAAAAAGATCCAAGTGACATTACTGAGTGGTAGAAGTTTATCTCAAGGTAGAGAAAAAGAGCAAGGAAAACTTTCGGAATCATATTTTAAAAGTGTAGCATGTTGCGAAATCAATGGGGAAGATATCAAAGAAATTGGATTAGATTATGGGGAAAATGTTCGTATTAGCACGAAATATGGCACAGTTGTAGTAAAGACGACAGCTCCCAAACAGACTTTGGAACGGGGAATTATATTCGTTCCATATGGATTATGGGTTGCACAAGTTTCAGGATCTGAAACCGATGGGACAGGTATGCCTTCTTACAAAGGAATATCTTCCACATTAGAGTCTGCAAAAAAAGAGAAAGTTCTGACTGTAGATCAACTAATAAAAAAATCATTTAGTCGAAAGAAATCAAAAAAACTGTGAGATGACAATTTGAGTCAAGAAGTAATCAGTAATGTAATCTGCACAGTGTGTGGATGTTCTTGTGATCATTTGCAAGTGACAATTGACAACGACAAAATTGTAAAAGTCAAAAATGCTTGTGCAATGTCAAGCGGTAAAATGTTAGGGTATAGGAATGAAAGAACCACACAACCAATGATGAAAAAAGGAACAACGTTAAAACCTACCACTTATGAGCGAGCAATCGACGTGACTGCAAAAACAATTATAAAATCCAGTTCACCGCTTTTCTATGGTTGGAGTCTGACTAGCAATGAAGCAATAGCAATAGGAGTAGATTTGGCCGAAGAAACTGGTGGATTCTTTGATAACACGACATCAACGTGTCATGGTCCAACAATTTTAGGAGTTCATGAAATTGGAGAATCATCCTGTACGTTGGGAGAGATCCGACATAGAGCTGATTTAGTAATCTATTGGGGATCCAATCCTGTACATGCTCATCCACTTCACATGTCAAGATACACAGTAATGAGCAAAGGACGATTTCGAAAATCAAGATCAGATAGAAAACTAATAGTAGTTGACGTAAGAAAGACTGATACGGCTAAACTTGCTGACGTCTTCATACAGCTCGAACCAAACAACGATTATGAACTGATGGTTGCTCTGAGGGCTGCCGTTCGAGGTGATGAAATAGAACAAGAAACAGTTGCCGGAGTTTCGATCGATAAAATTGAAGAATTAGCTGAAATGTTAATAAATTGTGAATTTGGAGCGCTATTTTTTGGTTTAGGTTTGACAATGAGTGCAGGAAAAAGTAAGAACATAGAAGCTGCATTGTCTTTAGTTACGGAATTGAACTCAAAAACAAAGTTTGTCATTATGCCAATGCGTGGACATTTCAATGTTAATGGTGCGAATAATGTAACAACTTGGCTTACTGGTTATCCTTACGCAGTAGATTTCACACAAGGATTCCCCAGATATAACCCTGGAGAGACCTCAGCTGTAGATCTCCTTGCAAGGGGAGAATGTGATTCTGCCTTAATTGTAGCTTCGGATCCAATCTCCAATTTCCCTTATCAAGCAGCTAAACATCTAACATCTATTCCACTAATAACAATCGATCCTCATATCACTCCAACAACTATGTGTTCAAACATAATACTCCCTTCAGCACACGTTGGAATCGAAACCACAGGATCAACTTATCGAATGGATGGGGTCGTGCTTGAAACAAGAAAACTTGTTGACCCACCTAAAGGCGTCAAAACTGATGTCGAAATATTGAGTGCTCTTCTAAAACGTGTAAAATCTCTTACGAGGTAAAAGTATTGGAAAAAGAAATCTCTATTATAAATGCAATTGTTTTCGATCCACTAAATAATATTGAAGGAGAAAAATTAGACGTTCATATAAGAAATGGGAAAATTGTCGAATCAGTAGGAAGAAAAGCTCGGAAAATAAATGCCTCAGGAAAGACTATGATGCCTGGCGGAGTCGATATACACTCTCACATTGCAGGATCAAAAGTGAATACTGGTAGATTACTACGACCAGAAGATCATAGAAAAGACGTTGAAATTAAAACAAAACACACCCATTCAGGAGTTGGTTATTCTATACCATCGACTCGTACAACAGGTTATCGTTATGCTAAGATGGGTTATACTACAGTCTTTGAACCGGCAACTCCACCGTTGAAGACAAGACACACACACGAAGAACTTGATTCAACTCCAATTATTGACAAAGGCTGTTTCCCTCTTCTTGGTAACAACTGGTTCATCATGGAATACCTGAGAGATGGAAGACTGGATGAATGTGCAGCATTCGTTGCTTGGATGCTGAAAGCTACAAAAGGTTACGCTATTAAAATTGTAGATCCAGGTGGTGTTGAAGTTTGGGGATGGGGTAAATTCATCAAAAGACTAGATGATCCAATACCCAACTTTGATGTAACACCAAGAGAGATAGTTAGAGGTTTATGTAAAGTAAATAAAATGTTGAATCTTCCTCACATAATCCATGTTCACACTAACAATCTCGGTAGCCCTGGGAACTATCAAACAACAATAGAAACAATGGACGCAGTTAGAGACTTGGCTGATGGAAAACGACCTATAATTCATATTACTCACGTTCAATTCACAGGATTCTCCGGATCATCATGGGTTAATCTGGGTTCAGGGGCACCTGAAATAGCTGATTACGTTAATGATCATAATCATGTTTCAGTAGATCTCGGTCAAGTAATCTTTGGCGACACAACTACTATGACCGCTGATGGGCCATTCCAATATTTCCTACATCAACTTTCAGGGAATAAATGGGTTAACTTGGATGTGGAAGCTGAGACAGGTTCAGGTATAGTGCCTTTCCAATATAAACGGACAAATTATGTTAACGCAATCCAATGGGGAATAGGGTTAGAACTTGCTCTTCTGGTAAAAGATCCATGGAGAGTCTTCATGACAACAGACCATCCAAATGGGGGACCATTCACATCATATCCAAAAGTCATAGCGTGGCTGATGAGTAAGAAAGCACGAGAAAAAATGATATCAAGAATTAATCGGACAGCAAGAAGGAGACTTGATCTTCCAAACATTGATAGAGAATATACGCTTGGAGAGATCGCGACAATCACAAGAGCTGCACCCGCAAAATCGTTAACTCTTATGAACAAAGGACATCTCGGCTTAGGTGCTGATGCAGATATTGCAATTTATGATCTAGATCCATCTAAAGTCGATTTGGAAAATAAACCATCCACGATAAGGAAGGCTTTCAAAGAAACTTTATACACAATAAAAAACGGAAAAATTGTATCGAAGCAAGGTCAAATAGCAGGCAATTCATATGGCAACACGTTTTACACAGAAAGTCAAGTGTCAAAGAATCTTGAAGCCGATTTAATGAAAGATATCCAATCGCGATTCAAAGATTACTATACTATAGAGTTTGAAAATTATCCAATATCTGATGGTTTCCTTAGAAACCCAGCCAAAATTAATTGTAAGGCGGATGTCTAAGATGCCAAAATATACTCTTCGATTAAAGAAGAAAATTCAAAATCCTTTACATCTAGATAAAATCTCACCAGACGAATTTATGGACAAAAAAATTAGTTCTATAAACGATATTGATGCTTGGGAAGGAAATAAAAAAGTCAAACTGAAATCGATGTTTAACATAAAAAAAGATTTGCGTGACAAAACTGAAGAAGTAACAATTGAAATTTTAGGTAATATGGCTAACGCTAGACGGATTGGATATAAAATGACTAGGGGTAAATTAAGAATAAAAGGAGAAGGTGG
>MEZD01000009.1:5995-25893 GCA_001775955.1 Candidatus Bathyarchaeota archaeon RBG_13_38_9 | reverse complement strand
TGGGAGAATCTATGACAGGAGGCGAGATCATGGTTGAAGGAAACACAGGATCTTGGTTGGGCTTAGAAATGATCGGAGGAACAATAATGGTGTCAGGAAATGTTGGTGATGCTATTGGCGCTGCAAGTCGTGGAACAGCTCAAGGAATGAGAGGCGGAAAAATAATAGTGAATGGAAATTCAGGAAGCGACGTTGGTGCTTGGATGCAATCAGGGACAATCAGAATTTGTGGCAATTCGAAAATGTTTCCTGGTTTACACATGAAAGGGGGAACAATATATGTTGGTGGAAACTGCCAAGGACGAGTAGGCGCTCATATGCTAGGTGGTAAAATCATAATATCTGGTAATATGCAGACCCATCCTCTACCAAGTTTCTCTTTTGATAATATCAGCGGTAAAGCAAGAATTGAAAAAGATAGTATCGACGGGCCATTTTACGTCTACATAGGTGATAATAATGAAAATGGTAAAGGAAGAATTTTCATAAATGTGGAGACAAATTCCCAATTGAAATGGTATGAAAAATTTTTGGAGAGTTAGATAATATGGGTACAAGTGTAAATGTTGAAGCGATAAAACTAGTAAAGGCTGCTATCAAAAATAAGATTCTTTATCGAATTAAAATTAAAAAAATTGCAAAAGCAACTATTATTGATGCTGGGGTGGAAACACAAACAGGAGCATTGGCTGGAAAACTTGCGGCAGACATTTGTTTAGGCGGTCTTGCGAGAACAAGATTAACTTATCAGAAATTTGGTGAAGATACTCTACCTTCCGTGTTTGTAGAGACATGTTTTCCAGCAATTGCTACTCTTGGATCGCAATATGCGGGTTGGCAGATTAAAACTAAAGATTATTTTGCTATGGGATCTGGTCCAGCTAGAGCTTTGGCTAAGAAACCTAAGTCGATATATGATAAGATCAATTATTCAGATTCCTCAAAAGAATCAGTGATAGTGTTGGAATCTGACAAGCTTCCAACTAAAAGCGCTATTGATTACATATGTGATGAATGCAAAATATCTAATTCTAAACTCTATGTTATTGTTACTCCAACTTCATCGATAGCAGGCTCTATTCAAATAGCAGGGAGAGTTGTCGAGACTGGGATTCATAAGCTGACTGAGATTGGTTTTGATCCAAAGAGCATTGTCTTTGGATGTGGTTATGCTCCAATTCCTCCAGTCCACCCCGACTCGATGAAAGCTATGGGAAGAACGAATGATGTGATTCTTTATGGTGGAGTTACTAATTATTTTGTCAATCATGAAGATGATGAAGCTCTAAAGAAAACTGTTGCGGAAGCACCGTCATCCTGCTCGCGAGATTATGGACGTCCGTTCTATGAGATATTTCGTGAAGCAAAATTTGACTTTTATAAAATTGATCCGAATCTTTTCGCCCCAGCCGTTATCACAATTAACAATATGAAAACTGGTATTAGTTATACTGCCGGAACGATTAATGAAAAAATTCTCAAGGATGCTATTGGATTAAGAAGAGTATAAGCCCCTTTTATTCATATTTTTCTCAGCGCCATTTCGGCAGCTGTAATAAACGGCTCCCAATAGTCTGATACTGGAGGAGAATAACATGTATCAGTAGATTTTACTTCATGAACAGTTAATCCTTTTTGAATTGCAATGGACGCCATGTTAATTCTCTGAGTTACTTCTTCGCCACCTATGATTTGTGTACCAATTATTCTTCCCAATTCTGGTTCCGCAATTAATTTTATTTTAATGTCCGTACCACCTGGATAATAATGAGCACGAGTTTTAGCAGTTATTGTCCCGATTACAGGTTTCAATCCATGCTCTTTGGCACGATTTTCTGTGAGTCCTGTCTGACCGATTTCTTGTCCTAAGAATCTAGTAATGACGGATCCTAAAACACTTGGAAGCGTCGAATATCCACCAGCAGCATTTATCCCAGCTACTCTGCCCTGTCTTACTGCGATAGTTCCTAACTGAGGTGATATGGGTCTGCCAGAGACTATGTGACTAGTCTCCGCGCAATCACCAACAGCATATACTTCGTTTAGATTGGTACGCATCCTTATGTTAACTTTTGCACTTCTAGTAATTCCAATTTCTGCACCCATTTTCTTCAGAATTTCTACTTCAGGTCTAACGCCTGTGGCAAGTATTACCATGTCTGTAGATAACTCTGTTCCACCAACAGAAACACCTTTGACTGCGTCATTTCCAATTATTGCATCTGCAGTCTTGCTAACCATTACGTCTATGCCCTTTTTGATTAGATTCTGTTGTACTAATTTTGCCATATCTGGATCTAGCATTTGGGGAAGAATCTGGGGAAAGAATTCAATTACTGTGGAAGAAAGACCACGTTCTTTTATTGCTGCAGCAACCTCTAAACCTATTAAACCAGCTCCGATAATTATCGCAGATTTTGACTTTTGAATCTGAGAATCTATGGCTTGACAATCGTTTTTTGTTCTTACTAGGTGAACTCCTTTCTTATCGGTTCCTTTGATTGGAGGTTTAGACGCACGAGCTCCAGTGGCCATGATCAGGCTATCATAATCTAGAGTTTCGGTTTCACCATTTTTCTTTTGAATCTTAACTGCCTTTTTATCGATATCAACATCGAGTGCTTTTGTTTCTAATAGCAGATCAAGTTTCATCATACGATAGAAGTCTGGAGGATAAAGAACAAGATTTTGAAATGAAGGTATTTCACCACTTAGCACGAAAGGCATACCACATCTTGAATAGGCGGCATATTCTTCTTCTGTTATTATCTTGATTTCTGCGGTTCGGTCTTGTTTTCTAGCAGATGCTGCAGCACTAACACCTGCAGCTCCAGCACCTATAATGATGATTTTACGGGTCATTGCTTGTATACCTTAGACGATGATTTGATGCCGTAATGTGCATCATTGATTATTAACTTTAATCAAAATATTTCTGGAAAAGCATTCTACACAACATAATTTTTGGTGAATCATAGAGTTTTTTAGAAAGATATGACGAGTGTCATAAGTAAAATTAAGAGTTGCCTCAAATGTTATCAAAAAATTATACCGCCATTTTATTAGGAACCCATAACGTCCATAGCTACAATATTCATCTCTGGTGAGGACTAATTGATAATTACGATACAAAAATCCGATGAAGATATAAAAAAAATGATCGAAGGTAGAGATAAGATATTCATTGTTGGATGTGGAACATGCGCAACCGAATGCCAAACTGGTGGAGAGGAACAAGTTAAAGAGTTAAAAAATAAACTCGAAAATTTAGGAAAGAAAGTCACTGGCCAAGCTATCGTCGAATCGGTTTGCGATCAACGACTTACTCGACGTGATCTTAGGAGAAAAAAGGAAGCTGTTGATGATTCTAATGCAATAATGGTATTATCTTGTGGTACAGCTACACAAACAGTAAGCGAAATTTCAAAAAAGGTCACTATACCTTGTTGTGATACAGAATTTATTGGTACAACAGAAAGAATAGGAAAATTCTATGAGAGATGTAGAGCATGTGGCGAATGCATTCTATATGAAACGGGAGGAATATGCCCAATAGCAAGATGCGGAAAAACATTACTTAATGGGCCATGCGGAGGACAGGCAAAAGGAAAATGCGAAGTAGGCGGATGGGAAAAAGAGTGTGCATGGATACAAATTTACGAAAGACTTCGCGATGAAGGCCGACTTGATCTATTTAAAAAATATCGACCTCCCAAAGATCATTCAAAAATGGCCTCTCAAAGGGAAGTTATTTTCAGATGATCAGAGAAGCATTCAGCGAACTAACGAAAGCTATCCAAGCCGGTACATTTGTTTATACAGGAGAAATTGAACCTCTTAAAACAACTAGTCTTGAAGAAACTCTTGAAACAGCGAAAATTCTGAAAGGTCATGTTATAGCAGCTAACATAACAGATAATCCAACAGCTTTTGCTTACATGAATGCGTTAATACCCTCATATTTTATACAAAAAGAAATCGGTTTAGAAGCCGTATATCAAGTGACTGTCAGAGATCGAAACAGACTAGCTATCACAGCAGATCTTCTTGCAGCAAGTGCTTTAGGAATAAAAAATGTACTCGCACTCAGTGGGGATCACACAACTGTAGGAGATGATCCAGGGACAAAACCTGTTTATGATTTGGACTCCACTGCCTTGGTAGATCTTCTTAGAAAAATGGTTGATGATGGTACTGACATTAAGGGTAATAAGATAGATCAACCTCCAAAATTCAATTTTGGAATTGCCGGAAATCCTAATGCAGATCCTCTAGACCCAGAAATTCTTAAGATTGAAAGAAAAATCGAATTAGGTGCAGACTTTATACAAACTCAAGCAGTCTATGATATTGATTTGATGAAGGAATTTGTTAAACAGGTATCGCGTCTAAAAGTGCCAGTAATAGTTGGAATAGCTCCATTCAAATCAAGGGGCATGATGGATTGGATGGTAAAGAATGTACCGGGCATAGTTGTACCCGAAGACATTCAGAAGAGCTTGTTAGCGGCAAGAGAAAAAAGCAAGCAAGCTTTCCTTGATGAAAACCTGAAAATTTTCGGGGATCTGATAAAGGAAATTAGGAATACTCCAAACGTTAGTGGGCTCCATATTATGACAATAGGTTTCGAATGGATTGTTCCAAAACTTATTGAAAAAGCCAATCAGTAAGAATTATTTTACAGAGATATGCATGATAATAAATAGATAGTTATCGTGCACTTCTCATACTAGAGGAACATTAGGAAAGCATCATATTGGTCTATTGATTTTAGAGATTCTTTAGATCCCTTCGGCAACAGTCATAGTCAAGGTACTTCTAACATCAGTTAGTCTTCTGATCTTAAATGTAACAATTTCTTTCAATTTTTCCATGGTATCGGCTTCAACTTTAGCAATTATGTCGTATACACCGTATACAAAATGTGCTTCTGTTACATTACTGATACTTCTCAATTCTTTTAGGATACCTTCTTCCTTTCCTAATTCTGCATTAATCAAAACAAAAGCCGTAGGCATAAGCCATCGATCTATCTTATTCACAATCTCTGATATTTAACAGTAACAGATAACCCTACATTCTCTCACTTAGGACTATTCCAAGCACACCCATGCAATTAGAAACAACTATTTTGAATGCATTAATAAGCTGGGCTCTCGAATTTTTCAAATCATCGTCATCTAGATGTGAAACGTCGACTTTTTCATAATATTCGTGAAACTGTTTTGTTAATTGATTAGCATAAGTCGCAAGATCATCAGGTCGAAGCCGATCAGACGCATCAATAAAAATTGATGGAAACTTCGCTAGTGATAATATCAGTCGTTTTTCTAAAGGATGTTCAAGCTTTGTGTAATTTATTGGAAAAGAAATGTTTCCAACTTTCTTAAGAATGCCATTGGCTCGGGTGTATCCGTAGTTAATGAAAGGCGCGCTGTTTGTCTCAAAATTTAATACTCTATCCCACGAGAAAACAACTTCATGCGATGGTTCAACTGATAGTAATGCATATTTGATCGCACCTATGGAAATTGTTTCAGCCATATTCTTTTTCTCTTCAGAACTTAAGGTAGGAGAACGGTTTTCGACTTCAACATAAGCTCTTTTGACACCTTCTTCTACAACATCATCGAGAGTAACTATTCTTCCTCTTCTGCTTGACATCTTTTCTCCAGGGAATTTTACTAATCCAAATACGAAATGTTTCAGATTCTTAGCTAATTTATTTAGACCAAGAACGGATAGAGCAACTCTGACATGGAGTTGTTCATGAAGCTGTTCCATCCCGACAACATTGATCACTTGTTTTGCTTGATTAAATTTAACAAGACTATATGCAATATCTCTTGTCAGATATAGGGAAGTTCCATCAGATCTTGTTAATGAGACCGGTGGCAGCATGAAATCATCGCTTATTCCAAGCATCTGTCTGATTTCAAATGCTTCAATAACTTGATCTGATCGAAGTTTTAACACATCATCATCTTTTGATACGTGCTTAGATTCTGATAATTTTTTAACGATGTCTGATACATTTCCGGACCATAATAGATCGCTTTCCCAATCCCATTTATCAAAATTGATTTTCAATATGGAGAATGTCTGCTTGAAACCTTGAATGCAAAGTTCAGTTACTTTTCTGATTAGACACTTAGTGGATACATCACCCTCTTCGTATTTTCTCAATAGATTGTTGATTTCGCTTTCTGGATCAGAGATTTTGATTAACTTTTCTCTAAGCTCTTCAAAAATATCCCGATTTTGATTTTGAAGTTGTAATGCTACATCTGTCCATTCATCAAGTTTACTCTGAAAATCTGTTTGGTCTATTTTGTCACCCTTATTATCTTTCAACTCTAACAGTTTCTTTTTGCATGATTGAATTTCAATAAGACAAGAGGTTATACTATATATTTGACCAACATAATGGTCGATTTTTGTTTTAGATTGGAACTTTTCGATATTATCAAATCCATATGCTACTATCGCACTTTGTCTTCCAGCATCATTGATGTAAAAATGAGTTTCAATATTGTGACCTCTGGCTCTGAGAATCCTTGAGATTGCATCTCCGAGAATTGAGTTCCTAGCTTGACCTATATGGATAGCATGGACAGGATTAATGCTACTATGTTCAATCAAGATATTTTCTGGTTGATCTATCTTAGGAAAACCATAATCCATACTGAGCGTTCTTATCGAATTAATTACAAATTCAGTGATTTTAGCTGTCTTGAGATAGAAATTTAAATATCCTAATCCGGCTACATCGATTCGTTCGATATAGCTGTCTTTCGGTATCGTTATTGAATGTGTAATACGTTCTGCAATTTTTTTAGGAGGTGTACCAAGTTCTTTTGAAATTTGAAGGCAAATGTTTGTAGAGAGATCTCCAAATTTATGTGAAGGAGGTTCTTCAATCTTGATTACAATATTTTTTTGGGTAGGATATTCAGTAATAATTGCTTCATAAAGAATAGATCTACATTCATCAATCATATTCTTAAATGGATTATTCATGTCATTATCGTTCTTTTTAGTTTGAATCGTCATTCTATCATACCTGGTTATGTATCCCTCTGAGCGGGCCCGGTGGGATTTGAACCCACGATCACCGGCTTCGGAGGCCAGCATCATAATCCTGACTAGACCACGGGCCCTAACCGAAATAAGTTATGGAGCCCGCTATATGCATTTGGAATAATTTTTACAATATGATAATTATTTCATATTAATTGGTGTTGTCACACAAACGCGCTCTATTGTGATCCACTATTTTAACAGGAATTTTATGCTCAACCTTCTTCTTAGTTCATCAAATTTTGGGTTGAGTTTTGCAACTTCAAATCTTACGACATCAACTCTAAGATTAGGATCCCAACTACCCTTTCCGTTTATTATTTGCCATTTCTTTTTAAATTGTTCTAAATTAGATTCGCCTTCTCTTTTAGCGTCTTCATCCGTAAAATCTCCTAGTCTTTTTCTTAGAATATCTTTGATTCTGATATCTGCAATACGTGGCTCATAGAGATCAGCTTGCACCATTGAATCCTTACGTATTTTGGAATCTACTTTTTCAAGTGAGATTTGTGTTTTCATTCCTTTGAGAGTTGTCTCAATATCGCATAGTCTGAATGGTATTTTGCTCTGTGTTTCCATAACTTCTTCTACAATTTTTTCAACTGATTTTTCAGGTTTTCTCGCTATTTCACGAACTACCTGTCTTGCAGTTGTTCCACGAATTCCTTTTCGAACGAGTGTTTGTGCGACCTTGAGCTGTTTTTTCGGTTCTTTTATTTTACGAGCTATTCTTACGGCAGTAGTATACTCGATCTTTCCTTCAGGGACTCTTCGTGATATCGTTTCTGGAGCTACCATTCTTTGAACTTTCTTAGTCATAGAAGTTATTAGTTTCAACCAATCTCTAATTGTTAGGGGACTCACTCCAACATGATTAGCAAGCGATTCCTCTGATGGGTATTTCTCAGGAAACCTCTCCATTAGTTGCAGACAAGTTCTTCCCTTCTCAACTGCACTTAGATCCTCACGATGAATGTTCTCTATCAAGTTTAGTTCAATGACTTGATCGTCGGTGAAATTTCTGACGATTGCAGGTATTTTTTCCACTCCTGCTTGATGAGATGCTCTATAGCGACGTTCTCCAACCACCACTTCGTAACCTTTCTCGACTTGGCGAACTACAATTGGTTGTATCAATCCTGTTTGAGAAATACTATCGGCTAATTCATCTAAAGGTTCTTTTCGAAACTCTTCTCTGGGATTGAGACGATTTGGTTTTATCTTTTTCAAATCGATTTCTTTAAACGATTGTGACATATTGATCTTCCTCAGAATTCTATTCATGATCATGTTAGTGATCATAGTTTAATATAGAACTCCAAAATAACTCGGTTTCATGAGTTTTTGGATGAATTAGATTAATTTCTGTTCTGCTTAAATATTTCCAAAACTAGCCTACTCATAGTTATCTAAAAAAAAGAGATATTTTCCGCTTAGCGATCTATTCCATACGCTGAGCGGAGTTCTTTGGTACAAAAACCGCTATATTTCTGGTTTATTCGATCTTGATCTCTTTACTTTTCGTGCCAGGTTTTTGCCTTTTTAATATGACTTCCAAGACCCCATTCTTGTACGATGCTTTCGGTGTATCAGAATCTACCGAAACTGGCAATTCCATTGTTTTAAGATATTTTCTTTGTGATGTGTTAACGGAGATCGTTAGGTCATTTTCACTACATTGCAAGTTTATGTCGTTTTTTTCAACACCTGGTAACTCTGCAACCACTCGTATTTGACTGCCTTCAGTAATTACATCAACTAGTGGTTCTCTTTCCTCTTTAACTGTCAAACCTGGTTTTTGTGGTCCAAATCCTATTTGTTGTCCAGAAGGCTTAACATTTCCGAATTCCCTGACAATTGGTTTGCCGTCTGGACCTACGCTCATTGAATACCCATAAACTATTGGCCCCATTTCTCTAACAGTGCTACCGTCTGGAAGGCGCCTCTCCCTGACAAGTTCCTTGGGTATTGTATTGGCCATGTCTCGAAACATATCTTCGAACATGCTGTCCATATCTGAAAACCAATCATCAGAAGATGGAAATCTTCTCGTTCTTCTTCTGGATCTTGAAGGAAAATCATTGTCCCATGACATATTTTTCACCTGTGAAATGTTACTTATGGTAACAAAATATAAATGTTTCTAAATATCATTTTTAATGATAGTCCATATTCTTGAACCTTGAGGATGCACTAGATAAAGCGTGTGCCCGACAAGTAACGAGCACAATCACTAACACCCACCTGAGAAAAAACTAAAAATGGCTCTAAGAAATAAAATTTCCTAAATTTTATAATATTATGACTGTTTACTAGTACATTTTAATATATGTCTATTCATGTCCGCAAAATTAAGACAAGAACCACATCGAGAACATTTTATTTTCATATTCTAAATGTTTCCTAGTAATATAACATAAATGTTAGCTTATCTACGGGATTCGAGTTTTAAATCCAGATTTATGTTTCTCAATCAGTAATTTAGCATTTTAAAATAGATTCTGAAACACAAAAAATTCCATAATCTCTAAAAAATTTTCGATAAAAATCTAATATTCTGAAGCCGGGTGTGGGAATTGAACCCACATACTGCGGGTATCAGCTTCACTCTATCGAAGCTAGGTAAATTTGCAGCCCGCCGCCTGAAACCGTTCGGCCAACCCGGCTTAATAAGTCACTAGAAGAATACACAATATTTGAATTTTTATCCTAATACTAATGATCTTTTCAAAGCATTTTAGTTGATAACGCACTACTTGAACAAGCACCGACACACTCCAAACATAAAGTACATTCAGGATCATTGAACTTCTCCCAAGGTAAATCAAGAATTCTAACCTGCATAGGACATATGTTTACGCAGTCTCCACATTTTGTGCATTTTGATGGATCCCTTTTCAAACCTAGGAAACTAAACCGCATTGGAATTGCCATAAGTGCTCCGGTAGGACATACGTATCTGCACCAGAACCATGGAACCATGTAGGCCCCTACAAAAAATATTGCAAGAATGAAAAGTCCTAATAACACAATATATCCGAAAGAAGTTAAACTGGTAAAATTTAACAGTCCAGATTCCATGCCTGCTTGGACTAATCTAGGAATTGTGCTAAACAAAGTCGTTTCAGGTGCAATTGGTAAGAGTATGCCTTCTGCAAAAGGACCAAGTGCTTCCTCGTATCCGCTTCCAGCCTGTAAGAATATGGAGAGTGCCAATGTAGATGAAAAGAAAACTATCAGAAATAATACGAAGTATTTTACCTTTATCAGAGAAACATGTTTCCTGAGAGAAACCTTAGTCGTTACACCTTTCATCTTGAGTATAAGATCTTGTATAAATCCCATTGGACAGGCCCATCCACAAAGAAATCTTCCAAAAACTGAACCGATAACCAATATAGTGGCCAATGGAATAAGGGGGAACAATGGATGTGAAAGCATAACCTGAAAGTAATCAAGAACACCTCCTAACAGGGCGTAAGATGAGTTTAGACTTGACAAAACAGGTACAGGTACCGGGATAAAATTTACCTCGATAAAGGGATAAACAAACCTAAATGCCAAAAGATTAAGCGCAAAAAATGCTAAAAATTGAATCAGATTTCTAAATAATGAATAAGGGAATCTGAATGACTGAATCTTAACCGCTTTCTGTTCACTTACCATGATCATAACACCTATGGAGTTCCGGGCATTCCCATTAACATTTGAAGATAACTAAACTGATCTATGTATGCCCCCAGAACTAACATCAGTAATCCCACAGTCAGACACAATGATGCAATTATCTTCCTCATCAACTATACATCCAGATTAAACGATGAATAACGATTACCAATATAAATCATTGAATTTTTTAGAATGCATAGCTCATTTGACATATGAATCTTTCAAATAAAGCCATTATTTAGCAGAAAACAAATTCTTTGGGAATCTTAAAATAGAACTGAGTATAACATTGTTATAAATAGGTAGATTACAAAAAGGATTTTGGTGCCCAATTTTTGAGAACAATTTATGTCGATAATGCGGCCACAACACAAGTAGATGAAGAAGTAATAGAAGCAATGCTGCCTTACATGAGAAGCAAATATGGAAATGCATCAAGCCTGCATTTATTCGGTCGTGAAGCATACCAAGGTTTAGAGAAGGCTAGAAAGCAAGTAGCCGATTTGTTAAATGCTTCTACTAAAGAGATTATCTTTACGTCTGGAGGGACAGAGTCAGATAATTTGGCCATCAAAGGAATAGCACATAAACTCAAAGAAAAAGGAAAACATATCATAACAAGTAACATTGAACATCCAGCTGTGATCGAGGCATGTCAAGCATTAGCTTCTCAAGGATTTGAAATAACATATCTGCCTGTCGATCCGTATGGTATCATCGATATAGATATTTTAAGAACGAGCATAAAAAAAGAAACGATTCTCATATCAATCATGCACGGTAATAATGAGATCGGGACGATCGAACCAATTCAAGAGATTAGTGAGATAGCACATGAAAAAGAAATAATTTTTCATACAGATGCTGTTCAAACGGTAGGAAAAATTCCATTAGACATGAAGAAGATGAATATTGATCTTCTTTCGATCTCTGCTCACAAAATATATGGTCCAAAAGGTGTAGGCGCACTTTTCAAAAAAGAGGGCGTTATACTAGAACCATTAATTCACGGTGGAGGTCACGAACAAGGCTTTAGATCTGGAACTGAAAATGTTGTTGGAACTGTGGGATTAGGAAAAGCTGCAGAACTTTCAAGATCTAGGATGTTAGAAGACTCTAAAAAAATGTCCATAATGAGAGATAATCTAATTGAGAAGGTTACTACAGAAATTGAAGAGTCATATCTTAATGGGCATCCAAAATTCCGACTTCCAAACAATGCTCATTTTAGATTCTCAGGAATAGAAGGTGAATCATTACTTCTCAGTCTTGATGAGAAAGGGATAGCGGCATCAACAGGTTCAGCATGCTCATCGAAGAAATTGTTGCCTTCACATGTTCTTATGGCTCTGGGATTAAATGAAGTTCAAGCTCATGGATCGCTAAGAATTAGTTTAGGAAGAAATAGCGAAGAGACAGACATAGAGTATATTCACAATTCAATTAAAGAAATGATAGTACGTCTAAGAGAAATTTCTCCACTTTGGAAAAAACAAAAAATCTAAGATATTAGCATAAAAAGTTAAAGTTGAGAGAAACTAAGGCTTAATAATAATCATTTTTTTTAAATGTTAGATCTTATTGCTTATAAGTTATGTTCATCCACGGCTTCAGATAATCGTTCTAGTATAATCTCAGCAACATTAGGTGTCACATTTCTCAGACTACAATCAGGATGTGCATATACCATATTTTCTTTACCAATCCTTGAAGAAATTTCATTAATTCTTTCTAGGATTTTTTGAGTTTCATCGACATCATTTTCGTTAATTGCTAGATTATAAACGCAGCCTACCCCCAACTTGGCTTTTTCATGGAATAACGATTTAGAAAGCAGTTGAACATTACGCTGTTCTTTGGGTCCACTGAATCCCAAACTCACAACATCTAGATCATTCAATTTCAATAAGCCTTCCAATAGTTTAGGTGAACGTTCTAATGAGCCACAAATATGAACACTTAATGCACCGGGGTGCTTTTTTTCATGAGATACTTGACTTATCAAATTCTCTAATATTTCCAAAGCCTTTATTGGCTCCATATATCCCGCCGACAAACCTGGTTCATCTAATTGGACAAATGAGCCTTGTTTAAGAAGTTCTGAGATTACTGGCCTGAGTGCTTCGGATAAATCTTGGTATAGTTTTAGATCATTGAAACCTGAATAATATTTTAATCCTGATGTTGCACAAGTCAGACCTAAGGTTATAGGACCCGTTATTGCGGTTTTCAAAAATACATTATCAATCTTCAATTCTTTGAGATAATCTTGAGCATATCTAAAATCTCGTATTTTCAAAGTTTTTGAAGCATCTTTGGGAGGAGTAATCTTCGATCCTACGCTCAATCCTTTGGGGGTAGTAGTTAAACCAGGAATATCTTGGAAGTAAGTTATCATATCAGTTCTCTGTTCACCATCTGAAATGATATCTATCCTATTCCGAAGTTGGAGATCTATAATCTTCTTAATAGCTTCCTCAATTGGCATCTCAAGCTTTGGAAAACTTCCTATTACTGTTTTTTTCAAAGTCAAGATTTAGTCATCTCCGAACAGTATTGGGTAATTCTAAGGTTATGCTACTAACCACATTTTCAAAATTTTTGAAATAGGAGTACCAATCCTCACTCCTAGAAATCTTCTTACGAACTCTATATCTTTATCAACTATTGCACGCAGAATTCTAAGCATTGATAAATAAACTATAGCCCCGATTATAATGTGAATAAAAACATAGTATCTATCATCAAGCATATTTTGACTTGTGATTAGAGCTCCTACCATTACAAGCCCTGCAGCCCAACTTTTCCAAAGAGCATCCACATCTATTTGGAGATCAATCTTTCTGGATGTAACAACATAAAGGCATACAAATGTTAGAATCAAGGTGAGGGCTCTAACGATGGATGCACCTATAGGGCCAAGAATGGGAACAGTTAACATTCCAAGAAATAGCCCGGCAAGAATTGTGCAGAATACTATTGATGCGTATATCTTAGTTTCCTCAAGTATCAATAATACTTTTCCTAGCATGAGGCCAAAAACAGACACTGCACCTGCGATGCATAGTATTACCAACGGTTCACCCGCAGATTCATAGACTCTACTTGCAAATAGTGATATTAACGGCGTGGCGATTGAGGCTAGTCCAAGAGATAATGGTGTAGCAACCAAAGTGAGGTATCTCGACGTTGACTTGAGAGTTGTTGATAGTTTGTTTAAACCTTCTCTACTTTTTAATTCTGAAAAATGTGGGAAAAAGCCGTCTGCTATAGCGATGGGTATGGCATACAAAGCACCAAATACTTTGAAGGCCACATTGTATATGCCTAGTTCACTAAGCGAGTAACCTAGTAATAACACTCTGTCAAACCAATTGTCTAATAGACTAACAAATGCTACTGAGTATAATGGCCATGAATATCTAAGGAGTATTTTTAGATCGTAAGTTTTTGTATGCCAAAATGTAATAGTCTTATTTATTGTCAAGAGAAATACGACACAATTAAATGCGTTTGCTATGAGCCATCCTGAGACAATTCCGATCAATCCAGTTCCTAAAAACAAAAATGTAACAACAAATGTTTGTTGAATCAAAAAGCTGATAGCGCCAAAAAGTCCAATTTCTCTAAGACGTTTGAGTCCAAGTAGTACTCCTGTTAATCCTGGTAGTAGACTTGCAAAAAAAATGTTAATGGACAAAAGTTGTATAATATTTGTATATTGAATGGATCCAAATAGGAACTTTGACAGATATTCAGCCAAGACGAAGCATAGCAAGGATATTGTGAAGGACATTAGTAAATTAATTCGTAATGCTTGATTAGTGACTCCAGCAGCGGAATCGAGATCGTCTTTTCCAAGTGATTCTGATATAAATTTTGTAGCGGCATTTGGCAGACCTAGTGTACAGGTTAACTGGCAGGTGCTTGTTACCATTAGAAGCACAGCCATTATGCCCATCTCAGTTTTAGTAATTAGACGTGTGATAAATGCGAAAGCAATAATGCCTATTAGGGCACTGATTGAAGTATCAAAAACAAGGAAGGACACCCCTCTTACCATTCTTACAGCTGAGTCGCCCACGATAAGGTGCACCCTCATAAACAGATATTATTTAACATTAAACTAAACTTTCTTTATTTTTTCCTACTCTTTTAGCGACTAATACCGCAAATTCAAAAAGCAATATAAATGGAACTAAAATTATTACATCTGTTACGATAGTTGGGTCAGGAGTAATCACAGCTGTCACAACCAGAATTGCGATATAGATTACTTTTCTTTTTCCTTCAATAAAGTTCGCAGGTAGTATTCCTACTTGTACAAGAAGTACCAAAAAAACTGGAACCGTGTATAAGAGCCCAGATCCTATCATTAACATAATTACCATCATATAAAAATCATTTATATTTATTAATGGTTCAGCTCCTCCTGATTCAATGAACCACATTATAATTCTCATTGTCAACGGTATGATTAATAGATAAGCAATTACAAGACCAAATACAAAGAGTGCAAGGAATGAAACCACGAATTTTGATATATTTTTTTTCTCTGATGGATATAGAGCTGGAGTAATAAATGCATACAATTGATATCCAATTAATGGGGATGAAACACCAATTCCAATCAGGAAAGCCAGTGCAACATATACGTAAGCAGTGTCCATCAGGCCTCCTGCTATCAGGCTTGCTTCACCGGGGAGAAGATCATGTTTTATCCTGTGCATTATCACAGCTATTATGGGCTCGTACCTTCTTGAAGGGTCAAGTAAACCTTCCATATTAGCAGGGAAGAAGCCAATGAATAAACCTGAAACAATTACAGTTAGGAATACAATTCTCATACGACTGAGAAATTCATCTAAGTGTTCCCAGAAACTCATCTGATCGTATTGTTGTTTATTGGTAATTTGAGTTCCCGCCTGATTGTTCTACCCTAGCTATTAACAGATATCCTATATTGTTATCGCTCATTATCAGAAAAAACGAGTTAAACTTTTGGAATTCAAGTAATACTACTCAATTGTGGTGTGCGATTTAATACTTAATTTGGTAACTGGTTTTCATCTTAAAAGGTTGTGTAGATGTTTTTCTGCAATTTTGAGTTCATTTTCACTGTTTATGTTAAAAAAAACTCTTAACGATGGATCAATTTTCATAATTTCACTAATGTCCAAATAATTTACTGATTCTAACATGAATATTAGATCTGAAACACGAGTATTATTGCTAATTTTTAGTTGACTCAAACATTGCTGAGTTTTATTAAATTCATAAACTGCATGAAGCGGTTCCAAATATCCGTTTGGCCAACGCGGAATCGCTAAATCAAATCCGATAGCTTTCTCAAAAAGTAGATCCAACACTTCACTTTTAATAAATGGCATGTCACATGCAATTATAGCTACATATCCCTCAGAAAATTTTTTTAGACCTGATATTAAGCCAGTTAAAGGGCTTTTTAAACCTTCACCATCTCTGATAATGTCTATATCGCTAGGTAAAATTTTTTGAAATTCTTCGATAGAATCATTTTTGCTGATGGTGACAACGATTGTGTCAGTTATTTTTCTAGACTGATCGATTATGTATTCAATGAGCGGTTTATCGTTTAGTCTTACCAGTGCCTTATTTCTGCCGAATCTTATACTAGGGCCTCCAGCTAGAATGATAACTCCGCGCATGTAATCTGTACCGGTAAAAGATGAATTGATAAGATTATGATTCTTGTTCGGCTGGTTTCGATGCGGCTTTGGTGATTTCTTTAGATATCTGTTCCATAGTTTTACCTTCAGTTTGAATACCTAGATTCTTCGCAGTTTCTAAAAGAAGGTCGGATTCCTTTGTTTGGTATTGCACTGGTTGTTGTGTTTGCTGTGTTTGGGTAGGAGTTTTTCCATCAGAAGCATCTTTAAACCCTCTTATTGAATCACCTATAGCTTTTGCTAACTGAGGAAGTTTTTTAGGACCAAAAATAATTAGTACTATTGCTAATATTAGGGCTATTTCCCATGGACCGATAAATGGCATTTAACTATCCCACACTTCATCTAGTGATGAGTATCCCATTATAAACGTTGATATTTTATTACTCTGTGTGTTTTTACTAAAATTTATGGTTCTATTAGGTATGCTATGTTTTTTCCTAGATCAATTTTTAGATCCTTAGAGATTGATAGGCATTTAACTCTGAACAGCAAAGCGTGTGGTTTCGTCACTTTGTATTCAGTGATTGTCTCGTAGTGAGCCATGCCTTTTGCAATGACTAAATCAGTTTTATCATACTCATTGAGAAATTCTTTGCTACATTCTTCTAGAATTAATCCTACTGTATCTGTTCCAGTGGTAGTTACTTTATCAGCAATATTCGTCATATTCACTATTTTAGCGTCCTCTAATGTTGCATCATTACTTATTGGGTGAGCTTTGACTGCAACCGTAATAGATGCTCCCATGTTCTTAAGTTGTTCAACTAATATTTTGTCAAATGCAATTTCTCCAGCATTGTCTGTTAAAAATAGAATTCTATCCGCTTTGTTGGCTAATTTTTCGATCTTGCTAATATGATCTATTCCGATGTCTTTTTCGACTTCTTCAATCCACTTTGGTAGATCGTTATAATCAAAGTGATAATCTTTGATGCCGAATTCGAAAGCATTACCTACTATTGAGATCAAGCAGGCTTTTCTGAATTTATCTGAAGGTGTTTCAGCCTTTTGCACATAATTTTTAGCCAGAGGTAAAAGTTCTATTGCTCTTTGATTGCTGATGATTTTTTCTTCGTGAAATGGATCAGGATTTTTAGAAGTTTCTTTTATTGTTCGATCTCTAATTGTTCCAAGATATGCGGGTGTAACATTTGTGTTTGTATTACAACTTATAGCTTTGAACGAATCAAGAAGTGATTTAAGTCTTATTTCTGGATCATCTGAAGCTTTTTGTGATTCTACAAAAGCTCTATTAATTAAACAACTTGGGCAATAGAGCTTTATCTTCACTCAGTTCCCTCATCTTTCTTAGCTTTTAAGGCGGCGTCAGCAAATTCTTGAAGAATATTTTTCCAATTGGAAGCTTTAACGATCCCACTGGCCACTAATACTCCACTGCTGCCTAATTTGATTGCTGAAAAAACGTCTTCTCCACATGTGATGCCAGCTCCACACAGCACAGTTACATTTTTGTTTATTCGTTTTATTGCTTCAACTGATTCTAAAATAATTTCAGGTTTTGCTTTTGAAACAGCGATTCCAGTTCCTATAAGTTCTGGAGGTTCTATCGCGATTATGTCTGGATCGAATGCGGCAACTGCCATCCCAACATTGGTGGTATTTACACACACCACAGAAATTAGATCTACTTCTTTAGTTCTTTTTAAAGCGCTTTCAATATCTGAAAGTAGCATTCGTCTTTCGGAATGATTCAATATTGTTCCTACTGAACCAGATGATTTTACAGCTTCAGCAAGTATATGCCCAGTGTGTGCTCCAGGAAAGATGCCATCAATATGCTGAGAAAAAATTGGAATTTCAAATCGTTTCAATCGTTGGATATCGGTAAATTGGGGCGCCAAACCAATACGTATCCCAGTGTCACTAGAAATCTTCTGTGTGATTTCCGCTAATTCCTCTGCTTTCGCTCCCATTGTTTCAGAATATGATTTGAGATTCACTAGGATTAATGGATAGTTTATTAGATTTGAGACCATGGAGACATTCACGCAATTAATAAAACCCATATGTCTAAACTATATGAATTAACAGATTACTCTTTTACTTAATTCTTTAATTTTCACTTTAAATAGCTAGTTATGGTTTGATTATTGTCAATTCTTTGAGATTTCACATATTACGAACCGTGCTTTTAAATCAACACAGAGTATTACGTTAAAAGGTTAACTAATCAAAAAAGTATGTATAAAGTCCAAAGTATGAAAATACGAAATTATCGAGATGATTTAGATGACAGTTAACAAAACCACAATCTCAATCATAAAAGCTGATGTTGGAGGATTCACGGGTCATCATGTTGTACATCCGCAACAGATAGAATTTGCAAATAAAGAAATGGAAAAAGCAAAGACCAAGGGTTTGGTTGAAGATTTTCACGTCACATATGTTGGCGATGATCTTGAATTAATAATGGGTCATAAAAAAGGTGAAAATGACAAAAGCATTCATGAACTAGGATGGAATGTTCTGAGTGAAGTTACAGAGAAAGTCTCGAAACCCTTGAAGCTTTATGGTGCAGGCCAAGATTTGCTGGCTGATGCATTCTCCGGCAACGTAAAGGGAATGGGCCCTGGCGTGGCAGAATTAGAGTTTGAGGAGAGAAAAAGCGATCCCATCCTGATCTTTATGGCGGATAAAACTGCTCCAGGAGCTTGGAATCTTCCTTTATACAAAATTTTTGCAGATCCTTTCAATACAGCTGGACTTGTTATCGACATCAGCCTTCACAATGGGTTCATATTTGAAGTTCTGGACACACGTGAGGGAAAGATTGTAAAATTGAAAACGCCAGAGGAATCATATGATCTATTGGCTTTGATCGGGGATACAAATAGGTATGTCATTTCAAAAATTTATCGGTCTGATGGAATGCCTGCTGCAGCAGCAAGCACAACTAAGCTTTCGTTGATTTCTGGGAGATATGTAGGAAAAGATGATCCTGTTTGTATCATTAGAGCACAAGGTGGTCTGCCAGCAGTTGGAGAGGTGTTAGAGACTTTCGCTTTTCCACATCTTGTGGGAGGATGGATGAGAGGATCGCATAATGGACCATTAATGCCAGTAAGTGTTTCCGAATCTCAAAATAAATGTACTAGATTTGATGGGCCGCCTAGAGTTGTGGGATTAGGATTCCAAGTATGTAATGCTAAACTCATAGGACCTACTGATATGTTCAATGATCCTGCTTTTGACAGAGCAAGATCAGTAGCCGGCGAAATAGCTGATTATATGAGATTACATGGGCCTTTCATGCCACATAGACTCAGTTCTGAAGAAATGGAATATACCACATTGCCTGAAGTACTCGATAAGCTAAAAGGCAGATTCCAAAAATCAGAATAGGAAAAACATTATAGTCCGAAATTAAACAATTTATGTTTATCATGAAAAAAAGAGTGGGGATAAACGGTTTCGGGA
>MEZD01000009.1:3921-5981 GCA_001775955.1 Candidatus Bathyarchaeota archaeon RBG_13_38_9 | reverse complement strand
TTCTATCGAGCCTCTCTGAAAGACAAAGAATTTCAAGATCAATTCGACATAGTCGCAGTAAATGATATCACTGATTCTCGAACATTAGCACATCTCTTAAAGTACGATTCAGTATTAAGGAAATTAGATAATACAATAGAAGTTGAAGAAAATGCATTTACAGTAGATGGCAAAAGAATTGAAGTTCTTAGAGAAAGAAATCCATCAAGTCTACCATGGAAAAATCTTGAAGTAGAATATGTTCTTGAGGCAACCGGACTTTTTACTCATCGTGATGATGCCTCTAAACACATTGATGCTGGAGCCAAAAAGGTAGTGATAACGGCACCGGCAAAAAAACCTGACATAATGATCGTGCTTGGAGTTAACCATGAAAATTATGATCCAGTCAATCACAAAATAATCTCTATGGCATCTTGTACAACAAACTGTATTGCTCCGATGGTAAAAGTTCTGAATGATAATTTTGGTATTGAATATGGATTAATGTCAACTTGTCATGCTTATACAAATGACCAACGACTACTAGATCTTCCGCATAGAGATCTTCGAAGAGCTAGAGCAGCTTGTCTATCCATAATACCTACAACCACTGGCGCAGCTAAAGCTGTCGGAAAAGTTATTCCAGAAATGGAAGGCAAAATGGATGGTGTTGCATTGAGAGTTCCTGTTCCAGACGGTTCTATAGTCGATTTTGTAGCACATCTAAAAAAGGATGTTACTGTTGAAGAAGTAAACTTGGCTTTGAAGAAAGCTTCCGAAACAACTTTGAAAGGTATTCTCGATTATACTGAAGAACCTTTGGTTTCATCGGATATTGTTGGAAATTTCAATTCTTCAGTGATTGACGGGTTAAGCACTATGGTAATCGGAAAGAGGTTCACAAAAGTATTTGCTTGGTATGATAACGAGTGGGCTTTTTCATGTCGCTTAGTTGATTTGATAAAGTATATTGATCAAAAAGCCGGATGAGCTGCCACTAATCTCTGTCTTTGATATGGCGCGCGATACTTGATAAATCGAGCAAAACAAGTTGAATTACTGAGTCTTTTGGAGGCTTTCGAGGCTAGAATTGCTGAGGTCTCACATGTGATGGTAAATAACCAAACTATTACCTACTCAAATTGATTTTTTCTTGTTGTAAGATTATGGAAATTAAACGCGCGCACTGCTCGCTAGCGCTCGCAGAGTCAGAAGTTGCTATTTTGCATTAAACAGCGGTTAATAGTAGAAAATTAATCCTTTGATTAAAGAGAGGTAGAAACATCAAATAAGATTAAACTGTTTATATCTAATGAAATCAAATTTCTAATACAAAATTTAACTATTTCTGCATAGTAAAAGTGAAAGATGAATCAAAGAGAAGAATCGTGAAATATAGGATTAACAGTAAAAGGCAAAAAAGTGAGATTGTTTAAGCTTTACTTCTTCTTTTAATCGCTACAACCGCTGATACTGCTATGACTAGTCCTGCTAGTGCCAGGTAAGGTGTTAGGATCTCAAGCTTGTTTGTTGGCATAACAATGCCGCCGACAGGAGTGGGGGGCGTCCCGGGAAGAAGTGCAACAGCAATCATGCTCCAAGCTCCATCGTATGCTCCTCCCGCAAGAGTGTATGTCATCGGTGTGGTAGGTGATGAGGCGGCCTTATCGCTCATGGCTCCTAGAGTAGGCTCCGCCCAACGAAGGGTCTGACCTGACACGGCAGCAATCGGTGCAGCACCTGTTCCAGCTCCGAGTAAATCCACCACAAGCTCACCGTCATTAGACGCCACACTAACACTCGCAGGACTATTAGATCCACTATTCGCAATGGAAGCACCCACGCCATAAACGTTGAAGTAAGACACTGACCCTCCACACGCACCCCCAAGCACCGGAGCGCTGGTCAAGGTGACAGTAACCGTCAAGGTCGCAATCGGAGGATTCAACAAATAATACATCGCGATTAAATTGCTGGGACTTGCGATCAAAGTCAAGGGGCTGGCGCCATAACTGACACTCGAAACCGCGGCATTAGGATCGTTTATCGTGACCCCAACCACCAAAATCCGACTCGAA
>MEZD01000009.1:3295-3888 GCA_001775955.1 Candidatus Bathyarchaeota archaeon RBG_13_38_9 | reverse complement strand
GTTCCACACCCAAGACCGCCACAGGAGGTACTGGCAGCTCCGTCGAAGGTAATCACTGTCGGAGCATACACACGCGGTATTACAGCTGACCCAACCAACAGAAGCGCCACAATCATAGCTGGGAGCAATAGACCATAACGGAAGTCCATCAAAGACACACTCTATTATCAAGAAATGAGGCTCAATATGTAGATAACGTTTTGTTTATTCGGATACTTCGGGCCTAACGTCTTTAGCGCGCGCTAGCCTGACTTCCACGTATCAATTTACACGTCGATTTTTGGACTTACACGTCCCCAAAACCACCTCCACGTGGAACCGAAAACAACCACTATGCTATATCCCCTCACCAGCTATGGTAGCACACAAACATGGAAATGTCCGCGGCTCGCTACGCTCGCAGCGAAGAAATACATAAAGAAAATGAGAAGACCACGGGCGATATTTGATCTCATCAAACATAGCACAGGCGATCTTAGATCACGTGGACCCTTTCTCAACATCTTCGAGGAAACGTATTTCAGGTTCCCCAATAACGCCACCTTTCTTCATCTTCTCTCGCAATTCATTCGATTCCATAAGTTTATGAGCAT
>MEZD01000009.1:0-3270 GCA_001775955.1 Candidatus Bathyarchaeota archaeon RBG_13_38_9 | reverse complement strand
GATTGCGAGATTGTTAGGATCATCGTCGGTGTGGAAGATTTGGTACGATTTTTCGCCAGCCTCTTTGCGCATGTCAATATCACTATCGAACTCAGTTTTCCACTTAGTGTAGTCCTCAACCTTATGTAGAGTAATAAGAACAAACAGCACGATATGTCATCTCCTCTCTTTTTAATACATTTATAAATCATTTTTATATAACTCCGTTAATATTTACAATGTTATATATTATTTCTAAGTCAGTTGAATTGGCAAGTCAAGGAATTGGAAGCGCGCATGCTACACATATTTTATTTTTCTATTAAATATCTTAATATTATTTGATTAGGCGATAAGTGATTACAGTGAATGCGGATCTTCATAAAAAAGCTCTTAATTTATCCTATTTCACAGTTGGCTACAATATAATTGAAGGCATCGTATCAATTCTGGCAGCCTCATTATCTGGTAGTGTGGCTCTATTAGGATTTGGACTCGATAGTTTTGTCGAATCATTTTCAGGCTTAATTATAATATGGAGATTCAAGAAAAAAAGAACACCCCAAGAAGAAGAAAAAGTTGAAAAAAGAGCAGTACGACTAGTCGGATATACTTTCTTCATACTTGCTTTTTATGTCGCCTTCGAATCAATAAAAAAACTCTATCAGTTTGAGGCTCCAAATCCAAGTATTCTAGGAATAATCATAGCTACGCTTTCCATAATAATCATGCCAATTTTATCACACATGAAATATCAAACCGGAAAATCGTTAAAGAGTAGAAGTTTGATAGCAGATTCAAAAGAGACACTTGCATGTGCCGCTCTATCTATTGCCCTACTAATTGGTCTTGGATTGAATTATTTCTTAAGAATATGGCAGGCGGATCCTGTTATCGGCCTAGTTATTGCAGCATTTCTAATAAAAGAAGGATATGAGAGTCTTATTGGAGAAGAGTAGTATAGTGAATTGTTATATGGAAATAGGATATCTGGAATAAAAAATAGTTATTGTTGCTTATTCGCCTAAGATATTATCCTAATTCCTTTTTTTGTTGTTATGATTAATTCTGAATTTTAGGGCAGTCATAATTAATGAGAACAATATCGCTAGAGCTAAATATGGTGCGATAATTGATAGTTTATTGACAGGCATAACTATTCCAGCTACTGGTGCGGACTCTATTTCTGGTTCTTGCTCAGGTTCTATTGGAGGCCCCTCAACTATCGGATCAACAATATAGTCTTCAACTTCTCCATTATCGGCCAGACCCTCAAAGCTATTCAAATTTTGGTCATCCAATCGGAAACGCCCCCATGCCTTTCCTGGTTTTGCTGAGATGGGTACATTAAATTCTATCACATATGCTCCAGTCGCTTCAATTTTAATACCACAAAAGACATTCTCACCAACATCTGCCCAGTCGCCGTCTTGATTCCAATCTATCCATCCATGCAAAAAGGCTGGTTCAGCTGCAGATACAGCGTCTTTATTACTATTTACTGTGATCTCAACCGCACCATTTTGACCCGCAACATAAGGCTCAGTGTAGGGTCCTCCAGCAGGACCTGAACCCAGAAAAACTACACCGTCCTCATCATCAGGTGTAGAACCCAAAATGTCGTCTTGATCAACAGGTTGGCCATCATTTTCTGCATCAATTGCTATTCCCATCCATATGCTATCAATTAGATGTCGCGCTCCATTTTCCAATAGTGTCGGATAGGTTGGATCTGGGGCATCTCCGAAGTCAAATTCTTCGATAGTCGTAGTCTCAGTCGAAGTTGTAGTCGAAGTTTCAGTCGTAGTCTCAGTCGAAGTTTCAGTCGTAGTTGTCTCAGTCGTAGTCTCAGTTGTCGTTTCCGTTGTAGTATCAGTCGTAGTTGTCTCAGTCGTAGTCTCAGTTGTCGTTTCCGTTGTAGTATCAGTCGTAGTGGCCGTAGTAATGGTTGCAGGCTTCTGAATATTCAAAGTTTTCTCACCGCCAGAAGGTGGATCCGCAGAAACTTGAAGATTTGGCGCTGGAGGGCCTATCCAATTACGTGCCCCATGATCAACTGGAATACCGTTTTCGCCACCTTTGGCCAAATGCGCCTTCCATGTAATAGTTAGAGTGCCAGTTGAGCCTGCTGTAAGTTCAAAGAATAATATGTATTGTAGATTCTTGATAGGACCCACGTTAACTTCGGAGATTACTGTTCCAGCTCCAGCCGCCCATGGAAGGGAATGTCCATCCACGGTAGGTGTACCATCTAATCCACCTGTATCAGTATAAGCAAAATCTTTGAAATAGTCTAAACCATAATTCACAGGAGAATCTGAATCCTTGAAAGCACCTTCGAGACTAACGGTTTGACTAGTCTCATCTTTTGGGGATTCGGTAACTCCAGTATAACTTATGATGATCCTGATTGGAACATCTTCACATTCATCATATCCACTGACCAGACCTGAGGTCCATGTGCCACCTTTCTCTTGAGCTTGAATAGTATAGGATATTCCTGGATCTGCCATCACAACTGGAACAGGCATACTAATGATACTTACAAAGAGAATGCCAATCAATACCAATACTGAATTCTTGTAATTTGTATTCATAGCTTCTTCAGACTCTAGCATCTACCTAAATTAGTGTAGCATGTATGCTACAAACATCTGCTTTTCATAGTTTCTATCTAATAAGCTATTATGTCATGGATTCTGAAGATAGAAAAAAATCTTCACAATATTGTCTTAATAACCTAAAACAACGAATTTTCCGTAAATATCATAAATTTTATTATCTATACATGCTCATTTATTTATAAAATCTTCAATTTCTGTTAGAACGTACATAAATCAATCATTAGCGCTTACGCTACTTGTAGCATATTAATAACAAAATTATCATCTACGTTTACTTTCAATTGTAGCCAGAATCTCGAAAAGTATCTTTGCAACTTGTGTTGCTGTGGCACCATTATCATAATTTGGACAAAACTCAACTATATCTATACCAGCTATATCAAAATCTAGAATTTCTTTTAATATTTCTATGATTGTCGAAGTATCTAGCCCCTCAGCTTCAGGATTGCCAACTCCTGGCGCATAGGCAGAGTCAAGAACGTCAACATCTATCGTAATATATTTTTTTTTGAATCTTGATAGCGCTGAATTTGTCTATTCTCAAACTTCCGTACTGTGTGTGTGCTCACCTGGGGATGCTCAAGCCAGAAGAAGAAAGAGACGTATCAGAATCAACGACAAGCCTTATTTATATAGTAAAATTATAAACTTGAGTAGTTTTGATATC
>MEZD01000008.1:6883-7342 GCA_001775955.1 Candidatus Bathyarchaeota archaeon RBG_13_38_9 | reverse complement strand
CCCATCCAATGTATATGAGAACATATTTTATGCGGCCAAACTTATCTTCAATATTATCTCCAAATACAAAGAGAAATAGCATATTGCCGATAAGATGTGCTATCCCGCCATGAAGAAACATAGATGAGATAGCTGAAAATATGTCCCCTCCAAGTATTTTGTATGGGATAGCACCATAATTTTCCAACAAGGCAGTTGTTGATGCTCTGTCAGAGAAATTGGCCGTAATAATTACTTCTGCTAGAAAAATTATTGCATTTATGGCTATTAGCAAATAGGTTACATATGGTCTGCCATGTAATCTCTGATTGTCATCATGAAGTGGAAACATGTTTTATCCTATCAATATTGATTTCAGGTACCAAAAGGATTGAACTTTGGCATGTCGCCGCCTTTTTCGCTGTGGGCTTTCCTAGTGTGTCTTTTCAAACGTTCTTTGTCTTCAAATTTCATGTCACA
>MEZD01000008.1:6597-6739 GCA_001775955.1 Candidatus Bathyarchaeota archaeon RBG_13_38_9 | reverse complement strand
ATTTATCCTCTCATAAGCATGCGGTCTAACCTCAGAAAGTAGGATAGGTTTTTAACACCCTTTAAAAAATTTAGATTTACTATTTAATGTCAGAAGTTGAGGAAGTAATACAGTACAAATGGGGTGTAGCCCACATATTTAG
>MEZD01000008.1:6133-6469 GCA_001775955.1 Candidatus Bathyarchaeota archaeon RBG_13_38_9 | reverse complement strand
CTGTTGCTGCAGCTGATATTGCAAAGACCAAAGGTATCAATGCACTCCATATCAGAGTAAGAGCAGTCGGTGGCGTTGGACCACGTATTCCTGGACCTGGTGCTCAGGCGGCTATAAGAGCTCTTGCTAGAGCTGGTTTTAGGATAGGCAGAATTGATGATGTTACTCCAATACCTCATGACACAACTAGGAAACCCGGCGGACGTAGAGGACGAAGGGTATAATCAATTATTTCGTCTTTCGATGTTTACTTATCTTTATGAAATATTATTTTGCAAAGTGCACGAATCCCTTATTTCTAACCGTCTTTCGAATTCCATTTAATTCGTAGATTAG
>MEZD01000008.1:4741-6032 GCA_001775955.1 Candidatus Bathyarchaeota archaeon RBG_13_38_9 | reverse complement strand
CGATTGTTTCGTATTCTTCTCCACCAAAAAAAATCAGATAATCGGTTTTAACGCAATTCAAACTAGCAAAATGAGTCAAGTCCTGTGGTATTGGAATCTTATCTATAACAAAATCGACTTTGCTTTTTTGGAAAAGCTCATAGAGTGATGAGGATAGACCATCACTAGAGTCAATGGAGGATGAGAAATATTTAGCTAGTTTAAATCCAAATTCCACTTGCGGTTTTGGAAGTGTTACCGATGATATTGATTTTGTTCTAAATTTTTCTTCAGCACTTAAATGCGATAGGATAATTTTTAGGCCAGAAGAGGTATATCCAAATTTTCCAGATGTTACTATTAAATCACCAACCTTTGCCCCCTTTCTCCTAGGAATTTTGCTATCCGGTAAAGTTGTAACACCCATCATATTACAATCTATGATCAACTCTTTAGATTCGTTGGTGTCACCACCCAAGATGTGTACATTATACTCCTTTGATGCACGTGCAAATCCAGCTGCTAGTGAGGCTATATTTTTTCTTGAATAGTTTCTTGGTATTCCAATAGAAATAAGACATGCATATGGTCTTATGCCTTTTGCAGCAAAGTCACTTACACATGCCAAGATAGCCTTCCTTGCTATTTGCCAGGGTTTCATAGTCTTTGGTACATCTGTACTTTCAACTAACATGTCGCTCTTTAACACAATGTTCATACTGGATGTTTTATTCATTCTCTTTAGCAATCCATTTCTGAGCGGAAAAATTACTACATCATCATTCTTTACCTTATCTAGTAAAGGGTCGTCAATATAAGAAGTAAAGAGATCTATAATTTCTCTTTCATTTAATCTCTTCATAAATAGATTGAACCTTTTCCTTGGCGTCGTTAAAAATAGACAGGACTTTATCTGGAGTTGATTCAACTGAAATTCTAACTGCATGTTCTGTATTAGAGGATCTAATCAGGACCCATGATTTATCGTCGATTAATATTTTGGTGCCATCCATTTTTATTATCTGACAAGATTTTTCCTTAAATTTTTCCTCAAATTTTTCAATGACTGTTTCCTGAAAACTTGATTCTATGGCTACTTTTGTTCTTATAGTTGAGTAATTTGAAGCAATTTCTATACAATCATCATAAAGGTCTTCACTTAATGAGGAAATGATTGCACTGGCCAATATGCCGTCTCTACACATATTAAATTTCGGCATAATAAATCCAGCACTACTTCCTTCACCACCCGCATCTGCGTTCATCTCTATCAATTGTTTCACAACATTTGCTTCTCCAACTTTTGAATGGC
>MEZD01000008.1:4287-4663 GCA_001775955.1 Candidatus Bathyarchaeota archaeon RBG_13_38_9 | reverse complement strand
CGTGCTGTATTGTACTTGCAATGCATAATAGGAGTGTAAGATCAGTTGAAAGTTTGTTCCCTTTTTTATCTACAACTACAAGCCTGTCTGCATCCATGTCAAATGCAAACCCTAAATCTAGTTTATTGGATAAAACAAGTTTCCTCAATTCAAAGAGATCATCAGTGGTTGGATCAGGTGATCTTGACGAAATGCCGGCAATGTCATTAACTGTGAAGAATTTCTGATTCAATGAATTGTAAAGTTGTGGAATAAATGAAGATATAGCTCCACCGCCAGGATCTATACCAATTGTATTTGTATTTTTTCTACTATCATCAAGATAGCCATTATTTATCATTAACTCAAGCATATCAAATATGTATTTTGAATTGAT
>MEZD01000008.1:3729-4264 GCA_001775955.1 Candidatus Bathyarchaeota archaeon RBG_13_38_9 | reverse complement strand
TGCTGGAAAAAGTATTTTGTTGTTGAATTGACTCAAGTTCGTCTTCAAATATTCCTCTTCCGTTGATTACAAATTTTAAACCGTTCCATTCCAAAGGATTATGCGAAGCTGTTACTATCATAGCGTTACCATATCTAGTTGATTCACGAAATGCAAAAGGTGTTGGAGCTATGCCTAAATCAATTACATCTATCCCTTGTTCCATAATAGCTGCTGATGCTGTACGATGAATTATATCACTTGAAGGTCTGGTATCTCGTGCAATCAAACATTTCTTTTCCGCAATAGCTGAATTATTAATAATAAAGCAAGCGAATAATCTGGAAAAATTCATTATGGTCTGTAAAGTTAGGTCTTGACCATAAATGCCTCTTATACCAGAGATTGAAATTTTCACTTTAGAAAAACTTGAATTTTCAACTATTTAATGTTGTTTTATATCCAAGTTGGGATAGAATTCGATAGTCATTTGTAGTAGATATGTCATCGATTCAGAAAATAGTTAAATTGGTTGTATGATTGCAAATGTATCCAT
>MEZD01000008.1:2747-3666 GCA_001775955.1 Candidatus Bathyarchaeota archaeon RBG_13_38_9 | reverse complement strand
GAGTCCCACTAGAGGCTCTCAATACAGATCAATATTTTTAAAACTTTGTTACAATATTCATTGTAGATATAATTTGAGGATAGTAGTTGATAAACGAGAAAAAAACAGTGGCATTCCAGAATTGCTCAGACAGTCAGGAGTATTTGTAGATTTTGCTACTTTGAAGGTTGGCGACTATATTGTTTTTAACAATGTCGCTATTGAAAGAAAAACTGTATCCGATTTACTAAGTTCATTTTATGATGGAAGATTATTCATTCAGTGTTCGCAACTCGTAAAACATTTTTCATCACCCTTATTAATTGTAGAAGGGAACATAATGGAGGATCTGAAAACTGAATCTACAAGATCTTTTCGAAGCTATGACCAAAAAATTCAGCTAGTTTATGATTCACTAATCACAGTAGTTTTGGATTTTAAGATACCTCTAGTTCATACACCAAATATAGAACATACTACGAACTTTCTGATTGCAATTGCCAATAAATTATCTAGAAAATATTCATATGGACCACTTTTACGAAAAATTAGAAAACAAACCTCTGAACAAATACAGCAACTTTCTGTCCTTTCTTCGTTGCCCGGAGTTGGCGGTATGTTTGCTGTAAAAATGTTAAAGGAATTTAACACTCCAAAAAGGGCATTAAATGCATCAGCTGCTGAATTGGCTAAAATTCCAGGATTCGGTACAGCACGTGCCCAAAGAATACGAAAAATATTAGATAATGCATATGAAGATGTTGATCAAGAATCTCAGAAGACATTATTAGAACATCTCAAGTAATTTTCAGATTACCCGTTCTCTTTAATTCACTCAGTATCCGCATTAGGGTATCGTAGTCTATGTTCAAGTTATTCAAAATGGTTGAATGATCTATTTTTTCATTTTTATTTTTTTGAATGAACCGTTTAACTTCTG
>MEZD01000008.1:2572-2714 GCA_001775955.1 Candidatus Bathyarchaeota archaeon RBG_13_38_9 | reverse complement strand
TAATCAATTTATCAATTATTGGTGAAGTCTTGTTTGAACCATTTGTTCTCGAAAATCATCTAAATACGCATTCATTCAACAATGAGGTGTTCGGATGATTTGATGAGAAAGTAAATTTGATACTAGTAGACCGCTTGTACTG
>MEZD01000008.1:1464-2020 GCA_001775955.1 Candidatus Bathyarchaeota archaeon RBG_13_38_9 | reverse complement strand
AATATGATTATATTCCGATTTAACTAACAATACATAATAATGCAAAAAACCCTCTTTGACAAAATCTGGGATAGTCATTTAGTTAAAGACATTGATCAGAATGAAAATGCTGATTATCTTAGCGGCCCTTCTTTGATATATATTGACAGGCATTTGATACATGAGGTTACCTCTCCCCAAGCGTTTGCCAGTTTAAAGCAGAGTGGCAGGAAAGTTAGGCGCCCCAATTTAACAATAGCAACTACGGACCATAATGTTTCGACCGAAAGTAGATCCCTGCCTATTGTTGATGAAGTGTCAAAGACTCAACTTGAAACGCTAAGTAGAAACTGCAAGGAATTTGGGATAACTATCTATGACATGACAAGCCCGGACCAGGGGATAGTCCACGTCATTGGACCAGAGCTTGGATTCACATTGCCTGGCACCACTATAGTTTGCGGCGATAGTCATACATCCACACATGGTGCATTTGGTGCCCTTGCTTTTGGAATAGGAACGAGTGAAGTTGAACATGTTCTTGCTACTCAGTGTTTGTGGATGTATAAACCAAAAT
>MEZD01000008.1:1323-1403 GCA_001775955.1 Candidatus Bathyarchaeota archaeon RBG_13_38_9 | reverse complement strand
CATACTCAACATTATTCGTAAGATAGGAACCGATGGAGGAACTGGAATGGTTATGGAATATCGCGGAGTCGTGATTTCTA
>MEZD01000008.1:1036-1260 GCA_001775955.1 Candidatus Bathyarchaeota archaeon RBG_13_38_9 | reverse complement strand
GTTTGATTGCCCCTGACGAAACTACATTTAACTACTTGCGCGGAAGAAGATATGCGCCCAATGAATCAGAACTTGATAGACTGATAGAATTTTGGAAAAGCAATTTGAAAAGCGATGAAAATGTAAAATTTGATAGAGTCGAAACCATTAATGTCGACGACCTTGCCCCCCAGATTAGTTGGGGAACAAACCCATCCATGGTAGTCGACATAACCGATTCCATA
>MEZD01000008.1:191-980 GCA_001775955.1 Candidatus Bathyarchaeota archaeon RBG_13_38_9 | reverse complement strand
GGCTCTAGAATACATGGATTTAGAACCAGGTACACCAATGACTGATGTTCATGTAGATAGAGTGTTCATAGGCTCATGTACAAATTCACGATTAGAAGATCTTATGGAAGCCTCACTTGTCATTAAGGGGAGGAAAGTATCGACAAATGTAAGGGCGATGGTAGTTCCAGGGTCTCAAAAGGTCAAATTACAAGCAGAGGAAATTGGTTTGGACAAGATTTTCGAAGATGCGGGTTTTGAATGGAGAGAATCAGGATGTAGTATGTGTCTTGGAATGAATCCGGATATATTATTGCCAGGAGAGCGTTGTGCAAGCACATCTAATAGAAATTTTGAAGGTAGACAGGGTTCTGGCGGGAGAACTCACCTAGTAAGTCCAATAATGGCTGCAGCATGCGCTATAGAAGGTCATTTTGTTGATGTGAGGGATTGGTTCTAGACCGCTGATATCAATGGAGCCTTTTCAAGATATTAAAAGCAGACTAATTCCATTTGACATGACAAATGTAGATACGGATCAGATTATACCAAAACAATTTCTCAAACTAATTCAAAAAACTGGATATGGCGGCTTTCTTTTTTACGACTGGCGTTTTGATCGGGCCGGAAATCCAAAGAAGGACTTTGTCCTCAATGAGCCAAAATATAAAGAAAGACAGGTGTTATTGACAAGAGATAACTTCGGATGTGGAAGTTCTAGAGAACATGCAGTCTGGGCATTATACGACTATGGAATTAGGGTTGTAATTGCTCCCTCTTTTGCAGACATATTTTACAACAATTGTTTTA
>MEZD01000008.1:0-120 GCA_001775955.1 Candidatus Bathyarchaeota archaeon RBG_13_38_9 | reverse complement strand
GATGCAGTGGTAGATATTAGTCTAGCCAATCAAACAATTTCTATTTCCGAAAAAATGATTAATTTTAATATCGATCCGACCAGGAAAAAAATGCTATTGGAAGGGATAGATGAGATCGGT
>MEZD01000007.1:10899-11041 GCA_001775955.1 Candidatus Bathyarchaeota archaeon RBG_13_38_9 | reverse complement strand
TTGCCATCTCACTATATTGGAATCTTCTTCTTGCATAACCTATGCTCATCGCAGCCTTTGGTTCAACGTAGGTTGGATTCGAATTGTCGATGATTTTCGCGTAGTTTTCTATATGTTTCATGTTAAGTTTTGGAACAAGTGT
>MEZD01000007.1:10570-10758 GCA_001775955.1 Candidatus Bathyarchaeota archaeon RBG_13_38_9 | reverse complement strand
TGTTGGCTCAATCTTCATTTTGGAGAGGAGATCTGGGTTAGTGCCATTAGTAACTATGAATACGCTTCTGAATGCATTCTCTTTGAATGCATTAACCAACTCGCTGAGATGGGGGTAGAGAGTAGGTTCACCTTCAAGGCTAATAGCCGCATGAATTGGATTTAGAGCCTCTTTAAACAGATGTTCTT
>MEZD01000007.1:10171-10467 GCA_001775955.1 Candidatus Bathyarchaeota archaeon RBG_13_38_9 | reverse complement strand
CTGATCCCAGTTAAACCCCAAGACCTCTGGAGTTGGGCGCCAGCAGAATACGCAACTTTGAGTACAGTGCCCTATACTCGGAGTCATTTGGAGGCACCTGTGTGTTGGTATACCATAGAAACGTTGCTTGTAACAGTGATTAAGCCCACCACTTTTCAGAGACTTACCCACCCACATACAGGTCTTTACGGCGCTGTGAGAACCTACAAGTCTGTAATGGTGTTTATTGTAAAGTTTCACTAGCTCAGTGGGCAGGCTCATCTTGAATACGTTTGATGAAGAGGCGCCTTATATTT
>MEZD01000007.1:7841-10157 GCA_001775955.1 Candidatus Bathyarchaeota archaeon RBG_13_38_9 | reverse complement strand
ACATCTCTTAAGACGCAAAATTTAAACTCTATAATTTAACCGATTAACGAAACAGAATTTTCAAAAACGTCATACAACCCACGGAAATAAATATTTTGAAAAAAAATCTAGAATCACTAACTTGTAACTGATTTATGGAGTAGTTGACTTATCTATAGATTGATCTGAATTTTTTTTCTAGGTAATTGATAAATGGTTGAACTTTGATCCTTTCACCTGTTACATTTTTAATAAGATGCGTTGGATCATGGAGGTTACCTTTTTGGTGTATATTTTCGACCAGCCACTTTCTTGTTGGCTCAAAATTACCCTTCTTTATTTCTTTCTTCCAATTCGGGCTGTCTTTTCTCAGTTTCTTAAGGAACATTCCAGCATAGATATTACCAAGAGCATAACTTGGGAAATAACCATAATACCCACTGGCCCAATGTGTGTCCTGCATTACGCCCTCAGAGTCGTTCTCAATTTCAACACCAAGATATTTTGCGTATTTCTCGTTCCAAACCTGTGGCAGCTCATTGACTTTAAGCTTACCTGAGAATATATCTCGCTCCATCTCGAATCGAATTATAATATGAAGACCATATGTAACCTCATCCGCCTCGATTCTAATCTTGCTTGGTTTAACCTGGTTAACTGCAGCGATAAACTCTGTTAGTTTTACGCCACGCAACGATTTTCCAACAATTTTCCTGAGTCGAGGTAGAATAAAGCTTAGAAATTCAGGGCTTTTACCAATCATATTTTCAACGAATCGACTCTGGCTCTCATGGATACCATAGCTAGCAGCACTTCCTATTGGTTGATAGATGTACTCCCTAGGGTAGTTTTGATCGTATAGGGCATGTCCCCCTTCGTGAAGTACGCTGTACAAACTGCTGACCCAGCGATTTTCATGGTAATGAGTCGTTATTCTGACGTCATCATAATAGCCTGTTGTAAAAGGGTGTTCAGTTTCGTCTAAACGTCCTCCAGCATGAGGGCTTTTCGTATCATAGCCAATAAATTCCATAGCAATATCACTAATTTGTCTCTGAACTTCGAATGAAACTGGCTTTGACAAAATCGAAGCATCTGGCTTAAAACCAGATCCTTCAATATTTTTCATCACTCGTATTAATCCAACTTTCATATCATCGAACACACGCGTAATCGCCTCAGCCGTCATCTTTGGTTCGAAAGTATCCAGAAGCGCATCGTAGGGCGTCTTAGTACCCTTTACTTCCATAAGGATATCAGCGGCTTTTCCTCTTAGAGCGATCATTTTTTCAAGCTCCGGCTTAAAAAGAGCAAAATTATTCTCCCTCTTAGCTTTCTTCCACACGCCGACCGCTATTGTTTGTTGCTTAGCTGTATCAAAGACAAGACTCTCCGGTAGTTTAGCTGCTTCATCGTAAGCTTTTCTTGCAAGGTGGACGTTTCTCTTCTGAGATAATGTTAGGTTTTGATAATCAGGATGAATTTCGATTTCCTTAAGGAGTTTATCATTCTCGGGATCTATGAGCATCCTATGTCCAATCACTTCTAGTTGGGCAAGCTGTTGACTTCGAAGCTCTAAAGCCCTTGGAGGCATCTTAGTCTCCATATCCCATTGAATAATTGACATTGAAGATTGTAAAATAACGAGATCTTTTGTCTTCGACAATAACTCAGTATAATTTTTCTCAAGACCATGATCAACCATAACGTTCACATTTGAATAAGTGGCCTGAATGCTTAATCTTTTCTTATCTTCAAATTTTTTCCATTAATTCATGATTTTTTAGAGCAATATTTTTTAACTGTTAAAGAAAGACTTACATTGATAATTAAAAAATTATAAAAAATGAGATTTTTGTGATAGTTTCTATTGGCTTACAATTAATTACTAAAAAAATCAATTTTTCATTTTTTTAACTCAAACCTAAGATTTTTTAAAAGGTGATATTTGTTTTTTATCCCTATAAGTTCTAATTAAGAGGTTTCATAAGATAGTCCTCTAATCTATTTCTAGCTTCCTCCCGTTTCTTTTGAAAGTCAATAAGGAAGGCTTTCACTCTCTTAGCGAGTCTTGCTTTACAGTCTCCACATAGTAATGCACCACTTTTACATTCAGACTCCAAATCAACAAGTTTCTTATCCTCCTCCTCGAATAGGAAGAAATAGTAGGCATAAATGTTACAAATTTCTGGGCGACCGCCAAGTTCCTTCTGTAGTTGAATTGTTTCTCTACCCCCGGTGAATGCGGCCATTATCTTTTTTGCTGCTTTTTCTGGATTATCTGTGGTGAAGATTGCAGTTTCTGGCTGTGAGGCACTCATCTTACCACCTTGAGCT
>MEZD01000007.1:7573-7832 GCA_001775955.1 Candidatus Bathyarchaeota archaeon RBG_13_38_9 | reverse complement strand
AGGAATTTGTTATGGATTTGTGTGGGCTTATAATAACCCATTTTCTCTGCAATGTCTCGAGTCATCCGCCAGTATGGGTCTTGGTCAATAGCAGCAGGTATTAAACAACCCACGTTTCGTTTCTCACGGTCAGACTGTAGGAAACAGGTCATCGCTTGAAGAGCAGGGTACCATGTGAGTCCAATATTGTCGCTCTCAGTAAACCCAAAAACTGCCTTGACTGTGCTGAAGGTTATTTTCTTTGAGACTTTAAGCCCTA
>MEZD01000007.1:5617-7506 GCA_001775955.1 Candidatus Bathyarchaeota archaeon RBG_13_38_9 | reverse complement strand
TGCAATAACGTCAAGTGCATTCTCGTATGTATAGGCGATAGTCTCTTCGAGCTTTAACTCATCGCGAAGCAAGAATTTTTCATCATCGGTCATCTGGAAATAGAGTTCGACTTTGAATGCGTCCTGAAGGTATTTGCAGAAAAACCATGGTAATAGATGACCAAGGTGAACATGGCCACTTGGGCCCCTACCAGTGTATAAACCAACTGGATGACCGGACTCGTATTCATTTAACCACCAATCGAGGTCTCTGTGGCTGAAGAATATATCTCTGCGGAGTTGTACATGCATGTACCCCGCATGTTTTGATATCCGTTCCTTAAGTTCCTGTGTCAACCTTTGAGTGCCAAAGCGTTCGATCAACTTATCGTAATCGATTTCTCCAGAGACTTCCCAAGGGGTGACTACCATCTCTTCGTTTCTGTTATTATTATTCAACCTATTTCCTCCTAGACTGGAAAGGATTTTGATTTAGCTTGACTAGTATGCTTAGAATATGTTTTGGGTAAACTTGGTCGAAATCCAGCTCCACTAGTGCTAAGCCCAGTCCAGCCGATACACGACCATCTTATCCCTATTTATTGAATAAGTAATATATTTAAAAGGCTTTCATCTTCCATCGAATTATCTCTACTTTTTTGATTTCAATTTTGTAATCAGAGATTTTAGATTAGCTCCTTGACCATAATTAGACTATCTCTATACCCCTCTTCACGTTTTATATCCTTAGGTATCTTACCTATCACTTGATACCCTAACTTCTCATAAACATGTATAGCCCTCGAGTTTGTCGAATAGACCTCTAACTATATTATCTCAACTCCCAGATTCTTTGCCTGCGTCTCAGCTTCTTTCATTAACTCCTGTCCTATACCAATATCTCGATAATCTTTTAGAACAGATATTCCTAGGAGGCCAACGTGACTAGCATAACCCACCTTCTTTGTAACCTCCACATGTCCTATCAGATGGCCTTCCACTTCAGCTACAACGCTTATCATTCTATTCCTTTCTATATTCGTTATCAAGCGACTAACAAAATCAACCTCCTCCTCACGAGTCCTCTTAGTATTAGCAAGGATATCTGCTCCTTCATCAACAAGTGAGTTGATAAAGTGGAGAAAGTCATCTATGTCGCTCCAAAGCGGGCTTCTAAGTAATACATCTTTTGAATCTCTAGCCTTGAAGTTTCTGATTAGTTCACCGACCTTCAATACAATCACCCATCGTAACAGAATGAAATGCAAATAAAATCTATTTATAAGAAAACGAGTCTTATTTCTTGATTATTTCAAGTATTGTTTGTTCAATTGTTTTCCCTAGAGGTGGATTCTCTACAATCCTACCTAATTCTTCCCCATTTTTTGAAAGAATAATAATCAAGGGTATTTTTTCAACATTGAAAACTTCTACTTCCTGCGGGCTTGGTGGGATTTTCCATTTCTTAATATGGTTTTTAGAATCTCTCATTAGATGACCAAAAATCCTAACTTCTATCCCTGCAACTTCGTTTAATAAATCAAGTACAGGTATGTTTCTATGGCAGTCTGGACACCATTCTGCTGAGAAAGCAAAAATAACGACCTCTTCAGAATATTGTTTTAAATCTTTTATGACATCGAGATTTAATTTATACATAGATCTATTAGTCATGAATTTGTCTTTCCCTTGACTTTCTGTAGTGATATATTGATGGATAGGTTCAGAACTAGTTTTCAATTTCAATAAGTCGTGTTTCATTGTACTGAAAACAGATCCGAAGCTTGCTTATAATTCGATTCATTTCTTAAACTTTACAAAACTGAATCAATCAGCACTGAAAAAATAGAGAAAGCTAAAGTCACTAAGGTAAGAGGCCTTTACCCTAATAACATTAAAAAAATTACTAT
>MEZD01000007.1:4203-5452 GCA_001775955.1 Candidatus Bathyarchaeota archaeon RBG_13_38_9 | reverse complement strand
GATCTGATTGATAGAATAAAAAAAGTGAACATCACAATAAATGAAAACGATACACCAGAGAAAGTAATCAGGCGTTTAGTGTCTACTTATCTTATTGGTTATAATATTATCCAACTTAGATCAACTCAAAAAAGAATAGATTCAAATGTACGCTTGGCTGTCAAGGATTTCGTCAGAAAAAAACTGGTTGGCACAGAGATACTAAGTGATCTTCCAAACGAACTAACTCTACAAATTCTATTAAGTTATGCTGAATTAAGTGTAAAAGATGCATTGAGAAGAATGGCCATTATAGCTGCCTCAATGCATAGAGGCGCGATACTTACACTAAATGTTGATAATCCAAGGTTAGCTAAAGAAATTATTTCTATGGATGATGAAGTGGATAGATTTAGTTTTTACATAATAAGATTGTTAAAAGTAGCAGTTTCCGACACTCATGTTCTTAGAGCTAGCGGCCTTGACTCGCCTCGGCAATGTCTTGGATACAGATTAATTGTTAAATCCGTTGAACGAATGGCTGATCACGCAGTGAACATCGCTGAGAATCGACTGTCATTAACACTAGCTCCCATAAAAGAAGAAATAGTAAAGGAATTTGATAAAATAAGTGCGTCCGCTCTAAAAGTGTTTGAAAGCGCTATGGAGGCTTTGTTCGATGAAAATTATAGTGAGGCTGATTCAGTAATGGATGTAGCTCAAGAGACGAGGGGAATGGAGGCTGAGGTAATTCACAAGATCGTTAAACTAGCGCCCGTTGACGATCTACCTCCACTAAGATTAATCATAGAAAGCATAATGAGGACTGCCGAATATGGTGCTGATATAGCCGAAACCGTCTTGAACATGACCGTTAAAGAGACAGTGACAGAGATATAATATCTCGAACGGTTTTTAAGTATAGTTTTCCGAATTAAGTCGGCTCTGGGATCGTGGTCTAGCTTGGTCTAAGATACGCGGCTCGGGCCCGCGTGGTCCCCGGTTCAAATCCGGGCGGTCCCACCAAGAATTTCTATAAAGGAAAAAATACGATAAATTTTAACGATAAAATACGGCTTTGGTAATATTCTTTTTCTCAATTCTAGAAACAATATTATAGGGATTAAGTGAAGATTTATCGATAACAATGATTCTCCTTTCTGAAACTGATAGAGAATTCCTTCGAGCCATGGAAGCCGAGATTTCAAAAGAAAGACTACAATCGAACTTCGATGAGTTAATGAAGTTTCCCCCCCTTCATTCTGGTAGT
>MEZD01000007.1:2066-4176 GCA_001775955.1 Candidatus Bathyarchaeota archaeon RBG_13_38_9 | reverse complement strand
ATCAAAGAGAAGTTGTGTGAGTATAATTTAGAGCCAAAAATTTTGTGGTACGATGCGTATATCACTGATCCAATATTTTCGAAGCTATCTGTGACTCACCCAGTAAGGATGGAAATCCAAACTACGCCGTACAGGCAGGCAGGGACAACATCATCAGAGGGATTCGAAGCAGAAGTCATCTATGTGCCTCCTGACATGCTAGGATTCCAAGATTGTAAGGGTAAGATCGTTCTTTGCGAGCAAAAGACTAGTGGAGATTGGATGGGCATACAGGGCAAGCTTCTAATAAGGTTACAAGAGATGGGCGTAGCTGGTTTGATTGTCATAGAACAAGATGACTACATGCCCTCTGTAGTTCATCAACGAGCAGATTTTAGCGTATCTGGTAACCCAACAAGTGACAACGTCCATAAAATACCAACAATCCCTGCAATACTTCATGTGTCAAATAAAGATGGAGCCATTCTCAGGAGAATGGCCCAACAGGGCGGAATGAGGGCACACGTCATAAGTGTTGCTGAAACAAAATGGAAGAAGCTGCCTATACTCGTAGCTGAGATCAAGGGAAAAATCGAGCCTCAAAAATTCATTTTAGTAAATGGCCATGTAGACACGCCACCATTCAGTCAGGGTGCTACAGATAATATCAGTGGAGACACAGCCATGATAGAGTTAGGTCGTATTCTGAACAAACATTCTGATAGGTTAAGACGTAGTATAAGACTGGCTTTCTGGACCGGACACGAAATCGGTAAGTACGCTGGATCAACTTGGTACAACGATGCATTTTGGCATGATCTTAGGTACAACTGTGTAGTTAGTTACAACATCGACTCTCCAGGTGTCCAAGGTGCCACAACAGTTAGAGAAGCACCATACAGCGAGGTTCTCGACGTAATCTTAGAAAGCGTCAAAGATGCAACAGGAATTAGCGTTGAACATTATCGTTGGCCTACAAGAGCGGGTGATGGGAGCTTCTGGGGCACAGGTTTACCGCACGTTAGTGTAACAACATCACGTCCCAAGGAAACGTACGACCCGCATGTAAACTACAGTGGAGGCGGGTGGTGGTGGCATACTCCTTACGAAACTCATGATAAAATGGACGTGAACATCCTCGCAAAAGACGTTAAGATTGAGCTAAACCTTATCTTCCGACTTGCAAATTGTGAGGTAATACCCTTCAATTTTACATCATATGCTGATAGGATTACAAAGATTTTAGAAGATATGCAACTAAAAGCAGATAAAATCAACGGTTACTTCAACTTACACCAAATGATTGAATACTCAAAGGAATTCAAAAAATTATCAGTTGAATTAGATGAATTAGCGAAAAAAATCGCAGCGAGTGAAGAAAAAGATAAGATTGAGGTTCTTAATCACACATTTTTATGGGTAGGTCGTTATCTTAACCCAATCGCACACAGTGACGGAGATATAAGCGAGCAAGTCAACATGGAAACATTCGGAGCACAACCATTTCCTAGAATAAGTAGGATAATAGACTTAGCATCCATGACGCTTCACCAGTCTTCTGAATTCAAGCTTTTACTAACAAAACTTATTCGTGAAAGAAACCTCGTAGAAGATGGCTTCTACCAATCCAATGAGCTTATCAAATCCACTATTAATCAATTGAAATAAGCTTGGTCACTTTTTATGTGTAATCTACTTCCCCCTTTTAGAGCAGCTCTCCTTTTGACAGAAAATTGTAACGCTGAATGTTCTCACTGTTGGTTCGATTCTAAAAAAGAAAAGACAATGACTTTGATCGAAGCTAAAAATTATATCGAAAAAATTAGAGAAATACCGACAATATCTTGGCTTAGTATAACTGGTGGTGAGCCATTCCTTTACCCTGAATTAGTGGAGAATCTCATTAAATTCTCTAATGATTCGGGATTGAAAACAGAAATTGTTACAAACTGTTTTTGGGCGGAAACCCGTGAAAAAGCATTCAAACTTTTAAATCGTCTTAAATATGCTGGGTTAAATGTACTAAATATTAGTGTAGACGATTTTCATCAAATTTGGGTGCCATTCGAATACGTTAAGAACACATATTTTACCTGCAAAGACCTCGGTATAGAGATGGTAATTATGACAA
>MEZD01000007.1:0-1993 GCA_001775955.1 Candidatus Bathyarchaeota archaeon RBG_13_38_9 | reverse complement strand
TGAAACCGATGCGGGTATTCACTGGGCTAAGGGTATAGAATCTCCTTTTACTCCCGTTGGCCGTGGATCAAAAATTTCTTCAAAAAAACGGCTCTACGCCAAGGAAACTATTGAGGGTCCATGTAATGAGGTCTTAAGAGATATTGGTATAACTACGAATGGAGATGTATTGCCTTGTTGTTCTGCCTTATCAATGTTAGATAAATTAAAATTAGGTAATCTAAAAAACCAAAAACTATCGGAGATTTTGAAAAACGCTTATCAGAGACCCATTTTTAAGACTCTTTATTCTAATGGACCGAAATATTTTGTAAAAAGTATATCCCCTAAAAAATATACCAATAAATGCCATCTTTGTTACGATATTTTGAAGAGGTTCTAATATCCTTGAGAATGTAATTTAGGTAATATGACTGATGAGAAGATTGTAGATCGGGAACGTTTCGGTAGAGCTCGCAAAGCGAGCGCATCTGAAATAGTCGAATTAGAATCTAAGCGTAATTCCCCCATACCATTCGATGTTGCTTCTTATTATGGGCAATTATTAGTTCATAGAGCTCACACGATAATGCTTTCCGAGGAAGGTATTATAGTCCATGAGGAGGCTCGGCAGATTCTACAAGGGCTTCAAAACGTCGAGAAAAAAGCTCTTTCTAATCCTCAATTAGTTGGTTACATGTCAACAGAATCGGCACTAATTGAGGAAGTAGGTCCTGTTGGTGGGAAGATGCATATTGGACGAAGTCGTAACGATCTCGGTCATACCCAGAGGCGTATTTTCTATAGAGATCAGATTGAACGCGTGATTAAAGAAATAATAGAATTCAGAGTAAAGTTGATTGACGTGGCCATAAATAACATTGAAACCATTATGCCTGGCTACACTCATTGGAGACAAGCTCAACCAACGACTTTTGCACATTACTTGCTTGCTCATTCAGAATCTGCCTCACGAACAATAGATAGCCTTGAAGGAATATATCGACGTACAAATCAGAGTCCATTAGGTTCAGCAGCATTCGCAGGGACTGGCTGGCAAATCAACCGTATTCGCACAAAGGAATTACTTGGATTCGACGAGTTATTAGAAAACAGTTTGGATGGAGTTGCCAGCATAGATTATTTTATGGAATTTGCAGCAGTGATAGCTATCCACATGTCAAATCTCAGCAGATTGGCTGAGGACCTCCAAATATGGAGCTCGGATGAATACCTTCTAATTGATTTAGACGAATCCTATGCTGGAACCAGCAGCATAATGCCCCAAAAGAAGAATCCATTGATTCTAGAGCAGATTAAAGCTTATGCCGCTGAATCTCTTGGAAACATGGTCGCTACAATTGCATCAATGAAGGGGACAAGTTATACAAACACAGTAGATCGGGTAATGCTAGAACCGATTGCGATAGATACGGTCGTCGGAAGTACGAGGATCATGGGAGGCATAGTTGAAACATTAAGACCAATGAAAGAAAACATGGTCAAGAGACTAATGGAAGGGTTTACAACTACCACTGACTTAGCAGATACGCTTGTAAAGAAGCATGGGCTACCTTTCCGTCAAGCTCACGATATTATCGTTGATGTCACATTATCCTGTCTTAGAGATGATAAAAAAGCATCAGAGATTTCAAATGAAATGATTGAGAACGCTTCATTAAAAGTCTTAGGTAGGCCTCTAAAAATTTCTGACACTGAATTGAGAGAGGCAACTGATCCTTATCTTAATGTTCAAAGGAGAAATGTAATTGGTGGGCCTTCAGTTAATTCTGTTAAGGCCATGATTAATAATCAACGAGCTCTTCTCACTTCAGAGAAAAGTCGATATGATGCACGAATAAAAAGAGTCAGTAAAGCTCTTTCAAAATTAAAAGTTGCTGAGAACATACTCTAAACGTTATTTCGTTCCCTTAAAAATCCAATTTTACCAAGAAATGTACCGTCGAGAAGAAAAACCTCAAAATCCTGTGTATTAAGCGTCTCTTTTCTAAAC
>MEZD01000006.1 GCA_001775955.1 Candidatus Bathyarchaeota archaeon RBG_13_38_9 | reverse complement strand
TTATATCTGGAGCTGAAGGAAAAATCAAAAAAGGTGCAGAAAAGATCCTTGAGATGGCAGATGTTGTCATCTTCGATAAAAAGCCCCCGCAGGGAACACCAAAGGATGCTAAAAGATTTCACAGGGATGATGTGGAGGGAGTTATAGATTTTATAATGGGACTTATAAAGAAATGCGAAGATAACAGATAGCGCTGGGTCAAGAATTTTCAACTTTTATCAATTCCTTCCTCAAAATCGCATAGCATCTTATTCTATCGGGGTGCGACTTCCACCTACAATTAAACCGTTGAGATTACTACAAAGAGGTTTTGATTTACAGGAGAACTATGTAATACCATGGTTGACCCGCACGGACGACCACCTTTTTCGAAAACGTGTCACGGCTATTCCGTGTCGGGGTCGAGCCAATTGTTATGGATTGTTTTTTATTATTCATTTATAGCTTTTGCACCTTTCATAAGCCTTCGGAACATCGATATTTGGGTCAAAGGTTACTTCAAAATTCTTAGTCTTGCTTCGAGCGATGCCATTTACGCTATATACTTTGTTACCTTTAGCCCACCATACTCCTATTGCATCAGGAAGACTTTGAGAAAATGCACAGATCAATACACCATTCTTGTACTGAGCGCTCTTGAATGACCACAGATGCTTATTGACCGGATAAAATGCCTCTTCGACAATAGCCTGCGCTCGCTCCATACTTAATTGTTTACCTTCTGGAGTCGGCTGTTTTAAAGGTTTGCCCTTGTCAATAATGGTTACTAATTCCATCATATACTCGTTATTCATTGTTTTATTGATAACGTCATGAGCCCAACCATCACGGCATGATATATATTGATGAATTGGTGGATACATTTTAATAGTTTCTTCTGAAAATTCTTTGTCCCTATATTTTTTCCATCTTGGTACATCATATACAAACCACAATTTTCGGGAGCGGTCATGTTCGATAATGCGGTACTTTCCTTGAATTTGTGAAGGCAGACGAGGTGGTATGTCGGCGGGCAGAACTTGATAGACGATAGCAGGCACAATTGAAGGTAAAATCAGTAGTAGTACAGAAGCAAGCGCAAAAACAAGATTTCCTTTGGGCATCTCACAGGCATTGACAATTGTCCCGATTATAGTTTTAACTTTGTTTCGATCTCTCATTGAAGAACCCTCCTACTTTGTGACGGTGAAAGAAATGGTTTGGTAACAAGAAATCACAAGAATAGATTCAGGTAGTAGGAGTAAAATTGATCCCAAGTTCTGCACGCACCAGTTTGGTTAGTTCCTCCAATAACGCTTTTACTCTTGCCGTATCGACAGGACTTGCCCCAAAAAGTTTGCCCATTTCTGTAAAAATATCTTCGTACTTCTTGAAAGTTGCTTCCGAAAAAAAGACGCGGTCTTTGTATAACGCTATGAATGCCTCATTCATTTTTTGTTGATATTCTTGCAGTTTAGTAGAGTCAATAATTGCTTCGCGCGTATCTTCATTTGGGAAGCAGAAATTGAACACTATATCTTTAACTCTGATCCATAGAACCGTTAGAATTTTGTATTTATGTGATGCAGCTGGCTTATGAATCTCGCCCAAAACAGAAAGGCTATATGATATCCCCTTCAATCTTTTTTTGAAATAAGCGCCAAGTACGAAATTGGCAATAAATACGCTACCAGCAAAGAGTAGAGACGCAATTATAATTAACTTTGTATCGAAATCCTTGGCATCTTTTATTGCATTTAATATCGGGACGTAGTCTACTGGCATGAATCCCCCAACAAGCTCGGTTATTTCTTCGTAAAAAATAAAAAGATTATAGTTCGAACTATACAACTTTTATGAAAGACTGTAAAGAGTCAATTACAGGAAGTTATTGAGAAGGTGACTACACCTACAATGTCGCAAAAACTACAGAAGCCGAAAAGTGATGATTTACAGCAGAATTGTTTAATGATAGCATCAAGGCGTGACTTTCAGCCATCGCCTTGAATATTTTATTTAAGTTCAATTAAGTTTTTTCAAACTGTCAATAGTCAAGCCTGACCCTGTGGGCCTCTCTTCTATATAGGGAAAACCTCGATTAAAGGTGGTTGCTTCCATTTGTTTTTGAGATAGGAGATGATCTGATTCTTTGCATCAAGGGTGGGCACTATTAACATGTAGACGTCATCCTCTTTGAATTGCAAGTCGTCATTCTCCGATTGGAAAACAATTCTATGTTCATGCTCTTTTCTAAAGTCGTAGCCAACTGGATATCTGTCGTACTTGTAAGGCGACACAGTTACGTTGTCCGGTTTTATCCTCATCGTGATTGTGGTTAGATCTGCAAACCTGCGGAAATATGTTTCCGGTTTCCTAAAGGCAAGTATTTCGTCTTGGATTGCTTTCAGGTTTTTTTCATTCCGCCGCGCCGCACTGTTCCAAGCAATGATTTCAGGATCATACCACAATGATTCTTCGGAATAGTACAAAACTGGCCTAATGCCTACGGATTTAAGAAATTGAGTCTTTAATACTATCCCGAATTTGCCGTACTCCTTAGAATGTGGTGAGGTTTTGAGGTCGTTAAATGAGATATTGATGAAGCAAATCATCGCGACATCGCTGGGTAAAAATGTGATCTCTTCATAGTTTGGTTGCCTGTTCTTTACCTCGTCTCCTATTTTGAACCATACAGTAGGACGCCCCATATCATCTTTGGTGATTTTTGCAGGCAGTTTAAGAGGGAGGGGCTTACCACGTACAGGGAATGCTGGTAGGAATTCGGTACAGTTTCGTGCAACTAAACGCTTCTCAGTGAGAATCGTACTAATTACTTTCTCAGTTTGCTCTATGATTTTACCCTGTTTTCCTAATTGGCCAAACGCGAAATGAATAAACATGAACGTCTTACCTTGCCCCAGTATTGAAACTAAATATGGTGTTCGGCATTTTCTCGTTGCATTTAATTTTTTGTAAGTCCCTTTGAAGCGCGAACTGCTAATGCCTGGTAATGCACTCTCATGCTTTGCAAGTCCCTGGTGATCGTATCCGTAAGCTTCATTGATTTTATGATTCTCTGCCGCAAGGGGAATGTCGTGACATCAAGTTGACGGTCAGTCAAAACCCAGAAAATTGCAAGTGCGAGATATGATATGATCCATGCAGATAATGACATTTAATCCCTTTTATACTCTGCACAATTATATCAAGTATTTGAATGCTTTGTTACAGGAAGTAGGTTTGCCTTTCAGAACTCTCTGGATTGTGGTGTTTCTTTCGCCCCGTAAGGCGCATGCCTTTTTTCTTTACTCCACCTACAAAGACGCAAAAAGTAGGGATAATAAGAAGTGTTGATTGTCACTTGAATTGTTTAAGAAGTTCAATATACTCTCTAAGTTCTGCATTGTCAGGATTTTCTTTCAGAGCTTGCTCAATATCCAATCCATTATTACCTTTTGAGTATTTCCCTATCATGGTATAAAATTCCTTCTTTTTATTTAGTTTTCGCAACTTGTTATCAAATTCATTTAGCCTCGTAAAATCATAGAATTTATTAATTTGGCAAACGATGGATACCTCTGTGACCTCTGAAACACTCTTTGTTCCTCTGTAGTCGAAGAATAACAAAATTCTGATACTATGATTTTTGTCAACCCATGTCTCAGAATACCGATTATCCTCTAAGCTACCTTTCTGAGTTCCATCAATAAAATGCTCCCATCCTCCACCACCATAATTATCTTTCGAATATTTCGATAGCCCCATTTTGTCAAATTCCGAATTATAAAAATTAATTAGTTCCTGAGCAGGCCATTTAATCTTTACTTTGTATTGAACAGATTTTGCACCCTCAGGCCTATTAATGACGTGATGAACTTGGAACGCATCTGTGAAAACAGGAAGATTAATTTGAGGGAAGGGGTCTTTTCCATATACGTGATACTTAGGTTTATTACAGGAGAAGACAAAGAGGCAACAAGTTGAGAGCAGAATGATTGCACTTATTCTATTCTTGAGTTTCATATTGCTGAATTAAAGATAACCTATTGTAATCATCACAATTATAACAGGTTTTAAAGATGTTTGTTCCAGGAAGTAGCAGATATGAAATAATCCTTCCTGAACATCGCATTTTAATAGTTTATGGTCGAGTGTGGACTCCTAAATGCAAATGAAGGCTTGGATTGCTCAAAATTGTTGAGGCAGACCGACCCTTCCAGCCCAAGCTAAAAACTGCTGTATTTTTGTAACTCTTTGAAATAAATCAACTTTTTGGGTATGGATTTATTCTTGTGGGAAGTATATTATGAAAATAATAAGCATCGCTCTGCAATAGGGAGGAACAATTTCATGAAAATCGCGGTCTTGCTTATCTTAGCTGCGGTGGCTGGATGCGCAATAACACCGGATAGAGCTCGAACTCTTTCCGAGTATGATCTCTGCTCGGCTTATTTGCATTGCTTTCAAGGAAACGAAAATAGATTAACCTTAGAACAAGGAATAAAAGCAAGAGGTACCAAGTGCGAAGCCCCGTCCTATTATGGAGTGAGCTGTGACGACGTGTCTAAAGGGCTTAGCAGGACGGCACAACAGTTTAAGCAAGGCGATAGTACGTCGTCTCAAACGTCGTCACAGCTTCTCAACCAATGTGTCACGACAACAGATGAGGACGGCAATTTTATTAAGACATGCCGGTGATAAAGGTAAACTAAGGCTGACCATCATGCAGAATAAGAGAATTGGTACGATTTTAATCCTTGTTGGGATAGCCTCTTTTTTCCTTTCATTTCTATTTGCCACAGGTTTTGACTCAAAGGTTGGCTTCCTCGGCAGCATAGGTCGCATGGAATTTGTTTTAAGAGAAAATACGGTTAGCAAACCATACGATGATAGTGAATATATCAATGAGATGATAAGACTAAAAATGGAAAAGGACCGACTTGAAGGCAAAAAAGCTAAACCTGGCGAGATTTTTCAGATGATAATTGACGATCCACAAAATAAACGCTGGCAAGAATATTGGGAAGGAGAAAGGAAACGCGTTGCCATTCCTTATAAATTTTTCCTGACAGTAGACATAATCACCATCTTCACGGGGCTTGGCTTTTTGATTGTGCCCAAGAAACAACCAAGTTAAAGGAAGTACATCAGATGGATAGATTTAAAAATGCACAAGACCTTTTTGCTGATTATGAAAAGAGCGGCAATTTCGGAAAGTTGAGAAAATCTCTTAATATATTGAATGAACTTATCGAAGAGTCAAACGCTTCCGCAGTAAATCTTAAAAGACTTATATATGGGCGAATCAGATCGCAAATAAATGATATGATTAAGCGCCATAATATTCCTAGTTTTGGCAATGGGCTATCTACAGAAGAATTGACAAGGCTAATAGAGAATTCGATGACAGAAGAAGCCACCAATAAAATATTGGCTCTTTACGAAATCCAATCAAATTATTTTGATGATGGCTGTACCTGAAATCACTTATGACCATAAAAAAGCATAATGAAAAACCACACAACAGAAACATCCAGCCGACACGAGATTGTCCCATTTCATTTCGCATCATGGTGGTTGCCCTATGCGGCTGATTCACCTATTTATGCGCATTTCTTCCGTGAATTCTCATAAATTCTTTCCTCTTAAAAATCAACAGTTGTAGGTGTTATGCGCATCCGAGCATAGATAATCACGGAGCGACTTTGATGAAGAAAGACTCCGAACTATCAGCATGCCTAAAAACGTTTGTTACTGTGAGAAAGTGAGATATAGGGAACAGCTAAAAAAGCCCGCTTTCTATATATAATCTTCAGCAATAAAGTTGATCTATCGCGCAAAAGCAAGAAGAAATCTCTTTTATTCTTTGGTTATCTTAGGTTGTTCTCTTCTCAGCCTTTTTATCTCCTCAATCACTTCTTCCTTATTGATGATGCCCTTCTTTCCCAGTAAGTTAATCAATGCCTCTTGAGTATAGACATTATTCATTGAATTCTTAGTGCCACATTCCATATTTCCCCTTC
>MEZD01000005.1:4351-5477 GCA_001775955.1 Candidatus Bathyarchaeota archaeon RBG_13_38_9 | reverse complement strand
GAAAGTTTCCCTTCATGCCGCTCAAGCATTTCATAACCCTTTAATTTGGGCAGCAGTTAATGGTCATGGTCTCATTTTCATGTTTGCATATTTTCTTTGCTTTATTCCACACATTCTTTGCTATGCCTGTTAGCTTCTTGACTCCCTGTTTTATTTTCCGACTAATAAAATAGTCTTTATCAAGATACGGATTCATGTCTAACTTCAATCTCCTATGTCTTACAATCTCTGTGTCGGATAGAAGATTCAGTTGTTTATCTCCCTCAGAAAACACCCAGTTTCTATTTCCATCTGAATGCCAATATCTATCAGCAATCCAGTGTTTGGATTTATCGGGGTGTCTCCTTTTAGCCCAATGCCAGAGCATATTCCAGATTTTATTATCGATTTTGTGGAATACTTCACTCGATACAACAGTTTGATGGTAGTTTGTCCATCCTGTTATTATTGGATTGAGGACGTCAATCAATGCCTCTTGTTTCCATGCTTTTCCTCTCTTGATTATATCACTGATCTTTTCAGTAATTTTATCAATTGATTTATTAGATGGTTTAACAATAAGCTTACCATTGTATTTTCTGAAATTCCATCCCAGAAAGTCAAAGCCAGTGTCAATATGGGTTATTAACGTCTTCTCATCAGACAGTTCCAGATCTCTATCTTTCAGGAATTCTTTAATCAATTCTTTAACTTCTTTAGCTATTTCCTCGGTTTTGGCGGTAACAATGAAATCATCAGCATATCTCACAAAATTGACTTTGTATTTTGCAGCATGATGATGATCTATTCTACCACTCTTGCCTATATGGTATTTATTTGCAAGCATTTTCTCAATCCCATCTAACGTCATGTTAGCGAGAATTGGTGATATTATACCACCCTGTGGAGTGCCTGCTTCTGTTGGGAATAGCTGGCGTTCAAATATGTAACCCGCTTTCAGAAATTGTTTTAGAATCGATTTGTCCATAGGGATATTGTCTATTAACCATTGATGAGAAATGTTATCGAAACAGCCTTTAATATCTCCTTCGAGAACCCATTCGGGTGAGTATTCCCTACACATACAAACAAAGACCTGTTCACAGGCATCATGTGCACTTCTGAATTTTCTAAAGCCAAATGATGT
>MEZD01000005.1:4059-4342 GCA_001775955.1 Candidatus Bathyarchaeota archaeon RBG_13_38_9 | reverse complement strand
TGTCACTTCTGCAATGGGTTCTAATGCCAAAGCATAAAGTGATTGCATCGCTCTATCGTACATTGTGGGAATACCTAAAGGTCGTTTCTTTTTCTTCCCAGGTTTTTCAATGAAAACCCGTTTCAACGGCTTCGCGACATATTTTCTGCCTGTTAAATTAAGAGCGGCTTTCATTTTGGCTTCCGATGATGACCATATTTCACCGTCAACCCCTGCCGTTCTTTTACCCGTATTTTGAGTGGGTTTTCTTGTTGCTAACAGTTTCGCATAATACGAGTGGGTT
>MEZD01000005.1:3577-4053 GCA_001775955.1 Candidatus Bathyarchaeota archaeon RBG_13_38_9 | reverse complement strand
TATTGCAGCTTTTTAACCAAATACCATTTTCCTTCTTTAACTGCTTTTGCCGAATAAAGAGGAACGATTGCTCGTCCCCCCTCTTCTCAGAACGGTACGTGAAAGTTTCCCTTCATACCGCTCAAGCCTTTTATAACCCTTTAAATCGGGCAGCAGTTATTTGTCATGGTCTTAGTTTCGGGCTTGGTTACATTCTTTGCTTTATCCCACACTTTATTTGCTATACCTGTTAGTTTCTTGAACCCCTGTTTTAATTTTCGTAAAACAAAATATTCTTTATCAAGGTAGGGGTTCATGTCTAACTTCAATTTTCTATGTCTTACTATCTTAGTATCTGATAGGAATCTCAGTTGTTTATTCTCGGTTGAGAAGACCCAGTTTCTATTCCCAACTGTGTGCCAATATTTATCGGCAATCCAGTGTTTGGATTTTTCTGGGTGTCTTCTCTTAGCCCAATGCCAGAGCATATTCCACAT
>MEZD01000005.1:1965-3542 GCA_001775955.1 Candidatus Bathyarchaeota archaeon RBG_13_38_9 | reverse complement strand
CAACAGATTGGTGATAGTTTGTCCATCCTGTTATAATTGGGTTGAGGGCATCTATTAAGTCTTCCTGTTTCCATGCTTTTCCATTTTTGATTGTGATACTGATGATTTCAGTAAACTTATCAATGGATTTCTTGGACGGTTTAACAAGAAGTTTGCCATTATATTTTCTGAAATTCCATCCCAGAAAATCAAAGCCATTATCGATATGGGTTATCAGTGTTTTTTCATCAGATAATTCCAGACCTCTTTCTTTCAGGAAGTTTTTAATCAATTCTTTAACTTCTTTAGCAATTTCCTCGGTTTTGGCAGTCACTATGAAATCATCCGCGTATCTTACAAAATTTACTTTGAATTTCGCAGCATGATTTGTATTTAGTGTACCATTCTTGTTTTTGTGGTATTTATCTCTCAATATGTTTTCAATTCCGTCCAAAGTCATATTGGCAAGAATTGGAGATATGATACCGCCTTGTGGAGTTCCTGCTTTCGTTGGAAAAAGCTGCTGTTCATATACAAAACCTGCTTTGAGGAATTGTTTTAAGATTGATTCATCCATCGGGATGTTGTCTAATAACCATTGATGGTTTATGTTGTCAAAGCATCCTTTAATATCTCCTTCTAATACCCACTCAGGTGAATCTTTTCTACACATACATTGGAATAGTCTATCGCCCGCATCATGTGTGCTTCTGAATTTCCTAAATCCAAAGGATGTTTTATCTCCTGTTGCTTCTGCAATCGGGTCTAATGCCAAGGCATAGAGCGATTGCATAGCTCTGTCGTGCATAGTCGGAATGCCTAAAGGTCGTTTCTTCTTTGACCCATATTTTTCTATGAATACCCTCTTTAATGGTTTTGCTACATACTTTTTATCCGTTAGACGAAGAACAGCTTTCATTTTGGTTTCTGGTGTTGACCATGTTTCACCATCAATCCCTGCCGTTCTTTTGCCCTTATTTTGATTTGGGTTTCTTACTGCTAACAGCTTCGCGTAATATGAGTGTGTTAGCAAATACTGTAATCTTTTTACTATAGACCATTTACATTTAATAACTGCTTTTGCAATCCGAGATTGAAGCCTATTAACGAATTTCTCAGCTGTCTTCCAATCGATATTATTCCATTGGTTTTTCAGTTGAGTGTTTGTAAGCTTCTCGCCTTTCGGCGTCGTTGAATGACTTACATTCATAGGTCGTTCCTCCATTCATGCAATAAAACACCATAGAGTAAGTCAGCATCCTTTCGGGTTAAGGCAAATTTTGAACCTCTATACAATTTATTACCAATTGTCATTCGCTTCTTACTCTCTCCTCTACCCTCTATGTCATTGTTACTCCTCTCGGAGCTCCTACCCTTTTCAGGGAATCATATAGGGTTTACCAAGTTCCACATCATAAATAATTTTGTGTACTTTAGAAGCCATCTATAAGCCGAGAATCATTCGTCCATTTCCTATAACATAATCACAGTTGTTATAGTCGGATTCTATACCTTTTGGTTCAAGCGCAGTCTATTTTCGCTTGTCAAACCTCACGACTCTTGCAATGGTTCAACTTTCGTTTCTTCATAGTACACTT
>MEZD01000005.1:1473-1943 GCA_001775955.1 Candidatus Bathyarchaeota archaeon RBG_13_38_9 | reverse complement strand
AGACTTTCGACTTTCTCCATGTTGTCATATGGGCTTTACACCTCAGCGTTACCGCCGACGCATACCATAATAGGATTATCCCAAATGGAAGGGATAGCACTTTGGCAATTTATTGATGTAGCTTCTTGTCACAGGTGATCCTGACTTGCAGTCTATTGACGTGTTTTTCAACTTTCTTCCAGTCGATATTATTCCACTGATCTCGAAGTTGCACGTTAGTAAGCTTCTCGCCTTTCAGCGTAATTGAATTTCCTACTTTCATAGATTTACCTTCATTCACACAATGAAACACCAATGGAAAGTCGGCACCCTTTCAGGTTGAGGCATGTGCCTCTATTCAGACAATTGCAGCCTGACATTTGCTTTTTTCCATATCCTCTACCCTAAACACCTTCGTCACTCTTCACAGAGCTTCTACCCAGATATTTGGGAGTGCATAGGGCTTACCAAGTTCTACACCATAAATATTG
>MEZD01000005.1:1147-1443 GCA_001775955.1 Candidatus Bathyarchaeota archaeon RBG_13_38_9 | reverse complement strand
GAATCGTTTGTCTGTTCCCTATAACGTGAACCGAGCCATTATAGTCTGATTCTTTACCTTTTGGTTCAAGCGTAGCAGTCATATTTCGCTTGTCTATGATTACGACTCTTACGATGATTCAACATGTGTTTCTTCATGGTATTCTTACCTTAGCAGATTATCTGATAATGACTTTCAGAGTTTTCCACATTGTCTTATGAGCTTCACACCTCCTCATTACTGGGGACGCATGCCATAATAAGGTCATTCCGAACGGAAGGAATGGCATTATTGCAATTCTTGGTGTAGCTTCTTGT
>MEZD01000005.1:939-1104 GCA_001775955.1 Candidatus Bathyarchaeota archaeon RBG_13_38_9 | reverse complement strand
ATTTTGCATTTTGGGCATATCAGTGGGTCATAATCAAAAGTCCTCTTAATTTCTTCCCTCCAGCTTCTCTTAATGAGAATAATCTCCCCTTCATGAAATTCAGTTTGCCTATGCCTGTACCCTCTTCTTGAATATATGCCGACATACCTCACAATTTTAAAGTTT
>MEZD01000005.1:0-930 GCA_001775955.1 Candidatus Bathyarchaeota archaeon RBG_13_38_9 | reverse complement strand
ATATGGCTAAGGAGTAGTTGAATGAATTCGAATTTATCCATTGTTACCGTTTTTTTCTGTTTGGTCTCTGAATCTTCATACCAGTAAGTCACTTGATCTCCATCAAAGTTCATAATCCTTGATTCAGCGATAGGCGGATGCTTGACATATCTGCCAATATATCTCGCCATATTCCACCCTTCTCTCTTTTCAAATCGCCTTTCTCCGTTCATCACAAACCCTTTCTTATAGTTTTGGAAAAGCATGTCTATGAAAACACTATTCTCTCTGCATTTTGGCATTTCTTTTTTTAGCATTGTTAACAGCTTGTACTGCCATTTTTTTCTCCAATATTTATATGGAATGTAATATGTATGGATCCAATTCCATTGCCTGTCAAAACCGCCTTCGGTAACTATGCAATGGACATGAGGATTCCATTTCATATCAGCCCCATATGTCTGCAATACCTGGATCATCCCTATCTTAAGCTTGATCTTCTTCTTACTTTTCTTATTTGAGGATGCTATCATCTCTTCCATTGTGATTTTTGAAGCTGCAATAAGTACTTTCTGATACTTTGGATTCCTGAACACTTCTCTCAACGTATCTGGAATCGTGAAAACCACATGCCTGTGAGGGACTTTTAAAAGCTTATGATGTATCTCATCTGCCCATTGGTTTGCTGCTTTTGTGCCGCAGGATGTGCATAATCGACATTTACAGGTGAAGGGGACATATTTTATAGTTCCACACTCAGGACACTTATAGGTTTTATAGCCGTTCTTAGGGGTTTTGCATTTTCTCAGCCTTTCGACATTTTCGATTTCGACTGATCTGATTGAATCCTTGTAACGAACCTTATAGTCGTCCCACGCGTTGCATGAGAAAAGTATAATTGCAATAGTTACTGTAATTGTCACTGATTTCTTGGCTTTTGTTTTTAGCGAC
>MEZD01000004.1:12959-28577 GCA_001775955.1 Candidatus Bathyarchaeota archaeon RBG_13_38_9 | reverse complement strand
TGATAAAGTGAAATCTTCAGGAGCAAACGTACTCCTCTGCCAGAAAGGAATAGACGACGTCGCCCAACACTTCCTAGCCAAAGAAGGCATAGTAGCTATAAGAAGAATAAAAGAATCAGACATGGAGAAGCTAGCTAGAGCAACTGGCGGAAAAATAGTCACAAACATAGAAGGACTATCCAAGAAAGAGCTTGGCGAAGCAGGACTTATGGAAGAGAGGAGAATGGGTGAAGATAAAATGGTATTTATCGAAGAATGCAAGAACCCACGTTCAGTTAGCATACTGATAAGAGCAGGACTTGAGAGATCTGTCGACGAAGCTGAACGAGCTCTAAACGATGCACTCTTTGTCATCAAAGACATAGTCAGTAAGAATAGGATTGTAGCTGGAGGCGGTGCGACGGAAATCGAAGTCGCCAAGAGAATTAAAGAATATGCTCCCAAGATTGGAGGCAGAGAACAAATGGCAATTGAGAAATTTGCTGACGCGATAGAATCAATACCCAAATATTTAGCTGAGAACGCAGGACTCGACCCTATCGACATAATGGTTGCACTAAAGGCAGCACACGCCGAATCCACTGGTCAGACTACTGGCGTAGACGTATATTCGGGAAAGACCAAAGACATGTTGAAAGAAGGAATTATCGAGCCGATCAGAGTCAAAGAACATGCTATAAGATCTGCTGTGGAGTCAGCCTCAATGATACTAAGAATAGATGATGTAATAGCAGCATCAAAGAGCGCAGCCCCACCACCAGGTGGTGGCATGGGCGGAATGCCACCCGGCATGGGCGGAATGCCACCCGGCATGGGCGGAATGATGTAATAAAAGGTGAAAATAAATGACTGAAGCGATAGCAGCAAGAATTGGTGGACAATCAGTTTTAATATTGAGGGAAGGGACAGACAGGAGTGTAGGTAGAGAAGCTCTACATTCCAACATTCAGGCAGCACGAGCGGTTGCTGAAGCAGTCAAATCTGCACTAGGACCAAAAGGCATGGATAAGATGCTTGTCGCCGGTTTTGGAGATGTCACAATAACAAATGATGGCGCGACAATTCTAAAAGAGATGGACGTACAGAATCCAGCTGCCAAAATGATGGTAGATGTTGCCAAAACACAAGACCAAGAAGTTGGAGACGGTACCACAACAGCGGTAGTACTTGCGGCGGAATTATTGACTAAAGCCGAGGAACTGATAGAGAAGGGTGTTCATCCAACAATTATAGTTGATGGCTACAGACAAGCAACTGAAAGAGCTCTAGAGATCTTGGATGAGATCGCCATAAAAGTCGAGCCAAATGATAAAAAAGCTCTTCGAGATGTAGCAGTTACATCTCAAGCCAGTAAATTATTGTCAGAGTATGCCGAGTACACAGCCAATATTGCGATCGATGCAATCCTCCAAGTTGCGGAACAAACTCCTGAAGGATGGAAAGCTGATGTTGAAGACATCAAAGTCGAGAAAAAAGCTGGCGGCTCTCTAGCAGATACAAGACTGATCAACGGATTAGTGATAGACAAGGAAGTCGTACACTCTGGAATGCCGAAAAGTATTAAGAATCCAAAAATAGCACTGTTGAATTCTGCTCTTGAAGTAGAGAAGACCGAATTTGATGCAAAAATCAACATCCAGAGACCTGAACAGATGAAAGCATTCCTAGATGAAGAGACAAACATTCTCAAAGAAATGGTTGATAAAGTGAAATCTTCAGGAGCAAACGTACTCCTCTGCCAGAAAGGAATAGACGACGTCGCCCAACACTTCCTAGCCAAAGAAGAAATTGCAGCAATAAGGAGAGTCAGTGAGAAGGACATAGAGAAACTATCAAAAGCGACAGGCGGTAAGATTGTGACAAATATTGATGACCTCAAATCCGAATATCTTGGAAAAGCAGACCTTTTCGAAGAGAGAAAGATCTCAAACGATAAAATGACATTCATTGAAGGATGCAAGAATCCCAAAGCAGTGGCAATACTCATAAGAGGGGGAACGGAGCGAATCATCAATGAGGCCGAACGTTCAATTCATGATGCACTCTGTGTTGTCAGAGACGTTATACGCGAGCCCAGAATAGTAGCGGGCGGAGGAGCACCAGAACTTGAAATTGCTTCCCAACTTAGAAGATTTGCTGAGAAACTTACAGGAAAGGAACAGCTAGCTGTAATATGCTACGCTGAAGCTTTGGAAGTCATACCAATGACTTTAGCCGAGAATGCTGGACTTGATCCTATGGACATCCTTGTTGAACTTAGATCAATGCATGAGAAAGGTGAGAAGTGGGCTGGTGTAGATGCTAATAAGGAAAAAGCCATGGACATGACAAAATCAAATGTATATGAACCCCTTGCCGTCAAATCGCAGGTTGTGAAAACAGCTAGCGAAGCAGCTTCAATGATATTGAGAATTGATGACGTCATATCTGCTTCCAAACCTAAAGATACTCCTCCTGGACCGCCAGGTGGAGACTCCTCAGAATTTGACTAAATTATAATTGCTGCACCATTTAGTTGGTGTAGCTTCAAATCTTTTTTTAATTGAATTCTAGAATTCATATGTTGAATTCTGATTTACTGCACTATTTATGAACAGTATTGCTGATGAGGAAATTATATTAATTAATGTTTAAATGGTCCCTTGAATAAAACATTATGATAATCTACCTTCGGTGAGGTAATTGAGGTTCTCATTAGTACTAATTATCAGTATATTGTGTATACTTTCATCTTCATGTATGGGTTCAGAAACAATACGAGATGTAGAAGCCTATACTGATTACTATGTGCCTGTTTACTATCCCTACTCTGCTTATTCAAGTCGCAATAATTATTTTGTAACTATATCAATTTCAGACATACCATCAGATCGCTCAACTTCTATTCAGATTAATGGCAATGATGAAGGAACTATTCAGGGAGGATCCTCACGAGAATTCGAAGTTAGAAGTACAGAATCACATATCTTCCAAGTTCAAGAATATGTATCTGGACCCGAAGGAGTCAGATATGTTTGCCGTGAAGATTCTTGGACTTTTGAGAAAACTCAGACAAATGATTACCCTTACAATTATCCATATTATTACCCATCCTATTACCCGTACTATTACTATATCTCTCCACATTACTATGCAAATAATTCATACTCTCCAGTAGTCGATACTTATTATTACTATCCTGGAGCGTATTACTACCCATATTATTATCCAAGCTCAACAAGATCTACGCTCGAAGCTTCACATACTTTCTCTTATGAACCTGAATACATGTTGACGGTGGATAACGCATATGGCCAGTCAATAGACAAGGCAGGTTGGTGGCAAAAGAGTACGGTAGTTACATTATCAACATCAGAGAGAATAGAGCAATCTGATCAGGAAAGAAAAGTGTTCAAGGCATGGAACATTGATGGCACCGAGATGGTTAGCAATACAATAACGTTGACTATGAACAAACCTTACAAAGCCAGATCTATATACCAATCAGAATACAACGTTCAAGTAAACTCAGAGCTTGGTCGTCCGCAAGGATCTGGCTGGTATCGAGAAGATTCCATAGTAACCATATCTGTGGATCCTGAAGTTGCTATGACTGGATTCTGGGGTTCAATGGGAGCCAAGAATGTTTTTGATAGATGGAATGGAATGACAAGTGGAGACCAATTCAGTCCCACGACCGATATCGTGATAGAGAACCCGATGGTTTTAACAGCAATGTGGCGTTCAGATTATTCAATGGCATATATTACCTTAGCAATAATATTGAGTGTAATATTGATTTTAATCATCGTTGGAATCAATGTCTCAATGCGAGGGCTTCCAGAATTTCAAAGAAGAGTTCCATCCTCCGCCCTTGACAATCTAAATATTAGATATAGTCAAGGCGAGATTACCAGAGAAGAATATTTAAAGATAAAAAAAGACATTCAAAAATCCTAAACCATTCCTCTTTTCTATTAAAAATACTTTCTTGAGATTTTTGGATTCTATTTTGTGATATTAACGACTGAAGTTTCAAGTGTTCTAATTATAGGCAGGCCGATAATCAGTGACAGTATAACAATTATAACACGTTCAATTGGGTAGACCCAAAATATCCCCCACCAAATTGTATTAGCAGCTTCTGCACTTAGTGTTGGCAGGATGATTGAACTAAAAAGTAAATTGCCCATTAGATGTTGAGACAAGGTTCCTATCAAAGATAATAATAAGAAACCTATGGCCGACATTTTAATTGATTTTTCATTGATAAGCTTTGAAATATGTGTACCAACGGGTGATACTAAAATAATTAGGCCTACGATATGCATCCATACAAAAGGAAATGCAAAGCTCTCTTCACCATAGTTTAAACCAACATGGATCATTCTCGGCGCATAGGGGTGAAAAAAGAATAGCGCTAAGAGAACCAAGTAGATAATTACAGAATATTTTCTTTTTCCTCGCATAATAAATCCAACAACCATACTATTTATCGCCGCTGGCATGAAATCGAGACCGAGAAATACAGGCGGTCTACCCGCAAAATATCCTATAAAAGTCCCAAGCATAATCGATAATGGGCCGAGGTAAGGTCCCAATAAAATTCCATAAAGGGATGCTATAAAATCTGCGACTGAGAAGTATGCACCTGGCACACCCACAAGAGGAAAAGTTGGAATAATTCTGAGGATAGCATATACAGCTGCAAGTGAAGCTACTAGCATTATGCTACTAGATCTACTGAAACTTCTGGAGTCCATTGAATTCCGATATTCTGATCATAATACTTGATAAATCTTATTAAACTCTAATAGAACTGAAGTTAGTTTGTTCCAAAGAAAAGTTCTTGATCTTGAACATAACTCTTGCCAGTCAAAATCGCGATTTTAGCTTTCTCAAGTTCTCTTCCCAAATAATATGCATGTTCTAACCTAGATAACAAACTGCGATTGATGGCTTCCCCGATTAATTGATCAGGCTCTTTTGATTTGAATATAAGATCTGGTTTAATCGTACCATAATCATAGTGAGCCATCACAATCTCATTCTTGTCACGGTCAATCAAAATTCTATATGAACCTCTCTGATCATGAGCGGGATCTAAATTTCCTTTAGCAGATAACTTCTTAATTTTCTCTGTAATTGTGAACATTTCTTCTTTCCAATTCTTATCTTTCATGACTAGAAGATCGATTCCCAAATCCTTTGGTGGACTTTTCCTGTTTTTAGCTAGTGTGATCATCTTAACCGCTTTAACAACTTCAGAAACTGAGTTCTTGGTTTTAACACTCCCTTCTGTTGTGAGTATAATATTCGCTCCAACTTCAGCAGCAATTCCTGTTAAAAGTAGATTTGCTCCAATTGAGTCACCATCAATTAATTCTGTTACGTTCCCAGCACCGAAAAGCACTGGCGTATTTGCATCCATTTCTCTAAATCTAAAATATGCTTGAATTGATGTGCATAGATCAGGAGAAAAAATTGGCGATAAAACAGGATCAGCAATAATATTCATGTATCCCAAAGATCTTGCGCGGTGAATATTCTCATTTAATTGACTAATTCTTTTTTCAACATTTTCCTCTAAAACATGCCCTCTACCTGACGCAGTCACAACTACTGGAGTATCTACTGTGAATTCGGCTACTTCAGACATGTTTTCAGCATCTATACTTAGTATTAGATCAGCACCGGCTTTTATAGCGCAGATTATCTCTTCTGGATCTTGAGCGTCTATGCTAACTATTTTCTTCGTGTATTTCTTTACTGCTTTAACAGCTCTTGATGAATCCTCAGGATGACCTCCGCCAGCGACCATACCTACATCTATTATGTCGGCACCAGATGCATCAAAGAAATTTGTTCTTTTTTTGATTTCCTCTGTTGACATTATCGAAGCGTCAACGATCTCGGCGAGAATCCTCATAGGAAAGTTTGGACCTAGAAATAATCTTTTTTCACCTTTTCCTAAAATAAACAGATCCTCTCTTGGAGTTGTTTTCTTACTTTCTTTTTCAATTCGATTTAGAGATCTTTCTATATCTTTTATTCCAGCTTTTCTGATTGATTCATCAGCAGGAGATATGGTTGAAAATCTTATCTTTTCTATTACTTTGAGTACATTTGGCAGATCTGCTGCGTTCTTAGGTCCTTTCCAAGATGTTATTCCAACTCTTTTTCTTATAATTGAAGTGTCTCCTTTTATTAGACCTGGTATCAACACAAGATCAATACCAGAAAGATCCTTATGCTCAAGCATACTAGCTATGTATTGAGTCGACATTAGAGCTGCAACTGGAACTGGCAGGATACAGATCTCATGGTCAAACTCGTTTCGTCTAAGATGTTCTTTCACAATGTCTTTTGCCCTCATTCCTGTTACAACAAGCACTTTCAAGATCTAAACCTTCAGACATTAAATGAATTACTCGTAACAAGGATGATTATCCAACTCATCTAATGAAAAGATATATGAGCTCCAAAATTGTTTGGACCGGCACATAATACTTCCCCACCACCAGATTTATCCAAGATATTTTTCAGCATGGGGATGACTCTTTCTACCTCACTATCTCGTTTAAATAAGCCATAAGCTGTAGGCCCAAACGAGCTTTGTCCAGCGCCATATGCCCCTTTCTCCAATAATGTTTTGATGCACCTTGCTGTCACTGGATGCATAAGATCTTTGGCGGCCTTTGCGAAACTAAGATTCTGAAGATCTGTTAAGCCAGAGCCAAAAATCTGAATATCCTTTTCCAATACGGAAGGAAGAAGCTTCATAAGTATAATACGACTAATTGCGGCAACTTCATCGGCGGGGATTGGACATAATTTTCTGAAGATGTCCGTTTCTTTCTGTCCAAACATTCCCTTTTCTGTGTTTGGAGTTGCTAAAATGAAAAACCAATCTTCTGGAAAATCGTATCTAACAAGTACTTTTGCGGGTGGAGCCTTCGAAGCATTTGAAGGTAGAAAGTCTTTTTTCTGGCAGTTATTGCCGAAACTGTGTCCTCCATCTAGAATTAATCCTCCTGTATCAAAAGTTGCTTCACCTATGCCGGAAGTTCCTCCTCTACCCATGATTTGAGCTAATTCATAAGTAGACAAATTTAATTTGAGTAGTTTTGCTATTGAGGAAGCTACTGCCAAACTAAGCTGGGTTTCAGAACCAAATCCTACATGCGATGGAATCAAATTTTTAATATTTATTGAAATTTTTTCATTAGATTTAACATTTGATAAAAATAATTTAGCAAGCGCCGTTACACGCGAAGATTCTTCTCCATAAATTCTTGTCTCATCACTAAGCCATGTTATGAGTTCGACATTTGGTTTCTCTATACTAATCCCTAGACTTCCATCTACTCGACCAAGCTCACCATTCATGTCTATTAGACAGAAGTGTAGTCTAGATGGTGTCTTAACGTATACTTTTTTCATTTTTCCATTTATTGATTCTATTTTGGATTTCGTTGATGATTTTTTCATAGTCCGAGTCTGGTGAGACTCTTTGAATCAATTCTTTATAATGATTTACCAGTTGAATTAGGTTGTTTGTCTTTTTTGTTTTACCTTTAGCTGAGAATTCCTTTATTCGAGTCGAATGTATTATAGTTTCAATAACTGCATGGGCCCCTCGAGAATAGATGTCCGACCTAGTTTTTTTCAAATTCATTCTTTTGATATGAAATTCGGTTTCCACATAGCTTCGTTTATGTTTACATGTTGCTAAGGTCATCAGAATATATCCATTTGCAGATCTCAAATACGGTGCATCTATGATTTTTGATCGAGAAAAATAATTTAGTGAAAGATGATTTTTTTCTTTAAAAATTGTTTTATAGAACAGAAACGGATCGCTTGTCACATTTGCTATTGCACATCTTCTTTTTAATATGTTATTCAGTGTAAGTGTTCCTTTGAATAATTTGATGAAGACTCTATTTTTTCTAAGAAATTTTATACCCATCGGAGCGGCATTTGGCTGACCTTCATCACAGTATGTTGACAGGATAATTTCGTATGTTTCTCCTATTTTGGGGTATTTTCCCCTATTCATTCCATATCATGTCCAAATTGAGAATTGTCATTACAGGTCTCGTAATGATTTATCAAGACGCGTAATTTGTAGGTTAATCTTAGATTATTTCAACTAAAGATCCTATGGCTTGTCCTGGGAGACCTTTTCTGAACCTACTCATAAGAACGCCATTTCGGCCATGTGTTTTGACGACTTTTCCTATGAGTTTCTTTCCAGATTTTGAGCGCCAAATGACTTTTTTCCCAATATATTTCGCGGCGGAGTTTGAACTGTCTATGCCTGGAATTCGTATCAATATGTTGTGAGGATACTGTCGGAACATCCCTTGTCTGATGTTCACGAATATTCCAAAGATTTTCTCGACTGGTGGTGGGGCTTTCGCTTCTGGTTTTGGCTTTGGTTTTGGTTTCGCGACTCTCTTTCTTTGTTTAGCCATTATGGATTTGATAAGTTCAGTTTTGATCTTCTTTGATGGCGTTTCGACATCCAGTTGTTCAGCAAGTTTACGAAGCTCAGTTACTTTCATCTTAGCAAGTTCAGATTTCTCTATCGACAATTCTCAAACCTTAGCTTTCTACGTGTGCTATTACAATATAAGTAGTATCCATCTTACTCACCGAGGATTCTATTAAGGATAAAGTTGGGATCAAATGGTAAAAGATCATCATACTCCTGGCCTATACCCATGAATAATACCTGTTTGCCCGTGATGCTGGACACTGATATAGCGCTGCCTCCCTTTGCATCAGCATCTAGTTTGGTAAGGATTATACCATCTACTGATACAGCTTTGCTGAAAATGGCTGCTTGCTCGGCGGCATCATTACCGGTTAATGCATCTATTACCAATAATGTTAGATCCGGTTTTGCTATTCTGATTATTTTTTTCATCTCATCGATCAGGTTTCTATTAGTCTGCATTCGACCCGCAGTATCGATCAACACACTATCTGTACCGTGAGCCTTAGCGTAATTGATGGTATCATATGCGACGGCAGCTGCATCGGAACCATACGAATGTTTGATTGTTTTTACTCCCAATCTTCTTGCATGTTCCTCGATCTGTTCTATTGAGCCTGTTCTATAAGTATCTGAACACGCCAATATTGTTGTAAAACCTTTTTTGATTAGGAGATGAGCGAGTTTAGCGATTGTAGTTGTCTTCCCTGTTCCGTTGATTCCTATGAATACAATTATAGCAGGTTCTTTTTTCTCTTGCTTTCTTTTGATGATATCAAACAGGTTCTCTTTCCCATTGTCAACTAATGTTTTTTGAAGTATATCTCGTAGTATTGTCTTTGCTTCTGTCAGGTGGTCACCGAATCTCTTTACTTCTAACGCGTTTAATTGTTCTCTAAGTTGGTCGCAAATGTTCTCTGCAACAGTAAATGCTACATCATTCTGGATAAGAATTAGCTTTAGATCCTCGATTAATGAATCTATTGACTTTTCGTTTAATTCTGTTTTGGATATTTTGTCGAAAAAATTCTCTAACCCTGATTTTAGTTTCTCAAACAAGCCGTATTGGTCCTTCTAATTCTCATAGTACTGACATCAAAATCGATATACTATGTCTTTGGTGTTTCTTCAATCATTTCCGCTAGTCGATTCTTCGAACTCTCTATTCGTGTAAGCAGCTGTGCTAGTTGTTGCTGTTGAGAATTACTCAATTTTTCTAGTTCTTCTTGTCTCTCGTTTAGATCCTTAATCGATGATTCTATACTTTTTTCTATGCAGACACCGGCTCCAACTCCGAGAACTGTCTTTTCAACATCGGTAATTTCAACTTTGAGCAGAGACCCCGCACCCACTGGGACAAGCATCTCAGTCCCTTTTTTCTCATTTTTTACCGATTCTAAGGTTTTCATTGCACCCATAGTGTCTTCTAACGCTGCGTTTACAACTCTAAACCTAGACTGAATAGTATTGACTGATCCTTCTAAAATTCTGATTTCCATCATTAATCTTCTGAGTTCTTCCTCACTTGCTGCCAATACATTTTCACTTCTTTGCAGCGGTATCTTTCTCAGATGATGGTTTCTCTTCTTCTATCTTTGTTATGACTATTTGGAATCGTTTAGCTTTGTGTTTGCTACCTAGTTCAGAGTAAAGCTTCTCTTCCACCTGTTTCTGTGTGATCCCGATAATTTTCTTTGAAAATTGAATATTGCCACTGGGTTTCTTGATTTTTCCTGTTGCAATGAATGTCTTAACTTCACTCATTCTACTTCTCCACGCTACAATTCCATAATTTGAGATATTACCATTAACTCCTTGCCCATTGTCAGAGGTCCCGTTACCGCTCCTCGACTTGTAGCTAGGAGGCCTGATCTTATGAAGGGCACTCCTCCGTTGACTGTGGAGGGTTCAACATCAACCTTCAACACGTTTTTTATGACCTCTCTTTCGTTGTTGCGTATTAGGGGGTGTGTAATAACTCCTTTGTTTGTGGCTAAAGCGAGAGATCCTACATATGAAAAACTTGAGATCTGACCTCGCACAACTTCTACCTGTAACAGGTCTTCAAGTTTCTTGATAATGGAATTTGAGAAAGTCGGATCTACCAATGCACCATGATCATTAGCTAAGATAAGGTTTCCAAGAGCAGTTTTTTCAGTCTCCATTATCTCGATATTCATAGACGTAGATTTTTTTATCGTCTTGAGCTCATATTCGCCGATAATTTTAGGGAGTGCTAGTCCATTGCTATTTCCAGCCAAGAAAATTCCTAAAAGATTTGAGCTTGCAACACTCACCTCACAGACATCTACTTCTAAGCATTCAGCAAAATTATTCCTCTTTTTGGATGTTGTTCCAGCCGGAACTGCTCCCCATGATTCACATGCAAAACAGTAAACCCCTATATTCGGACTTCCAAAAATATCTGCGAGAATTACCGTCATAAATAAGATTAACCTCCTTGTATTCACTTGTTCTTTCTTTCAAACTGCTTTTTTCAAACTTAGTCTAGTTGACATATATCATCTTGTCGCTGATATCAAGAAGATTTCTCTTATTGATGAATGCACATTCTTTTATTCCTTTCATTTTAGCGTTCTTCCACGTTAGTACTTGTAGATGTATCGCAGCAGCTAATGATCTTTCAATTTCGTCATATTCATCTGGACTAAGTATTAATGTTCTAAAGTGCGCGCTTCACTAAAACTTATAATTGAATTCTGTCATTTCTGGTTTGGTGTTGTATTTATGGATTTGTTGATAAAGAACGGTAAAGTGGTTTGGCCTGACGTAACACTGGAAGCTGACCTTGCAATTGATGCTGGTAAGATAATAGGGATTGGAAGCGGAGATGTTTTTCCAAAAGCTGATCGTGTTGTTGACGCAGGTGGGAATTTTGTTGTTCCAGGCGGTATTGATCCTCATGTTCATATGCACGTCGGATTTATGGGTGCAACGACCTTAGATGAATTTGATACTGGGACAATGGCTGCAGCAATAGGCGGTACAACAACCGTTATTGACTTTGCATTTCAAGCTAAGGGAAAACTACCAATGGAATCAATAGAAGCTCGTAGAAAAGAAGCTGATGGCAAAGTCTGTATAGATTACACTCTCCATTCGAACTTAACAGAGGGAAACGATGCATCGATCGCACAGATCCCAAAGATCATAGAGATGGGAATACCTTCCTTCAAATTTTTCATGGTCTATAGAAAAGAAGAACTGATGATCGATGATGGGAACTTAATACCGATCATGGAAGAAATCAAGAAACATGGTGGTTTGGCGGGCTGTCATACAGAAAATGTCTCAATAATAGAATTCCTTCAGGAACAGGCAATCAAGAAAGGCAATAAATCACCAATCTATCATGCACTGACGAGACCTCCTATCAATGAGGCGGAAGCGCTTAACAGAGCTCTTTACATATCGAAGTATTTGGACTCAGCATTCTATGACTACCACCTATCGGTTAAGGAAGGAGTTGAGCTAATTCGCCAAGCTAGGAAAGAAGGTTTCCCAGCTTACTGTGAGACCACAACACACTACCTCACATTAGAGGAGGACATGTACAAGAGACCTGACGGTTTGAACTTCATTTGCAGCCCCCCACTACGTACAAGAGATCATATTGAAGAGCTTTGGCGAGGACTTGCAGATGGAACAATATCTGCTGTAGCATCAGATCAAGCAGCGTTCACTCTCGAGCATAAGAAGATGGGGAAAGATTCTTTCAATAAGGTTCCAAATGGTTTACCTGGAATGGAATTTAGAGTTCCATTAATGTTCTCTGAAGGAGTTCAGAAGGGTCGAATATCAGTGAATCGTATGGCGGCTGTAACTAGTACAAATGTTGCAAAGATCTTTGGACTTTATCCAAAGAAGGGCGCGATAGAGATTGGAAGTGATGCTGACCTTGTAATATTGGATCCAAAGATTAAGAAGAAAATTACAATCGACGACTGTCCATACAAGATAGATTGGACCCCATTCGAAGGAATCGAACTCCAAGGAAGCCCTGTAATGACGATATCCAAAGGAAAGATTATTGCTGAAAACGGAAAATTTGTTGGTAAAACAGGAGAAGGAGAATTCGTAAAAGGAAAGATTTCTGAAGAGATCTTGAAAAGACCAGCCGCATAAAAGATTCAGAGAGGATAGCTAAGTGGATCAAGACGATAATCTTCTGCTAAAGACAGTCGATGGAATGAAAAACGAGATAACTGTATTTCTAGCTGAGCTAGTCAAAGCCAAGAGTGTAAACCCTCCTGGAGACACAAGAGACGTCATAGAGGTTATTAGAAGAAAGCTGACATCAGCTGGACTTGAAGTAAAACTGTTGTCTGTGGATGAAGATAAGCCGAGTATAGTAGCTAAACTGGGACCAGCACAACCCAAGAAGAAACTCGAATTACTATACAACAGCCACGTCGATACCGTACCAGTAGGTGAAATTGAGAAATGGAAACATGACCCCTTTGGAGCTGAAGTAGAAAATGGCAAAATGTATGGTAGAGGCATAGCAGATGCAAAAGGTAGCGTTGCAGGAATGGTTATGGCTGCAAAGGCTCTCACCGATTCCAACATAGAACTTTTGGGAAATTTAGTAATTAATCCTGTTAGTGATGAGGAAGTTGGAGGATTCAAAGGGGCGCAACACGTTCTCGATAGTGGAGAAATAAATCCGGACTACGTTGTTGTAGGTGAGATAACCGCCAACAAAATAGCCATTGCAGAGAAAGGAATCATCTGGTTTAAGATAACTACAGAAGGCAGGACAGCCCATGCAAGTACTCCTTGGGATGGAATAAACGCAATCGACAAAATGATCAATCTCCTTAAGATGATAGATAACAAAGTTGTTGAACAGTTAAAACAGAGAAAGCATCCACTCACCCCACCTCCTTCAATGAACATCGGGATGATAACAGGCGGCGTCAAAACAAATGTTGTTGCGGACAAATGTGAAGTTACTATAGATAGAAGGATCCTTCCAAACGAGACAATTGAGGGAGCTACAAAAGAGTTGCAAGACGTTATCGACGATATGAAGAAACAAGATTCTGATTTCAAGGCAAAGATGGAGGTTATTCTGACAGGAAGCCCAATAGAGACCTCACATGATAGTCCTATCGTAAAGATGGCTCAAGAAGTATGTAGCAGTCTAGGAATATCCGATAAGCCAGTTGGATATCTACAAGCAAGTGATGGTAGATTCTATGCTGAGAAAGGAATACCTACCATTCTTCTAGGACCTGGACTAGCCGAACTTGCTCATTCCCCAGATGAATGGATAGATCCCGAAGAAGTTGTTGAAGCTACTAAGATCTACAGTCTTTTAGCAGTCAAAGTTCTAACTTAACCGTGTCTTTTTTCCTATTTTTTTCTAAAAAAAAGAGGTTATCGGCTAAAGCTAGCCGATTAGGACTCCAGACCTAGCAATATATCTGCACATCAGGTAGCCGAGAAAAGCCCCAGGGATAGCCATTGCTGCACCCCATATAGCGAATATTGTTATCAATTGACTTGGTAGGTTTAGCAGGATCACCCAGATGACGAACAATGGTATGACTGAAAGCATACCGCAAGGTACGCCCACACTCATGAATGTTTTGAATGGTAGATCCTTCCCAGACTTCTTGACATGATGAAACAATAAGGCTGCGGGCACCGCGATCAACATGTTCGCTACGAAGAAACAAGGTGCTAGTGGTGATGTTGCTGTCAGGATGGCGATTAACGGATTTATGTTCGCAACTATCAACGCTCCTGTCATACCGAAGAATAGGGCTCCTGTCAACATCCATAGTGTTGCAAAACATATACCTAGCCACATCAGGGCTCCACCTGTTGTAGCTGCATCAATTCGCTCAGTGATCTGCATGTTCGCTGTGAAGGCTATTGCAAGAAGCACAGAGGATACTAGGGTTCTTGTGTCGGTAGGCCAGAGTTTATGTTCACCCCAATCAGGAATAGGTTTCAATTTTTTTTTACCTCACTTAGTTTTTTTGGGACGCTTCAACGCCGCAAACGCTAGTACAACCAATAGTACGATTAGGACTATCCATATTATGTACGAGGGAACAGGTTCGTATGGTTGATAGGGCGGAATTACTCCAATCGAGAAGTAGTATATGTAGGCAGCGAAGCTTATGATGAGAACAATGGCGGCTACGATGGCAGCAGTTTGATATTTAGACACTTTGTGCACTCCCAGATATTTTCTCTACTTTCTTTAATTGAGTGAATATATATAACTTGGCACTGATGTATGAGCCACGTATCGTATATAGATTTGAGGAAAATAATTTGGCTGCCAATGCTCCTATAGAACTTCTTGATATCAATTTCAGTTATCTTAGAGGATCTGGTACAGTACTGAAAAATGTTAACCTAACTGTAAAGAAAGGTGAGTTTCTAGGCATAATGGGTCCAACTGGAGTTGGTAAAACCACCCTTCTGTATCTCATGAATGGAGTAATACCCCACTACATTAAAGGTAAGCTATCTGGGACAGCCACTGTGAATGGTAAAAAAACTACTGAGGCTAGCATGGCTGAATTGTCAAGGATGGTGGGCATGGTGATGCAAGATCCAGAATCACAAATATTCAATCTTTTCGTCAGAGAGGAATTGGCATGGGGACTGGAAAACAGAGGCATGTCCAAGGATGAGATACTTGCGAAAAGAGATGAAGTAGTCAAATTCTTTGGGATAGAGAATATTCAGAACAGTGTAACTTATGATCTATCAGGAGGACAAAAACAGCGAGTCGCAATAGCTTCTGTCTATTGTTTGGATAATGAGATATTTCTATTAGATGAACCGACATCGGAACTTGATCCGATTGGAACAACAATTGTATTCGACGCAGTTAGGAAGCTTGTCTCTAAGGAAGGCATAACTGTTGTAATGATTGAGCATAAGTCTGAACAACTTGCACAGTTTGCTGATAGAATAGCCCTACTCAATGATGGTGAGATAAAGACAATTGCCGAACCAAGAAAATTTTTCGCTGAAAAAGAATTATTGGCTGAAGCCGGAATAGATGCTCCTCAAGTAACAGAGCTCACCTATGACCTGATGAATGAAGGTATACATCCATCCTCAGATGAAATTCCTCTGACCCTGAA
>MEZD01000004.1:12534-12676 GCA_001775955.1 Candidatus Bathyarchaeota archaeon RBG_13_38_9 | reverse complement strand
TAGGGAGGTTGGATATATCTTCCAGAACCCAGACCATCAACTCTTCAAGGAATCCATATACGATGAGATAGCTTTCGGTTTAAGAAATATTGAGACCCCCAAGCAAGAGATTGAAGGAAAAGTGAGAGAAGTCTTAGAACGT
>MEZD01000004.1:5149-12495 GCA_001775955.1 Candidatus Bathyarchaeota archaeon RBG_13_38_9 | reverse complement strand
CTTGGGAAAGGGCAGAGACAGCGTGTAGCCATAAGCGCGATACTTGCTATGGAACCCAAGATATTAGTCATAGATGAGCCGACAACTGGCCAAGATAGAAAAGAAGCAAGAGCAATCATGGATTTGACACGAGACTTAAACAAGGAAGGAGTTACTGCCCTTGTAATAACTCATGCCATGAATTTAGTAGCGGAATATACGAAAAGAACAATAGCTCTATGTGAGGGGCGGATATTGGTTGACGATACAACTAGAGAGGTCTTTGGACAAGAAGATCTTCTTTCCCACACATATGTTGAGCCTCCACAAATCACAATGCTCGGAAATGCTTTAGGATTCAATCCCGCAGTTTTAACTGTGGATGAGACTAAGGACCTAGTGATGAAAAGAATTAGAAATAACTGATTTTTCAGGAGTTTTAATGTTTTGAAATTTCTCTATCAATACTCTGCATCAGACTCTTTTCTCCATAGATTAGATCCAAGATCCAAACTGATTTTTATTCTATGTTATCTTGTTGTTGCTTTGATCTGGCCTGGCTATCAATTGATGATATTCACAACACTTTTCGCCATTTTTTTGCTCTGGTTTGCTGCAGGAATAAGTCCAAAGGAATACTGGCAGTTTTTAGCCTATCTTGCACCAATTATGATAGCACTAATACTTGTTCAATCATTAACCGGAGGCCCTCCATATATCGAAATACCATTAGACCCATTTGTGATATCGATTTCTGAACCAGGATTCTTTCTTGGATTAGGCATAGGCCTTAGATTAGCAACCATGGGCATCGCTTTCATGATTTTTGCAATGACAACCGATCCATTTGACATAAGTCTAGCTCTCCACAAAACAGGTGTTTCTTTTAAAATATCATTTCTGGTTGGTTTCATGCTCAGATTTCTTCCACTCATTCAAGAAGAATTATTCACTATTGCTGACGCTTCAAAAGCAAGAGCTTACAAGGCTATGGATTCCAAAAATCCGGTGAGTATACTTCGTGCAATTATTGCTGCTATGCCACCGCTGGCTGCGGGTGCTCTTAGAAGAAGTCAGAACATAGCCTTGGCTATGGAGCTTAGAGGATTCAGTTTCCCATCAGAATTTGGTATAAAGCGTACATTCCTCAAAGATATTCAGATGAAACGCGCTGATTATCTTACGATCGCTGCTTCTTTGAGTTATGCGATATTCGGTTTAACCCTTTTCTTCACGACCCAGCAGTTTGATGTTATGGGATACACAACAGGGCTGACTGTCTTCTTAGTATTTCCAGCATTGGCCCTAACGATCCTATACTCTCTCTATAAGAAGGCTGCAAAACGTGAAGAACAAGAAAAAAAGAAGCAGCTACAGGTTCAAACACAATAAAAGAATTGAGAGAGAACCTAGCTACTGATTTTAGTGGATACAATAGATCTTATCAATATCACAAGAAATTAGAGATCTTTACTTACTTGCTGGTTGGTTTGAATGACGAAGTATCGAGTAGCATACATTCCAGGAGATGGAATTGGACCTGAAATAATGAATGAAGGCCTTAAAGTTCTTAGGAGTATCGAAAAAATTTCAGATCTGAGTTTCGATTTTGTAAAGTGTGAAGCTGGAGCTCAAGCTTTTAGAAAGACGGGATTTGCGGTTCAACCATCAGATTGGGGTGTCATGGAAAAAGCTGATTGCATCTATAAAGCTCCCGTCGGAATACCGGGAGTGGTTAGACCTGATGGTGTTGAGGTAGCTGCAGACGTAGTTCTAGGTTTAAGATCCAAATTCGATCTATATGTGAATCTTCGCCCAATTACATTGTTTGAGGGCATATCATCTCCATTAACTGGAAAGAAACCTGGAAGCATAGACTACATTATAGTGCGTGAAAACACTGAAGACCTCTACGTTATGCAAGGTGGAATAATCCGTGATGAAGTAGCAACAAACATTAGAATCATTACACGGATCGGGTCTGCGAGAATAGTTCGATATGCCTTTGAATTATCGAGAGAATGGGGAGACTCACCATATGATGGAAAGAAGCGTGTAACATGTGTCGAGAGTAGCAAGGTATTAGTCAGTGACAAACTATTCGCAAAAGTTTTCGATGAGATAGCTACTGATTATCCAGAGATCGAGTCTACTCACGAGTATGTGGATGCTTTTGCTCAATCACAAGTGTTGAGACCTGAATTCTATCATGTCGTAGTAACACCCAATTTCCACGGGGATATTATCTCTGATCTTGCTGGTGCGACCACTGGTGGGATAGGATTGGCTGCAGGTGGGAATATAGGTGATGGAAAGGCTATGTTCGAGCCTATTCATGGTTCTGCACCATCTCTTGGTGGGACAGGAAAAGCTAATCCCGTTGCCATGATATTGGCTGGAAAAATGATGTTTGACTGGATAGCAAAGACCCGTCAAGATAAGGCCGCTTCAAAAGCTGGCGAACTAATTGACAACGCTGTGAGGACAGTTCTCAAAGATCAATCTATTAGGACTCCTGATTTAGGTGGAACATCAACTACCAGTGATGTGGGACAGGCTATAGTGAAAATATTAGAGAAAAGCGTCAAGTAGCAGAGCCAATTCACTATCAGATTTTTTTAATCTCGCTATGCAAAAATATTTTACGTTAGATCTACACTCGTAACTTAACGGAGGTAGTATTGGTTGAACAATCCTCTCGTTCATGATTACGTAAGAGACACTATCGATTTGAAAAAAGCTAACATGCCTGAGTCTATTTACATTTTAGATGCAACACTCACAGAAGGTGAACAGACTTCTGGAGTAGTCTTTAGCTCAGATGAGAAGCTGGAAATGGCTAGGAAATTAGCTGAGGCCGGTGTTGACGCAGCTTATGTAGGATTTCCAGCAGTCTCAAAAGAAGAGAAGAGTACAACGAAGAGAATAATTGGTGAAGGTTTAGGTTTTGAAAGTTGGGGCCTCTGCAGAGTATTGAAAGAAGATATCGATGAGTTGATTGATGTCGATTGTGATATGGCTTCCTTCATTGCTCCTGCATCTCGGCTACATTATCAAAAGAGATTGAAAACGAATCTAGACGACTATCTGATTAGACTTGAAGAATTGACTACATACACTCTTGAACATGGAATAGGGGTTTCTCTAGGTCTTGAAGATGCAAGTAGAGCTGAGATGGATGATGTAAAGAAAATCGCTAAAATCGGAGAAGATAAAGAAAAAGTCAACCTTCTAATTACGGATACGGTTGGAACATTCACACCTGCTTCTGCAAGATATTTTATAGATGAGTTAAGGAAATTTTGGAGTAAACCTATAGCACTTCATTTCCATGACGATTTTGGAATGGCAACAGCCAATACACTGACTGCCGTTGAATCTGGACAGGGAGAATATTATTTCTATGTCACAGTCAATGGGATAGGAGAGCGATGTGGTGCAGCAAGTCTTGAAGAGACATGTACAGCGTTGAAAGTCCTCTACGGATACGATATTAAATTCGACTTAACAAAATTAATGGAGCTTAGTAAACTGGTTGAAAAGTACTCAAGTATACCAGTTATTCCTCCAAAAGCAATAGTCGGTCTTAACGCTTTTACACATGAGACGGGGCCACACGTTCATGGAATATTAATAGACCCTCTAACCTACGAAAGGATCCCAATAGATACACTTGCGCGTAAGCGAAGATTCGTCTTTGGTAAACATACTGGAGCAAGTTTGATCAAGAAAGTTTTGGAAGATAGAGGCATTCAGGTAGACAAAGAATCGCTTGAGATAATACTTCAGAAAGTGAAAGAAAAGCATGAGAAAAAAGATGCTGCATGGAAAATTGAAAATAATAAGATAATCGAGAATTATCATCAATCTGTAGAAAAACGTTTCACATTAGAAAATGAAGTAGTTGAGATCGCAAAGAAAGTATTAAAACTCTAGCTTTCTTAGAGTTGCCTTTTCAGCATCTCTATTGCACCGCCAGCCTCAAGCATCTGTAATAGGAAATCTGGAAGTTTTGTGGCTGAATATTCTTCGTTTTTTGTGATATTTTTTATTCGACCATTACTCAAGTCAAGCTCAAGTTTGTCTTTGTCAGCAATTTTACTGCTTATATTTTTGCATTCGAGGAGTGGTAATCCGAGATTTATACTGTTTCTGAAGAATATTCGTGCGAAAGACTTTGCGATTATGGCTTTTGTGCCCAGATATTTTAGCATCATAGGGGCAGCTTCACGGCTTGAGCCGCATCCGAAATTTTTACCTCCAACGATTATTCCAGTGGATTTGATCTTATCTGTAAAGTTTGGAATAACCCCTTCGAATACGTGTTTTCCTGCTTCATTCAAGTCTCGGAGTATTAGATATCGTCCTGGGATTATTACATCTGTATCGATATTGTCTCCTAGTTTCAAAGTAATTCCAGATAATATCATAGTTAATCCACCAACATGTTTCTTGGGTCTGTAATTTTACCAGTGATTGCAGAGGCTGCGACTGTGGCTGGTGATGCTAAGAATATCCTTGCAGTATGATGCCCCATTCTTCCGATGAAGTTTCTATTTGCTGTTGATATGGCTGTCTCACCTGAAGCTAGAACACCCATGTGTCCTCCCATACATGGTCCACATGTTGACCCTTCGATTATTCCTCCAGCCTCGAGTATAGTCTCAAGATATCCTAGCTTCATTGAATTTATCATAACCTCTCTTGATGCAGGTATGACAATTAGTCTGACCGAGTCTGAAACTTGTTTTCCTTTGAGAATTTTTGAAGCCATAGTAATGTCTTCGAGTCGACCGTTAGTGCATGAACCGATGAAAGCGACATCTATTGGTTCTCCTTCAACTTCTGTGACTGATGTTGCGTTGCATGGACTTGGTGGCAGAGCTACCTGTGGTTCGAGATTATTTATGTTGAAGGTGATCTCTTTGCTGTATTGTGCATCTTCAGATGCGAGAATTGGTTTCAAAGGTTTGTCAGTTCTTTCTTTTAGATATTTGAGAGTTTTCTCGTCAGGTGGTACTATGGCTGTTTTAGCTCCTGCCTCAGCAGACATGTTAGTTATAGTCATTCTGCTTTCAACACTAGTTTGCCTGATGGCTTCACCGTAAAATTCTATTGATTTGTAGTTAGCACCATCAGCTCCCAACTTCTGAAGAACGTGTAAAATTAGGTCTTTCCCCATTACTAAGGGAGGAATTTTTCCATTGACTATAATTTTTATTGTCTCAGGGACTTTAAACCATAATTTTCCTGTTGCGAAGACTATGGTCATGTCTGTTGAGCCGATTCCTGTTGCAAATGCTCCGAATGCGCCTGAAGTGATTGTATGGCTGTCAGATCCTACTATTAGGTCTCCTGGCTTTACATGGCCTTTCTCTGGGAGTATTTGGTGACATATCCCTTCTTTCATGTCATACCAATTTTCTATTCCGTGTTCTTTGACAAATTTTCTGCAAGTTTTGTGAGTCTCTGCGGCGTCTACTGTTGATGGTGGAGTCCAGTGATCAAGTAACGCAACTATCTTGCTTGGATCCCATACTTTTTTCAGTCCAGCCTTTTGATATAATTCAGCTGTGCCACCAGGCATCCCGAGCATTTCATGTACAAATGCTAGATCTATTGATGCGTTAACGATCTCACCTGGTGATACTTCTTTGACGCCTGAATGTGTTGCAAGGATCTTTTCTGCAATAGTCATACCCATTTTGTATGCTCCGTGACTGTTGATATTGGAATTAAGAAATTATTTGTTTGATGAAGCTTCTTCTCCAAGTGAGCATCGCGGGTATTTGCAGTCTATGCAATCTGGAGCTTTAATTATAGGTTCTTCAGTTCCCTTAACTGATTTGGCTATTTCCAGACTTTTTTTGACCTGTGGTTCAGGTCCATGGATTACTAGAGTGACAGCACCTTCCGCACCGCTGACTCCGCCTGCACCTATTGGGATTGCGTCTACTCCAACTAATATTTTGAATGCTTGCATCTCATCTATGAGTCGCCCTTGGAGAGGGAGTAAGCCGACTGGCATACCCATTGAATAATCCATTCTTTCTATTCCAGCTTCGGCGGATGCCTTTGCGATTGGTGTAGGTATCATTTTTTCTAAGCCGACAGGAATGATGATATTCACACCCTTGGCTACAGCAGAACCCAATACTTTCCCGACGGTACCACCAGTTGGACTGCCCAAGTAAATTCCTACGTTGCCGAATGGGTCTATGGCATTTGCTCCCTTTATGAAAACGTCTTTTGAGCCCATTCTTTTGAGTATATCATCGATGGGTAGGTCTAGGTGGAGTTTGCCTTTTTCCAGGATCCAGGTTTTTGCGTATCCTCTTTTCCGTATTGAGTCTAGCATTTCCTGCATTATGCAGGTTCCTCGAGGAATAGTTATTCCGCATCCATAACCTTCAGTGATCTTTTTTCCTGTTAATTCTTCGAGGACGAAGGCGCATGTAGTGCTGGATCCTACAAGAATTATACCGTTTTTATATGCGTCTTTGACTACATCTAATGTTGCGACTGCTTTAGCGATTAATTTTTTTGATTCTGGCGGAGTTAAAGTTACTTGAATTCGCATGGCTTCAGAGAAGGGATTTTGTTACTGAAAAAGATTGGGATGATTTAGTACATACAATCTTTCCGATTCAGCATAGCGTCTTCTATCAAATTTTCTGCTTCTTAATCACGAAACTGAAAGCTAGTTAGCTTGATCTCATTTATGAGTGGAGCTGCTCGCATTAGAGATGTCTTTCTTTCCTTGAACAATGTTGTAGCTCATATGCAACAATGGTGCTACAAACATGCGAACAAGTTTATCTAGTTCCAAATCGGCTTTGAAGATTAAATCGCATAAAATAAAATTAGTAAAAATAATTGCTGGAAAATAAAAATGAAAAATAATTCAAAGCTGTCAAAATATGCTTTTACAATTTTGTTATTAGTATTTATTGTTGGCATTAATATTCCACATGTTGCTGGCAGCACCCAATTTACTGTTGAAGGATATAATCTCCTACCTCATGAAGGTTGGACTACAGGAAATGTTAAAGGATATTGTGAAGATGATTTTGTGCCAATAAGATTGAACTATGAGTTTAGGAGAGAGCCGATAACAACACTTGTTTTTCGAGTGGGTGGAGATTATTATGATGAAGGTGAGGACGCGTATGGTTTTGATTATTTTTCAGAATTTACAATAAACGGAGATTATGTTTCTGCAACAGTTGATTATGTTGGAAGCCCAGATGGCCCCTACAATTTTCCATGGTCAGGAGAACCCGGCACTGGGGAAAAGATTGAGCTCCCCGGAGATAGAGGGCTAACTGTAAGATACATTATTGAGGTGCAGGTCCCAGCAGCTGGAA
>MEZD01000004.1:1768-4768 GCA_001775955.1 Candidatus Bathyarchaeota archaeon RBG_13_38_9 | reverse complement strand
CTGAAACTACAACTACGACTGAACTTGGTTCTAAGATTGGAATATTAGGAGATAATACATACGTAATAGTTGGTGCGACAGATTCCGTTCAAACTCGTGGATATAAACAACCTTTCGGTACCCGTTATGCATCCTTTATTGATGCAACAGCAGTTACAATAATTTTAGGGATGAGTGTAAATGGAGAATTATTCTGGGATTTAGACGCTGAAGCTGTGGATCAAAATACTGGCGCCCCAGAGGTTGGCTCAACACTTGTAATATCTGGAGGGCCCTCTGTGAATACGGTTGCTAAATATTACGAGGTTAATAGAGCTGTTGAGGGAACACCGGTATACTTCAAAGTGGATGGTGGAGAATGTTACTGGTTTAAGAATGATGGTACCAGAATAGAAGAGTCGAGACTTGTATCTTCACTAACACATGATAAATTTGTTATAGAGATATTTCAGGACAGTCAAGGCAGAGACGTCATAATTATTTACGGCTATGAAGGACGCGGAACATTGGCAGGAGCCTTAACATTCTATGAAAATTCCGAAATTTTTGATGGAAATACTGGTTACTGGATCTATGAATGGATTGATAACCCAACAGAAGGTACTCGAACCCATCCTGATCTCGACGACACCTACAACCTACTAACAAGCGGTCCAGCTCCCTAATCCATTATTCTTTTTTAAATATCAACTGAGATGTAGAAATCCAGAAAAAAGCTAAAACTCCTAGCTGTTTGAAGCGTTCACGTAGTGCTCTAGATAGTGTTCTCAATAGAGCGTGTTGCATATCGTTCTAACTCTTGTTTTCGAATACTGGTTTATATATGTGTGTTTTATGTGTTTCCAGTGGAAAATATTTTAAAAATGTGATTTTTTGAATGTCGATATTCAAGGATAAGGGTGCGTTAGAGCTTGATAGGTTGAGTGTTGAGGTTGCGGGTAGGTCGAGTGAGGCGTCGCGGCTTCGAGGCATCTTGTCTAGTGTTAATGATGGATTTTTAGCGAAGTTGGTTAGCGTCTTTGGTCCTCCTGGGAGTGGTAAGACTTTGGTGGTTCGGAGTGTTTGTCAGGATTTTGAGGTAGCTTCTGCTGGGAGTTTCCGGTTTCTCTATGTGAATCTGGGAGAAGTGAAGACTGTTTTTGGCTGTGCCAACAGGTTGTTGGCTATTTTAGGTGTTGATTTGAAAGCTGGCAGGTTTGGGTTGGATGGTGTGATGGAGGCGTTCTGGAGTAAAGTTCATGAGTGGAGGGGGGAGGGTAGAAGGTTTCTGCTGATTTGTTTTGATGAGGCTGACCGTCTCTTTCTTGATGAGAGGGGGGATCCTTCAGGATTTCTATATCGATTAGTTAGAAGTCAAGATCGTCTTGAGGGTTCTGGGATAAATTTGAGTTTGCTGATGATCTCGAATTCACCTGTTTCTGAGATTTGGGAGTTGGATGGACGCGTCAGATCTAGTATGGGGTTAGAGGAGATATTCTTCAAACCTTACAGTCGAGAGGAGTTGGGAGAGATCTTGGAGAAACGTTGTGTTGAAGCATTCAATCCTAGCGTGGTTGATCGAGGGGTGGTTGAGGCTTGTGTTAATTATACTGCTGAGCAGAGCCGGGATGTTAGAAGGATGATTGACCTGTTAAGGGTTTGCGGTGAGGTGTGTGAGGCTCAAGGAGATTTGAAAATTGAGATTAAACATTTCAATGAAGCTCTGAAACGTTTCGAGATGGATCATTATAAAATCCTCTTTGGCGGGATGGCTGATCTACAATTGGAACTCATTCATACTATGGCTTGGCTGAATGAGTTTGATAGTATAGTTTCATCATCAACAGAAGAGATATTTCAAGCCTATAAGAAGAGTGTAGGTGAGAAGGCTCTCTCTTATCGTAGAGTTTCAAGTGTCCTTAAAGAGTTGGAAGTTATGAATTTGATTGGAACGCGTAAGATATCTAGAGGAAGGGGAGGTCAGAGAAATGAGGTTTGGCTCACTATACCAGCCGAGACTGTTCTCGACTTTACTAGACCTGATTGGAGAGAGGAAAAGAAGAAGATGGAGGAATTTAGGGAGAAAGTGAAGAAGCTTAATCAATTAGAACGTAGACTGCGAAGGAAATACTGAAACTAACTATTTCTTATGCTTAGCTCTTGTTTAATTATCACAATTCTCAAATATTGTGGATATGAAAAAAAAGCTCACACCCAATGGTTATGATACGGATAAATCACTTCAATATTTGAAGAATTACCAAGAATTTTTTTCAAGATTCGAAGACAAAGAAATAAGATTATTAGAAATTGGTATAGATAGAGAAGGATCCTTACTCCTTTGGCGAGATATAGCTGAACGTATACATGAACATAATAGCAGATATAAAACAGAAGAGACTCATCCACTATTCCAAAGATAGTAAAAAACAAACAGGCTAGCGCGCTCGATATTCAGAATGAATTAGCGCGCGTGCTAAGTAGCACCGCAAGTCCATGCGAATAATACGCTCTTTTTCTTTAACATTCTACTTTACCATCTATTTCAAATAGCATTAACAGAGAAATTGTGTGAGAAGAATATGTTCAAGAGAGTAATTCGACTTTCTTCTTCTAATTCTTTGTTATGGATTTTTTTAATGGTCATTATACTGTTATTGACATATCTTGCAACTTTGTTACCTGAAACAGGTTATTTCGGTGATACAGCAAAATTTCAATTAATTGGTAGTGTTTTAGGCACTCCTCATGCAACAGGGTATCCAACTTACATTATTCTGAATCATATTTTTGTGAAATTATTTCCTTTAGGAACCGTAGCCTATAAGTCAAATCTACTATCCGCATTATTCTCCATTTTCTCTTCTATCTGTTTGTTCTATATTCTTGGTCTACTTAATGTTAAAAAAATCATTGCGTTTATTACTTGTCTGATATTTGGATTAACCTATACGTTATGGTTGCATTCGATTATTGCTGAAATATATACTTTGCATATCTTTTTCGTTTCTGTATTATTCT
>MEZD01000004.1:1571-1738 GCA_001775955.1 Candidatus Bathyarchaeota archaeon RBG_13_38_9 | reverse complement strand
GTTACTATGACCCAAATACGCCATTTATTGAGATGAGTACCCCTAATGTCGAAGCAGTCATATGGTATCTCATGGGTGGAAATTCTCAAAAGCTGATGTTTTCATTTTCTTTAATTGAAATTGTTTACAAGCGTATTCCTCTATTTCTTAATTTTTTTATAAATGAA
>MEZD01000004.1:1239-1422 GCA_001775955.1 Candidatus Bathyarchaeota archaeon RBG_13_38_9 | reverse complement strand
TTATTTTATTTTCGCAATTTTTTTAGGTAGAGGTCTCCAGATTATCAATGATTTAATTTTAAAAAATAGTCATATCCTAAAAGTAATTTTTCTGATAATGCTTCCATTTATTATGTTTACTGCAAACTATTCCAATGTAGATCAGCATAATAATACTCAGACTGCTAATCAAATAAAAGAAAT
>MEZD01000004.1:0-872 GCA_001775955.1 Candidatus Bathyarchaeota archaeon RBG_13_38_9 | reverse complement strand
ACCATATTCTTCACTCAGATATCCATCTTTTAAATTTGATTGACGAATTAGGGTTATCAATTGAATGGCGAAAAATAAAAGTTGGATTTTACTATCAAGGTAGAATATATCCATTTAATGGGGTCTTTGACTTAATAAAATTTAAGCCACTACCTTTTGGAGATAGATTGAAACTTGGCCTTCTATTCTTATCAATCAGAAACAAAAAAAACCTTGAAGACCTAGAAAAGATCAGTATTCAGAAGTGGATTGAGAGAGAAAGTGGAACTAGGATCTACGAGAAATTCATTAACCCTCTTATTTCGGCTTACTTTGGATCCTCTTCCGAAATTAGCGCAGCTTATCTAGCAAATAGATGGAGAACGGAATCAAAATCAATTGCTGGACTTCTTGGTTACATGGATATTTCTGAAATTACAACCAGGCTGGAAAAATACATTTTAGATAACGGAGGCACCATTTCAAGAAAGTCAAATATCCAAGAGATCAACAAAGCAGATGAAAATTTTATTTTAAAAACAAATGACAAAGAACAAAGGACAAAATACTTAGTGAGCACAATCCCTCCACCTATCTTAACTAAGATTTTCAAAACAATGCCTCTTGACTTAAAAGACGAATTATCTAGAATTTCATATATGGGGTGCATATGTGTATCCTATTGGATGAACAAAAAAACCAGTGAGTATTACTGGATAAATATTCTCGATAAAGATTACCCCTTTGTCGCCTGCTTCGAACATTCAAATTTAAATCCATGCATAAGGGGGGGACTAGTCTATGCTGTTTGTTACTTGAATGAAAGTGATATATTATGGAAAAAAAGTGATGAAGAAATAGTTAATCATTTCGCAGCATACTTGCCGAAAATT
>MEZD01000003.1:7034-7251 GCA_001775955.1 Candidatus Bathyarchaeota archaeon RBG_13_38_9 | reverse complement strand
GTTTTCATATCTTCAGCTAAATCTACATTCCTGTGAATGGTTCTTGCTTCGTCCAAGAGAAGATTTGGATCATCATATCTTGAACTGAAATGGGTAAGAATTAACTTGCTACAATGAGATTCCTTGGCGAGTAGCGCAGCCTCAGTAGAAGTTGAATGAAATGTCTCCATTGCTTTAGTTTGGTAATCATGATTGTAAGTTGATTCGAAAATTAAGA
>MEZD01000003.1:6691-6953 GCA_001775955.1 Candidatus Bathyarchaeota archaeon RBG_13_38_9 | reverse complement strand
TGGGCCCAACGACTTCATTTGATTTTATTAGTTTTCCATCAACAAGTACGTCTTCACCATGCTGTAGCCTTCTATACAAATCTCCTTTAGGAATGGAAAGCTTGGAAGCTTTCTCAACATTAAATACTCCTGGTCTGGGATCTTCAGTGATGCAAAAGGAATATGCAGGTATTGAGTGGTCAGCTTTACAACAGCTAATCTGATAATCATCTTCCGATGCGATTACCCCTTCCTTATCAATAATGTGAATAACTATTTCGAA
>MEZD01000003.1:6346-6480 GCA_001775955.1 Candidatus Bathyarchaeota archaeon RBG_13_38_9 | reverse complement strand
ATTCCTTCACCTGCATCAAATATCAACAATTCCCCTCCTCTTTTAACCACAATAGATGACAAGCACCTTTTTTCAGTTGGAATAGCAGCGGATGTTCCAAGAAAAACAATCTTCATGTCGGCCATAAATAATAC
>MEZD01000003.1:5436-6334 GCA_001775955.1 Candidatus Bathyarchaeota archaeon RBG_13_38_9 | reverse complement strand
TCTGGTAAATTATAAGCGTTTGTTTGAACAGTAACATCATGAAAAATCATTACGATTGATGTGTATTGGTCTTTAAATATCATCTAATTGAAATTAGCCAATATATTGAAAAAATCTTTAAGGAGTAGTTTTTGGTTTTGAGACAAAACATCATAGGATTCAATAAATTCCTTTTCTATAGAAATCTGTTCTTTTAGGACGGAACGAAACTTATCAATAGTTATAGGCGTAATGGTATCAATTTCACCATTAGTGTAAGCATAAATATATGCACTAATAATTTTTATTACAAATGATGGTATTGTTTTTAATAAGAGTAAAATACTTTTTTTCATGACGTCATTACCAGAAATATTACTATTCATATTATTGAAGTAAGACTCGAGTATTGTCATTCTGATATTTCCCAGCTCTTCAATGGACGATGCAACTAAAATTCCTGTTTCTGTTAATTCATAGAACGGAACTCCCTCTAACTGGAGTGCCTTTGGTCCACGCCTAAGTGGCAGCCGACCTGCTTCTTTAACTACACCTGAGGGTATCAAAACTTCATCGAGATCCTTGAATATTCCGGAATAGATATTCTGCCAGAGAATACCATTACTCTTTGCAATTGCATGTGCAATGGCCGTTCGAGTTTTTAGTTCTGGATTTTTTTCCACTGCCAGATGCGTAATAATGCCCCTTTGTCTTTTAGCCTCGCCCGTGAACTTATTTTTCTTTGTTTTAAAAGTATCAAAGATTGCAATATGAGGTGTTTTATGTCTCAAAGAGCGCTTTCACCAGCTATTAGGAGCATATTTTCCAATTATCAATCAAGTCTTTTATATTCTAATTGTATGATTTCTGATTATTATTTTAGTACTTGGCATAAATAACAAAAAATTCAAATTCTGTG
>MEZD01000003.1:5261-5393 GCA_001775955.1 Candidatus Bathyarchaeota archaeon RBG_13_38_9 | reverse complement strand
CAAGAAATTTCAGTAACCGCCAACCAATTTGCAGTTAAATGAAATCAATAATTGTGTGTTGATCCTTTACATCCTCTTTAAACAACAAATTTAGTTCCGCTTTCAGTGTGTCTATTCTACTGGTTAGATATT
>MEZD01000003.1:5101-5243 GCA_001775955.1 Candidatus Bathyarchaeota archaeon RBG_13_38_9 | reverse complement strand
AGCAAATGTTTAGTGCTGTTTTTACATATTTCTCTACGGAACCTCGTGATACTGTCTGTAATAATTCATTATGGCACTCTAGGCACTTACCAACTAATGGCATCCTTCTGTATTTTTGTCCACATTTAGTACACCTAAATGA
>MEZD01000003.1:4629-4922 GCA_001775955.1 Candidatus Bathyarchaeota archaeon RBG_13_38_9 | reverse complement strand
TGATATTGTCAGTGGGATGAGTGAATTTATAATCAAAGAATTGATTTGCCTGTCCCAGACGATATTTGACGAGATCAATGTTATCGATTACACTGGTCTTTTCCATATTCCAAGAAGATCTATAGAAATTCAGTGGATATTTTTCATCAACATCGATGTTGTGGGCTTGCCTCTGAACTTCATGTGGAAAAACTAAAGGTTGGATAAGTAATGGTGCGTCCATTAATCCCCCAATTCTATCGGGAAGGTATTCCTTCGAAAAATTTAGAAAAATATCCATTAGTAACATTATG
>MEZD01000003.1:4330-4599 GCA_001775955.1 Candidatus Bathyarchaeota archaeon RBG_13_38_9 | reverse complement strand
TTAGCAGAATGCCAGATTGGTGAACCAAGACAGACTTGGGAATTGACAAATCCGATGACTCTACCAATTATTCCTACCGAAGTATGTGGTGCTAGACCAACAATTAAGTGCCCAATCAGGTCATCTATTGAATTCATGTTGTAAAATGCTTCAAGCCCATAAAATCGAGTCAGTTCTTCATCTACAAACTGAGCAATTTTTACGAGATGTTCTGCGGCATGAATTGGTATTATTACATCTTGTATGAATAATTCTAGTAGTTGTTCTGA
>MEZD01000003.1:4134-4276 GCA_001775955.1 Candidatus Bathyarchaeota archaeon RBG_13_38_9 | reverse complement strand
TTTAATATCTGATTTGATCCATTTTGGTTTGAAGTGAGTTAGAGGTTCATTCGTTGCGTCAAAACGTATGGTTCCATCCTTGAATGTATAGAGGTTGTGTTTCTGTCTAAGAATTCCCTTTTCTAGAGGTTCTGCGCATCTA
>MEZD01000003.1:2721-4119 GCA_001775955.1 Candidatus Bathyarchaeota archaeon RBG_13_38_9 | reverse complement strand
GCCTTAACTCCTTTCAATGGCTCAACTGGTTGTGTGTTAAGATGCTTTTTTGCTTTTTCAACTGCAAGTTTAAGAGGATAGCTTGTTGGTGAATGAGTTTTTAAACGATTTCCGCAAACAGGGCAAACTTCGACTGATTCATCACCGTTAACTTCGTATCTACAGCTGGAACACATTATTCTAATTGGAGTAGTAGAGCCACAATCTTGACAGCAAACAGAAATGGATGGCGATTTACAATTGGTGCAAACTCTGTTTGCAATTTCAATATAAAGTGGTTTTTGCATTGCTTTCAGAATATCTCTAGTTGGGCCCCCATTGGTTCCTATGGGGAATAGGACATGAACGGGAGGTTTCATTTTTCTATCAGCTGCTTTTTCTGGTCGTCCCACACGAACGGCAATTGAAGAAGAGAATTTTTCTTTTATACTAACCTTTAGTAACTTAGAAACACGATCTAAAATATGCATTTTAATATGATTCGGATCAAAGTCGGAGGGAATCGTTGATCTTAAGAATTTATCAAGGTCCGGTCCATATTCCAGGCACCTCGCTGTCAACATAGTTAGAATGTATAGTTGATCGGGATCATCTATTCTTATTTTGCTGTTATCAAAACAAAGCGAATGTGATATCCCAAGTTTTTCAAAAATTTCCTTTAGTCTTGGATCATTAGTAAAGAGCTTTTCATTAGTGTTTTTTATTTGCTCTTTGTCTTCTACTAAATTGATGATTAAATTATTAAATTCGTCCTCTGTTAAGACACTCCAATAAAAAACATATCCAGGATAAAATGGAATATCAAAATGTTGACTGATTCTGAATGCTTCGGTAACGGATGGTCTTTTTTCCAATGGATAATGTGTTAATTCAATCAATCTTTGACTCTCAAAACTTACCAAGTATGAATTTGGATCCGTTTTGCTTAGCTTATCATCTAGTTCTAGAGCCCAGATTTCTTCTACATATGATGAAGGAAGTAATTGAGTGTTGTTTTCGAGAAAGTCTCCATAGCTTATCAGAATATCTCCAAGATAAAGAATTTTTGTAATCTTATTGGCGACGGATTTTGCCTCATCAATTGTTTTTATCTTCATCACACCCCCGTCGCTTAGTTTTACAATTGGTGGTTCGATACTGTCTACTAGGGCTATAGTAGAAGCCTTACCTGGTGCATCAATTTTTATTTGTGTACCAACTGCAATTGCATAATTTAGTAAAATCGGAATTGTTGGATGAATTCCAATGGTAGAAAATCCTGTATTACAGCTTCTTCCATAACGCAATCTAAAACCGCCGATTTTTTTCTGCATTGAAAGTACAGGTCTTCCAGTTATGACTTCAGTCATCCTGTGAGATACTGTATCATCTTCTGGAGTTTGAATAGCTCCTTCGAGA
>MEZD01000003.1:1986-2636 GCA_001775955.1 Candidatus Bathyarchaeota archaeon RBG_13_38_9 | reverse complement strand
TTACTCTCAGTGCACCACCACGCACTCTATTAGTAGCAACTCTCTGCAGATTTCTATGACCTATTACTTCTACGGGATCCGTGTCCACACCATCAATTTCTACTGGAAGAGAACCTATGCAATGGATAACGTCCTTATCAGAAACCTTGAACTGGAAGTTGCCAACCTCCCTTTCATAAATCCTTAATTCTTCAACATATCTACTAATTTCATCATCGAATGAATTTGCAATATACTTGTCTAATCCAATAACTTTCCTGACATGATCTGCAATGAGCATTGTTACTGCAGCCTCGGTTCCTCCTGCAGATCTTATTGGTCCAGCAAAAGAAACGGATAGATATTGAGTTCTATCGGCATTTGTCTTTATCTTGACATCATAAATCCCCTGCAACGGTGCCACTGTGACACCTTCTGTGACAACAGACAGTCCTACTCTTACTGCATTGTTTAGTTTCTCCTCAATAGTTGTTCCTCCATATTTCCCGAGGACTATTTCTTCGGATATCTTTAGTGCTGTTAGTTCTTTTCCTAGTTTTGGAAGAAGTGTTCTTAACCTATTTGAAATATCGATTTCATGTATTTTTGCTATTCTGTCTGGTAAATCATATCCAATTTGGGATTCTACCTTTTCTGATATATCAAGGCCG
>MEZD01000003.1:1525-1846 GCA_001775955.1 Candidatus Bathyarchaeota archaeon RBG_13_38_9 | reverse complement strand
ATATTAACAAATTCTGATTCCCAGTCTTTTTCTCTTTCAATCATGGTTCCAATAACAATAATGTCAGCACCCGCATCTGATATTTTTTTAGCCGTCTCAGCCGAATTGATTCCACCACCAACTATCAAAATTCCCTTGTAGAATTTTCTTACAATGCTCACCATCTCCGGTGGAATATTCTGTGACGCTCCTGAACCTGCTTCGAGGTATAAAAAACGCATACCCATGTATAGTGCTGCCAACGCGTACATGACAGCAATATTTGCCTTCCCGAAAGGAATCGATCTGGCTTGACCTATGAACCAAGCAGTGGACCCCTCA
>MEZD01000003.1:971-1229 GCA_001775955.1 Candidatus Bathyarchaeota archaeon RBG_13_38_9 | reverse complement strand
AATATCGTACTATACAAATTTGTATAGTAAATGGAAAATAGCAATTTAAATTATACATCTATTTTGAACCATTTTGTTGTAAATTCTATATTAACTGAAAAGCAAACATCAATCATTTATAACAAAATCATGAAGTCGAAACCCAGTAAAAAGATGACTTCTGGAGCGTATTATCGACAATTAGGACAATGTAGAACGAAGATAAGAAGGATTGTTTATACAATATTGCTGTTGCGTCTGTTCAGTGTTTTAGATGTT
>MEZD01000003.1:579-906 GCA_001775955.1 Candidatus Bathyarchaeota archaeon RBG_13_38_9 | reverse complement strand
TGAAATCGATACAAATACGTTAAGCAATGTGATTTCCTTGGTTGATGATGTGATAGCAAAGTTGGTGCTGATATAGAAAAATAAATAAATATACCACTAAATCACATGATATCACATGAATATGTTTGATTTTAACTTGCAATATACGTTATCAGATGTCATGATCTCAATCACACTATTCGTATTATCATTTGTGGCCTTTTTCTATTTTGGGTTTTTCAGGGATTCGAAAGAACGTGAAGAGGAGAATCATAAGTTCAAAGATATGTTGATAGAGGGATATTTTCATAAATTCGATGAATATAATCAGATTATTTCAGATTTACG
>MEZD01000003.1:258-457 GCA_001775955.1 Candidatus Bathyarchaeota archaeon RBG_13_38_9 | reverse complement strand
CTGTGACAAATGATGTGATTATCACTCAGAAAAAAGATGATGAAAAAGAGGAAGAATTGCGAGTCAATACTGTTGATTCCATCCTCGAGATGCTTGAGGTACCACTTACATCTAGAGAGATCCAGAGAAGAATTAACAAGTCACGTGAACATACATCTCGATTGTTGAAAAAATTATATTCTGAAAACATAGTAATGAG
>MEZD01000003.1:0-146 GCA_001775955.1 Candidatus Bathyarchaeota archaeon RBG_13_38_9 | reverse complement strand
TTACCTTCTCTTTAATCAGAGTATATACCCACTGTTTGCCATTTTTTGATCTGTTGAGTTGTTTCTTGAAGTAAAATCTAGATAAGTAGATAGAGATGACACTCAACTGGATAGATTCGTAATACAAATCGTGGTAAATTCTTAGT
>MEZD01000002.1:92875-94788 GCA_001775955.1 Candidatus Bathyarchaeota archaeon RBG_13_38_9 | reverse complement strand
ACTGATCAGTTGAGGAGGCACATCAAAAAATGTCATGGCAAATAATTTTAGAACACTAATCGAGAATATGGATTTTTATCGCATAAAATAAAAAAACAAATCTTGTGATGAAATCAAACCACAAGATTGAAAATCGATTCTATGATCCTCTCATGGGTTATGTAGAGATAGCACATTCAGCAATACTAGTATAGTTCAAATTAGCAATTGTCCTCGCACTTATGGGCTGCAATCACTGCAGATTAGTCTATTTTACTTAGTAGAGTTGGAACGCTGGAGATTGAGTTAGGTACGACAATGGTGGAGTTGGTACAAGATACTCTTGTGGGGGAGGTAGAAAAGCTACAGGTTGAGGAGGCGGTTGAATATATCCCTGTACTGCTGGTGGTTGATAAAGTCCTCGAGCTGGAGGCTGTGGGACAATTACTTGTTGAGGAGGTGGTTGATAATATACCTCAGGTGGTTGAGGAATCATGTAGTTTACTGCTGGTGGCTGATATAGATGTGGAACCAGATACGATTCTGCGGGAGGTAGGTATGCACCCATGAGTGATGGTCTCGGTCTCATTAAATATGCCATTCATTTCACCACGTATGAATTAGAACTCTCACAAATGATTCATATAAAATGCTAGTTTTCCACTGGAGAAAAAAAATAGAATAATTCAATAAAGTTAAAACAAAAAATTATCTGTGTTATCATACTTAATGAAATAAATCATCAATATCACAGAGGAACTGAATTTCTGTAAGGATAAACGGGTTCATTCCATAAGTTTCTTAGTTGAGCGAAGTTGTTCTTTTACTTCATTTAATTCAAGTTCATCTAAACACTTTGTAGTTTGCCATCCAGTCTCTTTATCCCATCCATGCAATCCGTAATATTCATCAAGCATATGATCAACACCTTCCTTAGATAGAATCCTGTCCTTATTAGGTCCTGAAGCTATGGGTTCTTTAAAAAAACGTTCAGGAGGGTAGTCATCCGAACGTTTGAAGCCTGCATGAAGTGTGTTAAAGCCTTTTTCTACATTTCGCACAGTCCGTCCGACTTCCATTAAATCACTTCCAGACATTGAAATTCCTGTTGCAGTAGAGAATAACTTTGACAAATCATCAGGACCAATTAGATCTTTGTCACTCCATACAGTTGCAAAATAACAGACTCCCATCATATCCACAACTGCCTTGAATCTTTCAAACCAAAACACTTTTTCTGCTTTGGAATCATAGGAATCTGGTTCTCCAGCTCCAGGTATTTTATGAGTTTGAAATGCGCCGTCAAGATGGCCACCTCCTCTTGCAGAGGTTATACATCCAAGAAGCCATCCTTTATCAGATCTTAATGCTTCGATTGAGTCTTGGCCTTTTATGTGTGAGACATATTTTACTGATCCTCTGCCGATAATTTTTGAAGCTCTCAATGAGCCTTCCGCGAGAATTTTGCCTAACCCTTCACGTTTAGCGATCTTATGCAAAAGTTTGATGATAACATCGGCGTCGCCCCAAATTAAATCCAAACCATCTGTCTCATCCTTACCAATTATTCCTTTCTCATATAATTCGAATGCCCATGCAATAGGTGCTGACGAGTTGTCTATATCTAATCCAAGTTGATTGCATAAAGTATTGATTTTTAACAAAGCTTCTCCATCAGTTATATCGATTTTTCCTCCAAAATCCCAATCGACATTCAATTGGAAACCTTCAGAAATAAGATCAGAGTCCGTTTGTTGTGGAATTCTGTATAGATGACTACAATGTATTGGGCAGTTGAAGCATGCAAGTTTTCTTATCTCAAAATTTGAATTTAATTGTTCTTGGCTCACTTTCTTAATTTTCTGAGGATTCCAGTAATCGTCTTGAAAATTTTTTACTCCCATAAATCCTAACTCATTTGAAAATGAAAGAGC
>MEZD01000002.1:91101-92708 GCA_001775955.1 Candidatus Bathyarchaeota archaeon RBG_13_38_9 | reverse complement strand
ATCCTCCTCGACCTGCAGCTCGAGCTCGATCAACAATTACGCATGCCGGTTTAGCTAAGTTCTCTCCAGCTACGCCAATTGAGGCAACTCTTATCGAAAGATCTCCTTGGTCTTTTCTCAATACATCTTCTGTCTCCCAAGTAGATCGCCCCCAGAGATGTGAAGCATCCTTAATCTCAGCTTGCTCATCTTTAATATCCAGGTATACTTTTCTGTCAGAAGATCCCTGAATGACAAGGAAGTCGAATCCCGCGAATTTAAGCTCAGGTCCGAAATGACCGCCAACGTTCGAAGATAATACCCCGCCTGTAAGAACATTTTTTGTATCAATACTCATTCTACATGAGGCTGGAGCCATGGTTCCAGTCAAGACTCCAGAACTAAATACTAGCAAATTGTCTGGGTGAAGAGGTTGAGTATTAGGAGATACCTGATCGAAAATTAACCATTGACCAACACCTCTTCCACCTATGAATCTTTTTAGAAGATTTTTTGAAGAATCAATTGTGATTTTATTTTTACTCAGATCGATTCGAAGGAATTTTCCTATCCAACCGTAAGCATCCAGAATTTATTCCGCCCTTTCAGTTTTCAGTGCTCCAGATACGCAATATCTTACACATAATGGAGACTTTTCATCTTTGCAGAGATCGCATCCATTTTCTTGAGTAATTCTTAGAACTGCAGTTTTGGGGTCAAAAAGAATTTTTATCTGAGATTTGTTTGGATTGAATTCTTTCTTGAAATGGTATGAACAAGCTAATTCACATGAACGACAAACCGTGCACTTATCAAGTTCAATTACTATTCTACTTATTGAGGATCTTTTTTTATTTTTCATCAGTAATCCACTATGATCGATTAATAAGAAATATTTTGAAAGTTATGTATCATCTGCAATTTCGAATTGAATTTGATTTCCATCTTTATTGAATACTGCTATATTGTCTTCTGTTTCAAAAGGGTAAACTACGATAATCATGAATTTACCATAAACATGATTTAGATCATATGTTGAAGGTAATAAGACGCCACTCGGATGAGAATGAGCAACACCAACGATTGAAAAACTGATTGGAAGCATGAAAGGAGAAAAACTCGAAAATCCTTGACCATGGGTAGCAAAAGGAGGAATAATAACTTCGTTTACTTCGATACTTTTCTTAGTAGTTTTTCCTTGAAGTATCAGTATGCTTTCTTTTGGATAAGCCATTTTTGCGTAGCTTAAGATACTATCTAGGACAGACTGGTTGATGATTAGAATCTTATTCAATCAAGCTAGCCTCAAAATATTAAACAAGCATAAATGATCAATCACTAGATCAACACTGTTTCCTTTTATGCCTTAACAAGATACTCAATCGCCTTGTTATTGTTTAAGAAAAGCAAAGTTATTAATTAATGTAAATCTTTGCAGCTATAAAATTCATTATTCTTTTATCGTTATGGTAAATAAAGACTTGAATTGATAAGGTGGAATGTAGGCTGAAGATTGTTCGACTACCGAAAATGGATAAAAACGAGATTGAAAAGCTCTTAAAAGAACAGATGCTCTGTCGGATTGCTTTCAAAGCTGAGGAATATCCATACATAGCTCCATTTCAGTA
>MEZD01000002.1:90334-91054 GCA_001775955.1 Candidatus Bathyarchaeota archaeon RBG_13_38_9 | reverse complement strand
GAAAAATGGATTTTATAGAAAAAGACGATAGGGTATGTGTAGAAATAGAAAGTTGTAAAAATGATTTGAGCGATTATAATTTTGTTGTTTTGAGAGGGACTCTAAAGATAGTTAATGATTTAAAAGAAAGAGCTATAGTAATAGAAAAAATGGCCAAGGAAGGAGAAAAAAAGTTATCAGATAATTTTCTTGCAGCGCATGGAATAAGAAAAGATGATGGTTGGGATTCGTTCTCCCCAAAAAAGCCATTTGTCATTGTGAAACTTGACAAAATAAATGAGAAGATAGGTCTAAAGTCTCCAAATTAATGAGTTCATATCAATAGAGAATAAGCTAGTTAACCTTGTAATTAAATTGAGTTGATTGGGCACAAGATTTTTTTAATCTAATTTTTTCAAACAAACTAGCGTATGCATTACTAAATTGTGTGTGTTGTAAAAAAATTACTTAGTATCTATTTGTGATATTACTGAACCGATAGAAGATGCTGCATTTGAAAGTCTACTTTGTGTATTGCTATCTAAATCAAGTTCAATGATTCTTTCAATACCGTTTTTCCCCAAGACTACTGGTAAACCTATGGAGATGTCCTTGAGGTTATATTCCCCATCTGGTATTACGGAGGCACAAACCAGCCGTTTTCTATCATTGATTATGCTATCAGCCATTAAAGCAACAGCGGAGGCAGGTGCATGAACTGTAGCGCCTTTTAGTTTAATG
>MEZD01000002.1:83779-90287 GCA_001775955.1 Candidatus Bathyarchaeota archaeon RBG_13_38_9 | reverse complement strand
TTCTGACTCAAGCAAATCACTAATGGGTATTCCAGAAACTGTCGTATAATCTATAAGTGGAATCATGAGATCTCCATGTTCCCCAATAACCAGTCCATTAATATCTTCTCTTGAGATGTTAAGTTCTGAAGCCAAGTACGAACGATATCGTGAAGTATCAAGTATTCCACTCATGCCAAATACCTTACTTCGATGAAAGGCTGACCTATTATACGCAATATAGGTCATAGCATCAACAGGATTCGTTACCATCAATAACTTGCATTCTGGTGCATACTTCACAACTTGTGGAACTACTGAGGCGATTATCTTAGCATTTCCTAGAGCTAGATCTGTTCTCGAAGTATTTGGTTTTCGAGGATAGCCTGCTGTTATTATTACAAGTTCTGAACCAACCATATCTGCAAAATCAGAGCTACCTTTGATAAGGCCGTCAAAGCCAATAGATGGAGAAGCTTGCGTGATGTCAAGTGCTTCCCCTTGGGCAAGGCCTTCCTGAATATCAACCATCATAACATCAGAAATTCCTCTGCGCACAATGCTTAATGCACAAGCACTACCAATTTTACCAGCGCCAACTATCGTTATCAAACTGGAATCACTCTACTTCTCGTATTCACTTCTAAAGAATTTTGTCAAACAGTGTGAACCTAATAATATTGTATATTTATGCTTTAGGAGAATCATCGATCACTAATTATCTAAAACAATTCTCCGAAAACTTGAGTCATGGCTAAAATCTAATTGATTTCAATATTTCATCCCAAAAAATCATATCATCAACCTCTAATCCAATTTCACCAATTCTTCTAGGAATTATTTTGATGTGCGGATCATTAAGATAAAGGCCAATTCCTTTGTAACCGACTCCCTCAATTACGGGCTTAGAATCTAAGCAAAAAAAGTGTATGTAGCCTTTTCTCACAAAATCTATTCGAATTGATCTTTTCAACCTTTCTAGAATTTCCTTAGGAACATTTTTGCAGTGTGTCCAAAATGCTCCATGTCCATAATGTGGTAAACCGCCTTCCAAGAAGAGTTGTAAATCGTTAAATTGTAGGGCTAAAGGTGTCGAGAAGTTTGAAATTTTTAAGTTAGAAGTTAACAATGCATAACGATCAGATTTCATTTCTACTCTGAATGAGTTTGGATTACTCTTTTTTCCAGAATTCTTTATTAAACTAAATTTTGGTTCTATTGGATAAGCTCCTCCAGCTCTCAATCGATCATCTAACGGCCGCACTTCAAGATGCATGTGAAGGTCTGTCCAAAAATCAAAAAAAGGGCTCCAGATGAATTGACCGATTTCATCGCCAAGATTAATATGATCTCCTATTTGCACAGTTGGCCTAACATGTAAGATCTTAACACATGTTTCACGATTACCTGACTTTATCGCTAAAAAATAATCATTCATCAGTTTGAGCTTTCGAGCTTCAATTACAGTTCCTTCAACTGGACTACGTGCAGAGGTAACTCCTCTCTTGGGATAGATGTCGATGGAGGAAAATTGTTTATGGGAATAATAGGGACTATTTGTAAATGAAAAAAACCATTCGCCATCTGAGTATAATTTTATTCCATAGCTCTCGGCGATGTTTATCACAGTATTCACATGTAGAATTTAGTTCGCGCGCGCTAAATAGATTCAACTTATCATGTCAGTTAATCTATTTTTTCTAATGCCTTCTTTTATCTCTAGAGCAATTCTCCGACCATTTGACATAGGTTCAGAGAATAAGTAAGAGGAATATGGGGATCCTTCTGGGTATAGGTTAGTTCCAGCTACAATTCGAGCTGAAACTTCGAAAGTAACAAATTCCAATTCATCAGTACATATTGTCTCTAAGCAGAAAGGACCAATAATTCCTGGTGGAAAAAGTCTAAAAGAAGACTCTGCAACTCTCCTACCCATGTCCAAAACCTTAGGCAGAAGTGATTCTCTAAGAACCACAGGCATATTCCCTGTAACAACATATGAGGGTTCTATTTCTGATCTGTTAAGTTTTGGAATACGATAAATATCTTCGACATTAGTTTCAATTCTTCTATCTATGCCAAGAAGTTCGACTCTTCCTTCCCCTACTTTTAGCTCTCCTTCAAACATAACTGAATAGAAATAGTGAGGATAATAACGAACTCCAACAATGATTTCTTGTATTGTAACTCCTTTTAACTCGTCTTCCGTAATAGCTCCATTCTTAATGCGCTTTTCAATTTGATTTTGATAATTCTCTTCCGAATCAACTACGAAGAATCCTTTTCCACCTCTTGCTCCATGAAACTTCACAATACAAGGGCGGTCGATCTTAGCAGGATCCGAATACTCATTAGGGACTTTTACTTTGGAGTCTTGTAGCCATAATCTCATCTTTCGTCTATCTCCCTCAAACTCCAAAGCATTTCTATTTCCAAAAATTGGAATCTTGAATTCCTCTTTCAGATTCTCGGGCCCGACATACTCAACAAAGGAACCATGGGGAATTATGATTACATTTTTCTGAAACAATTTATTCTGAATTTTTTGATCGATCAGATCTAGATATTTATCGACAATGATGTATTCATCTGGTTTGCCAAATGGAAATGCTTCATAAATGGCTCGTCTATCTTCAGTAGTAATTCCAACAGTTCTGAATCCTTCTTGGCGAGCGCCATGAAAAATCTGGAGTGCTGAATGTGAACATATAGTCCCTATTTTGATCTCTTGGTGATTGTATTTTTTCAGGACATCAAGAATCTCGGTTTTTTCGATCATGTTACTATTTCACTTAACCTGTTTAATCGGCTGGCATTGGAGACTTCTCGTGCAATCCTCTTACCAGTTGTCATATTCTCTCCATAATACCATTTTGAATATGGACTTGTAGTAGATATTATAGGAGAACCGGGGACCCTTGGGGATACGTCAAAAATGTATATTTCAAGATCTTTAGTTATCGCACCTTGTAAGGCGAACGGGCCAATCATTCCAGGTGGATACTCTTTCCGGCAAACTTCAACAAATTTTTCTCCAATATCATAGACTTTTTCAAGTTGAGATTCTCTCAGCGTCGCACCTTCATGGCCAACTTCAATGTTCTGGACAACAGATTTTAATTCTAATTGGTCTTGTGCCGGTAGAGATAAAACTCCGTCAAGGTCCGTTTGAATTCTTCTATCGATCCCTAAGAATTCCAATTTTTTTTCTATTGGAGAATTAAAATAGTTAAAATTGAATTTGGCTCCCATGACAAATTCTTCAATTGTAGCTTTTTCAAGTTCATTTCTTAAGATTACACCACTGTTGATTCTGACTTCAGCTTTACTCCAATAGTCCTTAGGACTGGATGCATAGAAGAACGCTCTCTCGATTTTTCTTCTAGCTTCAGGAACCTTAACAATAACAAGGCGATCAATTTCTTCAGGAGATTTAAAGTTCTTCGGTGTTCTGATTCTTGCTTGTTCTAATAGATATATTTGATTACGTGGAACATCTCTCTCTTCAGATCTTAACAAGGATCTACTTCCCAAGATAGGTATCAGAAATATGTTCTCGATATTGTCGTATCCAACATAAGTTGATAAAGATCTATTTGCTACAAAAATAACATTTAATGAACGTAATTCTTCTTGAATATCGATATTAACCATATCTGAAAATTTTTCGAGAATTATTGTTTTACTAATGATCCTATCATATCTTAGATAGGTCTTCTCTCGACCTCTCTGACAGACAACAACTGTCTTTAATCCTTCTTCTTTTGCACCATCGCAAATATCTAGAGCAGAATGACTGCCAATAGTGCCTATCATGAGGCTCTTTTCATCATATTTTTGAAGGATCTTGCCAATATCTTCTTGAGTTATCAAGGTGACATCGCTCTACATTTGAATCCATTAGTAGACTTAAGCTCTCTTCTATAACTTGAATAGATGAAAGTATTTGAAAATTGACTATGATCTTAATAGATTGGAATGCAAGCACGCGCTATACAATAATAAAAAAAATCTTCCACTTCATTTATTATGTCGGTATCACTAGTCCAAAGATTGACTGATAGAGACTTGAGATGTGGTAGATTATGGATTCAGACAAAGAGAATAAAATGGAAAAAGCCTACGAATCAGGATTCAAATATGAAAGAGATTATGGTAGTTGTCCACAATGCACATTCGTAGCTGTAAATGAAATTCTAGGAAAAGAAAACAAAGAGATCTTTAAGGCCATCGATGGACTGGCAGGTGGATTAGGACGAACAACTAACGGAACATGTGGTGCTCTCACAGGTGGAGTTGCAGCAATAAGCCAAAGATACGGTCGAGAAGATTTTCCAAACTTGGGACAAAGAGAGAAATGTATGATGCTTACCAAGAAGCTGCATGATCGTTTCATGGAAGAGTATGGAAGTGTAATCTGTAAAGATGTCCAGACAAAGATTTTGGGTAGATCCTATGACTTCTGGAACCCAAAAGAGCGTGAAGAATTTGATAAGGCGGGAGGACATACGGAGAAGTGTCCTGATGTTGTAGGTAAGGCTGCGAAATGGACTGTTGAGATATTAATGGATGAAAAATAGTTCTTTATGAAATTTTAATATAATTTAGAGTTTAGTATGCAACTTTTGATTTGAGCTTATATAGTGGAGACTTTTGAATAGAAGATTCCTTTTGGAATAACTTCGGCACAAGTTTATTAATGATTCATATGAGCCAATAAGACCCAGGTTTTCATATGTCTGAAATCGTACTCGATTCACTTATTCAAACTCCCTTACAGGAGCAGAGAACTGAGATCTGTGAGCGTAAAGGCCTCGGTCATCCGGATACAATATGCGATGCTATAATGGATGAAGTGTCAAGAGCGCTGAGTCTTGAATATTTGAAACGATTCGGATCAATAATGCACCACAATATAGACAAAGGTCTCTTAGTTGCAGGGGATGTCGATGTAGCATTTGGTGGGGGTAAAGTTGTAAAACCAATGCTTCTGGTATTCGGCGATAGAGCAACCTTTACAGTCGGTTCTGAGACAATACCTGTAGAAGATATCACCATAAAAGCAGCTAAGAAATGGATCACAAATAATCTTAGACTAATAGATCCTGACAACCATGTCAAATATGATGTCGAACTAAAACGTGGTTCTACGGCACTTACAGATATATTCCAGCGTAAAGAGAAGTATCTAGGTGCCAATGATACCTCAGCTGCTGTTGGCTTCGCGCCTCTCACACCCACCGAACAAACTGTTCGTGACACTGAATTCTATATCAATAGTCAAGAGTTCAAGAAGGAGTTCCCAGAAACAGGAGAGGATGTAAAAGTAATGGGCCTACGTAAGGATAATGCGCTCGATCTTACCATTGGAACGGCTTTCGTGGACAGTCATATCGATAACGAGAGTAAGTATTTCCGATTGAAAGGAGAAGTTCTAGAGAAAATTAAGCAATATGTTGGATCAAAGGTTGATATGAAACTACGTATAGATCTCAATACTGCAGATAGGCCAGGGCGTGGAATTGGAGGTATGTTCCTAACGGTTTTAGGTACATCTGCTGACGGCGGCGATTGTGGCCAAGTAGGCAGAGGTAATAGAGTTAATGGGATAATCCCGTTAAATAGACCAACATGTTCTGAAGCAGCGTGTGGGAAGAATCCGGTAAGTCACGTTGGGAAAATCTATAATGTTCTAACCTACAAGATCGCCGATGAAATCTATAGCAAAGTCCCTGGAATAAAAGAGGTATACGTCTGGTTGCTCAGTCAAATCGGTCGACCAATAAACGAACCAAAAATTGTCTCAACTCAACTCATACTTGAATCAAATACCTCTATCAAGGACGTGGCTAAACCTGTTGAGGAGGTAATTCAAGGAGAGTTCGACAGGCTTGATGACTTCTGCAATGACCTAGTATACGGAAAAGTAAAACTGTGCTGAACGAACTTTAGACCTAATAGGCATTTATTAATGCAAATGAGATGGATTGGATATGGCTATCTTTTCATAACCTCATTCAAAACGAGTTGACAATTCCAGTATTTTGAACAATATATGGTACAGTATTCTGGGTCAGGTCCGTTGCATTCGCTATCATTCTTGTATGCCTTTAGGTGAATTCCAAAATCATGGTTGTTCGTATTTTTCTGGTTCGGTTGAGTATTCTTTCTATGCCAGTCACCAAGGATTGGAGGACTAGTGAACATTTGACAAGCAGGATGATCCCTGCTCACTTCTGTCTCTGTTTTTGGACAGAATCCACTCCTGCATTTACTGAAAGTTTCACACTCGCTACATTTCTTTCCGGTATTATCGGAAACCAGACTTACCGACTGGTTGAATCTAAAAGATTTATTAGCCGTTCAGAATCCTCCTTAAGCATAGTGAGGCTAAATTTTCATTATAGAACTTCTTTAAATGAAAATGTCAAGTGGGCCACTGTTCAAGAAAATTTGTTGAGCTCTTCTTGAGTCATTTGTAGGCTGTTTTATCTTATGAACTCATTCAATATTGATCGTTTGAAGAAGA
>MEZD01000002.1:54626-83760 GCA_001775955.1 Candidatus Bathyarchaeota archaeon RBG_13_38_9 | reverse complement strand
TCTCTTACCTAAAGATATCACTATACTTAATAAGTCTCTTAATTATTTGTTACGAGTAGCAGTTCTATTTTTTGTCTTAACTTTTATCGTTTCTTTGTTTCTTGGTTTGGTGTTAATGTTTAGTCCTGAAGGCAGTCAATTCAGTTTTTCAAATATTGAAAATGTTCCGTTTGGCTTTCTGACACTTTTCATTGTAGCATTACCAGTGAAAACCACGTATGGAACAATTTTTATTTTAATATGGATAATCTACGCACTATGTTTCATCATTTCTTGGAAAACAAATGTTGGATTCATAAAAGCTGTAAGGAAAACATTCGATAGTAAATCCCTACTGGAAAATAAGAATTTTCTATTTATGTTTCCCGTGATTTCTAGTTCTCTACTGGTTCTAATTATTTTGGTTCAAAGTCTGCAGGAGACAGTAGGAGTGCCGACAGGTTCGATAGATTTCGATAATACCTATAGAGGGCTTTTTGAGTTAGCGTATTCCCCGCTCTTTGAAGAAATTATGTTTAGAATATCTCCCTTTGCGGTCTATTATGCTATACTTCTAATATTTAATCAAGCACGGTGGCAGATCTGGAGTTTAGGTAGTTACATCAAGTTATTCTTTACAGCAGTTTTGTTTCCCGAGAGAATGAAGAAAAGATTAGGTCTTCCTCAAATTGAAAATGTTGGAGTGAGAAAAGGAATAAGCAATGGGGAATGGCTGATGACCATCTTAACTTCAACAATGTTCGGCCTTGCTCACTATGTATCAGGTTCCGGCTGGGAGATTGGTAAGATCACTTCTTCTTTCTTAGCTGGATTTGTATTCTGTTTAGCATATCTTGCATTCGGATTCCACGCACCGATTTTGTTGCACTGGTTTTTCAACTATTACTTCTATGTGTATGAGGTTGCTACTCAAAATTACCATGGTGTCTTTGAAAATATCGAAAGCATAATTGATTTCACAGCCCAGATATTAGGTCTTTCAATAATTCTCTTTCTTTTGACATATCTCATACTAAAACTATATCGTGACTCTATCTCATCATCTGATGCAAAAAGTATTGAATCAAACCCAACTATGGATTTATCATCCAACGATAAAACAGAGAATTCAATCTGAGGTGTAATAATGACAGTGGATCAATTAATTTTTCTTGGAACAGGTGGAGGACGATTTTCGATGATTACTCAAAAAAGGAGAACTGGTGGTATCAGATTAATCGGCTCATCGAATATCCAAATAGATCCTGGACCTGGGTCAATCGCCTATTCTCACCAATTAAATATCGATCCATCTAAAGTTGATTCATTATTAATCTCACATTGCCATCCAGACCATGATAATGATGCTGAAATATACATAGAAGCAATGACTAATGGCGGAACAAAGAAAAGAGGTATTTTGATAGCTCCAAAGGGAGTTATAGAAGGAAATGACGTTTGTGAAGTTCGTATTTCAAATTATCACAAAAATCAACTAGCCAAGGTGATTAAGGCAGAAATTGGGAAGACGATCATATTAGAAAATGCAAAGATCGAAGTTGTTAATGCAAAGCATCAAGATCCAGACACCGTAGGTTACAAGTTAAGTCTGGAATCTATTGATCTTGGATATACATCGGATACAGAATATTTTTCAGGATTAGGTAGTCAATTCAAAGGAGTGGACACACTTCTTGTTTGTGTACTTCGACCCAGAGATGTTCCAATTAAAGGCCATCTCTGCACAAATGACGTGATTAAAATTTTAGATGAGGCTAAACCGAAACTTTGTATCCTAACAGGATTTGGCATAAGAATGATATATGCGAATCCAGATCGCGAGGCTAAATTTATAGAACAGGCATCAAAAATCAAAACAATTGCTGCCAAAGATAATATGGTGCTTAAACTTGGAGAGTATAAAACGTAAGATAATAGAGATAGCCTATCAAGATTTCTTAATTAGTACATGATTAAACACTTATAGTGTTTGGAAATCTTTTTGAAGTTATCATGATAAAATGGGTTGACCTATATTGCTAGCCCGCGCTAGCGGTGACAATTTTGGGAATCAATAAAACATCTAATCTCTCAAAGACATACAAACCTTCTGAGACAGAGGACAAGTGGCAAAAAATCTGGAGCCAATGGGAAATATACAATTTTGATCCTAATGATCTAAATCGACCAACCTATAGTATCAATACTCCTCCACCCTATCCTAGTGGAGAATTCCATATGGGCAATGCATTAAACTGGTGCTATTTTGATTTCGTAGCTAGATACAAACGAATGAAAGGATTCAATGTGCATTTCCCACAAGGTTGGGATTGTCATGGATTACCCACTGAAGTCAGAGCTGAAAAAGCGCATAAGATTCGAAAACGAGACATACCAGTTCAAGAATTCAAAGATCTCTGTATAAAACTGACAAACGAATTCATTGAAAAAATGAAGAAAGCTATGAAAGCCATGGGCTACTCCATGGACTGGAACCTAGAGTATAAAACTATGGACACAAGATATTATAGCGCAACTCAACTCTCGTTTCTAATCCTTTACGAGAACGGATATATCTATAGAGGAGAACACCCAGTCAATTGGTGTCCGAGATGTGAGACCGCAATAGCTGAAGCTGAAGTAACATATATGGAACGTGAAAACGAACTCACCTCCATAATATTTGGCAGTGAAAAAAACAAGCTCCTTATTGCAACGACGCGGCCAGAACTTCTTCCGGCTTGCGTAGCTGTAGCTGTCAACCCCAATGATAATAGATATAACTCTTACATTGGTAACGAAATAGAAATCCCACTCCTAGAAAGTAAAGTCAAGATACTTGCTGATGAAGATGTTGACCCAGAGTTTGGAACTGGAGCAGTAATGGTCTGTACTTTCGGGGACAAAACTGATGTAAAATGGCAGAAAAAATACAATCTACCTATAATTCAACTTGTAACTGAAGATGGTCACATAAGTGAGGAAGGTGGAAAGTATAAAGGCCTTACATTGAATAAGGCAAAGCAAAGCCTTCTTGAAGATCTAAAGAAAAAAGATTTTGTGCAGAAAACTCAGAATATCAGACAGAATATAGGGGTTTGTTGGCGATGCAATACTCCTGTGGAAATAATTTCTAGAATACAATGGTTCATGACTACACGTAATATGACTGAAGATGTTTTACAGTGGAGTGAGAAGGTCAATTGGATACCGGAATTCTCAAAATATAGAATGATTGATTGGGCAAAATCTCTGGATTGGGATTGGGTTATCTCCAGGCAAAGAATCTTCGCAACACCAATACCCATTTGGTATTGTAAAAGTTGTAATCAAGTTATTATAGCCAAACGAGAATGGCTTCCAATAGATCCGAGGTTTGGACCACCAAAATTAGAGAAATGTCCAGAATGTGGTTGTCAAGATTTTATTGGAGAAACTGATGTAATGGACACTTGGATGGACTCATCGATCACCTGCGCTTTTCATGCTGGTTGGCCTTATAATGATGAATCCATGAAGAGACTTTTTCCAGCTGATCTTCAGCCCAACGGTCTAGATATAATCAGAACGTGGGATTACTATCTAATGGTAAAGAGCCTAGCTCTATTTGGCAAGGCGCCATACAAAACCGTTCTCGTAAATGGTATGGTCAGAGGTGCAGATGGTAGAATGATGCATAAATCCTTTGGAAATTACGTAGAAGCTCGAGAGGCAATAAAAAGATACGGTGCTGACCCACTTAGACAATGGGCAGCTGCCGGAGGAGCAACAGGATATGATTTACCATTCAACTGGAGTGAAGTTGAACACGGAAAGAAATTTTTAACAAAACTCTGGAACGCTGCTAAATTTGTTATCATGAACCTAAACGATTTTCAAGAATATAATGGAGAACTTGAACTTATCGACCGGTGGATTCTAACCAAATTGGAGAAGCTAACAGAATCGGTATCAGAAGCCTATGAGAAATTCGAATTCAATAACGCATTAGAAGCTATTAGACACTTTACTTGGCATACGTTCTGTGATCAATATCTTGAAGCTGTAAAACATAGACTCTATAGTGAAGAAAAAACATCGATAGCGCAAAGAAAAGCCGCACAATACACTTTACATTATTCTCTGCTTAAGATAATTCAGTTGTTAGCACCAATTTGCCCCCATATATGTGAAGAAATATATCAGAATTTCCCAGCTCTTTTGGATAGAAAAAAAAGTATCCATATAACAGAATGGCCTAAGCCTGACCAGAATTTTACTAATGATCAAACCGAAAAAGAAGGGGACGCTCTGTTGGCCATAGTATCTGAAATTAGACGAATAAAATCTGAAAATAAAATATCTTTGAAAGCTCCTATTACCTCTATACAGATTTATGCAAGCCAAGAACACCTAACCGCCATTAATGCTCATAGAAATGATATTGCTCAGATTATCCATGCTAATGAAATTAGTATTGTACAATTAGAAAATAATAGTCCGGGAAAAGAAATGCGAAATTATCCAAATATTCGAATCAATTTAAACATCTAGACAGCTTGAATTCAACCCAAGAAGCTTTTAATAAGATCAATATTGTTGTAGAAAATCGTTAGACATGATTCATGCTAACAGGAACAGAGAATAATGAAGATAAATGAATTAAAATCTGGCATGAGAAGGATCGAATGTCAAGGTAAAATTATTGACATTGGCGAAGTAAGAGATGTCATGACGAAATTTGGAGAGACAAGCCGAGTGGCGACCGCAACTTTAGAAGACGAATCGGGTACAATCAAACTATCATTATGGAATGAGACAATCGACAATGTGAAAGTCAATGATACGGTAAAAATTGAGAATGGCTACGTCACTAGTTTCAGAGAAGAGGTACAACTAAACTCGGGAAGATATGGAAAACTTACAGTTATAGAATAGTAAATCTCAAAACCGCGATATTCTAATTCGATAACTCCTGATCATCTTGGAGTATACCCTTAGTCTGAAGTCAATAATATGATTGGGAACTTTTACATGAAATCCTAAACTCGACTAATTACGCCTTTTAGCCTTTTTTTAATATACTAATTGAAACAATTCTTATTGAATTGAAATGGCGCCGGGAGTGGGATTCGAACCCACGAGACCCGTAAGGGTCACAGGCTTTCTGTGAGATCATTCAAGGCTTACGCAATGAATTTACTGCGCCTCTTGACCCTCAAGTATGAGGTTAATCCACTCGGCCATCCCGGCTAAGAGCAGGTTCTTAATGCTTTAATATAAAATTGTTTGGCAAATAAAAGAGAAATCCTTCTAAATTCTACTTGGAATTCGATATATCTGCTAGCTGGCATAACTCAATTGGATTTTAGGATTTTTCATGCAATAGGTTTTTCAGACAAATCTTGGAGAAACACATAGATGAGATTGTCTGATAAAGAAGAGCAAGAAAAACGTTTCAAATTCTTAGAGCATACAGCGGATGCCTACATAGAAGCACGCGGGGAAAGTCTTGAAGAAGCCTATGCAAATGCGGCAATTGCTATGTTCCAAGTAATGACTGAAACCTCAAAAGTGGAGCCGAAGACTGAAGAATCGATCGAGGTTGAAGGTAAAGATCTTAGCTCTTTGCTATACTCTTGGCTTGAGGAACTTCTTGTAAGACATGAAATCAAGAATAGGCTCTATTCAAAATTTCATATAGAAATTATTGAGGCTCAAAGAGAATCATACAGATTGAAAGCGAAAATCTATGGTGAAGATTTCAATTCTAAAAAACATCCTTCAAAAACAGAAGTTAAAGCTGTAACTTTCCATATGATGGAGATCGATCAATCTGGAGATCAAAATAGGATTAGATTTGTGCTTGATCTTTAAATAACCAAATTACTAATTGGAGCTCTTTATTGATCCAGAAATCAGAATTTGATTCAAATCAAAGCTAAGAAGTTTTTGAAGGATCAATTTTCAGAAACAACTTAAATGCATGACCTTCAAACAATACTTGAAACCTTAGCATAATTTAGGTGTATTAAAAAATGTCTTATGAACGAGTAGAAACGCCGACAAAACCAATCCAGATGAAGAAAATAGATGAAAACATTTGGGAAATTCCTCAATCATTCCTACCTGGAATGAATGTCCCGGGAAGAGTATATGCTGATGAGACATTACTTGAGAAAATGAAGCTTGATAGGACTCTTATTCAATGCGCAAATGTCGCCCATCTACCAGGCATCTATAAATGGGCAATTACTCTTCCGGATGGTCATGAAGGATACGGGTTTCCCATAGGTGGTGTAGCAGCAACAGACTATGAAAAAGGTGTAGTAAGTCCAGGAGGAGTAGGCTACGATATCAATTGTGGAACTAGACTATTGCAGACAAATCTGACAGAAAAAGAGATCAGACCTATACTCCCGACACTACTTGACACCCTATTCAAATATATTCCCTCAGGCTTGGGAAGTAGAGGTCAGATTAAGGTCAGCCATGTAGAACTCGAAAAAGTTCTCTCGGACGGTGTTGAATGGGCTATTGATAGAGGTTACGGATGGTCGGAAGATGCTACGAAATGTGAAGAAGAGGGGTGTATGGAATCAGCTGATCCAAGTAAAGTATCCCACACTGCAAAGTCACGAGGTACTCCTCAACTAGGAAGTCTGGGCAGTGGCAATCATTTCTTGGAGATTGAAAAAGTCGAAGAGATCTTTGATGAAAAAGCAGCTAAGGTTTTCGGAATAGAAAAAGTAGGACAAATACTGGTTTTCGTTCATACAGGAAGTAGAGGATTGGGTCATCAAGTGTGTAGTGATTATCTAAGAGTTATGGACAACGCAGTTAAAAAATACAAAATTAATCTCCCTGATCGAGAGCTCGCATGTGCTCCAGGTAAAAGTCGTGAGGCTGAAGACTATTTACCGGCAATGGCTTCCGCATGCAATTTTGCATGGTCAAATAGACAGATGATTACTCACTGGACACGTCAAGCATTCGAGAAGGTCTTAAATCAGCCTGTAGATAGCATTGGTCTTAAGCTCATCTATGATATAGCACATAACATAGCCAAAATTGAAGAACATCAAGTAGATGGAAGAAGAGTCAAGGTATATGTTCATCGAAAAGGAGCTACGAGAGCTTTTCCACCAGGTCATAATGCAGTACCTTCAGCCTACAGAGAAGTAGGCCAACCAGTATTGATACCCGGAAGCATGGGTACGGCATCTTGGGTTCTTGTTGGAACTGAGAAAGCCATGGAATTGAGTTTTGGTTCTACAGCACATGGTGCAGGAAGAAACCTTAGCAGATCGGCGGCCAAGAGACGCTATTGGGGCGAGGACGTTAAAAAAGATCTAGAAAAGAAGGGTGTGTTAGTCAAAGCTGCAAGTATGTCTGTTCTTAGTGAGGAAGCTCCAGGTGCATACAAGGACGTCGATAATGTTACAAATGTAAGTCACAATGTTGGAATAGCAACGAAAGTTGCTAGGCTAACTCCAATAGGAGTAACTAAAGGCTAATTTAAAAACCGTTTAACTACATCTTTTTTTATTCCAATCTCGACCTCTATTATTTTTTTTAAACTCATCAATGAAGTAAAATGGAGTTGGGGCAACTCTCCTTGTGCGCGCTGTTTTTGTATTCCAGACTTATCTTTGGAATTGATGAATTCTAAATCATTAAGTGTATTAATTTTGATCAACCAAATAAGATTTATCAGAAGAATTGTAAGCTTACTAGATTCTATAACTTCTTAGTTGAAAAATATTGGGAAAATCTAAAACTGATAAACCATCTGTTCCGCTTAAGAGAAGTCAAGGTCTATCGATAGCTATCCCAGCATCAATTGTAGAAGACACTCCACACCTGAGAGAGAAGACTTACAAGATAGGGCAGATAGGCAGAGCATCTTCGATATTTCGTGTAGAGCAAATCATAATCTACTCTGATAAGACAAAACATAACCAAACAAAAGAAGCGGACCTTGTAGCCTCTATTCTGAAATACATGGATATTCCTCAATACCTTCGGAAGATGCTTGTAAAGATTGATCCTCAACTGAGTTTTGTTGGTATTCTTCCTCCTCTAAGGTCCCCTCATCATCTATTTTCGAAGAAACAAGAAGAACTGAAGGTAGGTATGTTTCGTCAAGGGGTCATCATAGATAGTAAAAACGGTCACTCTTTAGTAGATATAGGTGTAGGTAAACCAGTGATTATTGAGGAGAGTCTTACTAAGAGGCAGAGGATCACAGTAAAATTGACAAGTATAGGTGAAAAGTTGACTGCCGTGAAACTCGATGAATCTGAGATAAGAATATATTGGGGATTTAATGTTACTGTGACGAAACTTCCGCTCGCTGAATTGACAAAGAAGATAGGGTTTGATCTGATCATATCAACTTCAAAATATGGAGATGAGATAACCGAGGTATTTCCACAATTGAAAATAGCATGGAAAAAATCAAAGAAAGCACTTGTGCCTTTCGGGTCACCAACACAGGGTCTAAAGGAAATATTAGCTAAAGAAGGTCTAGAAATGCTTGAGTATTCAGGCTTTACGATCAATATGATACCAAATCAAGGGGTAGAGACAGTCAGAAGTGAAGAAGCGGTCTTTAGTTCATTATCTCTCCTCAATACTCTGGGGTGATTTATACTGGGTAGACGAAAGTATTCGGCTCCAAAACGTGGATCTCTAGGTTATCTGCCGAGAGCTAGAGCATCTGGCTGGACAGGTAGAATTAGATACTGGCCAGAGGTAACAGGAGACCCTCGGCTTTTAGCATTTCTAGGATATAAAGCTGGAATGACGCATTTTGTTACAATTGATCAATTAGAAGGTTCATTAACTTTTGGAAAGGAAATATCAGTTCCAGTCACCATTCTTGAAACCCCGCCACTGATTATTTGTGGAATAAAGATCTATGAAAAGAAAAATCGCAATCTTCGATCGATTGGAGAGGCATGGACTGCTAATGTCCCAAAAGAGTTTGAAAGACTGATAACAATACAAAAAGACGTCGATGAACAGGGATCTTTGAAAAAGATTGAGACTCAGCTTGACAAAGTCTCAGAAGTGAGAGTTATTGCCGGAACCCAACCAAGATTGACAAGTACAGGACAGAAAAAACCTAAACTGTTTGAGATAAAAATCGGAGGAGGAAACTCAAAAGATCAATTTGAACATGCTAAGAAATTGCTTGGAAAGGAGCTTAAGTCAAGTCAGGTTCTGAAGGAAGGAAATTCAGTTGATGTGATAGCCATTACTAAAGGTAAAGGTATACAGGGTCCAGTTAAAAGATGGGGAGTAAAAAGGTTGCTCCATAAGTCCAGGAAAACGGTAAGAGGCGTTGGTTCAATAGGAGGTTGGACACCAAATTTCGTCATGTACTCTGTTCCCAGAGCTGGTCAAATGGGCTTCTTCCAGAGAACAGAATTCAACAAACAAATAGTGAAGATAGGTGAAGATCCCAAAGAGGTTAGTCCGAGCAGCGGATTTCTCAATTATGGAAATGTCAAGAGTCAATATGTTATGATAAAAGGAAGTATCCCAGGAACTTCGAGAAGACTAGTTATTATGAGAGCTCCAGCAAGAGTAAAGAGGATAGAGCCCACGCCAAAAATAGAATACCTCAGCCTTGAATCAAAACAGGGAGATTGATAATCTGACCTTGTCTAAGACAATAAATGTATATGATTTGAATGGAGATCCAATAGGTAAGATAAACCTTCCAGAGGTCTTCACAACAAAATTTAGGCCAGATATAATTAAGAAGAGTGTCGTTGCTTTACAAACGCATAGACTTCAACCCCAAGGAAGAAACTTGATGGCGGGAAAGCGTACAACTGCAATAGGTTTTGGAGTAGGAAGGGGCCTATCAAGAGTTCCGAGAGTAAAGGGTGAACGCCATCCACAGGCTGGAAATGCAGCATTTGCTCCAAACACAGTCGGTGGGAGAATTACACATCCACCAACAGCTAAGAAAAATATTCACAAGAGACTGAATAAAAAGGAAGCTTGTTCAGCCCTCGCCTCAGCTGTGGCAGCAACAGCAAAAAAAGAGATCGTTATTAGAAGAGGGCATAAGTTAGAGCAAGTTCCTTCAATTCCATTAGTCGTTACAGATAGTCTGGAATCGGTCTCTGAGACAAAGAAGGCTATGAATGTTCTTAAGACGCTTGGACTGTGGCAGGACGTTGAGAGAGTTATGAGTAGCGTCAAGAGAAGATCCGGACAAGCAAGTTGCAGAGGAAGAGGTAAACGAATAGCTAAAGGTCCCCTACTTGTCTGTAATGATGATAAGGGCATTGCTTATGGGTTCAAGAATATACCCGGCATAGATGCTGTAAAAGCTTCAGATTTGAATGTTGAAGATCTGGCGCCGGGAACACATGCTGGAAGACTTACAGTCTGGACCGAATCCGCAATGAAAACAATAAATGATAGGCTTAAAGGAGACTAATTAATGGGAAAAATAAAAACTCATTCAGTCATTCATTATCCATTGATTTCCGAGGATACTGTAAATCTAATCGAAAAAGAAAATAAAATCACCTTTATTGTGAATCGAGATGCAGAAAAGAATGATATAGAAAGAGCTATGAGTGAATTATACGAAGCCGATGTAGAGTCAATTAATACCCTCATCACACCCGATGGCAGAAAGAAAGCTTATGTAAAATTCAAGCCTGAATTCAAAGCTTCGGATCTAGCAGTTAGATTAGGAATATTGTAGAAGACGGTTTTCATATGGGAAAGAGAATTATTGTTAGAAGGCGAGGGCGCGGAGGAATTTTTAAGGCGTATACCCATCGACGAGTCTCAAAGGTTTGTTATCCTAATATAGAACCGAAGCAAGGCAAGATTATAGGTGCCTGCGTAAAACGGCTTTTACATGACCCTGGCAGAGGGGTCCCTATTGCTTTGATTAGTCTTGAGAATGGTGAAGAATTTTATATTGCTGCTCCTGAGGGTTTGACCCTAAATCAGAAATTATCTTTGGGTGAATGTCCAGTAGAGATAGGCAACATTTTGCCTCTAAGTAAAATCCCGGAAGGTACGATCATATGCAATATCGAGAATGTACCAGGTGACGGAGGAAAAATTGCGAGGGCTTCTGGTACATATGCTACCTTGGTCGCCCATACACAAAAAGGAACAGAGGTCAAACTACCCTCTAAGAGATCTCTCTATTTGAATGATAGATGTATGGCGATGATTGGTCTAATTGCAGGTGGTGGTAGAACAGAAAAACCATTCCTTAAAGCAGGTGCAAAAAGATTCCTGATGAGATCAAGAGGGATAAGATGGCCTATCGCGTCAGGAGTAAAAATGGTGGCTGCTTCTCATCCGCATGGCGGAGGAAGACATAAACATGAAGGAGGGCCAACATCAGTCTCACGAGATACTCCACCAGGAAGAAAAGTCGGTCTAATAGCCGCGAGACAGTCTGGCAGAGCAAGTCAGAGAAGAGGAAACCGTGGCTTACGCTAAGTAAATAGATTCTCATTAGATTTATGATCAAATTAAATAAACTCAAAATAAAATTGGTTGTTTGATATATATGCCAAGAGAATTCATCTATAGAGGATTCAACATCCAACAATTACAAGAAATGTCCATGGACGAGTTCATCAAACTATTACCTTCCAGACAGCGACGTACTCTCCAAAGAGGACTGACATCCGCCCAAAGACGACTTCTTGAAGAGGTAAAAGACTTCAAGCGTGGAACAAGGAAAGAAGGCGATGTACTAAAAACTCATTGTAGAGATATGATCGTTTTACCGGAGATGGTTGGCCTGAGGATCCTTGTACATAATGGTAAAGAGTTTTCAGCAGTGGATATTAAAGCCGAAATGGTTGGACACTTTTTTGGTGAATTCGCTATAACAAACAAGAAAGTTGGGCACGGTACGCCGGGTATTGGTGCCTCAAGATCTAGTATGTATGTCCCACTGAAGTAATCTATAAAAAAAGATGTGATATACAAAGGGATCCATTAACTTCCAAGATTCATATCGTGATAACTTGAAGATTCAGTTTTCTGTTATAAGAAGAAATTACGGAAAGTCCTAGTCTAACATGCTAACCTAAGCGTCTGATCGATGTTTGATATACTATTATAGCTGCAAGAAATGAAAATGGTATAGCAAAATATTCATAATGTTTGGTAGGTTTCTCATCAATTAGATCCGCTGTTTCAATTCTCCCACCTTCATAGGTCATCTTTGCAGCAGACATCTCTGACCTCAAATTTGTCTCAGGCTCTATTGTAAGAGAAACAAGTGTAAACGCTGCTATTACCCCTAAGAATACTGAAAGAAGTTCGCGTTTCAAGTAATTTCACGATTCATATTTATGAACTTGAACTTAACTCTTAGTTTTCGTAAAGATTGTTCAGAAATTAGAACAGTCTTTCCCTCCATGTCCTTGAAGCTTCATATGTTGTTATCGCTATTGCGCAAATTACAAACACTACAGCTGTTAGATTAGTCTGAACATTAGCTAACGAAGATTCAATAAGATAAAAAAACAAAGCTGACCAAAAGAAAGCTGCATAAAAAAGATATCTCGGTAATATTAGTCTCCCAAAACGTACAAATTGACGAAGATTACCGACTTTGATTTCAGAAGATATTGAATACTTCCCATGATGATTCTTTTCTGCAACTCCCAACTCTCTAATTTTTTCCAAATGATACAGTGATGTGCTTGGACTTGAAAGTTTCAGAGATCTTTGCACTTCGCGTACACCCAACGGACGGTTCTCTCTAAATAGTTCCCAGTATACCCTCAATGTTGTCCCACGAAGCTCTGATTCTGCCTTTTTGCGGTCAATCCTGAAGTCTCTCAAAGTACTCTCCAAAATTCTATTGCGGTATTCAATCACACTTATGTTTTTCCAGATCTACGGAAAACTTTTTAGCCGGGCATCTTTTACCTTCGAGAGTCTGTGAACAGCATTGCCAACATGGAGGTATTCAGCAGGGGCTCTTGATCCAGAAAAGACTGTGAAATGTGCAGGTCGAGAGCTAAGAATTTCACCAAAGGCTGCAACTGAGATATGTAACGCCATCCGAGGCATGAAGTTACCAAAGGCAAAACAACTATTAGAAGAAGTTGAAGAGAAAAAAACATCGATACCCTACAGGCATTACAAAAAGGAAGTGCCTCATAGACCGCATCAAGGTTTCCATGCAGGACGATATCCTGTCAAAGCCGCCAATAGTATCCGTAGATTGCTCGAGCAGCTTGAAGCCAATGCTGAATACAGGGGACTTGACCCCGAGAAAGTAAAAATAATGCATGCTGCTTCACATAGAGGAATGAAAATTAGAAAATATATTCCAAGAGCTTTTGGGAAAGGCTCAGCATACTTTAACACCCTTACACATATTGAACTTATTGGTTATGAAACAGAATAATTATAATTTAGTCGATATGATAATGACTTGAATCTGCCTGACATAAAATCTAAAATCTATACTATATAAAAAATAAACCGCGTGCTATCAGCAGAAAAAGTAATTATCAAATAACTTATCCAAGTGCAGAAAACCACTCTTTTACTCAAGGTCACTTTCAAAACCTGTCCGATATTATGAGCCCTTCTATGGAAGTTTAAATATGAGTTGAAGATATGTTGCTAGACCGATACAGGTTGATGTGAAATCAATTTATCGTATGATCAATAATGTTTCCGGTGAAGAAGCAAGTTGAATACAGAAATTACCATTTGGATTGAATGGGGGCTTGTACAGTCCAGTGACTGCACTACGTGATGATAATTTATGTCAGTTTACAGGTATTTTGTCAAGGATTTATCCAAGAAGAGCGCGATAGATGAATTTCTGAGTTGGGAATTAAGAAAAGCTGGCTATAGTCAAGTAGAAATTTCCAAAACTCCTATGGGCGCCAGAGTTGTCATATATGCAGCTAAACCGGGAATTGTAATTGGAAGAAGAGGTCAAAGCGTCAGAGATCTAACCAAAACTCTGGAAGAGAAATTTGGATTAGAAAATCCACAGATCTCTATCGCATCTATTGAACTGCCTGAATTAGACGCGAAGATAATGTCCACCCAGATTGCTTTGGCTTTAGAGCGTGGTGTTCATTTTAGAAGGGCCGCATACTGGGCAATGGGAAGAATTATGGATGCTGGTGCCATAGGTGTTGAGGTAACGATAAGTGGCAAATTGAGTACGCAACGTTCAAGGTCTGAGACTTATAGACAAGGCTATTTGCTGAAGGTCGGAGACCAAGTGAAAAAGCAGATTAAGACTTCAACTGCCCATTGTCAATTAAAACCTGGGCTTTTCGGTGTGAGAGTCTCCATCATGCCTCCCAATTTTGTATTTGTTGATAGACCATCATTCAAGATAGTGGCTGCCACATCCGACACTGAAGCAAAACCCGTTGAGGAAAAGAAAGAGGAAAAAGAAGAAGGAGGAGAAGTTGAAAATGCCAATTCTGAGAAAGCGGGAGATCAGGCAACTACTGCCTGAAGAACGTGAAAAAAAACTTGAAGAGCTAAGAACAGAGTTGGTTCATCTTCGAACTATGGTTGCCTCAGGAGGCACTGTAGAAAACCCAGCTAGGATAAAAGAGATTAGAAGAACTATTGCAAGATTACTTACAATTAAAGCACAACAGGCAAAAGAAGGTGTAAAAACGAAATGAATATCACGCCTTTTGACATAACCAAGAACGAGTTCATAGGTTTAGATGTTAGAATATCGAAAAGTCATAACAAGCAATTGATTGGAATGAGCGGTAGAATTATTGATGAGACAAGAAATACATTGATGCTCAGGCAAGGATCCAAGATGATCCGTATACCTAAAGACATAGTTCATCTCAACATGTCAATACCATTTGGTAAGATGATTGAGGTCGATGGAAGATCAATAGTAGCTAGACCGGAAGATAGGATTAAGATGAGGGTTAGAAGATGGTGATACGTGATACAGGTTTAAACGTCACAGCGCCTCGAAAAAGTTGTGATGACCCGTTATGTCCATTTCATGGAAGATTAGGACTTAAAAGAAAAACACTAACAGGAACTGTGGTGAAAAGTAAAATGACTAGAACAGTTACAGTCGAAAGAGATTATTTTCATTACGTTAAAAAATATTTGAGATATGAAAAACGAAGAAGTCGCACAATGGCGCATAGTCCACCTTGTCTTGAAGTGAAAGAAGGGGATAAAGTTACAGTTGCGGAATGTAGGCCTATTAGCAAAGAAGTCGCTTTTGTTGTTGTAAACAAGATAAATAAAATAGAGTAAGTGATTTGTCATGCCCGCCCCTAAAACCAGAGCCGTTAGCGCCAGAGGAGTGATAGAGTATAGACTTCGGATCTCTCGAGGACTACCGACTGGTAGTATTCTCACATGTGCAGATAATACTGGAGCAAAAAAATTGAGACTCATTAATGTTACAGGATACAAGGGGCGTCTCAAGAGGCCACCCCAAGCATGTGTCGGTGATATGGTTACAGTATCGGTCTCTAAAGGAAAACCTGAACTCAGACGTCAAATGTTTCCTGCTGTCGTAATTAGGCAGAGGAAATTATTTAGGAGACCAGATGGAATGCGCGTACAATTCGAGGATAATGCAGCTGTAATTATGACTCCAGAGGGTGAACTTAAAGGAACAGAGATACGTGGCCCCGTAGCAAAGGAAGCTGCCGAGAGATGGCCACGCGTTGCCAATGTAGCTGATTTAGTAATTTGAGGTTGTAAAATTGAAGTCTAAAAAACCAGGCAAACAGAGAAAAAGAATCGCCTTGGCAACTGAAAAAGAAATCCTGAAAATGATGAAAGTTCGACTTTCGGAAAAACTCAGAGAGAAATACAGAACAAGATCGGTGTCCGTTAGAAAAGGTGACTCTGTAAAGATTTTAAGAGGAGACTTCGCGGGAATTGAAGGAAAGATCATTGAGACAGACAGACACAATCAAAAAGTGACAGTTGAAGGCGTTACAAAAGAGAAAGTCTCAGGTGAACAAATGAGAGTTCCAGTACATGTAACAAACGTTGAGATGACGACAATGGATACAGGAGATCGATGGCGTTCAGATAAATTCAAAAAGAAAACAGAGACGCCGAAACCGTCGACTCCTGAGGAAGTTTCGACTCCTGAGGAGGTTAAATGAAAGTGGGCGGCAAAGGTGGTTCAAAACATCTCAAGAGGCTTCCTGCACCATCTTTCTGGCCTATCCATGTAAAAGAGTTTAAATGGATAACAAAACCCAAGGCTGGGCCCCACTCGATAAAGATAGCTATGCCCCTTTCGGTAGTCCTAAGAGAGATCCTTGGATACGCGAAGACAAGAAGAGAGACTAAGCTGATTGTCTCTAAAGGGATTGTAAAGGTTGACGGCAAGATTAGAAAAGATCATAAATACCCAATCGGTTTGATGGATGTACTTGAAATTACTGATACCAAATCGACTTTCAGAATGGTTCCTTTCAAATCAAAAGGGTTATCGCTTCTCAAGATAACAAAAGATGAAGGTAAATTCAAACTTTCTCAAATCGATAACAAAGTCATTCTGAACGATGGAGGAATCCAACTCAATTTCAATGATGGTAGAAATGTGGTCTTGAGCAAAGATTCTGCACTGTCAGTAGACTCTTACAATACAAGAGATTCGATCAAGATTGAAGTACCCTCACAGAAGATTCTAGGACATTTCAAATTTATCGAGGGCAAATATGGACTAGCCGTAGCTGGAAGAAATATTGGAAGACATGGTAAGATAGTGGGAATTGAGAGCGCCACCGCATCTAAGCGAGCGACAGTATCCATAGAGGATCAAAAAGGTCAAACCTTTCGAACAGTTGCAGATTATGTTTTCGCCATTGGCGATGATGAACCTGAGATAAAATTGCCAGAGGATTAGATAAATGTCAGATCCCTCAACTAAACCTGAAAATCCTATGAGAAAAGTCAAGCTTGGCAAAGTCACAGTCAATATAGGTGTAGGAAAGTCTGGTGAGCCACTTGAGAGAGCAAAAAAAATCCTGAAACAGATCACTGGGCAAGCTCCGAGTGAATGCATGGCAAAAAAAGCAATAAAAGATTTTGGAGTTAGAATGGGCGAACCAATAGGATGCAAAGTCACATTAAGAGGTCAGAAAGCATCAGATTTCCTTAAGACCTCTCTTGAAGCGGTCAATAATAGACTACCTGAATCTTCATTTGATCCATATGGAAACTTTTCTTTTGGTATAAAGGAGCATATAGAGTTACGGGGAACCAGATACGTTCCAGAACTTGGTATCGTTGGAATGGATATCTCAATCACCCTTGAAAGATTAGGATATAGAGTGAAGAGAAGGTCCTACCATAAATCAAGTATTGGGAAATCTCACGTCATAGGCAAGGCCGAGGCAATGAGTTTTGTCAAAGATAATTTTAATGCTGAGATCTTTGGGGATGAAATTGAATGAAAAAGCAAACAAAGAAGGAGAGAAAAATAGGTAAAGCTAGCAGACCATGCAGACGATGTGGCCAAGAAGGCTCAATTATTAGAAAATACAGTTTGATGATCTGCCGCCAATGTTTCAGAGACACGGCAGTATCACTTGGATTTAACAAATATGAATGAGGTTTATGAATATGACTTTACTGGATCCGCTAGCAAATGCTCTCTCAACTATTGTTGAAAATGAGAAACGGAGAAAAAGAGAGTGTCTTGTATGTCCTGCATCAAAATTGATGGGGCACGTACTTAGAGTTATGCAGAAGAACGGATACATAGGAGAATTTGAATACATCGATGACGGAAGAGCTGGAAAATTCAAAATTCAACTACTTGGGAGAATAAACAAATGCGGCGTCGTAAAACCAAGATATTCAGTCAAAATTGATGAACTTGAATTCTGGGAAAAGAGGTATCTACCATCACGTGATCTTGGTACTCTCGTGATTACGACCCCCCAAGGCGTTTTTTCAAATAAGGATGCTCGAGAGAAAAATACCAGTGGTAGCTTAGTCGCATACGTCTATTGAGGAGAGCTGATATTTTGATTGCCAACAAAGTTGAGAGAACCATTGATGTTCCACAAGATGTAAAAGCACAATTGGACGGTGGCCTTGTTAACATCACTGGACCCAAGGGAACCCTCCAAGAAAATCTGTCTCATTTGCCGGTTAAAATATCTCTCCAGAAAAATAGATTCAGTGTTATGGCAACTTGGCCTAAAAAAAGAGAATATTCAATGGTTGGAACTGCAGCGTCTTGCATCAAAAATATGATCAAAGGTGTTACCGAAGGGTTCCAATATAAATTGAAGATGGTCCACGCTCATTTTCCAATGACAGTAAAAGTAAAAGAAGATACAAGGACTATTCTCATAGAAAATTTTACGGGTGAAAAATCGCCTAGACTTGTAAAAATTATTGGAGAAACATCAGTAAAAGTCTCTGGAGAAGATGTGATCGTAGAAGGAATAAATCTAAAAGATGTAAGTCAGACTGCCTCCAACATAGAATTAGCAACAAAGATCAAACATAAAGACCAACGTGTATTCTTGGACGGAATTTATGTTTTTGAAAAGAAGAAGTGATTGTGACAATGGCGAAAACTAAAATTCCACGTAAAAAGCGTATAAAGCCGAGATTTCGACGTTCGGAAAGCTGGCGCTATACAAGGATTTCGGAGAGTTGGAGGAAGCCAAAAGGAAGGAGCAGCAGAATGAGAAAAAAGAGAAAAGGATGGGCTTTATCTCCAGCTATAGGTTATGGAAGCCATAGAAAGTATCGAGGGCTTCACCCATCTGGGTTGAAAGAGATTATAATCCATAATGTTAATGAACTTGAGAATGTTTCTCCCGATCAAACAGCCATTAGAATATCTGCGACCGTTGGAGAGAGAAACCGGCTTAGAATAATAGAACATGCGCAACAGCTTGGATATAAAATACTCAATCCTAAGACATCAAAAACAGCTGAAGTTGAAACTATTCCCCCCACGGAATTAGAGTCTGAGCCAGAGAAAATAGAAAATCATGTTGAGAGCGAAAATACAATTGCAGAATCAGAGAAATCGGAGAAGATAGAAGATTGAGCTTAAAAACACAGAAGAAAATGGCGGCGTCAATATTGAAAGCCGGCAGATCAAGACTCTGGATAAATCCCGAGGAATTCGGTAGAGTCGAATCGGCAATAACTAAGGAAGAGATAAGGAAACTCATTCATGAGGGTGTTATAGTCACAAAGCGGGAAAGAGGAGTAAGTCTAGGAAGACATAGAGCGAAGACTAGAAAGAAAAAAGGTCGAGGTCCTGGCTCTAAAAAAGGATCCATTCATAACAGGAAAAGAATTTGGGTAAATAAAATAAGAACACTCAGATTCAGGCTCAAAGGACTAAAAGACAAGAAAATTATCACCCCTAAAATATATCGGAAACTTGTCTTGTTGGCGAAAGGAGGAACATTCAGAAGTGTATCACATCTCAATGAATACTTGAAATCCCATGATTTAACAAGGAGGAGATAGATGTGGCAAAAGGTCCTACATATAACCTGCCATTCCGTAGAAGGAGAGAAAAAAAAACTAATTACACTAGACGTAAAGCATTATTAATATCGGGAATTCCACGACTCGTAATCAGAGTTACAGGAAAACATACGATCGCTCAATTGACTGAATCTACTCCTAGTGGAGATCGCGTTGTAACATCAGCTAATTCAAAAGAATTAAAAAATAAATTCGGATGGAAAGCGGGATCAAATAATATTCCAGCCTGTTATCTTACAGGTCTTCTTGCAGGTAAGAGAGCGAATTCAAAAATGATGAAAAAAGCGATCGTCGATATCGGTCTAAGAAGACTCTCGAAAGGTTCGCGAATATTCTGCACACTCAAAGGTGCAATCGATTCAGGTCTAGAAATTCCTCACAAAAAGGAAATCCTTCCTGAAGATAGAAGAATCAAAGGCGAACACATTGCCGAATATGCAAAAAAACTATCATCAAATCCAGATCAATACAAAACAAGATTCTCACAGTACTTAAAAAATGGATTAAAACCTGAAGATCTCCCAGAACATTTCGAACAGGTTAAGAATAAAATATCAGAAACTTCCAAAGAGGCGACATAAACTAATGAGTCGACATACAGAAAGAGTCGAGGCAGGCTGGACGCCACGAACCAAGATTGGAAAACTTGTCCAGGAAGGTAAGGTAACATCTCTAGAAGAAATATTTATTCAAGGGCAAAGAATACTCGAATCAGAAATTATTGACGTCCTTTTACCCAATCTCCAAGAGACTGTACTCGGAATAAGTTTAGTTCAAAAACAAACTGATGCTGGTGAGCGGTCAAGATTCAAAGCAGTAGTGGTTGTCGGTGATCCTGAAGGGTATATTGGAATAGGATTAGGAAAAGCCAAACAAGTTAGAACAGCAATTGCAAAGGCCACAGTACAAGCCAAACTAACTGTCATACCAATACGAAGAGGTTGTGGAAGCTGGGAATGCGGATGTACAATTCACCACTCATTACCATTCAAGGTAAGAGGCAAATGTGGCAGCGTCGAAGTTGAACTATATCCTGGACCAAGAGGGTTAGGACTAGTCGGAGGCGAGATTGTTAAAACTATGCTCAATCTCACAGGGATAAAAGACTGCTGGACTAAAACTTATGGTGCAACCAACACACTAACATCTATCGCATACGCGATCTATGGTGCATTAAAACAATCTTACACAATGATTACTGTAGCAGAATAGGATCATTAGGAAATGGTTCTCATGAGTAAAGAAAATAACATGTGCCTCTTAGCTGTCAGAGTAAGAGGTTCAGCAGGTCAAAAGCATAGGATAAAGGCGATTCTGAGAGATTTAGGCTTGAATCGAAGAAACCAAGCTATCATAATGGCTGATACGCCAGCAATAAGAGGAACTCTAAAAGTAGTAAAGGACGCTCTATTCTGGGGAGAAGTAACGGAAGATATATTGTCTCTTCTTCTAAGTAAAAGAACGAAAATGCCGAAAATTGGTAGCTTAACGGATCAAGAAGTGAAAAAGAGATTTTCTATATCAAATATTGAAGCTCTTGCAAAATCACTAAGTACAGGAGAAATAAAACCGCAAGATCTCAAAAGACATGGTGTAAACATAAAATATAACCTAAACTCGCCGAAAGGAGGCTATGGTGGAAAAATAAAAGATCCTTTTGGAAAGGGTGGGGTTCTAGGATACCGAGGAGAAGCCGTCGGAGAACTTGTGAAAAAAATGATTTAGGAGAAAAATCAACTATGGCAACAAGAAAGAGGAAAATAAGACGACAACGTGGCTCAAGAATGCATGGATGGGGTGTTTGTGGTCAACATAGAGATTCTGGTATGAGAGGAGGAAGAGGCAATGCAGGAAGATTCAAACATAAAAAGACAAAGACTTCGCAGTATGAAAAGCCAGGAAAACATGGTTTCAAGAATCCAACGACTCCAATCCAGTCCGGTATAATAAATGTTGGCGAACTAGATCGCCTGGTAAAACCGATGGATATCCAAGATAAGAAATTACCGATTAATCTCAACCTTGCATCACTAGGATATGCAAAATTGTTAGGTAAAGGATTAGTTAAAATTCCACTTAATGTGCAAGTGGAAAAAACATCAAAATCTGCAGCTAAGAAAATAACAGATGCCGGCGGATCCATCACTTCAAAGATTAGGTGAAGCTTTGCCAAGATTCATAGAATTATTCAAACCTATAGTAAGATTCTTTCCTGATATTAAGAAACCTGAACGAAAAGTTTCTTTCAACGAGAAACTCCTCTGGACAGCACTTGCATTAGTATTGTATTTGATTATGAGTGAGGTTCCACTTCTTGGAGTTGGACAAGGTGGCGCCGACGATCCTCTAGGCGCTATGAGAGTCATATTTGCCTCAAGTAGAGGTACATTGATGGAACTAGGGATCGGACCAATAGTTACAGCCGGTCTAATACTCCAGATTCTTAACGGTTCCAAAATGATTAATGTTGATATGTCCAATCCGGAGGACAGATCACTATTCACAGGCGCCAGCAAGGTTCTAGCTGTTGGCATGACGCTATTTGAAGCATTAGCCTTTATCATAGGTGGGGCCTACGGACAGCTCACTGTTCCAAACCAGCTAGGAATCCTAGTACAGCTTCTAGCAGCAGGAATAATATTGATGCTGCTTGACGAAATGCTTCAGAAAGGTTGGGGAATAGGAAGTGGTATTAGTCTATTTATTGCAGCAGGTGTTGTCCAGATGATCTGGTGGGATTTGATAGCTCCAGTAGGTCCATTGGAAGATGGATATTACCTTGGGTCGATCATAGCCTTTGTTCAATCGCTTCAAGTAGGTGAACCTCTTACCGGTTTTGTTCGAAGTGGGGGTCTTCCAGATATGGTCGGCCTAATAATAACAGGTGTGGTTATATTAGCGGTAGTCTACGTCAGCGGTATCAAAGTAAATGTTCCCGTCTCTTACGCGAGGTATAGAGGTTTTCGAGGGAAATTTCCAATTAAATTCCTTTATGTCTCAAATATTCCAGTGATCTTTGCTGCAGCACTCTTTGGAAACATCTATTTCATAACACAGATGATGTGGCAAAGATACAATCCTGCGAATGCAAACTTTTGGCTAAATCTTCTAGGTAAATTCAGTACTGGAGAAGGAGGTGCGGAGCCGATTGGTGGATTAATATATTACCTGTCGCCTCCGAGAGGTCTGACTGCACTCATGGAGCATCCTGTGAAAGCATTGATTTACGCCGCATTTTTCATAATTGTCTGCGTTTTTTTTGCTGTGACTTGGGTTGAAGTTGGTGGCATGGATGCCAAGTCTGTTTCGAAACAACTCATAGACTCAGGTATGCAGATTGAAGGATTTAGAAGATCAAGCGCGCCTATCCAACAATTACTGAAGCGATATATTCCGATAGTAACGATTTTAGGTGGCGTAACTGTAGGGGCGATAGCAGTCTTTGCTGATTTCCTCGGTGCTTTTGGTTCAGGAACTGGAATTCTTCTGACGGTAGGTATTCTAGAGCAGTATTACCAGCTTCTAGTCCGAGAGCGTGTAAGTGAAATGTTCCCTGCTGTAAGATCATTTCTCGGAGAATAGACTGTTATTGGGATCTTTAGTAATTATAACAGGTACTCCTGGAGTTGGAAAGACATCTGTCCTAAACAAACTTGCAAAAGAAGCTGAGAAGGAAAAAATTGCGCTTAGAATTGTGAACTTCGGTACAACAATGAATAACCTTCTTGAATCTTCTGGAAATAATGTTCATCGGGATGAGTTAAGAAAACAGAACTTGGGAAAACAAAAAGCGGTCCAACTAGAAGCAGCGAAGCTGATATCCAAGATGAAAAATCATTATGTACTGGTTGTTGACACCCATATGTTCATTAGAACATCGGTAGGTGCGTTTCCAGGTTTACCTGAATATGTGATTAAAGAGTTGGATCCATCAATGTTAGTGTTAATAGAAGCAGATCCAGAAGACATAACGAAAAGAAGAGAAAAAGATCAGACTAGAAAAAGAGACGCTCAAACATTTCAGGATGTAGAATCCGATCTAGAATGGGGTAGAAAAACCGCGGCTGCATGTGCTATAATGACAGGGGCTCCGGTATCAATAATTAACAATGAAGAAGGTTCACCTGATAATGCAGTTAAACAGATACTTGATATGATTAAGGAGGTAATTTAGAAATTGTTTGAACAATTGTGGTCTTCGATTATGATGATGTTGGAAGGTTATGGTGAGAGGCCTTACTCGACATTATTCATAATGGGTGTCGCTTTAACTCTATCACTTACGACTAACCTTGCGAATCGTGTACTTGTAGACGTAGACAAAATGAAGTCAGTTATGGGTGAAGTAAATGCATGGAGAAAAGAGATGGATAAAGCTAAAAAAAGTGGTGACAAGCAATTGCTTACCAAAGTGATGAAGAAGCAGAAACCAATAATGCAGCTTCAAAGCAAGGCAATGTGGGATAGAATGAAGGTGAGCTTCATATATCTCGGCCCGTTTTGGATAATATTCTACATATTAAACAGCTTCTTCGCAAATAAGATAGTTGCCTTATCTCCATTTACATTTCCTATGCTCTTAGGTTACGAGCTTCCATACATCACTTGGTATATCCTCTGCTCTTTCGCCTCAAGCCTTCCACTCTCAAGAATGCTAGGCGTCAATCCCGAAATGGGATAACGGAATCTAATCTCATGAAATAATCCTTAACTCAGGAGAATTAACGACGTCAATGAACTTAGTAATAACAGTGGGTGGACTGCACGGGACAGGAAAATCAACTTACGCCAAATTATTAGCAGAAGAATTGGAACTAAGACACATATCCGCAGGGGAACTCTTTAGAGCAGTAGCTAAAGAAAATAAAATAACCCTAGATGAAATGAATAAAATCACCGATAATAATCCGGAAATAGATAAAAAAATTGATCAAAGAATGAAACAGGAAGCGGATAAAGGAAATACAATCCTTGATGGGCAATTAGCTGCTTGGATGGCAGGAGACAAAACAGTTCTCAAAATACTTTTGATAGCCCCAAAAGAAGTACGATTAAAAAGAATAGCAGAGAGAGATAGTATAAATTTAGATGAAGCTGAAAAGAGAACCCTTTATAGAGAACAAATCGAGAAAGAACGATATAAAAGATATTACGGAATAGACGTCTCAGATCCATCAATATATGATTTAATTGTAGACACTAATCTATACCCCTTCGAGGAAATGAAAAAAATCATTAAAAAGATTGTAGGAGACTATGTCAAAGAAATCACAAAGAGGAAGAAATGAATGTCATCAATAGAAATAGGCTCACTCTATATCAAAACAACTGGTCGAGAAAAAGGAAAACGTTGTATCATAGTAGACTTGATGGATAAAAACTTCGTACTCGTCACCGGCCCACCACAAATTACAGGAGTAAAAAGAAGAAGAGTAAACCTCAAGCATCTAAGTCCAACTGAAGAGAGAATTGACGTCAAGAAAGGAGCGACCGATAAGGAGATAGAACAGGTTCTAACAAAAGGCAAATCTGAACCAAAAAAGGCTACGGCTGAGAAAAAACGAAAGAGCTCCTAAAGACTTTTTGATATTAAAGAACTCAATATCTCATCGCTAATTCTTCCTTGCAAGAGGTGAATTTAATGAAAGATCAGAATCCATTTTGGAAAGTTAGTAGAGACCTGAAAATAATTGCTGAAATCGATACCGATACCAAATTTGGAAAGAGTCCTGAAGAACGGACAATCAACGAACACATTCAATTTGGGATGATCAACCTTGACAAACCACCCAATCCATCTAGTCATGAAGTTGCATCATGGGTAAAAAAAATTCTTGGAGTATCACATGTCGGTCATGGCGGCACCCTAGAGGCTAAGAAGCCGGGGAAATCCCATGGTAACCGGTGTACTCCCAATAGCGATAGAGGATGCGACAAAAGCTATTCAGACATTCCTCTATTCAGGAAAAGAATACATCTGCCTAATGCAACTTCATAGTGATATTCCAGAGGACGAGGTAAAAGCTAAACTCAATGAATTTGTGGGCGAGATCTATCAGAAACCCCCTATCAGAGCTTCCGTTAAAAGAGAAATTCGAAAGAGAGTGATTTACGACATAAAATTGCTGGAGATCGATAACCGAAGAGTTCTTTTTAGAGTATCTTGTCAGGCAGGAACCTATATCAGAAAATTATGTTCAGACGTAGGTGACGCTCTGGGAAGTGGAGCTCACATGAGAGAATTAAGAAGAACAAGAGCAGGGACCTTCACAGAAGAAGAGAATCACTATACAATAAACGAACTTCAAGAAGCCAATAGAATCTATAAAGAGGAAGATAACGAAGAACAACTAAGGACGATCATACAACCTGTTGAAGAAGCCTTCAAATGTATTCCAAAGATCTATATTCGAGACTCCGCCGTTGACGCAATATGTCATGGGGCATTACTGGCTGTTCCCGGAATATCCAAAATCGAGACTGGCATAGAACCTGAAAATCCAGTAGCGATATTCACTTTAAAAGGAGAAGTCATAGCACTCGCTGAATCCAAACTCTCAACTGATGCTATCCTAGATGTTGAGAAAGGTATAGCGGCTAAGATAAAAAGAGTCATAATGAAAACTGGAACATATCCTAGAGAATGGAAAAGCAAACAATCGGGCTACCAAAAAAAATAGGTTACGTCAAATTAGAATGCGATCTTTCCAAGGGATAATAACAGTTTTAAACCAAAATAATAAATCAAGATCGATTTTTGCCGGGATTCCCGAGCCTGGTACGGGGCAGTTTCGTGAAGAAGCCCATGCCTGGAAACTGGCTTGAAAGCCTGTGGTCCTTACGGGCCTCGTGGGTTCAAATCCCACTCCCGGCGCCAAGATTCGATTAAAATCAGAAGATGCAAACTTTAATCAAACTCACGAGATTAAAAGAGACACAAGTTAATCGATTTAAAACCAAATATGTTTGATTTTATTAGGAATGGACTGAGCACATAAGATGGGCCATCCAATATGTCTAACAATATTCATGAAATCCTTCAAAGTACTTTAAAAGGAAATGAGATATCTAGGAAAGAATGTCTCGAGCTTATGGAGATTCATGAATTTTCCCCAGAGATGTACGAATTATTTTACACGGCTAACAAATTGACTAGAGAAAGATCAAATGGTGCAGGCCAAATTCACGCTCAAATAGGCCTCGATTATACAGCATGTCCAAGAAAATGTGGCTTCTGTATCTTCGGCGGAATACCTAACGAAACGATTGAACTCAGTAAAGAAGAAATTATGACCAGAGCAAAAAATTTCGAAAGAGCTGGGGCTGATGCGTTATATCTTATGACGACGGCCAGTTTTGACTTTAGTAATTTCATAACTTTGGGAAAAGAGGTAAAAAAATCCTTATCCTCAAAAATACAGCTTGTCGCTAATATAGATGATTTTGGATCGACTGAAGCTCAAGAACTTCAAGATGTTGGTTTCACAGCAATATATCACGCCGTGAGATTGAGAGAAGGTAAAGATACCAAGATCGATCCAAAGACCAGAATGGCGACCATCGAAAATGCGAAGAGCGCTGGTCTAAAAATATATTTCTGTGTTGAGCCAATCGGTCCAGAACATAATCCTGATGAAATAATTGATCTCATGTTTTTAGGTAAAAAACTTGGCGTCGAATTTAGTGGTGCCATGAGGCGAACTTCAACTCCGACCACCAGGCTACATGACAAAGGTGAGATAAACTTGGTACAGCTTGCAAAGATAGTAGCAATAACAAGGATCGTTATGGTAAATTCTGCTATGTGGAATTGTACCCATGAACCTAACCTTCCATCACTTCTTGCCGGAGCCAACCTCCTCTGGGCAGAGACAGGACCTAACCCAAGAGATAAATGCCCTGATACCTCTAGCTCTGAAGGACGAGGACTATCGGTAGAGCAATGCAGAAAGCTGCTCATGGAAGCAGGGCTAAAAGAATCGCCTCAAAAATCTGCATCATAATAAATTTAAGGAAACTTACCAATACTCAGACTAAATTAACCTCCTACTAATTGGTTGTTAAGAATGTTCATGTCTAAAAAATGGATGGTGCTTGGGGCTATCATTATAATGTTGATAGCTGTTAGTGTGATCTATTCAGGAACCAAAACTGAAATTCCTCCTGAAATTTCACCAACTACACCAACCTCAACAACTTCCACCACAACAAGCGTTCCAACTTCAACAACTACGAACACCATGAGTGATAGTGAAATGATTGACCAATTGATATTTGAATATCACGAATTAGTGAAATCGGAATCACTGGATCCATTAATAGAGCTATTTGTTGATGATGCCAAATTGACAGTTACACACTTGAACACATATGGTTTTTCAGGAAAAATCCAAATTCGTAACTATTATGGCTCAAGGTTCGAAGAAGTAGAAGGACCAACAGAACTGGAACTAGTTGATACTTCTATCTCGATTGATGGGGACCAGGCAACAGTCAAATGTAAGGTTGCTACCGATGAGCGATTCGCGACCGAGAATTTTGAACTGGTTAAGGCAGGAGATGTGTGGAAGATCTCCAGTATCAACATGGTCTTGATGCAATATTAACACGTTGGGTGCAAGCGAACATGCTCCTGCTCACTGATTGAAGATTAGAAGTGAAGGTTAATTTTTCTATGATGATAATATAATTGCTTATACGCCGCCAAGAAAGATTAAAGTGTATAATTGTCTTCGACTGAAATTTTTCTATCTCTTAAATGATGCAATCTTCATGATTACAGAACATATACTATATTATCTGTTTTAGGTGAACTCTGGAATGGGGTTCATGTTTTCTATTGCTTTAAGCCCCAAATTGATTGATTTGATATTGTTTGGCGCAATTTCCAGTATGCAGTATCCGGAAAAGTCTGGCTTGATAAAACATAAGAAAAATTTTGCATCGAAGAAATCTAAAAATGTTTGCAGACTCTCTCTTCTTTTCTCCGTAAAAACTTTGAATGGCGACATGACAAATTCTATCATGCATTTTTTATTATTCTTTTTAGCGAGGGCTTGGAATGTTGAAAAGGTTCTAAGTGAAATTTTCTTGAAATTCTTTTCTGGGAATTTTATGTTAAGAAACTCTTCTTTTCTGAGGATTTCTAAAAGTAAGTTCCGGTATTGTTTTATTGGTTCTATATTATCTATACGTGTGTTTGAACTTGTTTTCAATCTATTCGCTTTGGTAAGTGAGGGTGAAGTTCGACCAAACCTTCCAATGAGACGGCCCAGACGGCTTTTCTTTTTTTGGGGATGATACCATGCTGCTGAGATTTTAGCTAGGTAAGATCTGCGGTTGCGGTAGGAGCCTTTGCTCTTTTTACTGGACCCCTTTTTCCTCTGGATATAGTAGTTTCTCCAATAATCTTTATTTTTCCCGTAATATTGCTTCATATATTTCCTATAGTATTCTTTCTTTTGGTTCGTGGACATTGCAGGAACCCACATGTAGTTATATAAACTACAATGTAATATTTTTGTTTATTTATAAATATCGAAGTCTACTACATCCCTTAAATAGTACTTCTACACGAACGAGTTTCCAAGTCGCGCTTATGCGGCTAAAAGAAATGGGAGAAAATGAAAAAATGAATAAACGAATACTA
>MEZD01000002.1:29237-54617 GCA_001775955.1 Candidatus Bathyarchaeota archaeon RBG_13_38_9 | reverse complement strand
TGCGTAACTATATTCGTACTATCTGCAATAGCTACTGTAAATCAAGTGTCAGCCCACTATACGTTGGGTGACCAGCTCGCAGGAAACATTGGAGAGACAAACGCCGGAGGTCTACCTGTACAACCTACAAGTGGAGCCGGCAATGATGAATTGAGGTACCATGTTCCGCCAAATGGCAACAACATGGCAACCCAATCTTGGGGAGGACATGTCCCAGGTCACATATCATTTGTAAGACCTGGAGCACTCTATGTTCCGCCAAGTGACCAATTCAACTATTACTCTCCAGACGGAGCTGTTCTCACCGATACCGTGGGTGACCTATTCGTCTACATTTGCATCGCTGACGATATCGAAGAAGAGCAACGCGCATGGGATGGACAAAGCGGGCCAATCAACATATCATGGAGAGGACAAAGCGAGAACTTTGTCTCAAGACCACCATTCTCACTCTTTGAGCCAAGTAGATACATCTACATCGCTATTCCACCAGAATTCACTCCACCAGTAAATTGGGAAGCAGGCTGGGGTGATGCTCAAACAACCAACCAAGGTTTCGGTGACACATCAAACATCGAGACCACAATAACCAACGATCACCAAATGATTGAGACCGGAAAGTTCGGTTCACGCCACCCAGTTGCACCCAACTGGTGGTTCGTCCGAATAACATCCGACCCAACATACCACCCAGCAGCAGAATTCGTCAAGAATTCTACGATAGGTGGAAACAATGACGCACAGGTACCAAACCCACTCTACTCAGTTAATGAACGCACTAACCTCGACAGCCACTTCCAAGATACTACCGGTGTTGCTTTCGACTTCAAGTATGTTGATGATCCAGACTATGCTGGCAGTGCAGGATTCCTTTATCCACCTGGTATGGACCCATGGCTTGACCGCCAGATCAGTCCAGCTAATACTAATGGTGATGAATCAGAATTCGCAGGCTGCTACAGAGTCAAGATTCTCAACATGAAAGCTCCAAACTGTGCCGGAAAATACTTCTTCAAGACATTCTACACAGGTACACTACAACCATACTTTAACCTTGACGTTGACTCTACACCAGACACCTACTTCATTGATAAAATCGACACCATTGGTGGAATACCTAAGAGATGGCAAGCACCAGGATCACCAGGTCGTGCTGCAGGATCTCCACCTGGAGATCCAGGCGAGCCGATTCTTCCTGGTCAAACTGGAGTTGGTGGCGACACCTATGACATGGATCCATGGGGAGGATACCTCAATGGACACTTTGAGAAATACGACACCTTCTATCCTGAGAATTATCCAGTCATACTCGTTAAAGGCGAGATTGACCCAGGATACATCTCTGGAACAGTAAGGTACTGTGGACACAGCCAATACTACTACGGCCAATTCTATGGTGAAGGAGTTGACACCTCTGGTAAAGTCGTGGCTGAGGGAACAGCTCTCGACCCGATAACCAATGAGCCTACAGGCAGACCAGTATGTGCTGTCGGATGGTTCCTTGGAGAATTACCGGGACAAGGTCATAACTGGAAGGACCGACAGACTGGAAGTCATGGCTTCTATGAAGTAGAAGGCGTGGCTGCAGGAGTCTACACCTTGACAGCTTATGCTGCTGGGTTCGTTCCAAGAACTTTGGCAACCCAGATAACAATCAAGCGTGGGCAATCACTCAACGGTATAGACATCTACGTCTGTCCAACCGCGAAACTCCAAACCAAGGTCCACAGTAAATGTCCAACAGGTCCAGTAGACTGGCCAGAATATGTAACACTTGACGGATTCCCAACCAGACTCCAGACTCTACCTGTCGTTCCAGGAGGAGCCGATGTGAGAGGCACCGGTGTGCTTCCACCTGACGGGCTCGGTCCAGCCGACGGTATATGGTACTGGTTTACTGAGGGAGCACAATCTGTTCAGATGAAGAACATATGGGCCGACATGATGTCCAACGGAGTAACTGACGATCTAGAACCAGCAGACTTAGCAGCTGAACTACAGGCAAACTACCTTACAGGTGCCCAAATGGATGCACTTGAAGGAAGATACGGTTGGGCATGGCAAGAACTAGTCGATTCTAACGGGTCAATAGTTGCCTGGCAAGACTTCACATTCGACCGTGCTCAAGACGCTAGAACCTTCGGTACATTCTGGGGCGACCCATCATGCTACAGCGGAGTCGAGACAGCATGGGACGGTCACGTTCCAACATTCCTTGCAGACTTCACCTCAGGAATTATACCTGGAAGCTATAGGGTAAGAACCTGGGTCTTCGGATATGTCCAGACCAGGGAATACGTTGTAGACTTCCCAGCAGTAGAGTTCCCAGGAACAGCCTACATTGAAATGGACGTCTTTAAAGGAGGAGTCATCAACGCTACAGTCCACTTCCACGCACAGGAACTACCATCAGCAGAAGGACCTCCAACATCACCAACAGGATTCATAGCACAAATGATATTCGAAGCTGTTGACGCCAACGGTGTGGTACAAGCATGGAATAGCACTGACGACTTCGGATGGCAAGGTAGAGACAATAATCTAGGTGTAAGCCTACTGCTCATCGGCAAGCACGATGCTTGGTGTGATGCACAGGCTGGAACCGGAGCTGTCCGTGGTATGCCTGAAGGAACATACACTATCAAGGCATATGTGAAAGACTACGTCCAGCAGGAATTCCCACAACACACAGTACAATACTGTACAAACGGTACATTGAGTTTCCACATGATCCAAGGAGCGGTGCTTCAAGTCACAGTATTCAGCCGTGACTGCCAAGATCCAACACAGCCTGTAAATTGGGCACATCCTGGAGAAACCATAATGGTCGACTTATGTTCAAGCGCAGGATCAATCTTTGCGCCTGACTATGCGATCAGAAACTGGGCACAACAGGATCCAACAACTGACCGTGTACAAATCTGGGCAGCCGGAGGAACCGGTGGACTAATCGACAACATACTATACTGCAACGGATTCAAAGCACACGGACTACCAACCGACATCTACACCATAACCGTCAGAACACCTGGATACGTGCAGCTGCAGTTCCCAGAAGTCTGGGCACAGAAAGGCAGCGGCATAGGTGACGTACCAGTATACCTACTGGTCGGACCGGAAATCCGGGTTGTCGTAGACTTTAAGACTGAACTACTACCAGCACCACTACCAAAAGACTTCTTCAGCTACTACTTTAGAATCGAAGCATTCGATGAGAACGGTACACTAGCAGCAGCAAACATAACAGCAGTCCCATACGCTACATGGGGCACATACAGCCAGTATCCATGGCCAGGAGCACTTAACCCTGCACAGCCAGCAGGCGTGCAGACGTGGGTCTTCCAGCTTCATGGATTCGGACCATTCACAACAGTATCCAACAGTCCTAACTGGGGACGACCATGGGACGGAGTACGCAACGGAGTAAACTACTGGCAAACTACAGGATACAACGACATGGGACCAAAGACAATCTTCTGTCTAGGCAGAGGACCAACAGGTGACTTTGAAGCATACGGTATCATGTGGGGTAAAACCTACACTATTGTGGTAACTGAGGAGAACCAGATAGGTTACATACAGTTATCCACAGTCACAGCTACACCAACATGCAAGGGTATAACCACAGTCATCTTTGAAATGGACAGAATGGCAAGGATAGCAGGTTTCACCTATACACGAAACTATATGGGTGACTTCCGTTTAGGATCCTGGCAGACTGTTACATCTCAAGGAGCAGCAGCATCAATCAAGGCTTGGGGACCATACGATGGAGTATGGTACACATACGTACAACCAGACACATACACAGTAACTGCAGAGAGTCCAGGCTATGTTAGTGGTTCAAGGACTGTAGTCTCTACATGGGGAGGAGTATCAAGTGGCCAAGACTTCTATCTTGAGCAGTCAGGCATACCGATACCAGAATTCCCAGCAGCAGGACTACTAGCCTTAGTATCTGCACTAGCAGCGTCGCTGTACCTACTACGAAGAAAGCAGACAATAATACCTCTAAGGTAAAGCAATCAACGCTTTACCCCCCTTACTTTTTTTTATTTTAAAAATGAAATAAGCGTAAGCTATAGATTTCAGAAGGATTTTTAGCTTTACTTTAATTTTATGAAATTAATTCTGTAACATTATGTTAAAAATATGTGAAAGAAAGGCTTAACTTGGAGATCAATATCTCATAAGCAGACTCGGCTGGAGCAAAGAAACAATGTCAAAGGAATTCAAACATATAATCAGAATCAAGGGAACGGACCTGGAAGGATCAAAAAAAGTCACCTATGGTCTAACGAAAATCAAAGGCGTCGGAGTAAGCATGGCAAACACAATAGTGAAAATTGCAGACTTGAAGCCAGACACTAGATTAGGATATCTAACAGATGCGGAAGTATCAAAAATTGATGACATAATATCGGACTTTTCGAAACATTCAATTCCATCTAGACTAGTCAATCGAAGAAAAGATGTAGACTCGGGAAGAGATATTCATCTAATAACTGCAGATCTCACACTGAGAATAAAGAATGACATAGACTTTATGAAGAATATTCAAAGCTGGAAAGGAATCAGACACTCATTAGGTCTCAAAGTCAGAGGTCAAAGAACAAAATGCACAGGAAGAACAGGAAGATCTGTAGGAGTAAAGAAAAAACTCCTAATAGCCGCGGCCAAACAGAAGAAAGAAGAATGATCTAAGTAGGAAGGGGCGTTATGGGGGATCCAAAAAAGCAGAAGAAAAAATATGATTCGCCAAGAAATCCTTGGGGATCAGAGCAAATATCGGCTGAACTACAACTGATAGGAGAATATGGGCTTAGAAACAAAAGAGAACTATTGAAAGCAAGAACCGCCTTATCAAGAATTAGAGGTATAGCCAGATCCCTGCTAGGAAAAGAAGAATTCGAACGAGTTAAACTAGAAAGTGATTTCTTAGAAAGCCTCAGCCGTAAGGGGATCCTGCCTGAAAATGCAAATATAGACGATGTACTTGACCTAGACATCAAGGATATCCTTGAAAGACGGCTTCAAACTTTAACTTTTAGAAAAGGACTCGCAAAAACAATTTATCAAGCAAGACAAATAATATCACATGGTCATGTTATAATTGGGAAAAGCGCGGTTTCAATCCCAAGCTATATGGTAACAAGAAAAGACGAGCCAAACATAACATTAACGCCAGAATTGAAAGATAAGTTTAATCCAACTATGAAAGATCAAGAAGTCAAAATAGATAAAGCTGCGTCTAAACCTAGAAAATGATGCTTGAACAATTATCCACATGGTTCAAACCGACTCTGATAATAATTGGGGCCGCATTAATTATTCAAGGCGTCACTGGAAAATACAGGTTAATAGGAATAGTTACTTTAGCAGCAGGTTTTCTGCTGGGATTATGGGCAATAACTCTGTCAATCATAGGAATTGCAAAAGGTATGCTGAGCATCCCTACTTTCATAATCTTATTAATTTGTGGAGCAGGATTATTCTCAAAACCTATCCGGAAAATCCATTGGGCGGCTCTATTAGGTTTAGTTTCAGGATCAGCAGTAACCTACTATTTTAACTTGATAATCGGCTATGGGGGCCCTACAGTATTGTTCCTAGTCTTTTTGACAGTAACATTGCTTACTTACCTTTTCTTTAAGTTTGCAGAAGATATCGTTAATATGATAGGAGGATTATTCAGCATATCAATAATCTCTATTGCTATAGGAATAGCCTGTATCATATGGGCCTTAATTTACATTAATTTCTAATCAGCAGGTTACTGGTCTAAATACTGATGCCCACTACTATTAGATGCGTAAGGCCAACTCTTATTTGCTGTTCAAGAGAACTTGCTTAAGAATATGTTAACTAGGATAAGTGATAAGTTTCTTCAAACGAAGATACGTTATTTATTGCCAATCATCATAATCGTCCTTTTAAAAGTTATTAGCTCATTTTTCATATATCAACGACTAAGCATTTTAGGAAGTTTCTACACGCCTTGGATGGACTATTGGAGTGAAACTGGACCTGCAGAGCCTTGGCTCTACCTATTCAGTGCACAAGATACAGGACATTATATCGCACTGACTCATGTCTGGTATCAATATCCCTTGTATGTATTTTTCCCAGCATATTCTGTATTATGTAAAATTGTTGGTATGGCAGTGGGTGATATGTGGCTTGCCGCTTTCGTGATTTCAGTTTCTTTTGGCATCGCTTCTATTCCACTCTTTCAAGCAGTTGCAGAAAAATATATGTCAAAAGCTGAAGCGGCTTTATCAACTCTGTTTTTTGCAGCATTTCCATATATATTTCTCTTTACCACTATATCTTACACTGAATCTCTGTTCCTGTTCTCCACTCTAGCAGCTTGGTATCTTAACCTAAAAGACAGATTTATTTCATCATCATTGGTAGCCGCAGTTGCAACTTTGACGAAAACATACGGAATAGTAATCGTGATTCCAGTTGCGATAAGTATGATATCAAAAAAGAAATTTAAACATCTGCCTGTTCTCGCTATCCCGGTTGGGACTCTATTAGGTTGGTTATACTATCTCTATCTCCGAACTGGAGATGCATTTGTTTTTTCAAAGCAACAAGAATATTGGATGCAACTTGGGATGCAGTTTGGGTGGTTCCAGACTTTCATTGAACCACTCTTTAATTACAACGTGTGGAAATTCCAAGAATTCAATTATCTCGTTGTGGGTTTAATTTTCTTTCTTGCTTACATTGTCTTTTGTGTTTTCAAGGTAGACTCAAAACTGGGAGTATACAGTTTGATACTATTCTTTTCCCTGCTTTATTTTGGTAACTTTGTTTCTCTTCCACGATTCTTTGCTTTTATCTTTCCGATATGGCTGGTTGTAAGAATAAAGAATATATTGGCTCTAGGAGTTGCAATGGTTTTCTTTCTACTCGGCTCTCTGCTAATTTGGTATCAATTCTTGCTTGATGTTTGGGTCGCCTAGCGTAACGTCCACATTTTCAGATATGATGTTGTAACACTGATCGCGCAAGAATTAAGTAAGTGCTCTTAATCAAGTTGTTTAGGTTGTGAAATAATGGTTATGTCAAGAGAGCTTTTCATATTGTCGCTTTTCGTAATAACTGCTACTGGAATTGCAGGATATCTCCTATACAAGTATGGAACTGGTATGCTGGGGACAATTACTTTCGATAGGATGGCTGAAATTAATCTAACAAGTAAATCCATGCTTTATTTAGCAATAATGATTTTAGGTTTCATTATGGTGGCCTATGCTGGTGTCACCTTACGGAATGATATTTTCGTTATGAATTATCTATTTACTCCAGCAATATTCTTAGGATTGGTTATTCTATTCGTTTCTCGTCTAATGATTGGAATACCTCTTTCAGTAACAGGTGTAGGTAAATTGACAGCATTATTGACTGCACTATTGGTAGTGGGCACAGCGATTGCAAGCAATATCTTCTTCAAGGAAACCTTCTCATTCAGAGTCATATTAGGAATTGCTCTAGGAGTATTTGCCGTAATACTTATCGGCGAAGTCTAATTAACACGCCTGTCCCAGCGAATAAGGCGGTAGCATAAACATCAGTCTAGTAACTCGAAATAGATTTTTTCAGTCTCAACAGCTACTTTGCTCCAGTCATGCATGATGGCTATTTGTCTTCCTCTTTCACCCATCTGCTCTCTTAATTTATCACTCGAAGACAGTCTACATATGGCATCTGCAAGAAGAGTTGGATTGTTGGGAGGGACAAGGATGCCGTTAACGTTATCGGTAAGTATCCCTGGAATCCCTCCGATGTTAGATCCTATTACTGGTTTGCCTGAAGCGTTTGCTTCCAATATTGTAAGACCAAATCCTTCAGACCTATCTTTACTTGGTAAAACAAGCATATCTGCAATTGAGTAATATTTTGGGAGAAACTCGTCGGAAACTTCACCGACAAATTTTACTTTATCTGTCAAGTTTACACTTTTGGTATACGTTTCATATCCTGATTTGAGGTCCCCCCCACCAACTATCAATAACTTGATATCCATATCACGAATGAGTTTGAAAGCTTCTAAAAGAACATCCAATCCTTTGTAGCGATGCCATTTAGTCAGAGCGGCAACGAAAAGAATGACTTTCGAATTTTTAATCTTTAAATCAGCTTTAATGTCTTCTGCATAAACATCAGGATTGAAACGTTTACAGTCTACACCGTTAAATATGGTTCTAGTCTTGTTTTGGAATTTACGAAGTATTTTGGATTTTTTATGATAAATATTTGAAGTAGTGATAATGGAGTCATAATATTTCAAATAAATCGGCGCAGCTAATCCATCGTGAATTTGTACTATTGAGCCCGCTAATTTTGTTACTGAAGGAAGATCATTATGCCAAGTCAAAACAGCAGGAATTTTTTTTATTCTTGACACAACTGCTCCGATGATGGCGTTAAAAGGATTCGGGAAATTCACGTGAATTAGATCCGCATCGATCGAAACTAAATATTGCAATAACTCAGGCATTATGGGGACGCCATAAAACATGCCCACCGACTTTAAACGTTTCACTAACACTCCATCTTGGAAATACTCTCCAGGGCTCAGCGGTTGATGAGCTACTACCACTCGGACTTCATGTCCCATTCTCACAAAATTTTCAGCTAGGTTTTTGACGTAAGTTTCAGCGCCCCCTCTCCACGGAGGATAAAAAGTGTTAATCATCTGGATCCTCAATATGTCTCAACCATTACCTCTTTGACATTAGATTGTAAGTATATTCGTTAGGATTGAGATATTATACATTGAACAATATTATGGGTGACACTCAGGTTTTAGAACAATCTTCAATACGGATTGAACATGCAGTTTGACAAGCTAACCTAGGAGTTCTAAATCCATCAGACATAACCTATATTGATCTTTCTCAGGGTTGTGTTATTTTCTTTAATCTCGGGACGCATATAAAATGTAGTTTTGTGTTACAAATAAACATTTAAATATGTGCTACACAAATACATTTGGCTGAGGATTTGGAAACAAAGGTGAAGTATAGATGGAAATGTTCTGTCTGAAATGCAGAAAAAAAGTCGATGTTGAGAATAATAAAATTGACGAAAGCTCAATAAATGGAAGAAAAATGTTGCGCTCTTCCTGTCCACAGTGCAATAGCGGACTAGCGAAGTTTGTGAAAGCATCAGTGAGTCTTTAATTTAGAGTGATTTGGAATGATTGCTAGCCAAATTGTAAATGATCCCGACCAAACTAGAGATCGTTATGCAGTGAAAGTAGAAAATGTGGTTGCCTCCGGTAAACTTCAACAGAATCTAGATCTCAACCAGATATCAGGAACGATTTCAGGAGCAAGATATAATCCCCAAAGATTTCCAGGTTTATTCTATAATTTGAAAAAACCAAAAAGTATGCTTCTAATGTTTAATTCTGGCAAGATAATCTCAATGGGCACCAGATCTATCAGACAAGCAAAAAAAGCAATACTCAATGGTATAAAGGAACTACAATCGTCAGGAACAGTCATTTTGAATGAACCCAAGATTGAAATACAGAATATGGTAGCATGCGCAGATCTAAGAACAAGAATCGATCTTGAAGACATCGCAACAAAACTTACAAGAACAATCTATGAGCCAGAAAACTTTCCAGGTCTCATCTACATGATGGATGAACCCAAGGTTACACTCCTACTCTTTACAACTGGAAAAGTCGTATGTGCTGGTGCAAAAAGCGAAGCTGCAATATTTAGTGCAATAGTGAAGATACGTCAAACTCTCGAAACTAACGGATTTGCAAAAACCCAGGAATATGAAAACTCAAACTCGCAAACCACTCCCAAAATAGACCCCAGCATGCCTCCGAGGCAGGAGAGTGAACAACTCACCTGCCTCGCCACCGCCCCTACATAGAAAAATCAAGTTTGAAGCTTATGTGGATTGGGTAAATTTGATAGTTCTAGCTTGGGTTATTTCAGGAATCTGGTTACTGTTCTGGTCAGCGACTATTCTACTAAGGACTCTCGCTGAGTGACAATTGGCTTAAGATAATCTCTTTTATTCAAAGATTGGTGGAGAAGATGTCTGCAGGTCTCGGCGGAGATCTGATAGTAACTTACCTTACACGAGATGGTGATCTCTATGACGTCTACTCAGATGTGAAGGGTGAATATTACTGGCGTAGACAACGTAACTACCGGGGTGAATCACCATTTGGAGCTTTCGATTTACTAAGTTCATCGAAACTTGATCTCTTACGAATCGCTCTCAAGAAAGGGTGGATTAAACTTATTCGTGGAAAACTTCCAATTGAAAAATATGTAAGAATATGATTCTTATTTATTATTTTGAACTTGTTTTTTTTAAATTCAAGGAATTCATGGTGGATTGAATTCTAAGTTTATTGCGAGTGTGAGGAGCTAATTCAGGATTCTTAGATAGTTCCTCTTTCAACTTCTTCATGTCTTTTGGAACATCTACATCATAGTGAATATCGGTTTTAAGTAGTTTAATAGACCTTAACCTTGATCTATTTGTAATTTCTGAAAGTGATATGTCTAATTCACCATTTTTTTGAAACACGCCTGTGAAATTAAAATCTGTATCTTTACGTAATCCAATCAAATATACTCCACCATCAATTCCAGGTCCGATAACCATGACTTTTTCATCTAAGCATTTTTGATCTCGAAGAAGTTCAAATGCACTCTTTAGATGCTCATATCTCAAAGTAGGTATATCTCCCCCTATCATTACACACATTTGATATCCGGCATCAAATGCCTTAGAGAATGTACTATTCATTCTCTGGTCGAAAGTATCTCCTTCTTGAAGTTCAAAATGAGAAACATCGATGGGCTTTTCTAGCCGATTAATTAACTCTTTTATCTTATTCAATCCCTTTTTTGGAGTATATGAAATGACAAAGTCACAATTATTTTTCGTAACATAACGATCTGTAGTCTCAACGACATCCATCAGAAATGCTTCATATAGCTTTGTGACCTGGTCAATATTCAAAGATGATTTATCGAAAAGTCTTGTCTTGACAAAGCTTGGAATTGGAGCTTTAGTGAATAATATCACACAACTATTATTCATTGTTTCACATCATTGTTGACACAGTTTTTTATCATAAGTCAATATTCGAAGTTTTTCATGTTATAAAACTCATTCAATCAAAAGTAATATTATCCTCATTATCCTTAGCTACTTCTGTCGTTGTAAAACATGCATCCTGAAAAATTACTAAGACCAAAGGTATGTTTGATCATTCCAGCTTTAAACGAATCTTCTGCAATAGGTAAAGTTATTGATGATATCCCAAACGAGTTGGTCGATAAAGTAATTATTGTGGATAATGGTAGTGCTGATAACACTTCTGACGTAGCCAAGACTCATGGTGCGACTGTAATATCCGAGTCAAGAAGAGGATATGGAAACGCCTGCTTGGCAGGGATCTCCTTTCTTGAGAAGCTTCCGCCTGAAATAGTTGTATTCATTGATGGAGATTATAGTAGTGATCCAAAAGAGATCGACAAAGTGCTCATGCCCATTTTAAAAGATGAAGCCGATCTCGTCATAGGTTATCGTTCCTCTTTAAAAATGGAGAAAGGATCTATGCCGCTTCATGCAAAGTTTGGAAATTGGTTTGCGTTAAATCTTATCAATATTCTATATGGGCGGTCATTTGAGGATCTAGGCCCCTTCAGAGCCATTAAATGGGCCAATCTAAAAAGTCTGAAAATGAAGTCGCCTACATATGGTTGGACCGTAGAAATGATGGTGAAGGCTCTTCGTAGAAAAATGAGGATAGCAGAGGTTGAAGTTAGTTACAGAAAAAGGATTGGGAAATCAAAGATATCAGGAACTGTAAAAGGAAGCATGAACGCAGGATATCATATCGTTGCAACAATTATACACAACTCAACGAGGTAAATTTGTGCTGCGATTAATTATCAAATACTTTCTGGAAGATTATAAATATGAATAGAATAAACTATATCGCGATTATAGTTACAATAATAATAATCATAACTATTGGATTAATCTCTCTCTACCAATCTTCAGACTTGAATTATGTTGAAAAACCTAGAGTTGTTGTAACAATTCTCCCTCAAGCGGAGTTCATTGAGAAAATATCGGGAGATAAAGTGTCAATTACAACCATGGTGCCTCCAGGAGCAAATCCACATACATATGAGCCACGTCCAAGTCAGATGAAAGAAGTTGCTGAAGCACAGATGTACGCTAAAGTCGGTACAGGACTTGATTTCGAGCTTGTCTGGATTGATAAGATTATAGAAACAAATCCAAATATGCTTGTAGTTGATAGCAGTGAAGGTATCCAACTAATTGAGATGGTTGCTCACGATAATGAAGATCAACCAGGAGGTAAAGATCCTCACATCTGGTTATCTCCTAAAAAAGCGATAATTATGGTGGAAAATCTGTATGAGGGCCTTGTAAATATAGATCCTGACAACAAGGAATACTACGCTAAGAATAAGGATGTTTACATAGATTCGTTGAAGGAACTTGATAGAACGATAATGCAGACCTTTTCAGGCTTAAAAACTGGGAAGTTTATGGTTTATCATGATTCTTGGGGTTATTTAGCCTACGATTATGGTCTAGAACAGATTCCAATTAAGAAGGTAGGTAAAGAACCAACACCTGAGGGAATCGCAAATCTAATCGATCAAGCACGTGAAAATAATATCACTGTCATATTCGCCTCACCAGAATTTGAAATTCAGACTGCTAAAACTATTGCGGAAGAAATAGATGGAAGTGTCATCTTGATAAGTCCTCTTGCAAAAGATTACATTGAAAATTTGAAAAGAATATCCGATGAAATATCAAAAAGTTTGAACGAAACATGAAATCTGTAGTAGATTTGAAAGACGTCTGGGTATCTTATAACGAAAAAATAGTATTGGAAAATATCAATTTAACCATAAAAGAAGATGATTTTCTAGGAATCATTGGTCCTAACGGTGGAGGCAAGACAACACTATTAAAAGTCATTCTAGGATTGATCAAACCAAACAGAGGAGTCGTCAAAGTATTTGGAGGTTCACCAGAGAATAATAGAACGCTTATAGGATATGTTCCTCAACTCAGCCAATTCGATACTGATTTCCCAGCCACCGTCTTGGATGTTGTAATGACCGGCAGATTAAACCAAACAAGAATGTTCAGAAGATATAGTCTTGAAGATAAGAAAATTGCTGACAAAGTGATTGAAGAAGTAAATATGAGTCATTTAAGACATCATGCAATCGGAAGACTATCAGGGGGGGAGAGACAAAGAGTCTTTATGGCGAGAGCTCTGGCTTCAGAGCCCAAACTTCTACTTTTAGATGAACCCACCGCAAATGTGGATAAAAATCTGGATACAAAACTTTGGGAATTCTTTAATGATCTAAAGAAGACAACGCCCATAATCTTAGTTACACATGACATATCTGCTGTTTCTATATACGTAGACAAGATCGCTTGTCTAAATAGAAGACTTCACTATGAAGGAACAAAAGAAATCACACTTGAAGCTCTTGAAGACACTTACAAATGTCCAGTTGAATTGATAGCACATGGCCTTCCTCATAGAGTTCTCAAAGAACACTGAAGAGTATCTCAGATATGATAGAAATTCTCCAGTACGACTTCATGAGAAACGCTATGATTGCCGGATTACTAGCAAGCATAGCATGCGGAGTAGTAGGTTCATTCATAGTAGTAAAGAGAATGGTTTTCATAAGTGGAGGAATAGCTCACTCCTCCTTTGGAGGAATAGGTCTAGGCTATCTATTAGGATTTAATCCAATCATTGGCGCCCTTATTTTTTCTCTACTATCAGCTTTGGGAATAGGTCTAATTACTGAAAAAGGTGGCCGCCGCCAAGACACTGCCATCGGAATTTTATGGGCAGTCGGAATGGCATTAGGAATAATTTTTATCGGTTTAACACCAAGATATGCACCCGATCTTTTCAGCTATCTATTTGGAAATATTCTAACAGTACCAAACTCCGACCTGATTCTAATGGCGATACTTGATATCATCATAATTGGACTCATATTCCTTCTTTACAAAGAACTCTTAGCAGTGTCTTTTGACGAAGAATATGCATCTATATCTGGAATTCCTTCGACCAAGCTAAATCTAATGATTATTTGTCTGACAGCACTAACAGTTGTAATGCTGATCAGAATCGTTGGAATGATACTTGTCATAGCTTTACTGACTATCCCTGCTGCCGTAAGTGAACTCTTCAATACAAAATTAAAGAATATACTATTACATTCTGTGATTTTAAGCGCTGTATTTGCTATCGTAGGTCTATTCGCCTCATATCTTTTCGATCTGGCATCTGGGGCGACTATCATAGTTACCGCTGGAATCGCTTTTTTCATAGCAGTATTGATTAAAAACCAGTATTCATGATACGAATTCTAACATCAATTCTTTTTGGAACAGTGAAGATGATTGATAGATCGATCTCTTATTGAATCTGCTATAGAAATGGCAAATAGCATATTCAAAATAAGAGTTCCAGTCAGAAAAACAAGCAAAAGACAGTTCATTGGACCAGCCAGATATGACTTCATAAAAGATTCCGTCGAACTAATCCCAACCTTCATTGAAGAATATTGCAGTAAATTCAATTCTGAAGAGAAACTCATTACTCATGCTATATGTCATGAGTTTGGGCATGCAAAAGAAAGTAGATATTTTGCGCAAGGAGAAATATTTCCATTTTACCTAAAGATCTCAAAAATATCCAAAATAACTGAACCGATTGCCCAAAGTCTTCACAGTTTAAACGAACCTATAGGATACATTATGAACGGCCTAATAGATTATTCAATAGATTACGAACTGAAAAATTATGGGATAAAAAATGTTGCCGCGAGATACAAAATAAATCTTATCCAAAAATATTTACTGTCAAAAAATTTTGCCAAGAAAAAAAGTATGCCTACTGAAAAACTTCAGGCATTGTTCAATCTTACGATTGATATTGGGTATTATGATTTCGCAGAACTTACGAATCCTGAAAAAGAAGTTATTCTTGACTACTACAAATACAACGAACTATTTGAAAAATGGTCTTCAATAAAGTCTATTATGAAATCTAGAAATTTCTGTGAAGTTGATAGCTTTTATGAAACAATGCAAAGTTTATTCTCAGAGCTACTAGGTATAAAAATAAGTACGAATCCACATTCGCGAGCAGAGCTTATAGCCAAATTCGGCCGTTTACCAGACTTTTGGAAAAAGGATGTCTATCACCTACTATATCTTGGTTGAGATTGTTTAGGTAATAAATTCGTTAACATAACTTTTTGGAAAGACATTTAGGCTAATCTATCCTTCAAGAATTACTGAATCATAAACTTCTACTATGTTGTTTACTTCAATAATATCTAACTCGTAACCTTCATCTCTAATATAATCTTCAATATCGATCAGTTCCGGTTTAGTGGTTATTATTGTCAGTCCTGGTGCGGGGTGGGTTTCCTCCGTCTTGTAAACAACAGCCACGCTCTGTTCATATGGTACTAGAAATTGTTTTGCATCGAATCTTGCACTCGCCAATGCTTTTTCAATTAAACCTCCTACTTTTCCAATAGACCCATCAGGATTGATTGTGCCAGTCATTAGAATGCTAGGATCTGCTGTTTCATCATTTATCGCTGCAAGCAATGCAACTGTTAGTGCTGCTCCAGCGCTAGGACCATCCAAAATTTCAGTTTCGCTATCAGCTATTACAGTTAGTATTACATCTGTAGTTTTAAGGGATTGATTTGTCAATTCTTCAGCGACAAGAATAGCCGTATTTGCACTTGTCTGGAGATCTATTCCTATCTTCGGTTCTGTATTGATTAGAAGTCTTCCTTCCCCCTCTCTAAGTTCCAGATGAACCGTCATGATAATGCCTTCATACACCAATTCGCCCATAGATCCACTGACCGTGCGAACTGCTACTATGTTAATCTGGGATTTACCTGATATTCCGAAATTGGCTGTTCCATTTGATCTCGAGAGTCGAGAATAATAATCAGCTTGTGATTTGTAATAGGATAGTTGGTTTTCTAGTAAAGTTAATTCCTGCTTCATCGAATTGATTGTTTTTGTAAGGTTCTGGTTTTGGAAAATCAAGGACTCATATTGATCGGATTGAGTTTTTGGGCGATCTAGATTTGAAAGAACTACAGATGCTAATAAAATGTTGACTAAAATACTTATGATGAGTGCTGTCTTGAGAGTTTTTTTCGTGTTATCTAAAGGGGGCTCCAAATTGCATCTCCAGCTACCGCATCAATAACTCAAACTTAAACTTGTTCATTACCATAAAATGGAATAAAGTTGATTCCAAAAAGATTAATCAGAGTGATTTATTCATTCAATGTAAGGTTTTAATTATGTCTGAAGAGATGCGAATCATCGAAACTAAGCCTCTTGATTCCGTCAAATATTGTCTTGTTGGTATGCCCGATACAGGGTTAACCGGTATGATCGCTGTAAGCCAGATAGTAGAATCAATGAAGTTGCCGGAAATTGGACACATAGAATCAGATCTATTGCCACCCGTTATGGTAATCCATGATGGTGTACCAAAATTTCCGATAAGATTGTTTGGTGACTCGAATCTCACGGTACTAACTTCAGAGACACCGATTGGCACTATCGCTATTGAACCTCTCTCGAGAAGCTTAACTGCTTGGGCTATCGAAAAGAAGGTTGAGATACTTGTCTCAGTTAGTGGTATCGCAGTTCAGAATCGGATGGAAATTGAAATTCCTCAAGTTTTCGGAGTTGCAACAAACGAAAAAGGTAAGAAGCTTCTAAAAGAAGCTGAAATTCAAGTATTGGAAGAAGGATTCATGGTAGGACCACACGCTATGATCGTTAAAGAATCATTGTCGAAAGGTCTCACAAATATAGTTCTGCTTGCTCAATCACATTCAGGATATCCTGACCCCGGAGCTGCAGCATCAGCAATAAATGCAGTGAATAAACTTCTCAATCTAGAAGTGGATGTTAAAAAGCTCCTTGAAGATGCTGAAGATATTAGGGTAAAAACACGTGAACTCATGCAAAGAACCAACAAATCTTTTGAGGGAATGGCTAAAACGCAAGAACAGGAACTTCCGGCGATGTATGGATAATATGGAACAAAGTGAGGTATGAAAAATTGTTCAAATCCTTTGATGACATTGAAAGAGAAATTGATGAGACTTTTGAAGAATTAATGTCCAGTCGACCAATGTGGGATAGCTCGACTGGAAGACTTGAACCTCTAACTCAAGTTAAAGAATCATTAGACAAGATAGTTGTAACGATGGATCTTCCCCTGGTACGAAAAGAGGATATACATCTAACAATTGAAGAAAAAAATCTAAACCTTGAAGCACCGTTAGTTCGATGTGTCAGATATGAACGGTGGGGAACTCACAGTGACTGCAAATTCAGTTCTTTCTATACAATTGTAAATCTTCCAACCAGAGTTAATCCTGACAAAGCAAAAGCAAAATTCTTAAACGGTGTCTTATCGGTCGAGTTGCCCAAAACCGTCAAAGGTAAGAAAATAAACGTGGAATGAACTTTCAGATAATTATCGATTAGTGCCCACAACAGAAATTTAGTATACTTCAAATTTCATCTTCCGTTTTAGGAGAATGAAAGTGGCTGGCAAGATTGCTGTAGTAATCGGAGACAAACTTCGTGAGTATGATCTAGGTGCCAACCACCCTCTAAGGCCAGAACGTCTTAAGATTGCGTTAGCTCTTGCAAAAAATTATGAGCTTATCTCTTCAGTAAATATTCTAACTCCTAGATTGGCAAAATTTGAAGAACTTCTTCTATTTCATACAGCAGAGTATGTGAATAAAGTCAAGGAGTACAGCCGTCTAGGCTATGGATTACTGGATGCTGGAGATACGCCTGCCTTTAGTGGATGTTTTGAAATAACCAGTTGGATTGTCGGAGCTTCACTCCTCGGAATAGAGGCGGTTATTAATGGAAAGGCTGACCATGTATTCAATTTTAGTGGGGGGCTTCATCATGCCCATCAAGACAAAGCTTCAGGATTCTGCATTTTCAATGATCCGGCAGTATGCATATCTGTCCTCAAGAAGAAATATGGGATCAAGAGGATTGCATATATTGATATTGATGCGCACCATGGCGACGGTGTAATGTATGGTTTTTACAATGATCCTTCAGTTTTAGATATTGACTTCCATGAGGACGGACGTTATCTTTTCCCGGGAAGTGGTTTTCCCAATGAGATAGGGGAGGGAAAAGCTAAGGGATTAAAAATAAACATCCCATTACCGCCAAATACAAATGACAAATTATACCTCGAAGCTTTTCATAGAATTGTGCCTGCTGCACTAAGATCTTATGAACCTGAAATTATTCTACTCCAGTCAGGAGCGGATTCACACAAAGGAGATCCGCTAGCTCACCTTTCAATAACTGTTAAAACCTACTCTGAAATTGCCTTATGGCTTCACAAATTTGTTCATGAAATGTGTTACGGCAAGATAATGATATTTGGCGGAGGGGGCTATCTGCTATCAAATGTCGCAAGATGTTGGGTCAAAATCCTAAGTATCTTCTTGGAGAAAGAACTATCGGAAAAAATTCCCGATGAGTAGCAAAAATTTTACACATCTTTAACACATGATGATGCTCCAAGTACAATGAATGATCCAGAAGAGAAATTTCTGAATCAAAAAACAGTTGATGAGATGCACCTCATCCTTGATGAACTCGAAGAAACAACATGCGTTAACAAATAATTAGTAAAAACGGTCTATTTGATGTGGCTATTTGATATGTTTCCTGATATACTTATATAACAATGTTATACTCAATTTATGAGGCACGTTAAGGAGCAGTTGTATTTTGATTCATATGAAGATCACAGTTTTCTGCTTAATGACATTCTTAATCATGACTTTCTTCCCGATATCTACAGTAACTGCAGGACAAGAAATCATCAACGTACAAGTTCAAGAGACCGTTGTTATAGGAATTCGTTTCCCTGTAATATTACAAATACAGTACGATTTTACAAATCAAGAAAATATTGAAATCTGGTGTGGTATTCGGAACTCCAATAGAAAATATATGGTGACTCCAGATAAGCCTTCTATTATGGTCAATGGTACAGGGGAGCTTCAATGGAATTTCCAATTGAGAGCTCCACTACAAGCAGGGGAATGGAAACTGGAAGCATACTTGTTCCATATAGATGAAAACGATCAAGAACAAATTGACAATTCTCAAACTTTTTCAATAACTGTTTTACCTTATTACGAACCCGATATCGAGATCACAACTATTCAATCGGAACCGCCTGATCTAAAACTAATACAGGGTAAAGAAGCTTCTCTGATGATAAGCATTCGTTATTCGAACTTCAGTTCTGAATATACTTGGCCCTTGCGGGCAGTTCTAAGAGATGGTTTAACTGGCGAAGATCTTGGTGAAATAATTACTGATCCTGTACCGCCAGGAGACGGTGAATATACCTTTCCAAATATTGTTTTTACACCTAAAAGAACAGGAGAGTGGGTTCTCCAACTCGGAATTCAAAATAAGGATTGCCCTACAGGTGTATGTGGTATACAAGAATTTTTAACAAAAGAACGATTTACTATTACAGTAATACAAGGGAATGGAGCAACAACACCTGAACCAACTTCAGCAGCATTTGATTTTTCAATAGTGTTAGATCCGACTCAAAAAACTCTCAAAGTAGGTGGCTATTCATCATTTTACATCGATATTGAACTTCAAGATGGAGAATCAAAAGAAGTCACACTCTACCTAAATGAACTTCCTTCAGACTGGAATTTCCTCTTTGATCCTCAAAAAGGTAAACCTGACTTCAAATCAGAATTAGTCATCTATCTTCCAACCAATATGGAAGCGGGAACATATGAACTGATCATTACTGCAAAAGGAGAAAATATAGAGAAACAAGCAAAAGTCGAATTGAAAGTTGAAGCTGATGAAACAATAAGCACTACAACCACAGAATATTCGACTTCTCCAACAATTCCCAAGGATAATGATGTCGAATGGGATCAATCAACAATGTTCTACATTATAGTCTTGATACTAGTGATAATTATTATTTCAGGGCTTGCAGTCTTTTTTAATCGGAAAAAACAGAAGAGTGATACCACAACTGGTTAAATATACTAAAAGAATCGGCGGCTCAACACATTTATATTATTCAAAAAAACTAGTTGCATCGGCGTTATAAATGCTTAAAGAACAAGTGAAAAAAGCGATAGATGAAATCCGACCTCAGATTCAATCCCATGGTGGCGATGTTGAATTCGTCGACATTCAAGAAGGAATTGTAAAAGTAAATCTGAAGGGTGCGTGTGCAGGTTGTCCAATGTCGCAGATGACTGTTAAGGAAGGAATACAATCATATCTTAAAGATAAGATACCTGAGGTCAAGAGTGTAGAAGCAGTACAATAATCACCACATAGATTTTCGATTAACCCATAATAATTACAATTTCGATTATTCACATTCTAAATATTTTATACGCCGATTATGGATCATACTATGACGGTAGTCCTACAGCAATATCAATAAAAGGTCATAAATGACATTTCTCTATTGGTAGAAACAAAAATGTGGGATTTTCTCTTATGGGTTTATGTCCTAAATGCAACTCTTTTGATTAACCATGAAATAGATTCATCCTATTGGAAAGAATGGAATCTCATACTCTCGATATCTGGCCGATCAAATAATGTCAATATTGATCAAAAGAACATGAACTTTTTTCTTCTTTTACATATCCCGCTAATATTTCTAATAATGTACGGTTTGAAAGAAATTATTCAAGAGTCCTTTATTGGTCTAATTATTTCTATTGTGTTATGTTTCGGCGGATTTTTCGCTTTCTTCTTTCATATGCATTTCATAAGAAAAGGTAGAATTGAATTCAATACTCCTATATCAAAAATTATGATTGTAGGAATTTTTATTCTATCCATTATCCAATTAATAATTGCATTCTGGATTACCATGTCCTAAGACTTCTATAAGATCAAATATATTTTTTGCATCAAGAAATCTATGAAGATTTTATCTTTTCGCTTAATTTAAAAACGATGTTAACCTTGGATTGATAGTTTTCACAGGTACTAGTGGTAAGAATGGAGATCCCATCACAACTAAACTATTTGCAAAGGTGTGTTATCTTAGGGGCTCTTATCAGAGCTACATCTGGTTTAGTAGCGGGGGGCTTCTATTATCTGCTTAATCTTAGCTCAGAATTCTTCCTAGGCTATCTCTGCAATTACTATGGGCTATCTTTCCAGTAATTCAATGATAACGCCGTTAGGATCACGAAACATAGCTATCCTCCAGTAGGTTTTATCTTCCTTGGGTTTTAACGCTCTTAATAATTTTTCATGAGTTATATCTGCCAAGGCATATATCTTTGGTTTGAACTCAATGGGGTCACTTACCTGTTCAGCGCCTTGTTCTTTGAAGTGAGCAATTGCCTCATCCATATCCTCCACTCTAAATCCTAAATGCCATAACCCTATAGGTTCATCATTTGCATAGAACTCATTCAACTCCAGTAACTGATCTTCTAAATACAAGTAAGCGACACGCATAGTATCAGTTTCATATTTTCTGAGAATCTTGAAACCCAAGACTTTTGTGTAAAAGTCCATTGAAGCATCGCGATTTTTCACAACAATGCTTACATGTTCCAGAATCATTCCTTTTAGCATTATAATTCACTTCGCAACATTTTACGTATCAATACTAATTTAACTCTTAGTTGATATTCGCATAATATTCATATGGACCTTTACGATAGTCAAATTCCAACCTCAAACTACAATAACAATCAAACAATCCTCAGTGATCTTTGTGGCAGATCTTCCATACGTTATTGCGTGGGAATCCACTAAAGCTTGCAAGTTTGCTTGCTTACATTGCAGGGCTGAAGCCCAGACACGGCCAGATCCAGGAGAATTGACCACAAAGGAAGCTAAAAATCTCATTTCACAAATCTCTGGCGAAAAAAGACTATTCATTATCACAGGTGGAGATCCATTACTCAGAAATGATATCTTCCAAATAATAGAATATGCAAACGACTCAGGTCTTAGAATTGCTTTAGCTCTAAGTGGAAGCAAAGTCAATAAAGAATCAGCTGAAAAAATGAAAAAGTCTGGAGTAGCTCATATCTCCTTTAGTCTGGATGGGTCGAACTCCGAAATACATGACACTTTTAGAGGAATAAAAGGCGCGTATGATAGAACAATAAAAAATATATCTTATATCAAAAAAGCAGAATTACCTTTTAACATTCTAACAACAGTCACTAAATATAATTACAAAGATGTCTGGAAAATTCAAACGCTAGTCGAGAAACTAGGCGCTTCAATGTGGGACCTATTTATGCTGGTGCCTACGGGAAGAGGAAAAGTTGAGATGGAAATTACTCCTCTGGAATATGAGAAAATTATGCAAGAATTCTATATTCGATCACAGAAGACAAAAATTCCAATAAAGATGACCTGTGCACCTCAATATCAAAGAGTAATGAAACAAAACAAGAATAAACCGAATGTTAAATCTAACCAACATAAAATGATCCAGCATGGATGCATGGCAGGAAATGGATATTGCTTCATCTCTCATAAAGGAGATATATGTGGTTGTGGCTTCCTACCAGTCTCTGCTGGTAATATCAAAACAAATTCTCTTAAAGAAATATACAAGAAATCGAAACTATTCAATGAGTTGAGAAATAAGGATCTACTAAAAGGCAAATGTGGAATCTGTGAATTCAAAGTGGTCTGTGGAGGGTGTCGTGCAAGAGCATATGCAATTCATAAGGATCATATGGCTCAAGAAGAGTATTGTATATATACTCCAACTAGCAAGCCTTCAGAAAAATCAAATCTTTAAAAATTTTTAATTGGAAACTAATCAATTGTATGTAGGAGAGATATGATTTGCGATATTTCTTTGGAATTAGCATATTATTTCTAATTCTTATGATTACTCAAACTATAGCTCATGTGGCATCTCAGACAAGTCAAGAAGATCCTTTCAGCGAAGGTTCTAACTGGACTTACCAACTTACAAAAAATAGTAATACAGAAGGAACAGGAAAATACAAGGGAACCTCAACAACAATTGAAATTTCAAAAGGATCGGTCAACGTTACAAAATCAAATTCAACAGTTTTGATAATTGAAGACAGTAGAATAACTTACTACAACAGCTCTGGAACAGGCTTCTTCAAGCATAAAAAAAGTGAGAATATTTCTAATACAATCATAACAACAATTGAACGCCAAACATTAACTGTACGATCTTGTAGGATTAATAATGGAACAAGCGATCAATTCGTTGAAGATAAATCCATGATTGGTAAACCGACTATCCATTTTATTTCCACCAATTTGAAAGAAGCGCTAAATGTCAAACTTTTTTGGGGAAATGAGAATATTGTGTGTTCTATAAACCAAAAAGCAATAAATCCTCATGACAACAACTCCTCGTTAATCACACTAAATTACTCTGGTCCAAAGGTGGTAATCATGCAAACAGTCACAAGTTTTCCAAAGGAAGGTAAAATTGATAGCACATTTAATTATGATGAAAATACGGGACTATTGCTGTCATATAACACGAATGAAACCGCAAAGCACAGTGAAGGGTCATGCTGTTGGGTCAAAACTGATAAAATTGAAAATTATGATGTTCGCTCGATATCATTATGGACTCAACAAGAAGTTTCGAATCCAGAAATGAATGAAGCTTTAGAATATGCATTTGATAATTTACAAATAATTATGGCAGCAATTGGGATTTCTGCAATAATAATCGTCGGATATATTGTTTTGTATCGAAGAAGAACTGTGCATAAAACACCTAAGTAATTTTAAGTAAATAGCATGTTTTACTGGCTAAATCCAAAACTAATTCAGACTTCTAATTTTAACTTGAAGACGGGTTTTCTTATCTCATTTTGAGTTAGTAGTGTTGCCGTATTCATGAGTGCGATATGAGTATATGCTTGAGAATAATTACATGTCTATTCATAAGTTTCAGGTTTTATATGTTCTGAAAACAGTCCAAGATGATTGGAATACTCCAATGTTTTCTCAAATAGTTTTTTAGCTTTATCTTTTTTCCCCGGTTAGAAATAGTGCGTCAGCGAGCCAGAAGTTACATGGAAGAAATCCGTCTTCAGGGATCCCAAAGTCATCTTGTGAACGATATCGATATACCAAACCATCTGTGACAAGATTTTTAGAGATATTCTCTACAGTCTTCTTGATTTTATGATCGTTTGGTTCCAGGAAACTAAAATTTAGCATTAGAAGTAAGCTATCATCCATTTCTTTTGAACCGTAATATTGTGTGAAGGCTTGAACTTGGGTATTCCATCCATTTTTTAGGATATAGCGCGTGCTTGTCTTGAAATAAGCGCTGCAGTATTATGATTGCCGATTATCCCGTTGTCCATTATTATGGGTCAACGCCGGTAAATCATTAATTTCTTAGATTACGGGTCAAGATAGTCTTTAAGCATTTATTGATATTAATACATTGAAATTAATTTCAATAGTGGCGTTTGAAGCTATTTTATATTTAATTAATCTTCATACAATGTTGTTAAACATTTGAAATCTGTCTGTTTTTAAACAAAGTCCACAATTTTGTTAGATAGTGGTTTTTTAGTGTGACAAAATACAAATTTTTACAATAACCTTCGTAAATTGTTTCTAACACTTGGGATAGTAGTTTGAAATTCATATATTCTGATCCTAAAAATATCTTTGAAGAATATGCGAAAGAGAATTGGGACGATCCTATTTGGCAAAATCTTAGGTTAGAGGTATACCAACTTCAATTAGAAGAACAAGAAGACTACCTTTTAGCTATAGACCAGATTAAAGATAGAATCCAATTATTCCCTCACCAGATAAAAACAGCGTTGAAAGTTAAGAACAATATGAATTGCAGAGCTATTCTGGCAGATGAGGTTGGTTTAGGAAAAACGATTGAGGCAGGAATAATAATTAAAGAGTACCTCTGTAGAAATCTTGTAAAGAAAATATTAGTTTTAACGCCAGCTAGTTTAACTTTTCAATGGAAAGAGGAGTTAATTCACAAGTTTTCAGAAGAATTTATTGTCGCTAATTCTCTTGATCCAAAATATAAAACATTAGACTCCCATGATAAATTAATTGTTTCATTGGATTTGGCTAAACGAGGATTAAATAGCGAAAGATTGAAAGATATAAAATGGGATCTTTTAGTAATAGATGAAGCTCATAGATTGAAAAGCCGTTCGT
>MEZD01000002.1:28543-29161 GCA_001775955.1 Candidatus Bathyarchaeota archaeon RBG_13_38_9 | reverse complement strand
CTTACTTGAATTGTATAATTTAATAAATCTTCTAAAGCCAACTTTACTAGGAACGTTGAAGGAATTTAAGAATAATTTTGTATCAGATAAAAATGCAAGAAACGTAAAAGATCGTAAAGTATTACAGCAAATACTGGCGCAAGCAATTATTAGAACAAATAAAAATGAAGTTGAAGCTTATTTAAAATTCACAGATAGGTTTGTTAACAGTATAAGAATAAAATCGTCAAAAATAGAGAAGGAATTATACCGAGATCTAACGCAATATGTAAGAAAGAAATATTTCGACGCTTTAAAGGAAGGTGAAGGTGGTCAAACTACAATATTTTCTCTAATGACTTTACAGAGACAACTGACAAGTAGTTCAGCTGCAGTTATCAAGGCCTTGCAAAATAAAATAAAATATAGCAACACTTCTTCTGATATCCTTGAACTCTCATCCATTTTAAACAAAACACTTGAAATTCAATTGGATTCAAAAATTTCCGCGTTACTAAACATAATTCGAGACTTGAAATCAAAGATATTGATATTTACAACTTTTATCGAAACTCAAAAAATGATTGCTAGAAAATTAGGTGAACATGGATTTTCTGTTTCAATGTTTCATGGTCAAAT
>MEZD01000002.1:12220-28537 GCA_001775955.1 Candidatus Bathyarchaeota archaeon RBG_13_38_9 | reverse complement strand
TCAGGAAAAAGAAGCAGCGATCAATAGTTTCAGAGAAAATAGTCAAGTGTTAATATGTACTGAGGCGGGGAGTGAAGGTAGAAATTTACAATTTTGCAACATAGTAATGAATTATGACATGCCTTGGAACCCAATGAGAGTTGAACAAAGAATTGGTAGAATTCATCGAATAGGACAAGAAAAAGATGTATTCATTTACAATTTTGTAACTAAAGATACAATCGAAGATTACATATTAACAATTCTATATGAAAAAATTAGAATGTTTCAACTGACTATTGGAGATCTAGAGTTAATATTGGGTGATGACCTAATAAACTACGAACAACGTATATTCGAAAATTATATGAATTCTGTCAATCTAAAGGGTTTAAAAAATAGACTAGGGATTCTCGGAGATGATTTCTTCAAGAAAAGAAGTATCGCCGAAGACATAATTGAGTTCGATGATCGGGTTTTCAAGAATTTTGATCTTTCACCACTGAGTAAGGTTTGAGTTTATGAGTGAAATCATAAACGAAACAGGAGTTTTTAAAAGAATATCTTTAAAAAGAATTCTAAATGCAATTTATAGCGAATATAGAGAGCATAATGAAATATTGGACGTCACAATCCCTGAGGCTATGCTTGATGAGTTTGGAAGCAAATACGTAAAAATTACGAAAGAGCCGGACCAAGATCCTGATTCAAATTATGTCGACATTGACAAAGTTCTGGATACTTTCTACAGGCTTTCACAAAAAAAAGGAAAAATCACATCTTTTAGAATAATATCTAATAGAAAACCCAATGGAATTCTCGATAAGATCAGTTTCTTGAATTGTAAAGTAGAACATGGAGGCAGTTATACAACCATAAGAAAGGCATTGCTATTCCATTTCATAACTTATCTTGAGCATCAACAAATTTTTAAAAAAATATATCACATATCAGTTGAACCTCACAAACTCAATCGTTTGAAATGGATAGAAGATAAATTCCAAAGTGAAAATATATCACCCATTCAAAGACCCCCTAAAGTATTATCAAAAAACCTTCTAAAAGCGGCTTATATGAAAGCATGTAACTATCTAGAAAATGATATACATAATGATTTGATACAGATAGATAAATCAAACACTCAATATATGCTTAGTGAAGAAAATAGGATAAATAAATATTATTCAAGATTAATTGATGAAGAAGCAAGACGAATAAAAAGATTAGAAGATCAAATTAAAACTATGGAATATAAAATAAAAAAACATAGAAAATTAGGAGCGCTGGAAAAATATCTAATCCAAAAAACAAAACTATCGAAACAAATTGAAAAAGAAAAATATGAATATCTAGATTATGTAAAAGAGTTAGAAATAAAACAGAAAAATGATTTAAAACGAATAAAACTAAGAAATGAAATTAACTGTCAAATACAATTAATAGGTTTGAGCATAGTCAATTATTCAATTGTTAGAAAAAATCTTCTACTATATAATGGACATTCAAAAGCTAATATTAGTATTTATTATAATTTGAATACGGGGATCAATGAAGACTATGCTTGTATGTCATGCAATAAACCAACTAGTAAAATTAGTCTATGTAGCAAATCACATGTAGTCTGTAAGAAATGCCTGAAAACATGTATGAAATGTTAAGGTAACTAAAAATAAAATATAGTATAAATTAGTACGAGGGCTAATGTTCGCTAGGAGATTTAGGATATTCACCTTCCTCTAATTGTATGGTTGTATGATCTATCCCAAAATCTTCTTTAAGCATCTCAATTAAACGAGTCAATAATTCTTTTCTTTCAATTCCTTCTTTGACAATTACATGCCCACTCATGCAACACATTTTGTCTGTAGTGATACACCACACATGAAGATCATGAACGCTTTTAACTTCCTCAAATTGTAATAATCGCTTTTCTAAATCTTCTAAGTTAATATGAAAAGGTACGCCTTCAAGCAGAATATTTAGAGAGTTTCGTATTAATTTGGTAGAACTGTAAAAAATAAGAACGCCTATGATAATGCTAATTAAAGAATCGACTTGGTACCAGCCAGTGAAAAGCATAATCAAACCGGCGAATATTGCGCCTACAGAACCTAGAATATCTGCAACTACATGTAGAAAGGCTCCTTTTACGTTTAGACTCTGACTATCTGCTTTAGAAAGTGTAAAAGCGGATAAGCCATTCGCGATCAATCCTACAGTCGCTATGAGAAGCATTTCAAAACTTTTTACTTCAACTGGATTTTGTATTCTCTGGAAGGCCTCGTAAAAGATGAAAGCAACAATGGCCCACAAGAATATGCCGTTAAGAAATGCTGCTAGGATTTCCGCACGATAATAGCCGTATGTTTTCTTCATGCTGACGGGTCTTCGGACAACCCATGACGCGATTAATGCAAAGGTAAGTGCTAAGACATCGTTTAACATGTGCCATGCGTCTGTTAATAATGCCAGGCTGTTTGTGAGAAAACCTCCAATCAGTTCAACTACAAAGAAAGTAATTGTAATGGCTAAAGCTATTGCTAGATATTTTATGTTGATCTTGGAGTGGGAATAGTCATGCATTAGAGATCTTCCTCGAATGTAATTGATTCATGGCCGTTAGATTCTTTAATGAATAGAAGCGATGAGTTGAGGAAGGTAAAAAAGGATTTGTCTGAATTGTTAAATGCTGTTATGGCAGTTGGAGTTGTAAGCCTTCTATCCTTGATAGGAATATTCGCTCTATCCTTGAGAAAAACAACTTTAGATAGAATACTTTTTGTCCTTCTGAGTTTCTCGGCTGGTTCGATATTGGGTGTAGCTTTCTTAGATCTATTACCTGAAGCTATAGAATTGTTTGGAATAGAAAAAATTTCTGTAACGACCTTTTATGTTACTTTTGGATTTCTATCGTTCTTTTTTCTTGAGCGATTTGTGTATTGGTTTCATGGCCATTTTCATGGATATGATGATAAAAATGTTCATGAGAAAGTTACTGTAAAGAGGTTTGTTTATCTTAATCTTATTGGAGACGCGATTCATAATTTTGTTGATGGAATGATTATTGCAGGCAGTTTTCTAATAAGCACAACAATGGGTATTGCCTCAACGATAGCTGTAATTTTTCATGAACTGCCTCAGGAAATAGGTGATTTTGGCGTTCTGGTCTATGGAGGGCTGTCACGTAAGAGAGCCTTGTTCTTTAATTTTCTATCTGCATTGATGGCATTTCTAGGTCTCTTTATAGTCTACTATTTATCCGCAAACATAGGCAACTTTGTAGGAGTGTTAATCGCCATAGGTGCAGGTGGTTTTACATATTTAGCTGCGTCTGAATTGATTCCTGAAATTCAAAAAGAAGAAGATCTCAGGAGATCAATATTCCAATATATTTTATTTATTTCAGGGGTCATCATGATTTGGGTTCTAGGAATAATTTTTATAGAGTAAAATTCTGGAAAGGGAATTTATCGAAGAGAGATATATTGATCTGGATTCATAGTATGAGCTATTGTGTGGTTTTTAATTGTCCATGACTACGTCTATTCCCTTATTTTTCAGAAATTCTTTTGTCTCTTTTATTGAAAACATTCTGAAATGAAAGATGGACGCAGCCAAGAGGGTTGTAGCTCCACCATCAACTACAGCTTCATACAAATGTTCCAATTTTCCTGCACCACCAGAGGCAACAATGGGAATTTTAACAGAATCAGCAATAGCTCTGGTGAAAGGGATATCATATCCCGCTAATGTGCCGTCACCATCCACGCTTGTCGGCAGCAATTCCCCAGCTCCTAGCAATTCGCATTTCTTCGCCCATTCAACTGCATCAATTTCAGTTCCTTCAGTACCACCTTTTATTACGACTTCAAAATCTGAGGGTAGCTTTGAATTTCTTCTTCCATCTATGGCGACAACAATTTTTTCTTTACCAAATTTGGACGATGCTTCTTTGATTATTTCTGGATTTATAACGGCGGATGTGTTTATTGATATCTTGGATACGCCAAGATCGAAGAGTTCTACCATATCATCTATGTTTGATATTCCTCCTCCAACCGTGAGGGGTATAGTGATGGCTTGAAGTACATTCTTTACCCATTGTAGTCTTGTTTTTCTGCCTTCCAAAGTGGCTGCGATATCCAGCATTGCAAGTTCATCTGCACCTTCCTTTTCGTAGAATTTAGCATTCTCAACAGGGTCGCCAGCATCACGAATATTAACGAAATGAACACCTTTGACAACTCTTCCATCTTTCATGTCAAGGCAGGGCATTATTTTGACTTTAACCATAATTCTTCACGTTCTAAGCAATAGACATCTTTCTGATATTGCATTCAAAATATATCTAATTAGTACATCGTATGGATGTTACTTATTTCAGGTTAGAGAAAAATGTTTGAGCGATTAACCCTGCAATTGGTGGGAATAAGAATGTGCTGGCCAGACGAATAAGTGTGAATTTCCAACCTAGAATTCCTATCTCCATTGGGAGTCTACTTACCGCCCATAATGACCATGAGGTTAGAAATGCTACCATCGTTCCAATACTCGCTCCCGCACTAAGTAGACCTGCGGCTATTGGTAAACTGACATAAGGTCCGCCTGGAGAAAGACCTCCAGCAACTGTACCAATCAATATTCCTTTCAAACCTGATTCTGTGCCAATCCATTGAGATAATAATTCACTCGGTAACAGAACCTGAACCATTCCTGCCGTAACAAAAGATAAAATCAGCAAAGGAAAAATCTGTATAATCATTTCTAAAGCCGACTTCAATCCAGTAATATGCATTCCGCCTTTCTGATATCCTATAATGAGTAGGATGACAGTGATCACTCCCATTATGATTGTTGGAATCAACATACTATATTTCCTCTCTTTTTGGATCAATTCAATTCTCCAATACACCATGCTGGATTGAGAAGTTATATTTAATAAAAGCTCGAACCGAAGAAAGTGAGTCATACTTGTCATATGAGCTAAAATCAAACTTGCCATTTAATAGATAGAATTTAATCTGTAAAATAGAATATCTGACGTAAAATCATTCAATAATTGATTTTTTTGGGTTTACAAATGAGTTATCCAAGAGACTCCCAAAATGGAGCGATTGTATATCGATATAGTGTAAGTCCTAATACGATTTATCTGAACATTACAAATAGATGTAGGAATTCATGCTCTTTTTGTTTGAAGAATTATTGCTCTGGAATATCTGGTTATAGGCTTTGGCTTGAACAAGAACCCACAATAAAGGATGCTTGGGACAGTCTGAATGCAGAGCTAAAGGATTCCGATAAAGAAATAGTTTTTTGTGGTTTTGGAGAACCAACAGTTAGATTAGACATGGTTCTCGAATTGACTAGAATGATTAAAGAAATTTATCCATATCTTCATCTTCGTCTAAACACGGATGGATTGGCACAATTACAACATGTAAATCGCAAAGTTACAAAAGAGCTTAAGGAAGCTGGAATGAACTCTATCTCAATAAGCCTCAACGCTGAGACTCAAGAAAAATATAATGCACTTTGTAAGCCCTCGCTGATCGGAGCTTATGAGGCTGTCCTTGATTTTACTAAAGAATGTAAAGATATTTTTTCCCATGTACGCTTGAGTGTAGTGAATGTTTCAGACATAAACATTCAAAAATGTAAAAAAATTGCTGACAAGTTAGATTGCGAATTTCTCATAAGATAACTTTCTCCGAAGAGCGCTTATTGATAAATTTCAGGTTTTGGATAATGTGACCCCCAAGCAAACCACATGACATCAAATGAATCTATGATCTTCAATTGGGGGCCTTTCATTTTTCCATCTATAGACTTTAGCGCGCGCAATTATTGGATTCATACTGATTTAAACAAAGGTAATCTTGTATCTTATTTTTGTATTTTGATGGGATTAATTCTCTATATAGTGAGGCGAGATATGATTTCCTCTTGGAAAATAATGTAAACAATTTATTCCCTTATCAAAATTATTTTCACAATAGTTGTCTCTATGAACTATAGGACCTAAGCAAGAGCGCGATATAATGTAGAAATCTATAAATTGCAAGATAGTTTCAACGTGCAATAAATAGCATGAATAAATCTGGTAGGTTTGACGATCCTTGGCTGGAAGTGTAGCAGAAAAAATAATTCAGGGTCACATTATTGAAGGAGAGTTTGTGACCGGAGAAGAGATAGCGATTAAGATTGATCAAACATTAACTCAAGATGCGACTGGAACACTTGCATACATGGAGTTCGAAGCTTTAGGTATTCCAAAGGTCAAAACTGAACTATCTGTTAGTTATGTCGATCATAATTTGCTGCAAGCAGATCACAGGAATATGGACGACCATCTATTTCTGCAGACAATCGCAAAGAAATTTGGTATTTACTTTTCAAAACCAGGTAATGGCATCTGCCATCAAGTTCACTTAGAAAGGTTTGCCGAACCTGGTAAAACACTTCTAGGATCGGACAGCCACACTCCAACGGCTGGAGGATGCAATATGGTAGCCATAGGGGCAGGAGGGTTAGATGTTGCTATGGCAATGGCAGGTTATCCGTTCTATATGAAAACTCCAAAGATTTTAGGAGTTGAACTTACAGGAAAACTGAGATCTTGGGTTTCGGCAAAAGATGTAATTCTAGAAATGTTACGGAGATATTCGGTCAAAGGTGGTCTTGGAAAGATTATTGAATATTTTGGACCTGGTGTTGAGAGCTTAAGCATCCCTGAAAGGGCAACTATCGCAAATATGGGTGCAGAACTTGGTGCCTCAACAACTGTATTTCCTTCAGATTATCAGACGAAAAAATTTCTAGAAGCTCAAGGACGACTAGAAGTATGGAAAGAGATCAATGTTGATGCTGATGTACAATATGATGAATCTGTGAATTTGAACCTAAGTGAAATTGAACCATTAATTGCATGTCCATCATCCCCTGATAATGTGAAAAAAGTATCAGAAGTCGAAGGTATAGGGGTAAATCAATGCATTATTGGGTCATGTGGCAATTCCTCTTTTAAAGATTTAATGATAGTCTCAAAAGCACTGCACGGAAGGAAGATTCATGAAAATGTTTCTTTAGAAATAAATCCTGGCAGTCGTCAGGTTTTTGAAAATGTTGCTAATGCGAGTGGCCTAAGCGATCTTATACACTCGGGGGCTCGCATCAATCAGTCAGGTTGCCTAGGATGTATAGGAATGGGACAAGCACCAGCTACAGGCACAGTTTCACTAAGAGCTTTTCCAAGAAACTTTCCAGGAAGAAGCGGAACCGAAAATGATCAGGTTTATTTATGTAGTCCTGAAGTAGCCGTGGCCGCTGCAATAGAAGGTCGTATAACCGATCCAAGAAAATTAGGGAAATATCCAAACATCGAAGAGCCTGAGACCTATATCATTAATGAAGAGGGAATAATTCCTCCTTCAAAAAGCCAAGAGATAGTCAAAATAATAAGAGGTCCAAACATCAAACCATTTCCAAATTTTGCATCTTTAGAAAATGAACTTTCTGGAAAGGTCCTTCTAAAAGTTGGAGATAATATTACAACGGATGATATAATGCCCGCGGGAAGTCAAATATTGCCTCTTAGGAGCAATATCCCAGCAATAAGCGAATATGTATACTCAAGAATAGATCCTAACTTCTCTAGCAAAGCCAAAGTTAATCAAGGCTTTATAATCGCTGGAGAAAATTATGGGCAAGGTTCGAGTAGAGAGCATGCAGCTGTGGCATGCAGATTTTTAAATGTCAGAGGAAAGATTGCGAAAAGCTTTGCACGAATTCACAGATCAAATTTGATAAATTTTGGAATACTACCATTAGCATTCATTGATCCAAATGACTATAAAGAAATTGAAACTAATGACATGATCAATATCAATAGTATAAGAGATCAATTAAAAAATCCCAATAATAATATCGTACTAGAAGTAAATGGAAAAAAAATTGAATGCCAAAATAGATTCTCTAAGAGAGAAAGAGATGTATTGTTGACTGGCGGAATCATAAATTATGTTAAAAAACAATCATAATTCTAATAATTATTCTTTATAATACCCATACAATAATCTATTTTCTATTATCACGAAATAAAGATCATAATATGTAAAGCAAATGTGTTTTGTAATTAATTAGAAAAATTAGGATAATGAATAATTAAATAAAATAAAATTTGTAGAAATCATTTGAAAAGATTTATGTAAAGAGTGTATTTCGTAAAATCAAATGACTCTAATAATAATAACTGTAGCTGGGCCAGTATCTTTGATAGTCATAGTATGGATAGCCATAACTGTATGGAAAACTGTAATAGGGATAACCGTAGCCATAGGGGAAATTGTAGTATTGATAGCTTGGTCCGAGTCCAAGTCCGAGTCCAAGTCCACCATGATTTGGATCCAATGAGATAGGTTTAGCGTGTCCATATTTTATTATCGCCATAAATTATCACCTCCTATTGAACAAAATTAAATCAATATGACGTAATATAATGATCACAACGGTGGTATAAATTCTCTATTAAAAAGTTATTTTGTGAGTAAATACGACAAAGCTTTATTGATTTCGTTTTACATTGAGGAGCAAATGCATGTTCCACATATTTGAATTTAATGAGTTAGTTAAGAATCATGGTAAGCCAATTATTTGGGAGACTCTATAACCGACAAATAGTTGCACTTCACTAGATTCGAGCTTTGAATTTCCTTCTATCCATTCAACTGATATGCGAATCCTCTCAAATTTTGGATCGACAAACTTGACCTTTGCCAGACCAGCTTCAAGTCTTATCAATAATGAATTGGACCAAATAATATTCGAGTTTTCTAAATAACCGATTTGGGCATGACTATTAGGATCTAAAACGATCTCAACTAAATCATCTCTCTTTATATCGAGAAATCCATCATCGTTTATTGCCTTAATTGTCAATACAACTTCGTTTCTGACAGGAATCTCAGAAGGTTTCACGATAACGAGCTTCGAGGCTTCAATTGGTATTTCCTCAGGTGAGTTAAAACAAAATAAACTGCTATACTAAAAATTCCTATTAATAGCAAAGATGCAAGAAGTGTCCTAATTGTATCTTCACTTTTTCTAATTAATTTCATTCCTCTCCAATTCCTATAAACAGGTGAAGTTTTGATGACACAAGAGGAGATATTCCCTCTTTCCAATGTATCGTAACATCAACGACTTCCGCCACTTTACCTTCAATGTAAGCTGATCCAGTGCCGTTGATCAATTGGATCCTTCTTGGATTCAGCTTTGCCATAGGCTTATCATAGCTAACTGAAGTCAAGTATAATTCGATAATGTCATCTCTTGTGGCATCAATGTGGCCTTCATAGTCAATGGCTTTGATGGTTAACTTTACAGGTTTATCCAGTGGTATGAAAGTTGTAGATGAAACTACAATTAATTTTGTTGCTTGAGAATCTTGTGGGACGAGAGATATTGATATGATTACTAAGGCGGTCACTAATATTATGACGAACACTACAAACGTTCTACTTCTTAACTTATTCAATGAAGTTGTGTCCTCATTCCCTTCTTAATCATAAGAATTTCTTGGCTTTCATTTTCTCCAATTACCCGTTCCAGATTCTTCAATTCTTCGATTAAGCCAGGAATGTGCTCGGCACCTGTGGGCACGGTAATGCTGGAACCTTTAAAGTCTTCACCAATAGGTTCGTAACTTCCCCCTAAACATTCTGATAGAAAAGCTTCGACAACCGCATAAAACGATAAACGATTTTCAGGCCTAGCGAATCCATGACCCTCATCAGGATAGAGAACATAAGTGACGGGAATTTCTTTCTCTTCCATCGATTGAACAATTTGGTCTGATTCAGATTGTTTTACCCTTGGATCATTCGCACCTTGACCAATGAGAAGAGGTTTTTGGATTCTATCCACATATGTTAGTGGGGAACGTTCAATTAAAAACTGCTTACCCTCATCTGTTCGATGATCACCCACCCTTTTAGTGAATAGTTCGATTGTTGGTTCCCAATAAGGTGGTAAAGATTCAAGCAAAGTCACAAGATTAGATGGCCCTACGATATCTATTCCGCATGCAAAGATCTCTGGAGTAAAAGTCATACCTGCAAGTGTCGCATATCCACCATAACTGGCTCCCATAATGGCAATTCTATCTGGATCGGCTATGCCCTCATCAACAGCCCATTGTACAGCATCAATTAGGTCATCATGCATTTTTCCACCCCATTCCAAGTTGCCAGCATTAATGAATTCTTTACCAAATCCAGTCGACATTCGGAAATTAACGCTTAGAACTGCATATCCTCTATTAGCCAGCCACTGGTGTTGAGACTCATAACCCCAAATATCTCGACTCCATGGGCCTCCATGTACCAGTAGTACCATAGGTAAAGGATCTCGAGGACGTAATTCCCCATTCTCATGACTATTGATTGGAAGTGTATAGTAGCTAACTAGGTTCAATCCGTCACGAGATTCTATGACCGTAGGGTGCATCTGGGCAAGAGGCAAATCCTCTAGTTGCTGATTGTTAGTAAATAGAAATTCAGCTTTCTGTTTTATATGATCATAGAAGTAGTATTGTACTGGTCCATTATCCAAAATGTAGGCTACTATCCAATATTTATCGTCAAGTGTCCTACTAACAATTTCTACATCACCATCGGCTATCGATTTCAGGTAAGTAAGATCTTGAAGTATGTCTTCGTCAAGTACTTCCCAATGTTTACGATCATAATAGAAGGCTACTGCCTGAACTGTTTTCTCAGTTGGATGGAATATCAGATCATCAACGTCAGCCGTCTCATTTTCAGCAAGCATGATTCTATCTTTGTTTTCTAAATTTAACTGAAATAGTGCAGCAGTATTTCGGTCTCGACTATCAATCATATAGAGGAAATTACCTGTCTTATCAAATCCAATAGGATCTGTAGTCAACGTATCCTCCATTGGAACTTTGAGAAAGAGCTCCCACTCACTTTCATTATTAGGCTCAAGAAGCTCATATCCTCCGTCAGCAGTCATCATATATGCAAATCGAATATTATAATCATCATCTACCATGTACCCTGCAAAACCCTCATTTTCCTCTATGAGTTGTCTGTATCCAGTTACAATATTGACACGATAGATGTCATGTAGTTCTGGAACACGATCATTGAGCGCAACTAAGATTTCATATGGAAATTTAGGACTGACTCCTTGAATTCGTGCGTTAACTCCTTCAAGAGGTGTAAGATCTTTTGTTATATTAGTCCCTACATTTGCACTGTATATTCGCCAATTTTCTTCGCCAGCCTTATCCTGAATATATATGATGTGCTCATTTGTATATGACCAAAAGTAGCTGTAGATCCCTCTATCTGTATCTGTAGTTGCTGGTCTTGCAGACATTGGATCTTCGATAGGGCCTACCCATACATTTAGAACATCATTAACTGGTGCCAGAAAACTAATTTTTGTACCATCAGGACTAAGTCTAACCGTTATACGATCTGGATTTCCAAAGAGTACCTTACGAGGGATGAGTTCTGTTTTCGCTCCTTGATATAATGTCCAACTGGAAATTATTAAGATGGCAAAAATCATAATCAGAATTGAAATTTTTATAAGTTTATTCATTATCCATTATCCCTTTATGAACGCGGGCTTAAATCACATTTTATGTAAGATAGTCCGGAGTTCTTCTCGCGTTCTTATATTCGATCTCGAGACTTTGTATTAATTCGGAAAATGTCTGGTCTTTTTTCATTAACGAATCAAGCTGTTTCCTGAAAAGATTGCTCTCGATTCCGAGTTCATCCAAATCAACATTCAATCCTATCAAATCCTTGACCTTGAGCAAGAGTTGATGGGCTGTTCGAGGATCAACATCACCCACATATTCTGGAGCATGACCCCAAATACTCATTGTTGGAATACCTTTCTTCTGGCACTCATTGAGAATTAAACTATGAATGCTGCTAGGACCGCTATAATCCGCAGGTTTAATACTGCTACTCTTCATCTCTTCGACAAGTTTTGTAGTATTGGCTACTCCAGAAATTAATGGTTCAACAGTATGCGGGATACGATCAATTAGCCCTCCGAAAATGCATATGCGATTAACTTTTCCTGAACTCATTACCTTGAATATTGAGTTAACATATCTTACCCAGTTTGTGTGTGGTTCCGTACCGATGAAGATCAATAAGTCATGAGAGCTCTTTTTGTCTCTCCTAAAGTAGAACTCATTTATCGGCGGTGAATACTCTATCATTAATCCATCCTTAATTGTGACTTGGGGTCTCTCAATTGTGAAATCGTAGTAAGGTTTAGGATCTATCTCCCCTATCTTTTCGGCCTTCAGGCTGTCCCGTAAATATTCAGCAGCATAAGTGGCTACCCTTTTAGCGTCTGGCCATCCGCTGAAAGCCATGACAACATTGGCGCTTCTTAGGGTAATTTTCTTAAGTATAATCAGATCCTCTTTAGTTACCATAACCACATCAATGGCTCCTATTTACATCGAAACTTTAAAACCCTCTGTTAAAAAAATCAATATTATGGAAATACTAATTCGAGAGTAACTAAATCTATGTGTTTTGAATGGCCATGTTTAAAATAACATCCCAAGAAGCAGCTTTCATATCAGTTATGGCTGCATTGATCTACGTTGCAACTTCTATAGCCATTCCAATGCCACGACCATTGGGAATATGGCATTTTGGTGACATAATGACCTTTATTACAGGAATACTGTTTGGTCCAATCGTAGCACTTTTTGCCTCAGCAATAGGACCAACTCTATTTGATATTTGGAATCCAATACATGGTAGCGCATATGTGGTTTATGCACCGGCTACTCTAATAATACGTGGTTCGATGGGATGGATCCTTGGATGTTTACGAGCAGTCTTTAAAGATAAACGGCAAATCTCAGAGATTGTTGCAATGGTAGTAGCCGTTACAGTGAAAAACTTTGGATACTTTTTCTACGATTACTATCTTTATGGACCTGTAGCTTACTTGGATTTAATAACCTTCTTCCCAGCGGATGCACTATATATCTTGGTGACTATCCCTCTGCTGAAAACCCTTCGAAGACTGATAAATAGAGATTATATTATCCCCATCGGTAGGAGAGAATGAATATATGATCATAGATTCACACACTCATATTGGTAAATTTCCTCTTTTTAATGTCGAATCTAGTGCAGATAGTCTCATATCTGTAATGGATGAATGGAAAATCAGTACATCCATAACCTTCAGTTTACCAAATAGACTAACTTTAGAAGGCGTTAGAAAATTTCCTGATAGATTTGTAGGTTTAGTTTGGATTAATCCGCATAAGGGTCAGAAAGCAATAGAGGAAATTGATTTAGCAATAACGGAGTGGGGATTCAAAGGTATAAAGATGCATCCGCTAATAGATTCATATCTAGTTGATCAAGAGATAGTGTATCCAATAATGGATCTCGCAAAGAAGCACCGTGTGCCCGTTCTATTCCATTGCGGACATCCACCTTGGTCATTGCCCTGGCATTTTGCTAATCTTGCTGATGTATATCCTGATGTGACAATAATTATGGGTCATATGGGTCATGGCCATATCGTCTATGTCAATGGAGCAATTGACGTAGCCTCAGCTCATGAAAATATAATCTTAGAAACCTCAGGGATGCCTATGCATAGCAAGATAAAAGAAGCTGCCGAGAGAGTAGGTGTAAATAGGGTAATTTTCGGCTCTGATTCCCCATTCGGGCATCCATCATTTGAAATGCAAAAGGTAAAAGTCTCAGGATTAAACAGAGACCAAGTTGATCTTATCTTAGGAGAAAATACAAAAACGATCTTTAAATTATGAAAATAAGCACACATTGATTACATCGAATATTTATCCCAAGAATTGTGAGCTGAGAAAGATACTTAAACAAAAAAATTCAAGGTTAATGTTATGGACAATCGAGATGTTATTCAAAAAGCCAAAAAAGACGAAATTCGATTTGTAAGTTTACAGTTTACCGATCTACTTGGTGTTATTAAAGAAGTCATAATTCCAGTAAAAGGACTAAACGAAGCCCTATCTAATGGAGTTTGGTTCGATGGATCTTCCATAGAAGGATTTGCTAGGATCCAAGAAAGCGACCTTTTCTTGAAACCAGATCTATCCACCTACTCGGTCGTGCCTTGGCTTGGAGAAAATGGCAGAACGGCCAGGATGATATGTGATATTTTCAGGCCAGATGGTAATCCGTTTGAAGGTGATCCAAGATTTGTTCTCAAGAAAGCTATTGAAGAAGCAATCGAGTTGGGATTTCAATATAATGTAGGGCCAGAACCCGAATTCTATATTTTCAATAAGGAAAAGGTTGAAAGAAGATATCCCATAGATTACAGTGGATACTTTGATCTATCATCTTATGAAGGGTATAAATCGATAAAAGAAATAGTCACTGCGCTTGAGAGTTTTGGGATTAATGTAGAAACATCACATCATGAAGTTGGTCAAGGACAATATGAGGTTGATTTCAATTATGGTCCAGCCTTAGAGATTGCTGACAAACTTCTAACTTTAAAATATACTGTGAAGAAGATAGTACAAATGCAGGGTCTGCACGCAACTTTTATGCCAAAACCAATTATGGCGGCAGCAGGATCAGGAATGCATATTCATCAAAGTCTATTTGATATCAAGAAAAAGAAGAATGCCTTTTACGATAACAATGATCGGTATAAATTATCTAAAGTAGCCTACAGTTTCATCGCGGGACAAATGAAATTTATCAAACCCATGTGTGCAATCCTATGTCCAACAGTAAATTCTTACAAAAGATTAGTATCTGGATTTGAAGCGCCAGTATATGTTACTTGGGCAAGCATGAATAGATCAGCACTCATAAGAGTTCCTAGATGGTTTGAGCGAAAACCGGAATCAGCGAGAGTAGAATTAAGATGCCCTGATCCAACATGTAACCCATACCTGGCATTCGCTGTAATGTTAAAGACAGCTCTAGAGGGGATAAAACAAAACTTGAAACCTCCTGAACCAGTAGAAGAAAATGTATACCAGTTCGACGATGAAAGTCTGACCCAGAAACAAATTGAAGTCTTACCCACATCATTGCAAGAGGCATTAAATTACTCAAAAGACACGGATGTCATTAGAAAAGTATTGGGCAGTCATCTATTTGAAAGGTATATGGCGATAAAAACGAAAGAATGGAACGAATTTAAAACTCAAGTAACAACATGGGAAATCGAGAAATATTTAGACATCTACTAAGAACTAGTTTTCTAATTTAAGCATGATTACAATTGCGGCGAGCATTATATCAATAGTTAGGAAGAAAAACTCTAGTATAGAGGTTCAATGGCAAGATTAGGTAGGTACTATGTAGGGTAGGTAGAATAAAGCGCATATCTATTTAGCATCTTTTGCTATTAAGATGGCGGCAACCAAATCATCAATAGTCATTCCTATAACAGTTAGTCCAATATTATTAAATCCTGCAAAAATTCTCTGCTGTAACTCTTCTTTATTTAGTGATGCTCCATTTATTGATCGCTCAAGCTTTTCTATTACACCAATGTGCGGGTCGGTGAAGAAATCTCCTGAGATTGATATTTCACGTATGTGATCGTCTACTGTTTCCATCGTTATTCGGATGAGTTTTTTAGCCTTGTAGACTCCCTCACAAATATTCACTCCCTCTTTTACTTTGATTTTACGTAATCTAGAAGCTTGAAAGAGGTTCTCATGACTCATATCCTTCATGAATATCCAGCTTTTCTTTTGTCGTTCCATTAGGAGTTCATCAAGATATTTTCTTTCAATTGCGGAGAGTTCTTGCTCTTCAATTGTGGCTCCAATTTGTGTTTCAAATTCTTTGATTAGATTCTGTTTCACCTCATCTCTCGATGGGGGGTCTCCAAGTTCCAGTTGCAGGGATGTCATCCACTCCGATAATGACTTTTGTAGCTTATCTCGAAATTTTTCATCTGGTACTTTAAGGACTCTTGTCATCAATTCGGTTGGAAGGTCAAGTAGGATATCTCCAGCCAGAACCATAGACTCTCCTATAGACACACCTCCATTACCTGAAATCTTTCTATCCCTAGCAACTATATCGTTGATCGGTCTATACTCGGCTTTGACGCCGAATCCTCTTAATGTTGATGCCACGATAGAAAGATATTTTCGATAGAAATCTTTGATATCAACTGGGCAGTCTTTACTTTTTTTTCCAACTATGAAAAAGTAGTCCTGTTCCCAAGGGCCATCAAGTATAGTTCCGCCACCTATTGATCTTCTGATGATTGGAAATTTTTCCTGTTGTACGAAGT
>MEZD01000002.1:1270-12207 GCA_001775955.1 Candidatus Bathyarchaeota archaeon RBG_13_38_9 | reverse complement strand
TTTCTCTACAATTTGGTGAAATCCTACATTTACGAAGGGTTCAGTTGGATGATTGAGAATTAAGGTGTTTTTAGAGTTATGTTTTTCTTGAGCCTTTGCTACTGCCTCATATAAACTCGTCATCGTAAATCCATCAACGGGTCCTAGATCAAGTAATCTCCAGCTCATGCTTGTTCACGCTCTATAAATTGTGTTAACTGCCAAACTTTCTTTCTTAGGGATTGATTAATGATCCTCTTAATCTCTCAAATCAAGCAATGTTGATTATCAAAACATGCTTTAAAGCGCATATTAAACAGATTCAGTTTTTCTTTACAGTTTTGGCTTGAATCTTCTCAAGAGTAGAGAGTTAGTGACTACCGAAACTGAGCTAAATGCCATTGCCGCAGCAGCAAATATTGGATTTAACAAAATACCAAAAAATGGGTAAAGAGCGCCTGCGCCTACAGGTATTAGTGCTGAATTATAGAAGAATGCCCAGAATAGATTCTGTTTTATTTTGCTTACTGTCTTTTGGCTCAATTGAATAGAGGCAACAACATCTCGGAGGTCATCCTTTATCAGTACTATGCCTCCAGTTTCCATGGCTATATCGCTGCCGCTACCAATGGCGATGCCGACGTCTGCCTGAGCTAAAGCTGGGGCATCATTGATTCCATCGCCGACCATCCCAACGAACTTTCCTTCTTCTTGAAGTTTTTTTATCTCATTTGCTTTATCGCCTGGTAGCACTTCAGCCAGAATCCTGCTAACACCGATTTTCTTAGCTATTGTATCCGCTGTTCTCTTGTTATCTCCTGTAAGCATGACAACCTCCAATCCCATATTCTGCAATTGTTTGATCGTGTCAACTGAGTGGTCTTTCAAAGTATCTGCTACGGCTATTATTCCCAATGCCTTGCTGTTTATTGCTGTGATCATTGCAGTTTTTCCTTCATGTTCTAGTTGACTGACTTGGTTCTCTAAGAAGTCAATAGATATTGTATTATCAATCATCAGTTTGCGATTTCCAACAAGAATCTCTTTATCATCGACATTTGCTTTGACTCCATGTCCTGGTATTACGTTAAATTTCTCCAATTTTGGAATTGTAAATCCTCTCTCTTCGGCGCCTTTGATAATTGCTTGGCCCAGAGGATGTTCGGATCCCTTTTCAGCAGCTGCTGCAAGTGTTAGGAGTTTGTTTTTATCAAATTCTTCTATTGTAATTACATCAGTTACTGATGGCTCGCCCTTGGTTAGGGTACCTGTCTTGTCAAACACGATTGTGGTCAGTTTTCGTATCTTCTCAAGATTATCTCCACCTTTAATTAGTAGACCATTCTCAGCGCCTTTACCTGTTCCAACCATTATCGCCGTAGGAGTTGCTATTCCGAGAGCGCATGGACATGCAACTATTAGAACTGCTATGAAAATTGTTAATGCAAATGTGAAGGATTTCGATCCTAAGAAATACCAAGATGTAGATGCAAATATTGCTATGAGAATAGCCGCAGGTACAAAATATGCAGATACTTGATCTGCAAATCTTTGACTGGGAGCAGAAGTCTGTTGAGCTTCTTCGACTAATCTAATTATGTTAGAAAGTGCACTGTCTTGACCAAGCTTGGTAGCTTTGACTTTGATCAAACCCTCTTTATTTATAGTAGCGCCAATGACCTCATTACCGACATCCTTCTCTGATGGCATGCTTTCGCCAGTAACCATTTTTTCATCAATTGATGCATGGCCTTCAATGATGACTCCATCTACAGGTATTTTTTCTCCAGAACGAACTATCACAATATCGTTTTTCTTTACTCTCTCCACAGGAACCTCTAATTCCTTGTTTTCTCGTATCACTCGTGCCATCGTTGGCTGAATGTCCATAAGTTTTCTGACGGCTTCAGATGCTTTTCCTTTAGCAATGTCTTCGAGGAGTTTTCCAACTAAGATCAGAGAAATTATTAGGGGAGCTGTATCGAAGTAGACCATTTCTTCTGGGAAAATACTTGGCATAAAGGTAACTATGGTGCTGTATATCCAAGCTGCAGAAGTTCCAACCGCTATAAGAGTGTCCATATTAGCAGTGAATTTTTTTAGTGCGTCTATTGCTCCTTTGTAGAATCTCCATCCTACTATGAATTGTACAGGTGTGGCAAGAAGAAATAATAATACATTATTTGAAATAGTTGGGAGAATTGGAAAGAACGATAATACCATTGTTGGTATGCTAAGTGCTAAGCTGAAGGCTATTAGGCGCTTCAGTTTTCGAAGCTCTACTTCTGGGGCCTCAAACGTGCGAAGACATGTTTCACTGCAGAAGTAGTATGTTTCATCATGAATTTTTGTTTCAAAAGGAGGATTCTTCTCATCAACATACATTCCACAAATAGGGTCTTTTGCCATATCTGAAACACCTTTTTCAAAGGTTCAAGATTTAATTGAAAATTATCTTTAATGACTTTAAATATAACGTTGTTATAAATATATCTGATCTCTAATTGAATTTACGAAAATGAAGAATCTCTATAAATAGAAACAATAGATCTTTTTTGACTTAGTTTGTAGCATGTTTATTGAGAGGCTAAATCGTTGAATAAGAGCATATCAGTTCAAAGTGGCAAAAATGTTTGAATTTGAATACTTTTATCGTTGGGATCTAGTTATCGCAGGAATTCTTGTTTTTTCAATTTTCTTAGTTTCTTTATCGTTCAGAACTAAATATGAAAAAAGGTCAGGTGGTCTATATTTTAGTTTTATAGTTTCATTATTCGCTGAGATGTATGGTATTCCTTTAACCATCTACTTGTTCTCAACTTACTTGGGTGGAATGCCGGATACCTATTGGAAAGGGCATTTGTTAGGCTTACCCGGATTCGTAATTGGCTCAATCATTTCTGGCATTGGAGTCTATCTAATTATTATTGGTTGGAGAAAAGTATATGCCGCAAAAGGTGAGTTCGTTGATTATGGTATATATGGCCGTGTAAGGCACCCGCAATATCTTGGATTCATTCTTTTTACTTTAGGATGGCTGATTCATTGGCCGACAATTTTCACCGCCATATTGTGGCCAATAATGACTTTATCATATTACAAATTAGCTAAAGACGAAGAAAAACGTCTCAAATCAAAACTTGGAATAGAATATGAAAATTATTCTAAGAAAGTGCCGATGTTTTTTCCGAGATTGAATTGATTGATAAAAAGAAAGGGGAGAAATTCTTAATCCGAATATTCTGATGATTATTCAGGGATATCTAGATCTATTGAATCTCCAGGAAATGTCTTTCCGCATATGGCAGATTCATGACAGGGGAGTAAGTGTTTGGGACTCTTAAGGAGTCCACGGATCTTCCAGATGCTCCGATACCAAGCATAATGGTCATATAGAATTGCAGAGGGTACTCCTAATGGTCCATATTCTTCTGGAGCTGGAGTTATTTTGTGACGTTTTCCAGTTATATCAACCATTGAAGACATCTTGGGGAATAGGTTTTGATATATGTTGATGATATCGCCAGGAATGACATATACGCCATCGGAAGTATTTACTCCAACGGTTAATCCGCCTATCGTATGCCCTGGCGTATGATAAAGATGAATACCCTCTGTGAATTCGGTATCTCCAGTAACCCTCAGACAACGGAATTTCTTGAGATATGGAATAACATCAGGATCAAAATCCTTTCTAATCCGCATTGAAGGAAGGGGATTCTGTAACTCCGTCCATTCATCATAATGAAAAACATGTAAAGCATTTGGGAATAAGTGGCAATTACCCGCATGATCATTATGCAGATGCGTGTATATCACTGTTTCAATTTCCTCTGGCTGAGTATCGTTTTTCTTAAGTGATTCAAGAAGAAATTTCTCTCCACCCTTTGCTGGCAGTCCCGCCCAAGCCTTTCCATCAATTATGAATCGAGAATTCATTCCAGTATCTACGAGTATCTTCTTAGATTTGGAAACAAGAAGGAATGCGAGATAAGGACCATTTATTTGTAAGTCTGTATCAAGACCAAATGTCGAAACTCCTTTGGGACATATTATGTCTCCTACATACAATACGTGAATTTTCCAATCCATATTATTCAACCTACTATTGCGAAGATACTCTAATGATGTATTCTAATATTTTTTGGTAATCACAATAACAAAATGGTTGATGAGCTTATTTATGATGCATTCTAGTATCATATTTTAATGCAATCGAATAAATATAGGATAAATAATGTCAATGAATGGATTGCATACATATCTGAAAGCACATAAAACGAATAATTAATGTATTCAAACTTTTTAGGAATAGTTGGAAGCAAGATAAAAAATTGGAAAATTATCTAAAGAAATTTAGATTTCACCTCAGATTAACTGGCGTTTCAGCGATATCTCGAAGATATTTTGTAATGAACGCTTTTGATGGCGCATTAACTGCTTTAGGAGTCATCGTAGGAGCTTGGACTTCGGGTCCGGTTCAACCTAGGATAATTATTGGAGCGGGATTGGGAGTAAGTCTGGCTATGGGTATTTCGGGATTTTCAGGAACCTATTTTGTAGAGAGGGCGGAGCGGCTTAGAAAATTAGAAGAATTAGAAAAATCTCTCCTCCTAGACTTGGACAATTCAGTTCATGTGAAAGCACAAAAAACAGCTATGATTTGGGCTGCGCTAGTTGATGCTCTATCTCCTTCTATAGCAGCTGTAACCGCTATAGTACCCTTCGTTTTTGCACATTATGGTTTGATATCGATAAATGAAGCGGTTATAATTTCGTTAATACTTATTTTATTGGTTCTATTCATGATTGGGGTATATTTAGGGAAAATATCGAGAGAGAGGGTAATAATCTCAGGTATTCGTATAATGATCATAGGGATAATTACGGCTGCAATCATAATACTATTAGGCAATATATGATTTGACAGCTCACGTTAACCTATACTTAAAATACGAGTATCTCAGCAGATTAAGACTGGAGAAATTTTAAGAAAATGGATGATAGCTTGGTTAAATCGCCGACGATAAAGAGAGTCGTCTTAGATGTGTTAAAACCACATCAACCTACAATACCGGAATTGGCTTCACGTATTGTAAGCTGTAACGGTGCGAATCGTGTAAAAATTTCTTTGGCAGAGATTGATCAAAATACTGAAAGCATAAAAGTACAGGTAGAAGGGAGCAATATAAATCTAGAAACCATTAAAACTTGTATAGAAGAGATGGGAGCTACAATACACAGCGTTGACGAAGTTGAGGTTGCGAGAAAAGTCTAGTGTGGATCTGAAATCGATTTTACATACTAGAGAAACAGAATTGTATTTTAGATAGATTACGAAAAACTTGTAAAACCACCTGTATGAGCAATCTATTAGAAACTGTTTGCACAGTTTCACTATTTGTTTATGAATCATTTTTTTAAAGAGTTCCACAAAAGAATTCTGCATGAAAAACATCCCTGTGACCCTGATTAAAGGCACTCTCATTGGAGTGGCCAACATGATCCCAGGTGTCTCAGGTGGAACCATGGCAGTAATCCTCGGTCTTTATGATCGACTAATTAGAATCTATTAGCCAATTAATCGGTTCTCCATCCAAATGGAGACAACATGCTGGATTCTTGATCACTCTAGGAATAGGTGCAGTAATCGGAGTCGTCTTATTTGCAAGATTGATCGAATGGGCCCTATGAAGCATGAACAGTTGTTGCTCTTGTTTTTCATGGGCCTTATCTTGGGATCCATCCCTTCCATAGTGGCTCACTCGCGGCTCAAGAGTCTTAGAGTAAAGGAAATATTTACTATCGGAATTAGTCTAATCCTAATCCTTGCTCTTGGGATGTTTAGATCTACTGAGCCTTTCTTGGGGGCCTATGTTCAAGATTTCACTCCCCTGATACTATTTCTGGTTAGCATAGTGGCTGGGGGAGCTATGATTGTGCCGGGTGTTAGTGGGTCCCTCGTATTCCTCATGTTCGGTCAATATACTGTTATGGTAGAGGCAGTTAACGAAATTGCTAGTTTCCCTTGCAATAATCGTTCTAGGGGGCATCCTGGGAGTTTTTATCTTTGCCAAGATAATCCATCACGCACTAACGCGCTGGTTTTCTTTGACCCATTGCGCCATAATTGGACTGGTGGGCGGCTCTATTATCGTTCTTTTTAAAGGATTTCCTTCAGGTATTCAGGGCACTATATTTGGAGTTACCTTTTTCCTGCTGGGTACAGTTCTCTCTTTCATAGCCTACCGCCACCGAAGCTGATTTAAAAAGTGTCAGACCATTCGGACATTTGAAATTAATTTTTTCGGAATGAACTTACAATCGGGAGAACGTACCTAATGTGTGTAACAAAACTACGCAATAAAGAAATATTACCCAAATGAGATATATTCAACTAAGATAGTCGAAAGAAATCAGATGTGATTGTAATTGAGTGAAGATAAAATCAGTCGGCGTAAATATCTAAAGTATGCAGGTGCTGCAGTCGGTATTGGTGCGATTGCTGCGGCTGGATATGGAATATCCCAATACTATCAAACCCCCACTCCAACAACAACCCCGACAACTACCCCAACTTCAACACCCACAACTGGGAAGAAGACAGTAAAAATCGGTGGATCTAAACCATTAACTGGAAGAGAGGCTATAGTAGGTAGAGCTGAATATAATGGAAACGAGCTCTGGGCCAAAATAGTTAATGAAGCTGGTGGAATAAAGGCTGGAGACGGAAACACCTACGAGGTTGAACTAATACTCTATAGCGACGATTCTAAACCTGAAAATGTACCGAGACTTTATGAGAAACTGATTACAGAAGATAAAGTAGACTTGTTATTGGGGCCTGCATGGGGTCCTCTTGGTATGGCGACGGTCCCAATGGTTGAGCAATATCGAATGTTCGAAGTCTATGGTACAAGCTCCTTTAATCCGAAGGACTATAGAGACTGGAAATATATCGTTCACACTATAACTAATGGACCATCCTATATGGCGGGAATACTAGATATGATCAAGGAAAGAGTAGTTCCAAAAGATCCTGAAGCAAAGAATATTGCAATAATTCATGGTGACGATGCATTCCGAGCTACTGTAGGCACGTATGGTAAAGAATATGCTGAGCAATTAGGATTCAACGTAGTCTCTTATGATACATATAATACGGGACAAACAGACCTTACACCACTATTAAGTAGGGCAAAAGCGGCCAAACCAGCAATATTACTTAATCCTGGATCATATGATGACGCTATCATAACCGTAAAGAACATGAAAGATCTTGACTTTAATGTCAAACTTCTCTGGGCAGGTACAGGTGTTGTTTATCCAGATTACTACGAGACACTCGGGAAGTATGCTGAAGGATCCATAACATGCACTCAATGGGAAAAAGGAATGGTATATCAAGAGGATTATGGGCCGAGTCATGACGAATTTATTGACCTATATCAGAATGATTATGGAGATATCCCTGACTACGTGGTGGCAACTGGCTATCAACAAGGATTAGTTATTCAGAAGGCTATGGAACTAAGTGATGATCCGCTAAACTCAGAATCGATAAGGAAGATTGCTGGCGAGATAGAGATGACAACATTCTATGGTAAATACAAAATTGATCCTGTAACCGGTTTTCAGATAGGTCATAAGATGGGTGTTGTACAATGGCAGAACGGCCAGAAAGAAGTTGTTTGGCCCATGGACGCCAATCCTGGAGAGCTATGGTACCCTGTAAAACCATGGTCTGAAATGTAGTACCCCACAGCAGAAGTCAATCTATAAGAGCTAGTTATCAGCTCTTCATTTTTTTCTTTTATCTAGCTTATGTATTTTCATAAAATTTTTTTGCACATATTCCTAATAGTTGATTGTTGGAGTTCATAGAATATCCACTTACCTCTCTTCTCTGTTCTAACTATGTTATTTCTCTCCAGAAGGTTTAGATGATAGGAGGTATTTGGCTCTGTTAAATCTAAGGCCATTGTGATTTCACAAGAGCACATGGATCTGTTTTTTAGAAGTTGTAATATTTTGATTCTATTAGTATCAGCTAATGCCTTGAAGGCATAAAATTGTCTTTTGACATTCTCTTCGTCGATTTGGGAAACCAGGGTTTCTAATTCTTTTATATGTTTGTTAGGATTTTTTGATTCACATAGTCCTGAATCTAATAGCCTTTCTACTCTTGCTTTACTTAATGCTCTGCTCATCTTAGTCCCTACTTTGTAAACATGGAAAAGTATATAACTTAATAGATAAACAATCTTGAATCTATTAAAGTGAAAGTGAGTTATTTGGGAAAAGACACCGGTTTAGGATGGATTGAAAAGCTTCTAGCATTGTGGGTAATACTTTGCATTATTTCTGGACTTTTGTTAGGTAAGTATTTTCCTGAATTTAGCGAAAGTTTAGCAATTGGCATTCCGATAGGGCTATTCTTAATGATTTACCCAGCCATGACTAAAATAGAATTAGATGAACTTAAAAAAGCTCTACAAAGCAAGAAACAAGTAGGAATCATAGTCTTCTTTAACTATGCGGTTAATCCCTTCTTACTTTACGCTTTAGGATTCATATTTTTTGGAAAGATTCTTCCCTATTTCGGCCTAATAACGGATGAGACTGCAAAATATTTATGGACAGGATTAATCCTGCTTGGAGTCGCGCCTTGCATAGCCATGGTTTTAGTATGGACTGACCTTGCCAAAGGAAATGGCCCCCTTGGAATCGTACTTATGGCCTGGAACTCCATTATACAAATAATCACCACACCACTCTATATCGCACTCTTGGTCGGAACATACATTGCAATAGACATAATCCTAATTGGTGAAAGCGTACTACTCTATTTGGGTCTACCACTACTATTTGGCGTCATAACGCGTAGAGAAGTGATAAAACGTAAATCTGAATCATGGTTAAACAAGAGGCTAATTCCATACTTCAATGCCATGCAGTTACTGGCACTACTTTTCACTATGGTCGTAATGTTTTCTTTAAAAGGTGGAGTCATAATAGATAATCCCAATCTTATTTGGCAGATGGCGATACCCGTAATTCTATTCTTCTTTCTACTGTTTAACCTCGTCTATTACACTACAAGACGTCTAGGATACAATTCTGAAGATGCCAGCACCATGGGATTTCATTGTACAGGAAGAAATTTTGAGCTGGCGATAGCAATAGCATTAACCGCTTTTGCTTCAATGCCAATGGTGGCGGTATCCACAGTAGTTGGACCTCTCATCGAGATTCCTGTTATGCTCACACTAGTCTGGTTGGCTCTTCGAAGAAGAAATCGGTTTCAGAATATTGGAATAGAAGTAAAATCGACACAGAAAGTTGGAAGAGGTGGAGTCTGCTGAGTTTCAGAAGGGCTGCTTTCTCCGGGATCCTCACTCTCGCAGTACTATCGCTTCTTGTTTTCTAGTGAAGAACATTCGGGAAACTAAACTCGAGTAGATGCTGTTGACATTAGGGGTTGGATCACATTGGATTTTAGAGTGGGCTCATGAAATTGTTCTTGAACTATGGTTTCGAGCTGATGTGCGAATATATGGAAACCCTCCAATTAGTGGAATCCTCAGGAACAACTGAACTAAACTTTCGGATGGCGTAAGTGACAGCTCGGTCCAGTTTCTCCCGATCTTTGCGTAAAAGTTTTCTAGGAGACGTAACTTTCATCGTGCCCTTGCTGAAATGTTTGGGGCCTATTGAGTATACTTCGACCGTCCCTACATAGGATTGGCGATTTTTACCTTTCTTCGTCCAGATCTCAAGATCCTGTTTGATATTTGCTACGAGCTGCCTACCTGCGTCCGTGATGCGGTATTTTTTGCCTTCTTTCTGGACATCTTTGGGAACGAAGTTCTTGAGGTGTTTCGCCAGTGTCCTCGTGGATACGGAAGTTTTCTTCTGAAGTTCATTGAAGCTCAGGGCTGAGTCTGCCGAAGCTAAACCGCTTAACACTTGATATTCTGCCTTCAGATATTTTTGATCATTCCCTACCTTCTTCATGTCCAGTTTTCACTCTTCACTTTACACTTTCCTTACTTTACACATGAGGAAAGCCTATATGATCCTTAACTATAATCATATTAAATAGGATTGTGTCTAAAAGAGGGTTGTAACGATTTGACTAAACAAAACCAGATCCATGCCCAGGCGAAATCTCCCACGGACTTGGAAAGGGAACTTGGATCTCTTAACATGGATAGCTTGGTAGGGACTGCGAATTATCTGAATAGCGCTATCGATCTTCACGCTCGTCAGACTGTTTTCGAGATCTGGTATTTAGGAAGAGTCCTAAAAAGGGAGAAAGAACTTCTTGGACACGGGAATTGGATGGAACACTGTAGGCGCTTTCACCCACAGATCTCTATTGATTCAATCGAGCGCTACATGAAGATAGGTCAGATTCCAACAGACCAACTGCCAGCATTATTGCACAAAACACCGAGTCAGGCTTATCTAATGTTGGGCCTGATCAAGAAGAAGCCACACCTCCCCAGTCACTCAGGAAGACAGAATGATGGCAAAACAAATTCCGCAAATATGCGGAATTTCCCGAAAGGCCTTTGGGCAAGTGGCCTAAACAATTGCCCGCACTGCAATGAGCTAATCTGGTTTACGATCGAAGGAAATAGATGTAAAATGCAAGCTGCAAGACTCCAATGACCGACTGGACCTAAATTCGAAGAACTGAAACACATACTCGAATACATGCGCGAATACGCCCTAGACTGTGGTGGACCGGGCGGTATCCACACTCATCTAAGTGCGAATCCTAAGTTTGTCCATAACCCATCATTCTGGAAGGATTAACAGGATACTATCCCTCAATAACACAGGAATAAACTGCTTTTAATCACAAAAAATTAACAGTTCAAATTTGGATGCTCTCACCAGCTATGGGGGGATATAGACATCTTACTGTTTTTGGTGATCACGTGGTTATG
>MEZD01000002.1:906-1197 GCA_001775955.1 Candidatus Bathyarchaeota archaeon RBG_13_38_9 | reverse complement strand
TAGTAGCTACCGTATCTGCATTTTGATGAGGTTTGTTGAATAGCGAAGTAGCGCGCGCATGGTTTGAAAACACCTCATGAATATATGCTAGCTGACTAAATGACATTTATTTCAGTTTTGATTTAGGTTTGCTAACATACATCTGAAAATCGACTAGCGCATCAGAAATCTGTTGAGGAAAGATTTCTTTTTCCTGATATTCATTTCTTCTCCTATCCAAGTAATTCCACGGCCGAATACTCTTTTTCATACCGTTAAGGATCCTCGACAACTCTGAAATATAGACGTTAT
>MEZD01000002.1:571-881 GCA_001775955.1 Candidatus Bathyarchaeota archaeon RBG_13_38_9 | reverse complement strand
TTTTATTTTCTTTTCTGCATCTGACCAGCGATTGCCTTCAATTAATTCGAAAATTTCTTTCGATTGTTTCCTCAGGTTAGCATATTCATTTTCCATATATATAGATCAGCATAATTGAGATAATTAGATTTCTTAATGAAGTATAAGAGGAAATGGTATAGTGTGCGTTAAATCCGGTCCTCGTACTTTGACTTCTTTAGCGGCACAAGACAGTAAGAACAGGTGGATTGAAACTCAACGAATTGCGAACCGCACTTCGGACAATACCAGCCCATCACAGCCACTTCATTTGCATGCGAGCGCTATGGCT
>MEZD01000002.1:0-554 GCA_001775955.1 Candidatus Bathyarchaeota archaeon RBG_13_38_9 | reverse complement strand
GTGCTTCTTGACTTCGGTAGGTGTCTTCTTGGGGATCCTAACCTCTAGCAGTCCGTCTTTCAGCGTCGCCTCAGCTTTCTCTGGAATGACCTCCTCAGGAAATGGTAGGCTCCTGTGAACCATAGAGTAACTTCTCTCCCTACGTACGAATCCCACCTTCTCTTCCTCGATGTCTGTTTTAGCTTCCCCTTCTATCTCGATGCTTCTTGCAGCTACAGTGATGTTCAAATTCTCCTTCGAGACGCCAGGAATCTCGGCATGGACTCGATATTCGTTGCCAGCATCGACTAGGTCTGTCGAAGGCTCTCTCACTTCAGGTAGTTCGAATGGTGACCAAGGTCTCATCCAGGATCCAATCGGAGCAAGCATGCTTCCAAACCCCCTTGAATAGTCTCTGAATATGCGTTCTATATCCTGCAGATATTCTGTGGGATACCATGGGGTAATCTCCCCCGTTTTCTTCTTCTCTCTAACTGATGTTTTCTTTTTAACCATCTGAATCACCTCTGAGACGTTACTTCAAATAATATGTTACTTAGGGTAACACTTGCTCA
>MEZD01000001.1:112947-137878 GCA_001775955.1 Candidatus Bathyarchaeota archaeon RBG_13_38_9 | reverse complement strand
GGAAATAAAACCTGCAGAAAATATTCTAAAAATTGTGCCTGCCAAGAAAGGTAGATTCATCAAAGCACCTCGAATCGTCTAGTTGAATAAGCTATGTCACGAATTCTAGAGTTATCAGCCTCAGAGCTTGTAAGCAAAATAAGAACACAGGAAATTACAGCCGAGGAATATGTGAACAAATGTTACGAAAGGATAAAAGAAGTAGAGGATAGGATTCATGCTTTCATTACCTTAACAGAAAATATTGCTCTTGAAAAAGCCCAAGAAATCGATTCTAGAATTCGTAAGAATGAAAAAGTTGGATCTTTGTCTGGCGTCGCGGTTGCTATCAAAGATAACATCTGCATAAACGATGTGAGGACGACATGCGCTTCAAAGATGTTGGAGAACTTCATATCGCCTTATAATGCAACAGTTATTGAGAGATTAAAATCGCAAGATGCCATTTTGATTGGGAAGACGAATATGGATGAATTCGCCATGGGGACTTCAACCGAACATAGCCAGTTCGGACCAACCCATAATCCTCTTGATCTGGATAGAGTTCCTGGTGGGTCATCTGGAGGAAGTGCTGCCTCAGTAGCTGCATTAGAGACCACGATCTCATTAGGCTCAGATACTGGGGGATCAGTCAGATGCCCAGCAAGCTTTTGTGGTATCGTAGGAATGAAACCAACTTATGGACTAATTAGTAGATACGGTCTCATAGCCTATGCGAACAGCCTTGAACAGATATCTCCCATAGCAAGAAACGTAGCTGATCTAGTTTTACTAACAGAGTGTATCGCAGGTCAAGACAACAAGGATAGTACATCAATTGATTCAGGAACTCAGAATCTGAAAAATTGTCTAGTTGATGATGTAAGTGGTGTCAAGATTGGAGTTCCGGAAGAGCTCTTTGGTATCGGGACGGATGAGGTTGTATCCAAAGCAGTCTGGGAAGCTATTTCTAAACTTGAAGGGCTTGGTGCCACTTTTTCAAAGATCAAACTTGAAAGCTTGGAGTATGCTCTGGCCTCTTACTATATCATTGCTATGTCAGAGGCAAGCTCTAACTTAGCTCGTTATGATGGACTAAGATATGGATTAAGACTTGATGATGAAAACTATGACTGGAGCACAGCTTACTCAAGAAATAGAGATGTAGGATTCGGCGCTGAAGTAAAAAGAAGAATAATGCTTGGGACTTTTGCACTCTCAGCAGGATACTATAACGAATATTATCTGAAAGCACAACGAGTAAGGACACTCATCAAACAGGAGTTATCTAAGGCGTTCAAAGATTTTGATTTGATTATCGGACCGACAATGCCGATATTGCCTTTCAGACTCGGCGAGAAACTGCTGGATCCATTAGAGATGTATATGTGCGATGTTGATACTGTTATCGCAAATCTTGCTGGAATACCAGCAATCTCAGTACCATGCTCATCGAGTCAAGGACTTCCTATAGGAGTTCAAATGATGGCTCCAGCCCTAAGAGAAGATGTTCTGATTAAAGTTGCATTTTCTCTTGAACAACACCTGAAACCAGATCTTGAATTGAAGGTGTAGGTGAATGATTGATGGTAGAGACGACTGAGCTTAAAGTAAAGATTGGACTTGAAGTCCACTGTCAACTTACAAATCTTAAGAGTAAACTCTTCTGCAGTTGCTCATCAGACTATAGACAGAGCCCACCTAACACACATGTCTGCCCTGTCTGTATGGGTACCCCTGGAAGTCTTCCTGTTCTCAATCGTAAAGCAGTTGAGGATGCAATTCTGATCGCTCTAGCTTTGAATATGCAGATTAGCAATAAAACGATCTTCTACAGGAAGAATTACTTCTATCCAGACATGCCTAAGAATTTTCAAATTTCACAATACGATCGTGCTGGAGGAATTCCAATTGCTAAAAATGGATCGAAGAAACTGGATGGGGAAAAAATTGTACATATCTCAAGATTACAGATTGAAGAGGATCCAGGTAAAATAAGTTATGAAGGGACTATAGAAACATCAAAATCAGCATTTGTAGATTATAATCGAGCGGGAATCGCTTTAGTTGAGATAGTTACTGACCCTGATATAAATTCACCCAAAGAAGCCAGAATATTTCTACAAAAAATTCGCTCAATTATGGAACATTTAGGAGTCTCAAGCGGAGAACTAGAGGGATCTATGAGGTGTGACGCCAACATATCAATACAGGGTGGAACAAGAGTAGAGGTAAAGAACATATCCTCCTTCAAAGAAGTTGAGAGAGCCCTCAATTTCGAGATAACAAGGCAAAAAAGCCTTCTCAGAACAGGACATCGCATCGGACAGGAGACGAGACACTGGGATGAAGCAAGAAGAGTCACGATTTCTCTGAGAGTAAAAGAGGAAGAGGAGGATTACAGGTATTTTCCAGAAGCAGACTTAGTTCCTCTAACAATCTCAGAAGAAGAGATAGAGCGTCAAAAAAATTCGATGCCCGAACTACCGGAAGGTCATATGCAAAGACTAATGACGCAATACGATATCTCCAGACAAAATGCAATGACTCTCATAGATAACAAAGCTTTAGCAGAATTCTTTGAGGAAAGTGCTGATAACTATAGTCATCCAGATTTGTTAGGTAACTGGATTGTGGGTGACCTGCTATCATATCTTTATGAGATGGATATCGAATTGAAAGACGCCAAATTGATGCCACGAGATCTTGTGAAAATGCTGGAATTAATTGATGATGGGACAATAAGCGGTAAAATTGGCAAAGAATTACTTAAGGAAATGTTAATCACAGGTAAGTCCCCGGATGAGATCATAAATCAGAAAGAGATGAGGAGAATCTCCGATAGGGAATATCTAAATCAATTAACAGAGGAGATATTCTCTTCCCACCCGCAAGCAGTGAAAGATGCTATTAAAGATCCTAAGGCTGTAAGGTTTTTAGTCGGTCAATTGATGAAAAAGACCAGTGGCAAGGCTGATCCTCAGTTGGCGAATAGTATCGTCAATGAGAAACTGAAGACATCAAAGACGTGAAAATGTTATAGTAAACCTGGTTTAGACAGTGTCTTAGATTTTCTATTTATATGATAATCCTTAAGTGCACGACTGTATAGCTGATGCTCTGTCGAAAGTGAGAGTATTTAAAATGTCGTTTGACGAAAAACCAAAAGCTGCGGAAAGTTCAGAAACAGCAGAAAGCGTAAAAGTAGAAACCTTAACCCCAAACTCGAGACAAATTAATACAACTGTGAAAGTTGCCTCGAAAAGCCCTGTAAGAGAGACCGTTTCAAGAAGAGACGGTTCAACCCATAAAGTGACTGATGTTCTCGTGGGAGATGAGACTGGCTCCGTATACATGACTCTTTGGGACGATAATATTGAAAATGTGAAGGAAGAAGCCGTAATCGATATCAAGAACGGATATATCGGCCTCTTCAAAGGCTCGATGCGCCTTAACCTCGGAAGATATGGAAGTTATTCAGCCTCAAGTTCAACGATTGAGTCTATCAATACCAAAAATAATCTTTCAGACAAGCAGTATGAGCAGGAGAGACGTGACAGACCTAGATACGGTGGTGGTGGCGGCGGCTACGGTGGCGGTGGAGACCGAGGAAGAAGATACGGTGGCGGTGGCGGCGGCTACGGTGGCGATAGCGGCGGCGGAAATAGAAGATTCGGTTCAAGAAGAAGATTCTAAAAGTTTCAGATGGCGCATATCTGCGTCATCCTTTTTCTATTTTATTCTTTACCATACTCAATCCAGTAGGATTCTCCAGTTTCTAAGCTTTCTTTTTTCCATATTGCAGCTTCTTTCTTTGCACGTTCAGTTGCTTCTACAAGTGCGGGGAAAACGTTTTTTCTTGACCTTCCAGCTACCATGACTGCGAAGATCAGATCTCCAAGGTCTAGTTTACCGGTTACATGGTGAATGAGGCAGTCTACTATTCCAGGGCGTGTTTTGATATCTGCTGCAATTTCTTCGAATTTTTCTTCTACTCTTTCTTTGTAGGCTTCGAGTTCTAGGTTAGTGACTTTTTTGTCGTCGTTTGTAAAGGCTTTAACATATCCGAAGAAACATGCGACGCCTCCGGCTTCGTTGAATCTTTCGTTGGATTGTATGAAGTTGAGGAGTTTTTCTATTGAAAGTTCTCCTTTGTTGTGTATTCCTACTCGGGACAATGGAATTCTCCTTGATGCTGTGATTATTTAGAAGCTTATGAATATTATGAGTAGTGGATATCTCACATTAGGATGATGATAGAGAATCTATTGTCTAGGCGTTTTGGAATTGAATGAACTCTTCACTAAATTGGCAGAAAAATATCATTTTTCAGTGGATGCAGTTGAGGCTTTACATGAAGTATATGGTACAGATTTAGAGGGAGTTCTTCAATCAATCAAGAAACCGAGTGATAGATTCTTCTCAAGAGTCAATACTCTGAAACTCTCTACTCAAGAATTGATAGATTCTTTTGTTTCGAAAGGAGTCGATGTTTCCAGTTTTGATCTAATTGATGAGGCTGTTTTCACACCCATTAAAGGACCGTTTGAGTTTTCTGAGGTTGAGAAGAAGATAGTTATTGACAAGTTTACTGCTGAATCTGTTCTACAAGGTTCACACATCTATGCGCCAGGCACTGTGAACTGTTCGAAGCTTCGGAAAGGAGACATGGTTACAATTGTGGATAGGCATGGTCAGGTTGTGGGTGTTGGTAGGATGAGGATGAGTGAGACCGAGATTTTGAATGTGAGGAGGGGTCTTGCTGTTGAGGTTACATCACCATTGTATAGTGCTGTGAGTTTAAGGGAAAGTGAAGAGTATGAACTTGGCTATGTCTATCCTCAGTCTCTTCCAGCCATGATCACATCAAGAGTTTTGGATCCTTTGGAGGGCGAAACTATTGTTGATTTGAATTGTTCACCTGGGGGGAAGCTTTCTCACATTTCTCAGTTGATGCAGAATCAGGGTCGAGTTATTGGTGTTGATCGTAATGTGAAGAAGGTTGATGTTGCGAGGAGGACTATTGAGAGGCTTGGATGTAAAAATGTGAGTTTGTTTCCTCATGATTCAAGGTATTTTGATGTTGATTATCCGGATTTGAAGGCTGACAAGGTTCTTGTGGATCCTCCTTGTAGTGCGCTTGGACATGTTCCACAACTTTACAGTGAGATTTCAAAAAAAGATATTTTAGATCTCTCAGCATACCAGAAACAGTTTCTCAAGTCGGCTTCAAGAATAATCAAGGATAATGGAACTATCATCTATAGTGTCTGTACCGTAACTAGACAGGAATGTGAAGATGTTTGCACATATGCTGTAGATGAATTAGGATTAGAGATTGAAGAGCAAGGGTTGAGGTTGGGTAGAGGTGGAATGAAAAATTTTGTTGTTAATGCTTCGTTTCTTCAGAGATTTGATCCGCACAAACATGGGATAGGATATTTTATTGCACGGTTTAGGAAAAAAAATCACGCTTAATTGTGTTCAGTTATTATGTGGTGTTAATTAATGAGGCAATTTAGGATGTCCCCAATATTCATAGTTACACTTTTCACATTTTAAATTAAAATTAATTTGGCTTCTTGAGACAAAATTAGGACATTGCAACATTATATCTATAATATATTTCTTCAACTTTCCTGTTTAGTTTGAATTTTTTTGCACGTCTTCGTAAATATTTCCAATCTAGTCCTTTAAAATTCTTTGAAATGATTTTTTCTATGTCTATCAAATCTTGTTGTGTTGCATTTGCAATTTTCATTAGTATTAAATCTTCTACGGCTATACACCAGATCTTCATTTTAGCTGTTAGAAGACCTTCTTTACGTCTTCTTTGTAATATTTCAGTGTCCCAACTGAATCCTTTCGGGTGAATTACTAGGTCGATTATTACTTTGTTCCTTAGATCTATGAATCTTAGAGATGTGGTTTTTTCGAGTTCTTTTATTGTGGGTCTGCTGGATGTTAGCATGAAGTTGTTTTGTTCGAGTTCTTGTATGAGCTCTGGAAAATTTTTTATTATTGCTTTTGGGTCGGCTGTGAAGTCTAGGTCTTGGGTGAATCTTGGTTCGCCGTAGAAGCCTGCTGGTATGCCGCCGATCATTGCATATTCTATTTTTAGTTGATGAAGAGTTTTGAGAAAGCGTTCAGTACTAATCTTGAGTTTGACTATTTCAGGTTGGGTTCTTGGCAAGTTTAGTACTGCCTTGCCTGTTTACCTAGTTCTAGGACTCTTTCTAGGGATGTGTGGAATGTGGGTCCATATTTTTCTGTTGCTAGGCTTTCTTCTCTGAGTTTTTTTACTCTTTGTTTGCTCAAGCTGTTGATCCATATGTAGAAGTTTGCATTTTTCTGGGCTTCAAGGCTGTGGGCTGGTCCAAGGTAACGTTTGTTAACATTTCTTGTTTTGGGGTTGTATGTGCATAGGTAAAAATATTGGGTGCCGTTGGAGCCGCGTTTCTCTACTCTTACGAAGCCCAAAGAAATATTCCCTCGAGATTTAGATGATAATACTATGTACAATAATTGTACATATAAACATTGTTAGATTACAAATTTAAATACATGCTCAATATATGCCAAAGCATAGCTTTCTTCTATCAATCTGTTTTATTAATAGGAGAATTTATGAACTGGATCATAGATGATCAATATCGGTTTAGAATTACATGATTGAGCAGAGGACTTATGGGTTCTAAGATTTTCGGAATTCTGGTTCTTCTAAGCGTTGGGTTGATGCTTATTGGATCAGCTACGGCTGGGTCAGTTATGGAGTTTGAAGCTCGAGGTAAAGCATTGGACCTGCCGAAAATTCACAGAGAGAATCCAGTTCCAGCCCATCTTGTATTGTACGTTTATGGTTCTGGGCCTGGTTGGCCTATACCTCCAGGATGGATAATCATAGGAGATCTAACGGTGGAGGATGCGACCTATTCAATTCGTGGTTGGGTTACAGGGTCTGACAACAGATTTGTAATAGTTGGATCAGGAACCGGAAAATTAGGGATCTATTATTTGTATCTTAACGGTAAAGTTTCAGAGTCAAACGAGGTTGTAGTGCAGGGTCAGTTTGGTAAACCTTCAGGTATGAATGAATATGAATTAGAGTTGAGTGGGGAAATCATAGGCTATACTTCCGTTCAAGGTATACCCATATGGCGATGAACGACAACTCTTTAATTAATTATTAAACTTAGTAAGTACACATTCATTTCAAGTTAACGAGTATTATTGTTTTCTTCTACGTTTTGCTTTGATGACTTGTGCAATTCCTGCAGCTCCTACAAGAGCAATAATGATTGTTCCACCTTGGGCTACATCTACTGTTTGAAATACTATTCCAATGGCAATTATGATTGCGACTATAACAGCACCTATTGCAAGGATATCCTCGGTACCAATTTTCTTATTTGATGTATTAATGTCACGCGTCATTTCTTCAGTCATCAGTTTAAGACTCCTGTTACACAATCGTATACCTTGTAAGTAAATCTTCTGACAAGTGAATCAAACCTAGCTGGGATACTTGTAAGATCATATTTTTTCTGCTACACTTTTTCTGCTCAGTATTTTTTTTTGGCAGTCTTAAGGAACTAATATAACGGCAGACTGGTGAGTGTGTTCTGGGATTGCCAAATTGAATGTTTTATCAAATGATGAGGTTGATGAGATTTATCAAGCGTCCTTAAAGATCTTAGAAGAAACAGGTGTAGCATTTCAACAAGAAGATGCATTAACCCTGTTTCATAAAAACGGGGCTCAAGTTGATTTTGAGAAAAGTATTGTAAAATTTCCGTCAAGCCTTGTAGAAGATTTAATCAAAAAAGTTCCAAAAGAATATACTCTATACCATAGAGATTCTGAAAAGAGGATAGATATCGCTGATGGAACGGCTCATTTTCAGATTGGTGACTATGCTGGTTATATCCTAGATTACAGAACAGGTGAACGCAGAAGATCGACGCTAAAAGATTTACAAAACATCATTCGTTTAGATGATGCATTAGATTCCTTTGATCTCTTCGAGCCTCCAGTGATGCCACTAGATGTGCCTTCTTCCATGACTCAGATTAAGGTTGTAGAGACCATGTTCAAGAATACTACCAAACCTAGCTTGATGGGTCTCATTATCGAACCGAAAGAAGGAAGATACATCCTCAAGATGGCTGAGGCGGTTGCAGGTGGTGAAGAGGCTCTGAGGAAAAAACCGTTAATGGGAATTCTCTGTCAACCCACAAGTCCGTTAATCTACGCTAAAGAAGTTATTGAAAAAATGAATGACTGCGTGAGAAAAGGTGTCCCTCTCAGCATCATCGCTGCTCCTACATGTGGTATGACTGCTCCTGTAACGATTGCAGGATGGTTAACCATAGGGATAGCGGAAGTACTTGCTGCAACAGTCTATGCCCAGCTAATAGCAGCGAAGACACCTGTGGTGACAGGTTTAGCGACAAATGTAATGAACTTAAGAGATGGAAACCTCAACATCGCTTCGCCTGAAGCAGCATTATGCAGTGCAGCTTCGATCCAGATTGTCCATCACCTTGGTCTTCTCGGAGTTGCTCAAGGTGGTACAGACTCTAAAATACCCTCCATTCAGACAGGATATGAAAAAATGTTATCTATTCTTTATACTCTCTTGGCAGGAGCTGAAGTTTACGGTCTTGCAACATTGGATGATTGGGGTACAACAGCGATGGAACAACATGTTATAGATGCGGAAATTGTGGAAGCTATAAAACGCATCCTACAAGGGATTGACGTAACTCCTGAGACTCTGGCTCTGGATGTAATCAAAGAAGTTGGAGTTGGTGGAAGCTACCTATCTCACAAGCATACCTTCAAAAATTTCAGAAAAGAACATTGGATACCAGAATTAAGTTTCAGAGAATCATGGGAGACACTGAAGAGAAAGAATAGGAAAACAATAGTTGACAATGCAGAAAGTAAAGTTGCTAAAATATTACAAGATCACAGGCCAGAACCACTCGATAAAGACGTTCAAAAACAGTTAGAGACCATAACAAAAGAAGCGGAAAAAGAGCTTAGCGCGAGTTAGCTAAAGAAAGAACAAACATTTTGTGAAGGAAATATCTTGAGCGAAAGAAAAGTTCTACAAGATCTTTTGAAAAGCATCACATATTATGATGAAGAAGCCGCATCTGCAGCAGCAGAGAAAGCTGTAGAAGAAGGTGTTGACTCAATTGAGGCTATCGAACATGGAGTAGCTATTGGACTGAAAAAGATCGGCGAAGACTATGAAAGAGGAGAAATTTTTCTGCCAGAACTAATGATGGGGGCAAACGCCGCTCAAAAGGCGCTAAAAATACTGCTGGAGAATATGCCTCAAGGATCAGATTACCGAGGCCAAGGCAGGATAGTAATCGGCACAGTCGAAGGAGACATACACGACATCGGAAAGAACATCGTAGCCGCAATGCTCAGAGCGAACGGCTTCGACATAGTCGACCTAGGCGTAGATGTTTCAATACAAAGATTTGTTGATAGTGTCAAGAAGTTCAAGCCGGATGTTCTCGGTATGTCAGCTTTATTGACCAACACAATGCCAAAACAAGAGGAAGTTATTCAAGCCCTAAAACGCGAGAACGTAAGAGACTCAGTACGAGTAATCCTTGGAGGCGTACCAGTAACCGAAGAATGGGTGAAAAAAATAGGCGCAGACGACCTAGGCAAAGACGCCATGGACACAATTCAAAAACTAAAAAAAATATGTGAAATAAATGAAATTTAGAGGCCCACGTTTATAGTGGTTTGAAAGGCACTTAGAGTTGAAAGAGGAGCATTTATATAACATCGTTATCATTACTGATGTCCAATATCTAGGTAACAGGTGTAATGTAATTGGTAAGTACAAGTAGAGGAAGCATTTTCACAAGAAAAGATGGACGATACTTTGTGTATCTACCTAAAAGTCTGGTCGAAGATACAGCTTTTCCTTTTTCAATGAAATCATCGGTAAAGGTTAAGATAAGTTTCGACACAAAAGGCAAGAAGCTAATCATAGAAAAATATAAAAAATAGTAATTAGGTTGAAATCTGAATCTTAGGAATTTGAAGGGATCTATATTGGCACGTCAAGGTAGAGGAAGCATGTTTGCAACAAAGGACGGAAGATATTTCGTATATTTACCCAAGGATCTAGTGGAAGACACAGCCTTCCCATTTCCACCAAAATCTTCTGTACATGTTAAAATAAGTTTCAAAGCTGGCAAGAAAGAGCTAGTTGTAGAAGAAGCTTAATCACATTTTCAATTTCCAATGATGTGTACGATAGCTAGCGTACGATTAATTTTTTTACTTAGAAATTGCGATTGACGCCGAAGTATCCAGCAACTACTAACGATGAATAGGGATAACAATCCCCCTGATGCCGTTTCAGAGGATAACTTGATTATTGCCGGATTCGGCGTCACTACATAACTTTCTCGCTTTCAAAATTAATAAAGCTATTTGGAAATCACGCTCACCTATTTTCATGCAGTTACGTCCATATGGCAAATGATTAGAGCGAATTTTTGCTAGAAATTGATTCGATTCCCTCGTTGTTTGTTACTTCGTCAATAAAGGCTAATGCATTTTCTATTGGAACGTCGTCAAGGAAACCTATTCCAGGTGATATTATGAATCCACCTTTTTTGCCCATGATGTTTATGACTTGTTTTACTGTCTTTTTGATCGTTTCAGGTTTTTTGCGTGGTAAGGTTTCTTGTGTACTGAAACATCCGAAAAAAGTCAGTTGATTACCGAATTTCTTTTTTAAAGTTGAGAGGTCCATAATTTCGGGTTGTACTGGATGTATTGCATCGACCTCTAACTCGATGAGGTCAGGAATGATTTCTTTAATGTCACCGTCAGAGTGTAGAAAGGCGTAGAATCCTAAATCTTTGATCTTATCAAAGAGAATTTGTAAACGGGGTTTAATGAAGTGTCTCCACAGCTTTGGAGATATTAGTAAACCGTTTTGGTGGCCGTAATCGTCGCTCAACCATATGCCATCGATGTTGAGTTTCTGTATCTTGGTGAGAACTGATAGATTGTATTGTAGAATCTGATCAAGTAGGTCTTCTACAAATTTTGGATGTTTATACATATCAACTATTAGATTGGTCATACCGCGCAGAAAATTGGCTCGTTCATATAGGTCTCCGATCTTTACAAGTTTGAATAGTTCACGATTTTCAGAAAGTTCGTTTTCCAATTCTTTCAATCTTTCGTTTGGCAAGGAGTCTGGAAAATAGTAATCCTGTAGGCTTGGTTCAGTTAATGGATGATGTGTTGGGATCCCTCTGGTTGATCCTACGTTTTCCCATCTAACTCCAAAAATGTCAGTGTATTTTCCATCAACAATGTTCTCTGGAATATTCTTAACAACACTTGTCCAGTAGATGTGATTTCCAAGGAGTTTATTCAGATTATTTGTTTTGAAGTGGATCCTTAATTTATGTTCAAGATTTGGTGTAAAATTGAGATAGTATGGTATCGGTACTGTTTCTTGATGTTCTAATGTTTCTTTAACAATCTCTCTTTTCATCATCTTTGGTTCAAGCATCGTAGGTGTTAGTCACTTTGAACTTTTAAGATCCATATTTTGTTGCAAGAAAATCTGCGATCACACCAAAGACTATTCCTGGAGTTATAAAGCTAAGTGAGCCAGTTTGAATATAAAGTCCGACACTAACAACGGCTCCTATTAATGTTCCTCGCGAGATCGAATTTTGAGGATCCTTATTGAAGATCTTAAGGGACTCTGAAATTGCTACTACGAAACCGATGAGTAATCGGTTATAGAATATTGTTAGAAGATATTGTATTGTTGTCGAAAAACCAGACATTTCAAGATAAGTCCAGGAGATACAAAATAATCCGGATAATGTTCCTATTACAAGTGAGATAATGAGTCTCTTTATTTTCATGATAATTTAGCCACGAATTCTTTTTGAGGTCAGTTTATTTAAGGTGCTTTGTTTTAGACAAGTTAAACTTTTTTTATTTCTCGTAGTACTTCGCAGATCTTTTCTACTAGTGATTCAAGAACCTCTTGACCTAATTCAGCTGTTGCTTTTGTAGGATCACCAATCACACCAGAATCAGATACGTCATCTATCAACCATGAAAACTCAATACCTTTACTCCCAGTAAGCTTGAGATATTTATAACCTGATTCTTCAGTGAATTTATGTGGCTTCTCTTTAGATGCTTTTTCCATATGAACAAGTTCAGGTTTTAAAGTCATCATGAATGATGTCTCAAGTGTACATGCATGAAAAACGTCGAGTTCTTCCAGTTTGAATCGATCTAGTGTTTCTTTCAGAAAGGTTTCTGAGTATAGATAGATTGAGGTGATAAATGCTCCAGTTTCTTCTCTAATCTCTCTCAGCATAGTGTTGAGTAGGTTTGTGTTGCCGCCATGACCGTTGATGAAAACAATTTTTTTGAAACCATTTTTTACAAGATTTTTACAAATATTACGTAGTAGATTTGTGAGAACTTCAGTTTCAAGTGATATGGTTCCAGGTTTTGAAGCGTGCTCTGTAGATTTTCCAAAAGGTATCTGAGGAAAAACGAGAACAGGAAATTCATTATTGATACGTTCAGCTATTAGTCTGGTAACTTCTTGGGATATTATGGAGTCAGTAGCAAGAGGAAGATGATGCCCATGTTGCTCAATAGATCCGATTGGAATTAGAATTAATGCTTCCTGTGAAGAGATTTTATCAACCTCCTCGCTAGACAACTCGCCAAAAAAAATCTGAGCCATCAATGATCAAAAGATTAACTCATAATATAATCAATAAAAAGATTGGTTAGAGAAAGCTAAGCGCGCGCTTAACTGTTGACTTTCATTCTACAGTCTATTTAAAATAGGATTTTAGAACAAATCGGTTTAAGTTTCATCAGGAAGTAATGTACTTTCTATCTGGGCAGGTAAGATCTCCAAGTAGAGAGTATAGTGTACAAAAAGGTGGGAGTAATTGTCTTCAATTTTGAGTACTCATGTTAAACGTTTGAGTGATGTTCTTAGAGTCGGAGCTGAGGATCAAATAGAAGAATCAAAAAACAAACTTGAATCAGCAAAAGACCTCTATCAGGGTCTATTGTCCAATCTTCTAATTAACGAATTCAGTCTCTCTTCAGCTTATAATACATCTCACAAATTGTTTGGTTCTGAGAAAGTGAAATTTGGAGCAGTTGATGGATCTCAAGATCAACAATTCGTATCAGGATTAGCGGTATTCTGGGCAGGATCCTATGCTTCAACAGGTACAATAGAATTCAAAAAGAATGAGAATCCTAATGTGAATTATGATACTGGTTTCATAGAGCGTGGCCGAGGTCTATCGAGTTGTATCCCGATCTATGTTGATAGGATCCATGAAGTTGACCAGATGCTAAAAGCTTCCAATGGAGAAACTTTACCTGGAATGATGACTGCTGCAAATAATTTAACGGAACAAGCTGTTGTTGATAACTCGACTATTCCAGGTTGGGTTATGACTTTTTCTGAACTTTATCTGGCTTACAAGATGGTTGTTGAAGAAAATGTTAGGATCCTGCTTCTTGACAGATGCCTCTCAGCTATGCATACTGCACTAATGTATGATACTTCTAAACGTTCAGTCTGGAAATGTGATGGGTCCATTTATGGTTTCGAAATAGATGGTATTCCTATAGACGTTAACGAGATGGGTTATGGTAGACATCATGTTGTGAATTCTAAACTTTGTACTCCACCAGCTCGGGGAGATTATGTTAGGTATGCAAGTATATTCCTTCTTGAGAGAATAGGCAAACCGTTGAAACTCAAAGAGATATGTGAAGAACTTGGAATCGAAACAGAAGATCGTAAAGGCAGAGTTGAAAAGTATCTTAGAAAATCTGTTGATGAAGGTTATCTGATAGAAAATAATGGTGAATACTCAATCAATCATAGGTATGCGAATAGCTGGGAGCGAATAAAGAAACTTGTAAAAAATATTGGTAATCACCTCTTTGAGGATCCAATTGGTAACCCTATGCATATAAAGAAAGGTGACCGAACACAGTGGTTAACCACCCAAGATCTAGCATTCCTAAGTCTTTACTGCTTCTTCATGCTTATTGAGGAGTGTTGGACAAGAAACGTTCTCCTGGTGGGAATAGCTAAAGACACAACTTCTCGAGATTTTCAAAACCATCTTGTGCCAGTCTGTATTAAGGCTGATATTTGGAAAACTGATGAGAACAAATTAACTAACAAACTAAGTACTGATAGAATGCTTCTTCAAGCTACAAGCTACTTCAATTATGACAAAATTTCTGTTCCCTGGTCTCTAATTGAGTATGATGCAGCATTCAGGATGATAGTTCCAAACTTTGATGGTCGTGAAGGCTTTGTTAGTGGAGCTATAGAAAATCGGATTATTGCTGAGCGAATTTTTCTGAAGACATATATTCAACTTGATCAGGCTAAAAGCGATCCTCAACTTCGCAGTAATGTTCTGCTTACTGACAGGTTAGTTCATCCAGAATTTGATCAGGAAGAAACTGTTTCTTTCAAACATGAATATGGAGGAGCAATAGAACCAATCAAACCAATACTTCATCGTGACAAGACTATTTCGAATAGTTTGCAGAATCTTGTTATGATTATTTTAAGCTCGATGAGGGCTCATAGTATACCTGAAGCGTTTGGACATAACAAAGCTCTATTTATTGCTGACAAAATTGCGAAAGAGCAACGGTTGAGAATGAGGGGTTTGATGGAGGCGACAGGTCATATGCTAATGAACAATCCTAAGTTACGAAAGTTTACATTCTATATGCACAGTTTCCGAGATAGGAGAGCTGAGATTGAGCAAACCCGTAGAGGATAAGAAATACTTTACCGATTTTGACAGCCGCTTCATCGCAAGGCTGGGAGCGGTAATACCAGTTAGAAGATCTGAAACACCGTCCGAGACGACCGGAATATCTTCGAAATATGATTGCAAAATCAAAGTTGAATATCAAAGGGATCTAATGAGTCTGCTTGAAGAAGGAATGCTTGCAGCAGTACGCAATTTCAAGTCTGGCCAGAATAATGGGAAACGGTTCACTCTACTTGAAATATCTCGTATAGGACCTGAACATTTCGGCTTAACAGGATTATCAAGTCATAGTTACTATCCTTACCAGTTTGAGATTATTCAGCAGTCCGTAGAAGATTGGGCTACAGATGATAAATCTACCATGATGATTCAGCTCTCAACAATTCCTCTAAACCATGATCTAATAGTGGATGGTAATGGTGACGCTGAATACGTCAAAGGCTTCACGTATCCAGTGATTGGTGAGACTGTTCGTATACTGAATAAAGATACTATCCATCAGATGTATAACAAATCTATTCTTGAGAGGATGGGTCTTCCATGGGAGAAGATCACGACCAGTTCAGATGCTCGAAAGGATCCGCGTTTGGGTACTGTTAAGATGTTTGAGGGTGAGGAGCAAAAGATTCCGATCTATGTTGATTTTGAAAGACTGGTACGCTACCACTTCGGCATCTTCGCTTTCACAGGTGCCGGAAAATCTAATCTATTATCAAATATTCTACGGAGATTAGTCTACCATGCGGAAGATACTAAGATCGTTATTTTTGATGTGTCAATGGAGTATCCTTTTCTACTTCAAGATGTTTTGTCGGATCCAAAGTTGCCTTGTAAGATTATTTTGGATACACCTGTTCATGATGCTGAGCAATTCTATAAGGTGGTTGTGAAACCTAGAGGCTTTGAGAAGAATGTGAAAGCTAAGAAAGCTTTCGAAGATATTCTACAGCAGGATAAAGTAAGTTATTTTGAAGAATCAAAGTCGCAAATCACAACTTATGAAGATATTTTCAACCAACTTGCTTTATTGAAAGCAGAAAACGATGAGAGGGCTACCAGTCTAGAAGCTTTAAACGAGATTCAACAGGCGGTCATTGATTATCTTAAGGAGAAGAAAATAGGTGATGGCAGCCCGATAGATGAAGCATTTGTAGATTTTCTCAGCACCAAAGCATTAGCAGCTGTCGAGAAATACAAGATATGGAAATCAGGCGGTCTTTACACTTGGGCTGATACCAGGATCCATCTTAAGGATAAACTAGCCTCAACAGAAGAAGATGAGAGTAAAGAAGGCTCAACAAAGAAGTCAATATCCAAGATGATCGAAGGAGATTCAAAGATCATATGCCTTTCCATAGCAGATCCTTATACGATAAAATCTCTTGCAATAGACTTGACAAAAATGACTTTAAGAAATAGAAAAAGAGAATTCAAAGTAGAACCCCAAATACTCTTTGTATTTGATGAAGCCCAAGAATTTATTCCAGCATATGATAAAGCGAGAGGTATAGAGAAAGAATGTACTTTTCAGATTGAGACTTTGCTGAGACAGGGTAGAAAATATGGGCTCGGCGGATGTGTAGCCACACAGAGAATAGCATATCTTAACACTAACGCACTACAGCAACTACATACATATCTTGTAGGACCTTTACCAAGACCATACGATCGAACACTCGTCAGCAACACCTTCACAATAGACCAAGGCATACTTGAAAAAACCCTAGAGTTTGCGCCAGGAGAATGGCTACTCTCAAGTTATACTGCAACAGGAATGGAAAATGTACCAATATTTATCAAAGCAGATAATTCAGAAAAAGAATTACAGAAATTCCTAGAAAATTAAAGATTCAAATCTGGATGCTCTCACCAGCTAAGGGGGGATATAGGTAATAACGGGGTTATGGTGTTTACGTGGAAGTGTAAAAGTGGACGTGGAAATTCCATGTCCACGTGGAAGTTATGCCAAAAAAAATTTGTAGAAGATACAGCCTTCCATTTTCCAATCGGTGAATCAGCTACTAAGATACGTATCCGATTCAAGCCTGGAGTCAAGAAGCTAATCTTAGAAAAAATCTAGGTTTGACAACTCAATCTATTACTTCTTTTTCTTGGCTTTCTTAACTTGCTTGGGTGTACCCATTAACTATCACCTCTCGAATTTTTCTCATAACCATTGTTTTCATTCTCAATCATTTTTCTTATCTACTAAAATAATAAATTATAATCATTTGAAGATTTAAGACTTGGTATGCTGCATTTTTGCAATATGAACGGGATACTGTCCCTCATTAACGCAGGGATAAACTGTTTTCTTCAAGGATAAATGATGTGATGGTTATTCTTTCTTGTAGCTAGCTTAGTCCATTTTGAGTTCGTTGCCAACATGGTAATACTTACCTTCAACCAACTTCACCCATTTCATCTCTTTTCGATACCTGAATTTTGTTTCAAGAAAAACAAATAACTGAAGTGCACTGTCAAATGTCAAGAAGAGAGGTACATACCATATCAAGTTGGATTTGCCCACCTTCAATAATCCATATGATAAAGATAGAAAGTTAAGCAAGAAAGATAAAGCAAAGAATATGGTGTACAATGATAAATCTCCCTGAAAAGCTTGGTAAAAACAGACTAGTATGAAATAAATCAGTGATAGGAAAGTTACTGACTGCATTGAGATTGGAAGAGCACCTAACGATTTAGCGATCTTTCTTTTACCTCTCAAGATCTCTTTAAGGTTAGATGCATACCACCGCCGCCTTTGACGCATATACTGTTTTATGTCCTCAACCTCTTCCTGCCAGACATGAGCATCGACAGCAGCTATCCGCCACCCCTTATTGAAAAGCCTCAGGGTCATCTCATAATCTTCCACCAAACTATTTCCATGGCTTCGATCAACATCTTTCCAAGCTGCTTTTCTCAAAGCGTAGTTAGCGCCACATATTGGTTGAAAATCGGTAATCTTGATCTTCCCATTCCTTCCGAGAACTGTTATATGGTACCACCACTCATCCTCTATGGCCCTGAATTTTAGAAACAAATTTTTATGATAGTTGCCGCAGTGTGTTACACCCACCACAGCACCCACTTTAGGATCCTTAAATGGTTGCATAATCTTCTTGGCCCAGTCTCTCTCACAGACTCCATCCGGATCCGTTAAAGCTACTACTTCTCTATCAGCATATTTCTCAATAGCTTGGTCGAGAACGGGTGCCTTCCTGTCATAAAATTTAGGTGGAGTGTAGTATTGAATCAAGCCTTCTTTTTCATATTGGCGACATATTTGCGGTGTCTCATCTATTGATTTGTTGTCGTAGATTATGACTTCAAATTTATCTTTCGGATAATCTTGGGCTAGGTAATTCTCTATTTTTCTCTCAATCACGTTTCCTGATTCCCAACCATAAGCCATTAGGCTCACTCGGGGAAAGAAGTCATAATCTAGCGTAGGTTTCTGAAAATTCCAGACTATAATGAAATAATAGGCTGAAGCCAGCAGTAGAAAAAAACTGATAATGTAGAATAGAGTTAGCTCATACGCGATATTGAAATAAATAGATGCTATAATAATCGAACCTATAGCAACAATTAAGCCAGAAACAGCTCCAATCTTTAGAGTATTACTCAAAATTCTCTACCAAAAACACATGATATTATCATCTGTTGTAATTAAGAATTAGCGATAAAACACACAATTTAGGTTCTAGTGTTCAATCATCCTGAATCTTATATTTAGAAAATTCACAATATATCATACTTGGAGTTGCATCATGCAACATATTCACATATTTCTGTTCTGTCTCATACTAATTGTCTGCTGGACATCTCACTCAGTTTGTCCATCTGTTCATGCTGTGGCAGAAGTAGTTATTCTTGATAATCATTCATCATACAAAGATACAGCAGGTTATCTACATGTTGTGGGAGAAGTTGAGAATACAGGTAACGAAAGTGTACGTTTCGTACAAGTTGTGGGAACATTCCACGATAATCAAAGTAACATAATACTTCAAGACAACACCTTTGCAATGCTGGAAATACTGCCTCCTGGATCCAGATCTCCTTTTGATTTATTTCTCGTCTCAAGCAGTCCAGATATTATTAGCAGAATAGACAATTACGAATTGAACATAGACTTTACAGAGACCAATCAAACATTAACCAGAACTTTACTGCTTCTATCCAAATACAATTACATCTCTAACGTAACAGGCTACTTGTACATAGTTGGAGAGATACAGAATAATGGAACAGAAACATCAACCTTCACCCAAGCATTTGCCACATGTTATGACACTAATGGAACAGTTGTAGCAGTAGGATCCGCCTTCGCCAATCCTTACGGTATAGAATATGGACAGAAAGCAGCCTTCCAAATATTAATCCTAAATAAAGAACAAGGTATTCTAGTAGCCAATTATGATATACAACTCAAAAGCGACCAAGCAATACTTATTCCAGAATTTCCCAACATCAGTATATTCTCGATACTCATACTTCTATTAACTATGATATTTCTACGACAGAAGATTATGCGTCAAGAAATAATTCATGTGTAGCATGAGCCAAACAAAGTTATATAACGCATGTCATATAATAAAAAATGGATAGCTTTGACTCCAAGATTAACGAAAAGAAAATTTTTAATCGCTGCCGCCGGAGGCATCGCAGCTGTTGGAGTTGGATATTTAGCAAAAGAAAACTGGATTTCTAAACAATCATCCTCTATCAACTTCATTTCAAACAAAACAGAGACCACAACTACAGATCAAATTAGTACAAAAGTATTACCGCCAAGTCAACATGAAACAACTACAGATCAAATGAATACAAGTGTATTACCGCCAGGTCAACGTGAGATTGACGCTATTAAAAGATGGAATATTGATCATCGAGGAATAATTCCAATAAATCCCAAGTTTGAATCAGATAAATGGATTCTAACTGTTGATGGTGAAGTTGAGAATAAGTCATCATATGACTGGCAAGAATTCCTAGCAATTCCAATCATGGAATCAGTAAATGATTTCCATTGCGTAGAGGGATGGAGCGTTAGAAACTGTAAATGGAATGGAATTAAATTCAAAACATTAACAGATATGGTAAAACCCACACAAGAAGCCAAATATGTTTTTATCGAGTGTGCAGACGGCTACTCCACATCACTTGATCTAACAGATCTTCTCAAAGATAACGTGTTACTCGTTACACGACTTAATGATACACCATTAGAAGAGTCTCTGGGAGGACCAATGAGACTTGTTATACCTGATAAGTATGGGTACAAGAGTCCTATGTGGATTAATCGATTAAATTTCACTAATACTAAAAAACTTGGATATTGGGAAAAGAATGGATACAGCTATACTGCAGACGTCTGGTCAAATGACAGATTTGAAAATAAATCATAGAAAAAAATAGTCGGTAATATAGTTAGCTAGTTAGGGATTTCCTATTTTTCTGTTTCTCGCTTCTTCCTTACTTCAGTTAGTGTTTCTCCATCAACGAGTATGTTGTCAGGGTCATGTTCTCGTAAGACTACCCAAACATGTGGTCTGAATCCTTTTTCTTCTTGATAGAAGTCCTTTACACTATCAGTCACAGCTTTATTCAATTTAATTTTCTGCTCAGGAGTTAAGGCTCCTGTTCCTGAAGTTATCTCCACAAATGGCATAATTTCAACCTCCGTCTGATTTATCAGATGAGACCCTAATAAATGATTGATGGTTCTGAGCAGAAATGCCTCACTACATAATTCTCGGCAACTTTACCGAACAAGGAATCAAAAACGTAAGACAGGTTCCCAAAAGAGACGAAAAGGTAAGACGAATGATCGAATAGGCTGGAGGAAAAATGCAAATCTACTACACCCTAGGAGAATACGATTTCGTAGCGATTACTTCAATGCCCGATGATGAAGCTATGATGAAATTCCTCCTCCAAGCCGGCAGTTTAGGCAATGTTCGCACAAAAACATTGAAAGCTTGGACGGAATCCGATAGTACAAAAGTCATTTCTCAACTCTAGAAGTGAAAACACATATGCTTCTCCTTTTTTTAATCGGATATAGTGGACACTGGTTTTCTATTTTTTTATAATATGCATAACCCAAGCTCTGTCGCATCTTCAAATTAATATCTATGTTTAAGCATGAGTCTCTTGCTATTATGAATTGAAAAGTTCCATTTTTCAAAGTTGACGAGGTCATGGTGAAGAGACTTTCAGTTGTAGATGTGAATCTCTGTGTCGGCTGTCAATGCTGCATGATGGCATGTAACAGACGATTCGGCGAAGGAGGAATAGCAGAATCAGCAATTCAAATCAAATCTATTGGAGGAGTCGAACGAGGATTCATAGTAATGGTCTGCAGAGCCTGCAAGGATCCACCCTGCATGAAGGTATGCCCAACAAACGCTCTAACCAAAAGACCAGGAGGAGGCGTAATACTAAACCATAGCAAATGTATTGGATGCAAACGTTGCGCAGAAACCTGCATAATAGATGCAATATCTTGGGATGAGTCGGTAGAGAAACCTGTCATATGCGTTCACTGTGGCTACTGCACCGATTACTGTGAATATGACGTAATCAAAATGGAGGAAGTCAAATAGAATGAATGATACTCTCTCAAACATTCTACACATCGACCTTTCACGAAAAAGATTCTGGACCGAAGACAGAAACGAACTCTTCAACGAGATGATCGGAGGATCCGGAGTCGCAATAAACCTTCTAGAACAAGAATGTCCAAAAGGTATAGATCCATTAGCTCCAGAGAACCCAATAATACTAGCAGTCGGCCCCTTAACAGGATTATACCCTATAGCCTCCAAAACAGTTGCCATGTTCAAATCTCCACTAACTGGAAATCTCGGCGAAAGCCACTGCGGAGGCCGAAGTGCAGTCGCAATAAGATTCGCAGGATACGGAGCCATAATAATTAAAGGAGCCAGCGAAACTCCAGTCTACCTATCCATCCACGGTGATAAAGTCCGTTTCAGAGACGCCTCAGTCATCTGGAACATGGCCAACAGTTACACAGTCGGGCGCATCCTCAGAGAAAAGGAATCAGGATCCGGAATAAGAAGCATAATGAGAATCGGTAGAGCCGGAGAAAACCAAGTATCATATGCAAGCGTCGTAACCGAAACATACAGACACTTTGGAAGACTCGGACTCGGAGCAGTATTCGGAAGCAAACAATTGAAAGCACTCGTTATTTCCGGAAAGAAAAACATTCCAGTTTCCGACATGAAAGGTTACAGAGAGACCTACAAAGAAATCTTCAAATTATTATCAACAGCGGAAATGAGAAAATATCATGAACTCGGTACATCAATGAACATCATCCCATTAAACAAATTAGGAGCCTTACCAGCAAAGAATCTTCAAACATCCAAATTCGAAAATGCCGAAGCCATATCTGGAGAAACATTCGAGAAAAACTTCCTAGGCAGAAGAGTATCATGCGCACATTGTCCAGTAGCATGCATACATTTAGCAGCGCTCAGAGAAGCCTACGAATCAGAACCCTACTTCTACAAAACCGAAATGATCTCATACGATTACGAACTAATCTACGCTCTAGGATCCATGCTAGGAATAACCTCACCCCAAGCCCTCCTCAAACTAATGGACGAAGTCGAAATCCTAGGATTAGACGCCATGAGCACAGGCGTAGCATTAGCATGGGCAACCGAAGCACAACAAAAAGAAATAATCACAACAAAAGAAACCAACGGACTCAAACTCAAATGGAATGACGAAGAATCATACTCAAAAGCCATAAATTACATAGCCGCTCAAGTCAACGAATTCTACAAAACTCTAGGAAAAGGTGTGACCTATGCATCATCAAAATATGGTGGAAAAGAGTTCGCACTCGCATTCGGCGGCAACGAGATGCCGGGATACCATACCGGACCTGCAACACATCTAGGTTTTCTTATAGGATCCAGACATAGCCATCTAGACGGTGCAGGATACAGCATCGACCAAAAAGCACTTGCAAAAAATAGTAAACCGTCAGCAACAGAAATTATTGACAAACTCATCGAAGAAGAAGCATGGCGACAAATACTATCCAGCTTAGTTATCTGTTTCTTCGCTAGAGGAATCTACAAACCTGAACTAATATCCAAAGCCTTCAAACCTATAGGAAAAGAATTCACTGAAGAACAATTGAAAACAATTGGATTAAGGATCCTTAAGCAAAAATATAGATTCAAAAAGCGTGAAGGATTCTCCCTTAAAAACTTAGAAATCCCTGAGAGAATTTTTCAAACAGAAACTCCTTCAGGAAAATTATCAAAAGAAATATTTAATGAAGGCCTAAAGATAGCTGAATTAAAATTGACTTCAATTTAAAAGGACACGATGATCTGGTAGCTCAGTATATGTCCAGTTTCTTTTTTTAACTGATTTCTTCTTCACCGATTGGTTCATCAGTAGTTGTTAAAGCCCCTAAATGTCTATCTGGCAATACTGTTAGATACAATGGTTTCTCGTTTCTTAGAATATCAACAATATCTTTGAAACTACTTATTAGATGATGAATCTCCAAATATTCGTCAACTACCATATTCTTGTTCGCTCCACCTAATTCGCCGAAAGAAATTTTTCCAACACTTTTCTGACTCTTGAAACAGAGAATGTAAGGGATAATCTTCTTACCATCATCATAGCTGATATAGTTGATCAGGTATTGATCGATTTCTCTTGTAACACCTGCCATTCAATCACCTCCATCAAATTTGGCTAAAATAAGAAGTAGATAATGTATCTAGATTGATACAAAATAATACTTTGCACTAATAGTAGAGTGTGTCGATCAAAGCAACGTTCCTATTCTATATGAATACTATTATCATGATTGTTTATCTTGCTTTTGAATAATTAGATCTAATACCTCTAAAAATGTTAGATCTCCAATAATTTTTTTCTCCTCATCGATTACTGGAATGGCTAATGTGTCTTCATTTAGCATTATGTCAAGAGCTAAATCCAAGCTATCTTCTGGTTTGACATATGCCTCAGCACTGTACTTATGCATAATATCTTTAGCAGTACTTGAGTAAGCATACCGATTGATTTCGTCAACAGCAATAACATCACTACCTATGTCTGCTCCAATTTTGAATTTTGCCCATTGAAGCAGATCATATCTTATAATAACGCCTTTCAACTTTTGTTCTTTATCAACTACGAATATCCCACTCAAACTCGACTTTTCTGCATAATGCTTAATGATCTCAGTGATTTTTTCTTCTTCATTAACAATTAGCGATAATGTTCTATTTTTGAATATATCCCTAACTAAAAGAGTCATCTCTCAAGACATCAAACAAGGCTCATGTTAAACTATATGTAAAATACTTATGGATGGTCTATTTAAGATAATTAGCGCGCGCTCGATGGGTTCTGTAATAAGATAAATTAAGCATTTCAGAGGTAGCGCGTCCTAACTAGGCGATCTTTACTCCGACTATTCCTTCTTTTCCATAGGTTAAATGGCTGGTGAAGAGTCCACTCAAAGTTGAGACTTCTTTGGCTTCGTGAGCTGTGGGATTTAATAGGAAAATTGCAGGTATAAAATTTCAATGAATTGCACTAATAACTCCAGTTCGAACGTTATCAATTATCCAAATTATTAAGCCAAACACGATACCTTTTCGAACACCTTCAGAAGGAATGTATCTATAGAATGTTGCGTAAAGAACACCGATTATTGCTCCCCAGATAACGCCTAGCACTATATGTGTTGCAGCTATGTTAGGAATTGATACTCCAAGGGTCATGCCTTCAAATATGTATGCAGCGATAATGAACGAGACTGTGCCTGATACTAATCCGGCAATCAACCCTGAGATAATACTGCTCTTCATATCTGTCGCGCGCGCTGACCATTTCTAATCACCATCTAAACTATTAATAAAAATCTGAATCCTAAAGATCAAATATAATTTATAACTTATGAAGATAATCACTGATGAGTATATTTTAAAAAAAATACTAGCGAAGTTTTCAGTTTTTTTCATTCTCTATTGGTTTAATTATTAGTCTGGGACCATCTTTCTTTA
>MEZD01000001.1:108356-112927 GCA_001775955.1 Candidatus Bathyarchaeota archaeon RBG_13_38_9 | reverse complement strand
GCTTTGATATTTCCATCTGCACGAGCCTGCCAATATTCTCCTTTGAATCTTACGAAACCTACCTTCCCATCTTCGATATCTTCAATCGCTTCCACCTCTGATCCAACGACTTCCTTTATGAATGGCTTCTTCCTTTTAGTACGAATAATCTTGTACACCATGAATAAAGTGAAAACACCAAGTGTTAGGGTAACCGCTAAAGCAATAAAAACAAAATAGCCATACCACTCAGGTGTTATAAGCCATCGAGAGGGTGTAAAAGAAATTATCAAGAAACTTCCTATGATCAAACAGAACAAACCTGCTCACCCTAGTATTCCAAACCCTGATGTATAAGCTTCTGCTATCATTAAAACAGCACCCAAACCTATTATCAATATGACTCCAGAGTTTATATCAAATTCGAGCGCGTGCTTAACCGATCAATTCATCATCTATAATCAAAATTTATACATAGTGAATCTTTTTTGAAGAGAAAAGAGGATAGATGTAAACATTGGAAATACAGATACTAGGATCAGGATCAATAACTCCAACATCAAAAAGATCCTACTCCTCAATTATCGTGAAAACAATTTCAGAAAATATTCTAATGGATATTGGACCAGCAACATTATACAAGCTATGTAGATCAGGATACAAAATCAATGAACTAAACCATTTACTGATAACACATTTCCATATAGACCATGTAGCCGATTACTTACCTTTGATACACTCAAAAGCATTTGATCCAAAATCTGGTAAAATACAACCAAAAAAAATATTGACGGTTTACGGTCCACAAGGACTTTTAGAATTCACGCAAGATCTTCTGGAAAATGTAAAACCCTGGAATAAAGTCACAGAAACTCTTCAATGTAGTGGCTATCTGAATCTCTACGAAGTCCTCTCAGGCAAATTCAAAGAAGAAAAAGAATGGATTGGTTCCACAACTCCAGTCCATCATGCAGATGGAATAGCCTACCGAATAGATAGTGAAGAGAAATCAGTAACATACTCTGGTGACACAATACCCGATGAAAACTTAGTTAAACTTGCGAAAGAAACTGATCTTCTAATACATGAATGTTCATTTCCAAACGAAGAACTTCTGATAGGTCTCCATACAACTGCTTCAAAACTTGGAAAGATAGCCGCTGAAACTGGATGTAAAAGACTAGTATTGACCCATCTTTATCCAATTTGTGAAACAAAGATCGATGAAATAGTTAGGAGAATTTCAAAAGATTATGATGGTGATATAACTGTTGCAGAGGATTACATGCGCTTAATTATATAGGAAAATAATCACATCACAGCAACATAATTCTATTATACCTTTTTCTCAGTTGTGGGTTTTACGTCTAAACGGTTAGCCAATGTTTGAAGTTCAGACTCAGATATCCAATCTACCCAAAGATAATCATAGATCTCTAATTCAGAAAGACCCAACCTTCGTGCTTCATTCACTGCGTTTGCATATGCGACAAGCTCGGTGGGGCGATCGATGTAACTGTATCGGTCGTCAAAAAGATTCAATCCTTCACGACGCTGCTTGATGTGAGTGAATTCATGTATAAGGTCAAGATAGATGAATTCTTTTCTTCCTCTTCGCAGATATCTGGAGTTTATCAATAATTTTTCATCGATATCGTGGATCTTCATATAAAATACCTTGGAAGTAATCTCAATCCTCAAATTTTGAAGTTCAAAGAATTCTTTATCTTTGAAGAGTAGTCTCATCGCTGGTGAAGTTTCAATTCCAGAGAAGATATCACAGAATCTGTATTCTCCGCGTGGTAGATTCCGTTTTATTTTGATTTTTTTTATTGTAGATTCTTCCTTGGAAATAATTTTTGAGTCCAATTTCATATTCTAATATCACGTAACCTATCAAGTAAAAGATTGTTGGTTCATAGACAAGAATATCCACATTGCAATACATAATCCATATTTGCAACATGGTAAGTCTGAGAAAGGACAGATGATCTAATGAAAAATAAACTTGTGATCTTGTTTCCATTACTTCTTTTCATAGCTTCTAGACCTCTAGGAACAGTACAAGCCATAATAACCGAACCTGAACCAATGATTGAGATAGATGAAATCTTATTTCCTGAAAGGGTTCTTCAAGGTCAGAATTTCGAGGTTAATCTCTCAGTGGTTTATTCCTGTGAAAAAAGAACTATGTGCAACATAGGAATCTACGACTACAATCTTGAAAAGACAATGGATCCTAGAATGTTCTATCTGGAAGGAAACGGTACAGAATTCATCATGCTATCTCTTCAGGCATCCTCAGAAAAACAATTGGTATTTGAAGCATTACTACGCTACTGGTATCTTAACGGATGGGTTCATCAAAAAGAATCCTTACGTAGACCATTTTCCATAAACGTGACAGACTCTTTTCAACTCACATTATTGATGCCTACTCCGAATACTGTTATTAAAATTGATAATGAAGAGATGGAGACTGATCACCTAGGAATAGTAAAAACTCGTGTGAAGCCGGGAAAATACCTAGTGGAAGTTCCCCAAAAAATCAATTTAACATATAACACAAGACTAAGTTTCATTGGATGGAATGATGGTTCAAAAAGCAATCCAAGACTTACTTACGTTCAACACAATACAAATCTATCCGCTGAATATGAGAAAGAATACTATCTTAATGTCAATTCAAGTCTCGGAAGTACGCAGGGTAATGGGTGGTATTCAACAGGGTCCTTTGCGACTTTCTCAGTTCCAGATTTAATCTATGTACCCAGTATTATTCAAATAATACCTGACAAATATTCATTCATAAAATGGACCCGAGACTCAGATGCAACGACTTCTATATCTAAAATAGCAATGACCTCCCCAAAAACAGTTGAAGCAAATTGGCAGCTTGACGAGACGCCGAGAATTCTCATCCTCTTATCAACGATAATCATTCTCTTCGACTTAGCAATCCTCGGATATTTAGCAAAGAGGAGAAGAAAAAATGACTAGAATCAAACCAGAAATCATACTCATAATTATGTTGTCTGTTACCTTAGCTCCTGCATTTACATATGCCAACGAAACTCCACATAGAACCGCCTCCATTGAACAAATAGCCGGTTACAATTGGTACCATTGGCCTAATCCAGAAACTGATTCTTGCATTATATGGCTTGGAGGAGGAAAGACAACTCCAACCTATGTGACTGTAAATCCCTACAGTCTAGAATCTCTCAATACAATGAGATTCATAGAAGACCTAGCGGATCACTATGGAATACTCGCCCTCAGCAAAGGAGAGATACAATATACGGTTGATAGTGGACTTGTTTCAAAAATTTGTAAGTCGATTAGGGAATTTGGTTACAAATACGTATTTGTTGTAGGATACTCGACTGGAGGAATGGCATTAGCCTATGAGCTAACTATTCCAAGAGACTATGAATTAGGTCCAGATGCCGGAGTAATAATGAGCTCAATGCTAGACTGGCAGGAAATGGTCGAACGCCATAAAACTGCTAGAGGTATAGACCTCTACACCAGTGCACAACATTCTGAAAGAGTCCGACGAAGTGTTCTCCTCATGTACGGTGAAGATGCTTGGTTCTGGGATCAAGGAGAGAAATTTTACAAAAATCTTCATGAAGAGGGTTGGATGAATGATCATTACTTCCAAAAAGAATGGAGGCTCATGTCTGGCGTAGAACATGAGGTTTTTACACTTGAAGTAGATGGCTCATACGATTCAAAACCAGTTGCAATAATAATTAATTTCTTTGAAAGAGTGAGAGCTTCAAACCTCAACACTGAATATATTATTCAAAAAATATCAGACTTCACTAAAGGATCTTCAAACAATCAACAGGCCATTCAGGTTCTATATCCTAACAAAATTCGTTCCTATAGAATATTCCAAATCAATTTAACCGCTCCGCCTATTGAAGAAAACCCTACTTGGGTCACTATATTCGATCTAGATAGTAATAGATTTCAAAAAATTATACAAACTAACTTGTTGGTTAAAAACCAATATTCGATAAATGGAATTTCCGTAACAAATCAGTCCATTAGAAATCTCATAATGGCTCTAATTGGTTACAATGAGGATTTCCAACTTCTTGGAATTTCAAAAACTATGGGTATAAACGTTGAACATAACCCACTATTGATCATCATGACAGAAATACAAGGACTCGATATCAAAATTGATGAAACGACATTCCAAACAAACGAAACAGGATTAATTCATGTACACTTAGAATTAGGTAATCATACTATAGATGTACCTGAGATTGTTTCGATCTCAGATGTAGAGAGATTGAATTTAGTGTCCATAGATAATAAGATAAACAATAATTCAAAGAAAATTTATTTTGAAAAAGACAGAGGAATAACAGTGAGATATCAAACCCAATATCAGTTATCGTTACTCTCAGAATATGGGAACATAAGCGGTGGGGGATGGTACGATGAAAATAGTACCGCCAAAATTACCCTCGATGTAAATCTAGGTGAACCTGTTCATGGAGATTTGGGAATTTTAGCATTTGATGGTTGGAGTGATAACCTTGAAAGTAAGAATTTGAATCATGAAGTTTATA
>MEZD01000001.1:75196-108349 GCA_001775955.1 Candidatus Bathyarchaeota archaeon RBG_13_38_9 | reverse complement strand
ACCAAAACTGATCGAAGCAAGATGGGCTTCTAGCACAACCGATTCTCCAATTTGGATATTTGCATTTGTGTCTGCATTCATATCGGTTATAACATTCCTCATCTATATTATGACCATTAGAAGAAGTAGAATGTCCTAAGATAATTAGTGTCAATTCACGAGATTCCGAAGCTTTAAACAGTTACTATGATCAAGAAATCTGGGCGAAAGATTTGGCCTCAACAATGAATTCTCCGTCCTCTCCATTGGACTTTATAAAACCATACATTGATTCTGGATTTGATGTGATAATCTGGAAGAATCCTGGAACTCAAGAAAATCCTTCTCTGACAGAGTTAGCTGGTAGACTCGAAAAGAAAGGATTCAAGACCCAGATCGTTGTGATACCTGATCCTCCACCAGGATATCCCACTCCCCCTTTCTATCCAGAATTAACTTTGACTATTCTTAAGGAAACTGTAGCTTATGAGCTTCTTAATATCAGTTCACAATTTCTTCAACAAATCTATCAGACACAAGAAAAAGTGACGGTGAAAGCAGATATTGTTCTAGATCAAAGGATTGTATCTATAGAATCAAATGGTACACCATCAGAAGTTGGAAGTACACTGAAAAACATTCTAAAGATCAATAAACTTACTTCATCTAACCTTGTTTTCGTCGCTGCTAACCAAAAACAGATTAAACCCACTCAAGCCCATTTTTGTTCTAAATGTGGAACCTCTCTACCACTTCAGTCCGATTTCTGTCAAAATTGTGGAGAGAAACAATAAACATACAACAATGTAAAGGGAAGACTTCATATTTGTCTTTAATATCAGTCTAAGAATTCATTTGATCAAGTGTTTCCTATGTATTTTCTAAATAGTCTGACATTGTTCGCGGGAGGTCTAATAGCACTCATAGTAGCCATAGTAAAATTCAGACCGAACCTTGGTATTTTCCTTATTGGTTGGCTAAGCTGGGCATGTGCTCTTGCTACAAAGTTGGTCTTGCTAACAGTTCTCTGGGATAGTTTCCCGTTCTTGGCGAATCCTGATACAATACCTTACTTTCTAACGATTACCATAGTCGAGTTAATCGAAGTAATAGCCGTCTATCTCTTTCTTCAAAGACATGAACGACTCAAAAACCTGAATCTATATGGATATCTAACATTCGCCTTAGGATTCGGTGTAGGAGAAGCTTTCACTCTAGCCATCGCAGGGTTGCTGCCAATAGATATTGCATCCTCAATATTCACACTTCTAGTAATGCTCGAAAGGCTATCACTTGTAGTAATACAATTTGGTTGGGTAGCTTTAATTGCATACTATGTCGCAACTAAATACGAACTCAATTTATCTATAGCAGTTCTATTCAAAATTGTTTCAACATTACTAACTCTAACAGTCCCAACAATCTTTTTCCTTTATGGAATCTCGTTTGACATCTCACTAATGTTTTTCGTAGGAATCCTTTCTGCATATGCTCTATTAATTCTCTTCATTGTATGGCTGTTGAGAGGGCAAATTCCAGATAAAGGATCCAGTAAAATAACGTTTGATCTTAACTATACCTTCGCCAGTATAATCGCATTCGCAGGTTTAACATTGTTCATTGACATGTCGTTACCATATCTCTATTTCAATCAAACACTAGAACTGGTGACAAGAATTCTATTCTTCATAATAGCGACAATTATTCTCCTTGAAATATTCGGATGGGCGGCGAAAAAAATTGTTCTCTCAGAAATCGCTATTGGAAGCTTCCTTGGAATATTACTTATGCATATGTACTGGTTGAGTTACGCAGTGGAAGCTGCAATCTCAAGTGTGTCAATACAAGCAATTCTTCTTTCTCCCTCATTGATATTCTTGACAGTTCTAATTGGTATGGTCTTATGGAAAATAGCGAAAAAATAATTGATCATAAAACAAAAAAAGAAATGGAAACGATAGTGTACTAAACAGCCTTAAATCTCCAAACTCTAATAGACGATTTCCAATATTTTCCATCTGAATCTTTGAGACCGCCACAGATCGTCATGTAAGTGCCGCCAGGAGTATGTCGGGCATCGTCTCCAAAAAGTATGAAATGTATTCTAACACCTGTTTCATCTATTAGCGCGCGCTTACTTTTGTTATACCAATTCTTTCATTAATGTTCAGCATTTAATTCTAAATGGAGCTAGTAGATGGCAAGCTACGTTTTTATGAAAATCCTAGAATCGGCACCCCAACGGTACGATATGGGAATAAATTTGATATCTTTCGGACAAGACAGGAGAATGCAGCAAGAGATCGTTGAAGAATATGTTCATGAAAGTAATAAAGTCCTAGAAATTGGCTGTGGCACTGGAACCTTGGCAATATCCTGTGCTAAGAAAGGAGCATCAGTAGTTGCATTCGATAAATCAAGTCAAATGTTAGCAATAGCAGAACGAAAAGTTCGGGAACACAATTTGATTGAAAAAATTCAACTTGAAGAAATGGGTGCCATCGAAATGGAAAAAGCATTCAATGACAATACATTCGATAGAATTGTCAGTACATTAGTTTTTAGTGAGTTATACGCTGATGAACAAAAATATGTATTAAGTCAAGCCTATCGAATACTAAGACCTAATGGATTAATCATAATTGCGGATGAGGTAAAACCTCGATCATCATGGAAACATATAGTACACTCATCAATACGAATTCCCTTAGCACTAATAACCTATCTTCTCACTCAGACTTCAACTAAAACATTAGAAGACATCAAAGGCCCAATGACGAATGCAGGGTTCAAAATTATTTGTGAACGGAGAAGCTTCATCGATTCATTCGCATTATTTGTTGGCCAAAAGGAGTAATCAGATTGAAGTTCAAAGAGATTTTAAGAACATTTTTTGGAACCTTTTTTCGTCTAATGCCACTTTCTGTAGAACCCGGAGTAAGAATTTTTGGAAATCCAAATAAAAATAGTCCAGTCTTCGTCACAGCTAATTTTGATCTCACAGTAAAGAGATTAACTCAATATCTCAAAAATCAGGATTGTTATCTGCTAGTAGTGCCAACAAATGGTATCAATGTTTGGTGCGCTGCAAGAGGATCCAATTTTACAGCTCATTCTATAATCCCAGTAGTCAAGACTTCTAATATCGATGAGAAAGTTGAACATCGAATTTTAATATTACCTCAGCTTTCAGCTGCTGGAATTGATGTTAAACTTGTAAAGAAAGAAACAGGATGGGATTGCAAGTTCGGTCCTGTATATGCACAGGATATACCAGAATATGTGAACGATGGACTCAAGAAAACGGACAAAATGCGCAGAGTAAGATGGCCTTTTATTGATCGAATTGACGTCGGCCTTGGTATATCCACGACTTTCCTAATCTTTGTTTTAATAATCATAGAATTTTTCTCGAAGGATTGGTTTGCTGAGGTCATTCTGTTAGGCTGGGGTTTGATATTCCTAATGTATGGTCTGCAACCATTCATTCCTGGAAAATCAGGATGGCGGAAAATACTGTTTTTGGAAATTCTAATAGTAATCGGAGTTATCTCCTTCAACTTTCTAGCTATCAACCAAACCAAGTATATCCAGAATCTTCTATTCATAGCCATGGGTTTAATCCTAATAATAGGAATTGATTTTGATGGAGCAACTCCATTACAAAAAAGCCAATTTGACCCAATATTAGTCAAGATAGGAATTCAGAAACTTGGAAACATAAAGTTCGGCGGTAGATCAAAGATAGTAAATAGCACGATAGTTCTTGACCAATCTAAATGTACTAAATGTGGCATGTGTTATGACATCTGTCCCAAAGGAGTATTTGAAATGGTGGAGGAACACAAAAAGATGTTAAATAAATATCCCGGAAACTGTGTAACTTGTGAAGCATGTGTTTCTCAATGTCCCACAGGAGCTCTAACATTAACAGTCTAATGCTTAGGACTGGAGCGCACGTTATAGAACGATTCTGTAGTATACTCGCCTGTTATTCTTTCCTTTATTTTCAGCTTTCATGAATTCTATTTGACCTACTTCATTCAGATTTTTTACATGTGTTCCGCCATCAGCTTGTCTGTCGAATCCTTCTATTTCTACAATTCGCAATTTTGATATTTGAGGTGGAAGTGCTTCAGCCATTTTGATTACTCCAGGAATTTTTAGAGCTTCTTCTCGTAGTAATTCGTAAGTCTTCACAGGTATATTTTTTTTGAAAAGATCGTTCGCTTCATCGATACAACTCATGAAGATATCTCTATCAAAATTTTCTATGTTAAAATCAAATCTGGTCTTCTCAGTTGTGAGATCATTTCCCGTTACGAGGGCTTTTGTTTTGTTACATAATATTGCTATTAAGGTATGGGCAGCTGTGTGACTTCGCATCAACTTGTATCGTCTTTCCCAATCAAGTTTACATTGAATTCTATCTCCGACCTTTAGACCCGGTCTATCGATTTCATGGGAAGTCTCTCCTGAGAACTTTACTACATACACGACATTGAAAATATCGTTCCCCTTTGTTATAGTACCAATATCATTGGATTGACCTCCACCTTTTGGATAAAATATAGTTTCGTCTAATATGATGTATTTTGAATCATTTACAGTGGATACAGTTGCTTCACATTCCTTAAGATATGCGTCATCCAAATAGAGAGGCTTTGTCATAGATTCCAAATCCTAGATTTTATAATTAGAAGAGTTACTCTGTCTAATACCTATATTTTAAATAAACTTGAAAACGTGAGTGCTAAACATTCTTGCTTTGAAGTTCATTGTATCTTACCAATGCATACAAAGCTGTGACAGCTTTTTCAGGTGTTGAAAAAACAGGAATCCCAGCTTCATGCATCTTTTCTTTTTCAATGTCTTCGACCTTACCACCGCCAACATAGCAAACTACAATAGGTTTGTTAGTTTTCTTCGCAACAGTTTTCACAGCTTCAGCTGCACGTGGGAGAGGATCTGCAAAGATAGGTAGAAACGCATCAATATTTTCATCCTCAAGATTTTCCTCCATCACCAGCTGAAATGATTCTACTGTGGTAGTCGTCACATCGAATGGATTGTCAAATACACAATAGCTAGGCAACACTTGACGCAGACGTTTTTCAACATCATCTGAAATGGAAGGCAGTTCTAAATTAAGCCTATCAACCGTATCGGCAGCCATAATGCCTGCTCCTCCAGATGATGTTATGATGAGTACCCTTCGGCCCTTCGGTAAAGGTAAAAAGGATAATGCTTTTGAATAAATATAGAGCTCTTCGAGACTACTTGTACTAAGAATGCCTGATTGATTTATTGCTGCCTCAAAGATCTCACTTTTTCCGGAGAGCGATCTTGTATGTGATTTTGCTGCCTTGATGCCTTTCTCGGTTCGACCTCCTTTTAATGCTATTATAGGTTTCTTTTTTGATACGTCGGAGGCCACTTTCATGAATTCTCTTCCATTTTGAATGCCCTCAAGGTACATAGCGATGGTTTTTGTGTGGGGGTCTTCTTCGAAATATCTTAAGATGTCAATTTCATTAACATCAACTTGGTTTCCTAATGATATGCATTTGCTAATTCCGATGCTTTCCTTTTCTGCCCAACATTGGAAAGCGGTTCCAACGAGGCCACTCTGAGATACTATCGATATTGGCCCTTTCTTTTTGACGCCGACCCACATTGACATACCGATATAGGGATTGTCTACACCAATACAGTTGGGACCGACTAAACGGATTCCTGTTTCATTAATGATTTTAATTACTAATTTCTCTAATTCTTCTCCTTCTTTTCCAGATTCACGAAAACCGCCTGAAATTACAATGACAGATCTAATTCCTTTCTTTCCGCATTCCTTTAACACATTTGGAACAATTGTTCCTGGCACAACAATGACTGCAAGATCAATATCTTCACTTACATCCTCAAGCGAGGGGTATGTCCTTAAACTTAGGATCTCATCGACTTTTGGATTGATGGGAAATAATTTACCTTTGAAACCACTCTCGAGTAAATTTTTAAGAATTAAATACCCAACTTTCTCTGGATTTCTTGATGCTCCAACTACCGCAATTGAATTTGGCTCAAAAATCGATCTTATTGCATCGTCGCTCAAAGGCTGTGTCTCCTTGGATTGAAATCCTATCATATGCTACATTATGATATATATTGAAATCGCTAAGTCATTGAATAAGTCTAAGATAATGTAGAAACTTTTGAAAATATTTTATTGAAATTTGTAAGTATTTTTATTATAAACAAAAAGGTTTTTTATCATAATCGTTTTCGGCTTAAGTAAACTAGTTTGAAAGGTTTTTTCAATGGGTATTGATCTTGACAAGGAATTTTTAGAGAAACATTTTCGAGTAACAATTTTTGGGTCGGCAAGAATCGCAAAGGGTGATCCGATATATGCTTCAATATTCGAATTGGCAAAAATGATCTCTGAAGCGGGGATGGATCTAGTTACTGGAGGGGGGCCCGGTCTAATGAATGCTGCAAGCGAGGGGCATCACGTGGGCAGGAACAATGATAAAGCTCACTCAGTTGGATTAAGAATTAATCTCCCTTTTGAGCAAGAAGTAGCTGCCCATCTGGATATAAAGAAAGAATTTGATAAGTTCTCAAATAGACTAGACAATTTTATGCGTCTCTCCAATGCTGTTGTAGTTGCTCCAGGAGGAGTGGGAACATTGTTGGAGTTCTTATACACATGGCAACTCATGCAAGTCAAGCAAATTTGTAATGTACCAATCATTTTACTGGGAGAAATGTGGATTGATTTAATAAATTGGGTTAAGAAATGGCCGCTCAAAAATGAATTGTTAAATAAAGAAGACGTTGAATTACTTTTTCTAGCTAAGAATTCCAAAGAAGCATTTAACATAATTCAGGAAGCTTATAGTGCCTACAAGATTAAAGATGCAAAATTCTGTCTAAATTATGAGAAATACAAGATATGACCAATTTTTTCATATTCAAACTCAATATGGATAAAAAGAATAATAGTAACTGTGTGAAAAGATACATATGAAATTCCTGCAATTCAGTTTAGCATTTATTTTATTATTAGTAATATTATCACCCACATTTTTAAGTCAAGCAGAGGCGCAGTGTGAAAGTAAGAATCTAAGTGAAAATATTTACAATCAATCTAGACCAAGGGTTGCAGTGATTGGAGACGTAGTACATGTTGTGTGGGAAGACAACAGTCAAGGATCTAACATTTTATACAGGCGAAGCACTGACGGAGGAAATACTTGGGTTTCCCCTATAGTGATAACAAATAATCTTGCAAACCAACAAAATCCGGATATCTCAGCATATGGAGATAATGTATATGTTGTCTGGGAAGACAAACGTAACTTCGATAAAACTGGAAGCGACATTTACATAAAACACAGCAAAGATGGCGGAAACAGTTGGGAATCTGAAGAACAACTAACATTCAATGCAAATCAATGGGATCCTCGTATAGCTGCATACGACGAATATGTGCATCTAGCTTGGCTGGATGAACGAAATATGGCTTCAACAAATTATGACATCTATTACAGACGAAGTGTTGATGCTGGATTAAGTTGGGATTCAGAGCAGAGACTTACCTCAAACCCATCTATCCAATGGAGACAGTCGATTGCAGCCTATGGTGATTATGTCTATGTTGTCTATGAGGATCATAGAGAATGGCATTACCCACCTGGAGGGTCTAAGGGAATCATAGTATACTATGTTAGAAGTGTAGATGGTGGAAAGACATGGTTAACAGAGAATAGATTACCAACGGAAGGTGCTTGGCAACAATATCCAGACGTTGCAGCAATTGAAGATCGTGTCTATATTACTTGGTCGGATTTCAGAGCCTTTTTTGATTCATGGATTGATATTTGGCTTATCGCCAGTACAGACTATGGAAAAACTTGGTCAAATGATACTAGGATAACTACCGACAGTAAGATACAGAATTATCCAAGGATAGCTGTAGCCGATAAAACAGTCCACTTAGTTTGGCAAGATCTGAGAAATGCAGAATATATGGGAATGGATTTGTACTATACAAGCGGTGATCTTTCCGCTACTAATTGGGAAACACCGATAAAACTAAGCGAATATCAATGGCAATATGATCAAGCTATCGCCGCTTCAAGTGAGCAAGCTCATATTGTATGGACAGAGGAGCAAATGTGGGACACTAATGGAAAAGAAGTGTTCTATTGTTCACGTTAGGAAGTATCATGTTCAAGGTGTGAAATGATTCATGGCAACAATAAATATGAAAAAAATTGGTACACTCACTGTTGTCTTGGTAATAGTGGGAATAGTAGTCTGGTTAGGAACTGGATTAATAACACAAGAACAAATTACACAACCCCAAACAACTCCTGAAGAAAAGACTACCGAGCCAACAGTTACTCAAGAAACGACGTCAAGCCCTGAAAAAGAACTCACACGTGAAGATTTGGGGCATTCAGTAGTTACACCACAAGAAGCATTCACTCTAATTAAGAAAAATAAAAACAATTTCAACTTTGTAATTTTAGATGTTCGTACTCCAGAAGAGTTTGCGGAAGGTCATATAGAAAACGCAATTAACCTAGATTACTACATGGATGAACGCACTAATTATACCAAAAGTTTCCGCGATGAAATTGGCAAGCTTGATAGAGACAAAAAGTATCTCGTCTATTGTTTAGCGGATATTCGTAGTAGTGTAACAATGGATATGATGAGACACCTAGGTTTTCGAGAGGTCTATGATATGTCGGGTGGAATAGTGCAATGGAAGGCAGAAGAATTACCAGTTATGGAATAGAATAGTCTCAACATAGCAAATATCTGTGCATATTTATAATTGATCTAATGATCATTTTTCTTAACTTAAGGAGGTACTATACTGCTCTCCTATTGCTTGGGTGCGCCTTTGGTACGTCCCATCCATGAAAGATTATTTATATCTTTGAAATATTTTCTAAAGATACGATAATACATAAATTCCTCTTTAGTGTGAAGTATCAATCCAGAAGGTAGTTTTCGAAAACGCTCAAATTCATCATTATCTATTTGCGCTTCAGCATATTGGTGTAGGCAAGTTTCTATTCCAGATCCAAACCAGAATTTTGCTTTTTTTCTATTCAATATTTGTTTTGGAAGTTTTTCGGTCATGGCTTTACGTAAAATCCACTCCTCAACATTTTTGGATATCTTATATTTGGCAGGAATTTGAAGAGCATAATCCACTACCTTGGGATCCAAAAATCCAACGTGAGCAACCGTTCCATGAGCGGATGCGCTACGGTCTACTCTTTGCAGCGCTGTATTATGAAGTCTACCAGTAATATCTATGAGTTCGTTATCTAATTCTGCTAGGTCTAGAGATTTAAGGTATGTGTAGCCGGCGAAGAGTTCGTCACCTCCCTCCCCCGACAACACGGCTGCAACATGTCTTGCAGCATCTTGAGATACAAGAAAATTTGCGATACTTGATCTAACAAGCAGCGCATCAAACGATTCAAGGTGATAAATTACGTCTGGGAGGGCAGAAAGGAGATCATCTAAATTGACAATAGTTTCATGATGATCAGATTCAATGTGTTCAGCCATTATTCGCGCATGTACTAAATCAGGAGCATCAGGAAAACCAGCAGAAAAAGTATGTAATTTGCGTACAAGTGGCCGAGCGAAAGAAGTCATGGTACTGGAGTCAAGTCCGCCTGAAAGCCATACACCTATTGGATCATGTCCAACAACAAATCCAGATACTGAAATTTCTAACCGTTTATACAGTTCACTAGCTATATTATCGGGATCCACATCAAGAGGCTTCTTCTTTTCTAATTTATAGTAACTTTCAGTTTTATTACTAATATAGCGGTGGCCAGGAGGAAATTCATGTATATCATTTGTGAACTCGATCAACGCTTTTACTTCTGAAGCAAAGCATAATGCTTCATTCTCGGTGTGCCCATAATATAGTGGTGAAACTCCTAACTGATCGCGCTCAAGAAATAATCCATCATTTAAGATCTTAGCATAAGCATAATGGCCATCCGCAACAAAATCAGAAGCTGTCTTATCCTTCTCTAAACTATCAATTTGTTCTTTCTGAACTTCTGTATATACGGCTCCGAGTGTTGCATTATCAAACTCTACGACTTTACGAGCAGCATGTCCTCGATGAGCAATCTTGTCTAACATTCGATTGACTTCATTACGCATCCCCGATTCTGCTATTCCGGCAATTCCACCCATTAAAATCATCTCATATGGAGGGTTCTTAGATCAACGGCTTACTTTTCAATATTCTGCAAGAGTGTTATCTATAATGAAAAAAATATTAATAGACTAATAAAAGACACAATTAGTCAAGCAAACATTCTGTGCTGATCATTCTAATGAAAAGTAAACACCTTAGAATACGTGTTAAAGCAGGAGATACAGATTTTTCAGGAAACATCTTTCATCCAAGAATATTTGAATGGTTCAGCTTCGGAAGAATAGAACTATTGAGATCAAACAGAATCACTTTCATGAATAATGGATATATCAATATTGAAGGAAGCCCACAGAAATTATCTTTAGTAGTTGGAGAGGTATACGCCCGATTTCATGCCCCAATAAAATTTGATGACCAAATAGTCCTCCAAACCAAAATTGACCAGATAAAAGAGAAAACTATTAAGTTTGTTTTTAAAGTGAAAGATGAGTCTAGTAAAAAAATTCTCGCATCAGGATATAGCACGTCTGTGTGCGTAATTAAAAAGAAATGTAAAGCAACTAGACTTCCAAAGAAAATGATAGAAATCTTGAAATAAAAACGAGCGGCCTTCAATAAACTAATTATGAAAAAAGGATCTATGTGACTTGATCAAGATATTAGGCATTGTAGGAAGCCCGAGAATAGGCGGAAATACTGAGTATCTTGTAGCGGAAACTTTGAAAGCTATGGAGAAGGACGGTGTTCAAACAGAGCTAGTAAGATTATCAGATAAAGAGATCAAGCCATGTGACGCATGCTTATCATGTAGGAAAACTGGAGATTGTTGGATAGAAGACGACCTCAAATCGATCTTCGACAAGATGACTAATGCTGATGGGATCATTTTGTCTTCACCCGTATATTTTGGATCCGCGACGCCCCAAATTAAAGCCCTTATCGATAGGGCTGGATATTTATCGATTGCAAAAGGTAGAGTTTTCGAAGACAAGGTTGGAGGAGCCATCGTTGTCGCAAGGAGAGCAGGACATAATTTTACCCTTGCTCAGTTGCTATTCTTCTTCCTGCATCAGGGGATGATTGTTCCAGGATCAACATACTGGAATATAGCATTCGGAAGAGAAAAAAATGAAGTAATTAATGATGATGAAGGTTTGCAGACGGTGAAAAATTTTGCAGAGAAAATGATCTGGCTTATCAGAAAGATCAAAAGACCAGAATAGATTAGTATGTAAAGGAATGTTTTATCTCTGCAATCAATAATAGGGCGGTCGTGGGTAATTATTATGTCTCAAAGAGTTCCATCGGATTGGTATCAATATGATTACTATGACTGCGAGTGCAACTCCGAAAATTCCCCCGTACCAGAGCACAGGGAAGAAGGGCGTTATCGCAAATCCTGCTAATATTATTGCTGCTAGGACTATACCCATAATTCCTCCAGATCTTTTATTCTTCCAAAGTAGGTAGAATGCTGGCAAGGTCAAGACCCCGAGTCCAAGATAAATTGCACCTAATCCACCAAGAACCCACTGGTTGATTAGTATAATATCTCCAATAATAGGTATTCCACCAAACGAAGGCAGGAATGCACTTGCTACAATTAGTGTGATACCGCCTCCAATGCCAACTATTCCTAAGATGAGTAATATAATGGCGGCTGCCGTTATTGCACCCGCTCGACCGAAAAATCCGTATGGTGGATATGGTGGTCTTGGAGGGCCATATTGTCCTGGATATGGTTGTGTTGGGGGACCGTATTGTCCTGGAAATGGTTGTTGTGGAGGATGAACTTCCCTTCGATATTGTGGCTGATAATGTTGAGACTGCTGAGTATATGGTTGTGAATATTGTGGCTGGTAGTATTGCGATTGTGAATATTGTGAATATTGTGGATATTGGGGTTGATAACCATAGCCAGAGCTTGGATATGCTCCTTGGGATCCATATCCGTAGCTTGAAGGATAGCCACCATATCCTTGTTGGCCATAATTATATTGATTAGAGTAGATTTTTTGATCCTCCGCACTGAACTTATTGTTACTTTGATCTTTTAATGATATCTCAAGTAAACTGTATTTAAATCATCTAGTACAGTACACTCATTTATTTAGTAAGTTGTATTATACTAATTAATTGTGCCTGTATAAATCAAAAATTCTGGAATGATTTGATGTTTTACAGGTATAGTAGAATAACGCTGAAATTATTTCAATTTGTACTTGTTAAATATCATCTCTGGAAACAATCGTGCAATGTTTCTATTTTCAATTGATTAATATGAAAATAAAATTGATGAAACGTGAGCATATTGGTAACATGTAATGGATGTAGTACCGAGATATCTGAAACTGCAAAATACTATCCAAACTGCGGTAAAAACACCGCTAAAACAATTGTAGAAGAATTTGATGTCAAGTCAGAAGAACTAATTCAGAAGACTAAAGAAATACTTCATGAAGGGAATGTCACTAAATTAATTGTCGAGAATGAGGAGGGAAAAACTCTTCTAGAAATACCGGCAACAGTTGGCATTGTTGGTGTATCCATTGCGCCTTGGCTTGCTGCATTAGGAGCTATTGCCGCAGTAGCGACTAAATGCAAAATAAAAGTTGAAAGAAAAGCCTAAACAAATTCTCTACATCAATCTGAATATGTTTGAATCATCAGAAGATTTTCTTCTTAGCGCGCGCTTTTTCTGAAACACTGAATCAATTTCTTCACCAATTCTCATCTGATGCTGCCATGAACCATTCGCTTTTCCCGTTGCGGTTAGTTTTTGGATATAATTCCTATCTTCGATGGTAATTCTTCCTGGAGGGAATCTCTGAAATGGTGTTCCTGGTAGCGGAATGAAAACATGAGAATGGATTATTCCCCCTTTATCAATCACAAATTTCATTAATTCCCTTGTCCTCGCTCTGTCTTCATCATTCTCTGATGGCAGACCAAAAATAATATCGACATATGGAATTATCCCATATTTTTTTACAATTTCAATGGAATTCATTATCTCTTCCACAGTATGTTCTCTATGAATGAATTCCAAAATTCGATCACTTCCTGATTGAGCGCCTATCGAGAGAGTTCTATTGGTACAGTATTCGATAATCAGTGAAACAAGGTCATCTGTAACAAATTCGGGTCGTACTTCAGATGGAAAAGTACCAAAAAATATTTTTTCCATACTCGGGATTTTTCTTATTGATCTCAGCAGATCTTCTATTGCTGTTTCATTAGTTTTTTTACCATCAAATGAACCATATGCAAAGGCATTGGAAGAAATGAACCATGTATTCTTCTTTCCTATCTTAGATGCATATCTCAAGTGTCGACAGATGTTAGAAATGCTTCTATGACGCATTGAACCACCATGAATTCTAGGCGTCTGACAAAAATTGCAAACGAAAGGGCATCCGCGAGATATTTCAATTGGGGAAAATAGACGATGCAAAGGTGCAAAAGCTGGAAAGTCGTCAAGGTTGATCCAGTCATTGGATTTTTTTATGAATGTTTGATGATTTTTCTGATAGGCTAAACCTTTCAAATCTTCTATAGAATCATTATTTTTTATTTTGGAAATTATTTTCCTTAGTGTTTTTTCTCCTTCTCCAATTACGATTATATCAAAACCCATCTTCAGAGTTCCTAAAGGATCACCTGTTGGATGTGGTCCGCCAGCTATTAGAATAAGTTTTTTCCGGATTGGATTCTGAAGGGAACTAAGACTGTCTATTTCATTTCTAATATGTTTGAGATCAGGGGTCATAAACGAAATGCAAATTATTATCTTATCAAATTTTTTAGAGATCCGTTCGATTGATGTCTTTAAACTACCGTTAACAATTATTATTTCAATATCTGTTAGTTCAGAATCGATTTCAATTGACCCTATTAAAGCACTCAGACTATAGTTTCTCGACTTAGCCCAAGGGAATGTAAGAGCAATGAGCATGTTGTCCAATAAATTTGCAATTGATTTCTCTTGAATAAGCATTACTAAGACATTTGTCAAACTCTGAAAGAATTATGTATAATAAGAATAGAAATCTAACTTGAATCATGGAGCCCCGGCTGGGCTTTGATCCCAGGACTTACGGCTTACGAAGCCGTCGCTCTACCGAGCTGAGCTTTCCCGCCTTGATCAACCTTTAGGAACCGGGGCAGAAAAGTGCCGGGGCTTACCGATCTCTTAATAGTCATGCTCATAAGCATTTTTTAGAGTAAAAGTTTCAGAGATATTATATCTAATGTCTTAATGGTCAACGATTAACTATGTTAAAGAAAAATAAGCTGACTGAGAGAAAAATCATCGACATCATAGTTAATCTTCAAGATAAGATGAAAAATAATCCATTGCCTTTTGGAGACGATGTTGCTGCAATTCGTATTGGAAGAGGCCAATTAGCCGTTATGAAATGTGATATGCTTGTTGCGAAGACAGATATTCCTAAAGGCATGAATCCTTGGCAGACATCTAGAAAGGCAGTAGTTTCCGTCATAAGTGATCTTGCTGCCAAAGGTGTCCAACCTATGGGCATATTGATTTCTTTGGGAATGCCTGGAAAGATAAGTGAAAATTATGTTAGACAAATTGGTGGGGGGATAAATGCAGCAGCTAGAGAATACGCTACACATGTAATAGGTGGAGACACAAACGAATCTACAGATTTAACAATTGATGTATCTGCTTTTGGCATCTGCAAAGAGAGGGAACTCATTAGGCGTGACACTGCAAAAGTGGGCGATATAGTAATGGTTACCGGAGCGTTTGGATTGCCGGCGCTTGGTTTGAAGATAATAAAGAAAAATATGGAAATCTCTAAAAAATTAAAAGAGAAGGCCATTAAAGCTGTATTCATGCCAAAGGCAAGATTATCTGAGGGATTAACTTTGGCAAAAAATCATCTCATAAATTCATCAATAGATTCAAGTGATGGTCTTGCTTGGAGTCTATACGAGCTTTCAAAATCAAGTAATGTAGGTTTTCAAATAAACAAGATTCCAATCCATCGAGAAGTAAGAGAATTTGCGATGGAGAATAATCTCGATCCGATTGAGCTTGCGTTTTATGGTGGGGAGGAATATGAATTAGTCATTACTCAGAAACCCGCCCTATACGAAAAATCAAAGAAAAAGATTCGTACATTAATACCAATAGGACACGTAACAGAAAATTCTGGAAAAATTATTCTAAAATTTAAAAATAAATACCGTGATATTGAGCCACGCGGCTACGAACATCATAGTAACAATATTTGATTAGAATTCAAGGGAGATGTTAGTATAGCACTCGCTACGCTATTATAAAGTAAATATGTTAGTTTACTTATGTAGCTAAGATAAGCATTATATATTCTTTGAGACTAGACTCTGGCGTGCACTATTAGCAGTCAAATTTGTTGAATTTATTCTATCCGATGAGTGCAAGGAGTTCGCTACAAGAATGGAGGGTTATTCGTAATGGGTCTCGAGCGGGTTTCTGATAGATTAATTATAATATTATTAGCATTCGCATGTCTTTTTTTCATTGCATTCATCTCATTTCCAATTGCTGCGGTCTTCTTGAATCTAGATTTGGATATGTTGATGCCTCAATTAAGAAACCCGCAGGTTTTAAGCGCTTTAACTGTAAGCATAGTAACTTCATCCTTTGCTACTCTCACTTCCTTTATCTTTGGTATACCCACTGCATATTTACTTGCAACTAGGAGATTTCATGGTAGATCAATTATTGATACTGTACTTGATATCCCAATAGTCCTTCCACCAGCAGTTGCGGGAGTAGCTTTACTGCTAGCTTTTGCCCCAAGAGGAATAATCGGACCTACACTCAAAGAATTTGGAATAATTCTACCAGGCAGTACCCTCGCTGTCGTCTTGGCTCAAATCTTTGTTGCTTCACCCTTTCTAATACGATCAGCTAAGGCAGCATTTGAGAACGTTGACAGGAATTTAGTTAATAGCGCAAAAATATTGAACCCTTCAAGATTAAGAGTTTTTCTTACAATAACTCTTCCTCTCTCTTCACACGGACTTTTAGCTGGTACCATAATGACATGGGCCAGATCGATGGGGGAATTTGGTGCAACATTAATGTTTGCAGGTAATCTTCCAGGTGTAACACAAACTATGCCGTTAGCCATTTACATGTTAATGGCTGAAGATCCTATGGCATCAAATGTCCTATCAGCAATCCTTATAGTAGTATCATTTGGAGTTCTCGCACTGTTCAAAATACTTGGCCGAAAACGATACGGGGCAAGACTATGATAGAACTTAAAACAATAAAAAAACGATTTTCAGATAAAGAAGTTCTTAGAAATGTCACTTTACAAGTTCAAACGAATGAGCTTCTATCAATAGTTGGACCAAGCGGCTGTGGCAAGACTACTATGCTGAACATAATATCTGGTTTGTGTTCACCCGATGAGGGAGAAATTTACATTAACAAAATTCTTGTTGATGGAAAAAAGGGAAGTAAAAGAATCCATGTTAGTCCCTCAGATAGAGGGATAGGTTATGTCTTTCAAAATTATTCATTATTCCCTCACATGCGAGTTGATGAAAATATATCATACGGATTGAAAGCTAAACATCTGCCAAGACATGAGATTAAGAAAAAAATCAATTCACTTCTAGACTTTATAGGATTGAAAGATTGTACCCAATGTTATCCGCATGAGCTTAGTGGAGGTCAGCAGCAGCGCGTAGCCTTGGCCAGAGCTTTAGCAATTGATCCTACACTTCTGCTTCTTGATGAACCTCTGTCCGCATTAGATCCGAAAACTCGAGAGAGTATAAGAACCGATTTTAAGAATCTTTTAGAACCTCTCGAAGTAACGTCAATATATGTAACACATGATTTAGCTGAGGCATGCACAATCTCTGACAGGATAGCTGTGATGGGTGAAGGTGTCGTAGAACAGATAGGTAACCGTGACGAGATATTAGAGAAGCCAAACTCCAAATATGTGGCCAACTTCCTCGGACTAAACGTATATGATGGAACAATAGTTCAAGCTGCGTCAAGTCCCGCTAAAGTCAAAATAGGTAACATAGAAATCTTAGCGCCAGTGATTGGAAAAGGAGATGGAGAAAAAATTATTCTTACAATCAAACCAGAAGATATCATCCTATCAAATGAATCATTAATTAGAAATCCGAAATGGTGTGGATGCGTCTGTAACAATCTGACAGGAAAGGTATCTGGCATTGTTCAGATGAAGTCTAGTGCAAAGGTTTCGGTGGATGTAGGCTTTCTAATTGAGTCAGAATTAACATTGAGTTCTTTTAAAGATTTGTGTATAAATAAAGGGAAAAAGGTATATGTCCAATTCAAAGCAGACTCCTTGAATATCTGCCAAGGATGATCCACATCACTATTTTTTTTAATTAGAAGAATTACCGTTTTCTTTTTGTCTTTTGTCCTTTTCTCAAATATCTTTTTGCGGTTCCTCGACGCTGTGTCATTAAGCGTTTGATCCTCGTAGCCAACTCATCGTAAATACTCGGTAAGTCCCATCCAGAGTGAGAGTAGTTGATGACTCCCTTGTGTGTTGTCATTGCGATGTCTACTTCATATCTTCTTCTTTCTTTTCCCTTAACTGACTCTGAGATTTTTATAACCGAACGTGCTTCCTCTATTTCTGGAAAAGCTCTTTTTAATGTTCCAATTGAGTTCAAGAATTTTGACTTAGCAACTTCAGCCTCGAATGGATCTTCTGGCAATCCTATTATGTAGACCGGGATTTCCACTATGGGTTGGGGCTCGGCGACAAGATTAATGTAATCTCTTGGAGTTACAATACTTTGAACCATTCCCAGGACTGTAACTAAATTGTAAGTCTTGCCTGCTCGGAGCATGTTTGCTAATGCTTCTGATGCTTTATCTCTAGCTTGGCATGTCAATGGGGTCTCCATGATTGAACTTGCTTGGTATCCAAAGTTTTTTTGAGCGCCGCGCGTACTTGTCATCGCAATACCAATCCTTTCTCTTGGTATTATTCTGAATACTATCTCATTAGAAGTCACGATGCCAGCAATTTTATTATCAGAAATCACTGGTAGATGATCAATTTTCTTATCTACCATTAGATTTCTAGCCTTCGCTACTGTATCGTTCTTAGATATTGTTGTCAACTTACCTGTCGTGAGCGACTTTACTTGGAGATTCAAAGAACCTTTTTCTAATAAGAATTCAAGAATTTTTCTTGCTGTCAACGCACCTGTGAGTTCTCCTCCTTCCATTATTGGTAGTGCCCTGAGTCGATAATCAGTCAAGATTCTTGCAGCTTCACCTAGAGAAGTAGTTGGTGAAAGGCTAGTAGGATATTTCATAATACTAGAGGCCTTTGTGGTTGTAGGATGGGAGACTGTAAGAATGTCTCTAATTGTTACTATTCCAACTTTATCTTTTCCAGGAATAAATACTTCATAACAATTTTTGTCTTTTAAGATGCCAACAATTTTTGAGATGGTATGAGTTGATGGGACTGTAATGGGTGGAGTTTGAAGTTTTCCAACCTCAACCTTCTTTAAAGTATCCAATATGAGTGGCCTTCTCTAGTATTGAATCGGCTAGAGAAAGACCTGTGCCTCATTCTTAAATGTTGGTATAATTCATCATGAACATAGTGGTCAATGACATATGAATCCAAATTTGTTAACTGAATCTTTTTATGAGGAATATATTAATTGGATATCCTAAGTTCTTCATCAAGGAATGAAGATCCATTCCAATGAAATGACTTGAACTCATCCTGCTCATTTGAGTAGATAACATAAGAACAACAAGGCTGATTCGCTTCTTTGATATCTGTTTCTGATGGTTTTGTATCTCCAAATGGGTGACTATGATAATAACCCAGGACCTCGAGTGATATTTCATCGGCTTTCATATAGATATTTAATTGTTCCCGAGGATTGATTTGATATTTTGTGCGAGATTTTAAAATATTTTTTGTCGGAAATATTTTTGTAACTATCTTGATATTGTCTTGTTTCTTTCCCAGAATTATGCCACATGATTCGGTTGGAAACAAATCTCTTGAATGTTGAGCGATTATTTGAAGATCTGTCTTCCTAAAGACAATCAAATTTGGTCACTGGAACAATATTTTAAATCATGTTTTGAGTCTCATCGTTCAGCCAGTCGATATATGCTTTAGATCCTCCAATGATTGGCAGAGCAAGAATTTCTGGTAGTTGGTAGGGATGATTTTGCTGCACATCCGCAATCAATTTCTTGAGAAGTCGCTTCTTTGATTTTATAATTAAGAGGTTCTCAGAAGATTTTTCGATCTTTCCTTTCCATCTGAATATGCTTTCAACATTGTTAATTGTATTTACACATGCAGCCAGTTTTTTTTCTATAAGCGAGGAGGCAATTTTATTTGCACTTTCTTTATCTGGGCAGGTGACCAAGACAATTATTGATAATTTTCTTGAGTCTGTAGTCTTTTTCAAAGAATCTGCATTCCTAGATCGGTAAAGAGGTTATTGTTGAAAATTTCGATTATTTCTTTAATCTTACTTCAAGTACTCCATTATTGTATGAAGTATTGAAGCTCACTATTTTGGATGGTAATTTTACGACTTTACGGAAGCCGAGGCCGCCTTTAACTTCTAGGAAATTTTCTTCTAAAAGAACTTTTATTTTCTCTCTTGGACCTGGCACTTTGCCGACAACTACGATTTCCTCCTTGTTTTCTATTATATCAGGTGCCCATTCTCTTGCATCTATTTCTCTTACTTTAAATTCTGTTTTCATTGTCTTCCTTATTTCTAGAATCCAATAGATTACAAGTGCTACAGCCAAGCCGCCGAGAACTATGCCAAGCAATCCTCTTTGAAATCTAACTAATAGAGTAAGTATTACCCCAACAACAATGACTCCAATGAAAATCGTGATAATATTGATCGCATCACCGATTTCACGTCCACGTCGTTTTTTATAGAGACTCATTTTTACTCCTCAGGGTTTTCTTCAACTTCGAGATTGACGGTTACGTAGTGGAGTTCGGTTATTCCATTGATGTTTAAGAGTGCTCCGAAGTTGATATTAGATCCTTCTTGCCACATAAAAATTTTGTCTGTCTCAATAGCCCAATCAGAGATAAAATCTTCGACTAGTTGTCTGGTCTGATTCCATTGATCAATTGACACATAATCTGTCATCCCTTCATTATAGGAAACCGTGGGATTCAAAGCTTCAGGAGTCATTAGTGTAACATTTGCTTTTTCAAAGATATTTAGAACATTTGCAAATCGGTCTTCAACATCCTCCTTTGGCTCCGTAGGAACTTCAGGTATAGGCAACTCAATCCTGCCTACTGCCGTCAAATATTCTCTATAAGCCTCTTCTGCCGTATCACCAAGACCAACAATATATTCTCCAGTAAATCGAGCGCCCACACAAGCAACAATTCCCAACTCAGTAACAACACCTCCAGCTCCAGCAGTATAAACAGGTATAAAGTATACATCATGCTCGCCCACTCTGTATAGGATATTATCTCCTATGCGCGGTGTTCTAAGTAGAGTCCTCAAAGTGGCGAATTCCGCATTTTTCTCGAGGGCCTCAAGTGTTGCTGTAGGTCCAAGTAATTTTGTCTCCGACTCCAGAGAAACTCTATTGAAAGTCATAACACCTAACCTGGAATAATCATTCTCTACTACCATATATCCAGCTAAGTTCCGTCCCTTCGCTCCTCGAAGTTCAAGAGAAAGCAAGCCTACAAATTCAGGTTCATTGAAACCTGAAGGTTGAGACATTATAAAATAAGTATCCAAGCCCTCTGGAACTTCAAAGAATTCTTTTGCTACTATGAAGGTAGCTGGATCAGTGACATGGTAATAATTAAACATCCCAACCCTCCACTCGAACAGTTCCTCAGGGTATCTTGTCTGAAGTTCAAGCCATCCAGGAATTTCTGTTTTGATATATTCGCTGTATGAATCCTTGAATAATTCGCTAAAGAAGTCGTCTCCGATCACAAATATTTGGATATCGCCATTATATGTGTCGATCAATGCATAGCCAGCTAGTCTCAACAATGGATTGTTACTACTCCATGGAACCTTTCCTGTATCGAGTCGAACAATAAGTGGCATCAAGTAATATGTCTGCACACCATCTGTAACTGGGAACATGTCTACTTTCCGTCCGAAGAAGTCGTATTCGAAATATGGAAAGAGCATCTCTATCCGATCGTGAATGTCTCTATACCTTAAGACCTCCAACGTCTGTGTACGATAAGCTAGAAAGAAATTGAATTCGAAGATCCAACTTAAAGGAGGAGAGAGACTTACACCACCATTTCCCGTATAGAAATGTCCTTCCAATTCTTCACTTTCCTCACGGTCCCGTGGATATGTAGCCCAAGTCTCAGATAGGAGGCCTCCCTCACCATAGTAGATCCTCCTCTGTTTGAAGAATTGGTCAGCTTCTTCGATCACACCTTCATTGGCATTAAGAATTAAGAATCCATTGGGAACGTGTGTATAGACTAGGTGTTCAGCATACCATTGATCTGCTTGAAGAACTGTCTCTGGAAGTATGGGTTTCATTGATGAGCTCCAGTATAGTGTATTGTTAAATCTTAGAATGTCGGAATCTTGGTAATCCACATAAGGTATAAGACCAATCTCAGGTTTTAGTTTGGCGAAGGCAGCATCCCAATCCCATAAACGAATCTTGTTCAACAGATCCCTATTAACTGTGATATGTTCCTCAATCATGCTTTTCGGAGTAACCTTTAGGCTGATGTCATACGGGACCTCTCTTACTTTATCAAGTTCTGCAAAATATTGATTGACAACAATCTGTTGGGATGTGTATGGTCCAAGCCATTCTACTTTTCTCGCGTCAGCTACACTATTATTTATGGCCATGATTGAACCCGTTACCAGAGCTATTAAGAAGATGCTGAGTATTCTGATGTTAACCCTGCGTCGTCTAAGTGTAGAGAGCCCTTTTGAATAGTGTAAATCTAGAAAGTAAAATATTGCAAATAAGATTACGCCTACAGCCAGACCTCCAATGATGTAGCGTGTATTGTAATCTATGACTGCTGAGAAGAAACTATTGAACATGACCCAGAAAAGGCCTATTGATAACATACCTTCGAACGAGGCTACTCGCCAGCTAACCCCGAAAGGAACGGCGCCAGAAGCCTCCTCAGAAGTGGGTGTGAATATTCTTGCAAGTTGAGTAATACCGACCAAGATTACTAGACGGGTTCCGAATGCGGCTAGTAAAGGACCTATTAAGAGTGTTATTGCAGGTATCATTGGTAGAACATTTGCTTGAGCATATGCACCATCCATTGGAGGAGTAATGAAAGGTAGTTTGAATACACCCAGTACTAGATCAAGCCTTGGGTCCCAACCTTGAGACATGGCATAGGTAGCCATGCCGAAAATATAATTTCTGAATAGCATCATCCCTAAGAGAACTTTTGTAATTTGCCAGAGAACGAATTTCGTTGGTGTTAGTTTGAAACTTTTAAAGTCAATTCGATTTGGTGGAATTGCCCCATATCCTTTGAAGGAGGAAATTATTAGATTAATAAACCACCAAATTAGAGACCGTCTCTTTAAGATGTCGAGTCTCACGAAAGCGATGATAGCGAGTATGGTTCCGCCTATTATCTCAAAAAAGATTGGTCTGAGAAAGAGTTCACCAAACTCTTTGAAATTAAGTATTAACCAGATCAGCTGGCTACCTATAGACCATATCACAAAAATTGCGAAGAGCGTCGCTATTACAAGCATTACTTTTCTTGTCGGAAAAGTCGGCGCTGGCTGCTCCTCTTGGTCGTAATATTTCATTTCAATGATGTGTCTAAGCTCTCCTCTTAAAACTGTTATGGAGCCAGAGACTCACTGAATTAGTACCCAAACATTTTCAGATGATCAACGATATCTTGAAGAAGATCTTCTATGATAAAAATGAGAAATTGCGGGGATCGCCTAGTCAGGTCAAAGGCGTAGAAGCAGTATACTGCGTAAGCTTCAGGAGCCTATCCCGTAGGGGTTCGTGGGTTCAAATCCCACTCCCCGCACCATTTTACTGGCGCAGTTTAGCAAATCACAGTTTGTGCGTGTTGATAGCTTCTTTTTGTAACGAGGAAGATTACTATCAATATCAAGGCATAGATTTGTCGAAGAAGCTTTGATAGGTTGTCTTTGATCTGATTTGGGGGAATTTACAACACAATCTGATCAGAAGGTTGATGACGTGAAAAGCGAAATGGATGACGTTAAGCCAGTCTTTCTAGCGGATGTTGCTTTACTGGTCGACTTGCAGCGACTCCCCCAGATAGCTGAGCAACTCTTCCGTATGAATGAGGTCTGTGCATTATACGTTACGACAGGCTCTTCCAACCTAAGAGCGAGGATAGCAGGTCAGAACATCGCTGATCTTCACAGAATCTGGAAGTTTTATATATTCATGAAACGCAAGCTTGATCATGAAAAACAAAAGATTTTGGCTAATTACAATAATTGTATTTTTCATAGTTTTGGTTTCTTTTACAACGATATCGTATAATGATCGAAGACCTGCGGACGGTGATTTGACAATTGGATACCCTTTTAGATTCTATACAAAAACAGCAGGATTCAATATTGCAGAAGGCGTGAATACATATTTTGAACCAATAAGTTTGATAGGCAATCTTGTACTATATTTTATTATCTCTGTTATTGTTGGTTTTGTAGTTCATAAACTGGTAGTTCATAAACTGATGAGATAGGATGCGTTGTTCTCCCTGTGGTGCGCACACACTAGTCTTAATCAAGAATTTCAGACCACGACGCCGCAACGTGAGAATACAAACATCGAGTCTTTCATATCCCTTTTCTCACAGTAAGCGCGCGCTTTTCTTTATATATACTGGTAAACTGGTGCGCGAATCCCACTCCCCGCACCACGTAAGATGAAGAAACATCAGATATTACTAATTCCGTTTTCTATATGGATTCTAGACTCTGATTATTTTTGTAGAAAAAAATCTATTAATGAATATGCCAAAAATTGTGTTCTACGTGATACTGAATAAGTTTCTATTTATTTTTTGCAGATGCAATCACATGTGTTACCTTTTGTGATGTCTCACTAAGTTTTGTTCTTTCGATTGGGAAGCTGACTTTTCCACTCCTCTCAGGAACAATTTGAACTTGATTATCGGAGTTTGTAATAGTCAAATTGTTGATTATCTCTGGTTGGAGATCTGCTTGTCTAACATGTTTCAATGCATCTAGGAAATGTAATTTTCGGCAAGCTTCACAGTACATCAATCCTCTACTAGTTCGTTTGCTGCAATCAACACATTTTTTGTCCGTCTTCTAAATCGCCTCCCAACACTTGATCAATAACCATTCAAAATTCCGGTAAGATTGTGAATTGTCATAAAACCATTGTGCCTTAAAAACATTATACCGTAGAAGAACCTTATAAAACACTTGGTCACTTTCTTCTTTTACTTGAAGTTACAGTTGTTCAGAACGCACTATCTATTGTTCTGCACATGGTCTAGGAATGAGCCTCTCTATAATTTCTCGTGAATGATCCTTTGAAAGGAATTTGGCGGGCCCGACGGGAATTGAACCCGCGACCCTACCCCAGGAAACATTTAGATTGTTTCCTTCCGGGTGGCCTCCAAATTTGTTAAAAGCCCGGTGCTCTTCCTGACTAAGCTACGGGCCCGCGTACTAGGAGCTACTATTCAATAACCTAGAAAAACCTTTCAGCGAATGAGCATTGAATCATCTTATTGGTTTTTTTATCTTAAAAAAAAGAAACGAGAAAGGCTTTAAAGTTACGATAAAGTGTATAGAGAGACCGGGCTGTCTGAGTTAGAATATTCCGTGCCCAATCAGAACAAGGATGCATAAAGGTAGTATAGTCTGGCCCAGTAAGCCTGAAAAAGTCTGGAGTGTACGGCTGTCACCCGTATGACTTCCAATCGGAGGGACATAACGCGGGTTCAAATCCCGCCCTAAGGAAAGAGTGTCATAGCTTTTTCCTGGCGATGGGCGCTATTACAACACCCGCGTTCTAATCCCTAATTTTATTGCACGGTTTTTGCTGCTAACTGTTATTCTGTATGTACAGATTAACGGTAATCAAATTTTTTTGTTATCTCTTTGATGAATGTTCAAGCAACATGTTTGTATCCGAGTTAATGATATTCAATAATGATGAAGAGATGTCAGAGCCTTATTCTAGAATAGAGCAAATTCAAACTCAACCTGTAGATTGGACATATGTTCCAACGAAATTAGAAGTTGAACATTATTATCTTTCCGCCACATATCAGGATTCTCTTTCAAGGGAATCGTATTATTATCCAGCCTTTGAGATTAAGCCAGATCAATATCTAGACCATAAAATAAAATCAGCAGATGATATTGCCAAACTCTATGAATCCAACGGATTCGAGACTCGAAACATGGTCGATGATCCATTTGGGCATCCTGGACCAACTGTCGCCTGTCCAATAGGCTTTCCCTTAAATCTCAAGAAAGAGTATCCCGAACTTCGAAGATATAATCGTTGGATATGTAGAGTGCATGTTGACGTTTTTAGAATTGAAGATGAAAATATTGTATCACTCCCGCATATAGAGCCTGATCCTGTTTTTCATTCAATACCTCACTTCTCGGACAAATCAATAAGAGGTAATGTAGTTAGAGGACCTGTTGCAATAGAGATACTCAATAGTTTCCTGCGTCTGAAACAGTAAAGCTATTACTTTGGATCTGTACGCATTTATGTTTCAAGGATGTATAGATGATACAAATCTTGAGTTAGATATTTGCAGTAGAGTGTATTCAAGATGGAAAAATTTGATCTTTTAGTGATCGGCGCTGGGAGTGGTGGATGCTTAACAGCTTATACCGCTGCCAAAGCGGGATTGAAAGTTAATTTGATGGATTGCAAACCAGAAGCTAAGATTGGAGACAAGGTGTGTGGTGATGCCATAGCGGGACATCATTTTAATAAACTAGAAATTTCAGCACCATCGAAGGGTTTAGATTTCGATTCAGAAGTTAAAGGAGTAAAAGTAATTTCACCTGATCAGTTGATCACTTTCACAATGGAAGGTCAAGGTGTCTCTGGATCTATAGTCGATCGATTTCGTTTTGGCCAAAGATTATTGAAATCTGCAATTGAGAGTGGTGCCGAATTTCAAGATTCCATGCTTGTTATCGAGCCTCTAACGGAGCAGGGATATGTAAGAGGCGTAACGGCCAAAAATTTGAAGAGTGGACGGAAGGAGGACTTCCATGCCAAGGTCACCATCGATGCAACAGGTATTGCGGCTTCCATTAAAAACAGACTCCCAGAAGGATTTGATATTGAGAGGGAGGTATCAAAGCGAGATCTCATGGCATGTTATAGGGAAATTCGGGGTAACGTTGAGCTGGAACAAGGATATTGTCAGATATATCTCAATCAATCTGTATCGCCTGCAGGATATTTCTGGGTGTTCCCAAGAAATGGAGGAAAAGTAAATGTTGGATTAGGCATTCAAGCAAGTATGAAAGGCCCGCATCCTAAGACTCAACTCTATAATCATGTTTTACAATTGCCATTTCTTAAGGATTCCAAACTTCTTCATGGTGGAGGAGGATACGTGCCAACTCGACGGCCTATAGACTGTTTTGTTGAAAATGGGCTAATAATTGTTGGTGATGCAGCGTGTATGGTTAATCCAATACATGGGGGCGGAATTGGGCCTTCAATGTTCGCCGGTAAACTTGCCGGAGAGATATCCTCAGATGCAATAATGCGAGATGATGTGAGCAGGAGAGGCTTATGGCAATACAATATAGATTATATGAAGGGATATGGAGCCAAACAGGCTGGTTTAGACATATTCAGAATCTTCATCCAAGAAATTACAGATGATGAATTGAATTATGGAATGAAGAATAGACTTGTTAAAGAAAGTGATGTTCTAAGAGCCAGTATGGATGGCGATCTAAAACTTAGCATTGGTGATAAGGCGGAAAGAGCCTTCAGAAACATCAGACGACTTGATTTCTTGATCAAACTTAGAAATGTTTCAAAAAAGATGCGTAGAATGAAGAACCATTGCCTCAACTATCCGTCAATCGAGCAATTCCCTGAATGGAGAGCACAGATCAAGAAACTATATTGAACAATCGATACCAAGACAAGAACTATATACCGAATGAATTCGAATGATAGCTCACGCTGAGTTACAAATGAGTTCACAGATAAAAATACAGAACGAGAAATCGAAGAATGGCGGGTCTAAGATAAAAAATGTAGATGGAATATTGAATGTTCCCGAAAGGCCGATAATACCCTACATTGAAGGAGACGGAATAGGCCCCGACATCATTAAAGCAACAAAAAGAGTTCTTGATGGTGCCGTAGAGAAAGCTTACGGACCACAGAAAAAGATTATCTGGCTTGAAGTTTTAGCTGGTGAAAAAGCTCAGAAGAAATATGGTGAATACCTTCCTGAAGAGACACTCAAAAAGATAAAAGAACATACAGTTGCCTTAAAGGGACCTTTAACAACTCCAATAGCTGGAGGATTCAGGAGCCTTAATGTCACCTTAAGACAGAAACTTGATCTCTACGCATGCGTTAGACCAGTGAAATATGTACCAACAGCACCCAGTAAACTCAAGAATCCTGAAGAGCTTGACATCGTGATCTTCAGGGAAAACACAGAAGATGTATACTCAGGAATAGAATTTGAGGAAGGTTCAGAAGAAGCAAAGAGAGTAATCGAATTCCTCAATAACAAAATGAATACTAACGTCAGAATAGACTCAGGAATAGGTATAAAACCAATAAGCGAATACGCAACCAAAAGAATAGTCAGAGCAGCAATAACCTATGCAATCAAGAACAATCGAAAAAGTGTTACCATAGTTCACAAAGGAAACATAATGAAATTTACCGAAGGAGCTTTCATGAGATGGGCATACGAAGTTGCCAATAAAGAATTCAAAGACAAAATAGTTACTGAGACCGAATTATTCAAGCCTGATGGACCCTACAAAGGAACAATGCCAGAAGGGAAGATACTAGTAAAAGATAGATTGGCTGACAGTATGTTCCAACAACTCTTACTCAGGACAAAACAGTATGATGTTCTCGCCCTGCCTAATCTAAATGGAGACTATATTTCTGATTTGGCTGCTGCTATGGGTGGTGGACTTGGACTTGCACCTGGCGCCAACATAAACTACGAGACAAACATTGCATTATTCGAACCCACTCACGGTACAGCTCCTTCATATGCGAATCAGGACAAGGTGAATCCAACCTCTGCGATATTATCAGGAGTCATGTTATTCAGACATATTGGCTGGAAAGAAGCAGCTGACACTGTTGAGAAAGCTTTAGAGAAAACTGTGAGTCAGAGAAAAGTCACATATGATCTAGCAAGACAGTTTGAAGGTGTCCAGCCGATTAGTACATCCAAGTTTGCTGATGCTGTGATTGAAAATATGAAAGCAGTATAGAATTCAATCTGGAAAGGATGAAAGGAATCGAAAATCAAATTCATTGTTAGGGGCCGAATAAGAAGTCTGTAATTGGATCTATTATTCTATCGTTGAAAGGTTTCTCTATCTGTTCATACCACCAATCTGGAAGAGGCCCACGCACGCTCTCCATTGCTCTCTCCGAAGAAACATTGACTATCAGAGTCTTATACCATTGCTCTTCATCATGCTGCAATGATCCTTCTCTCTCATATTGAACTTCCACTCTAATTACAATAGGTCCCTCTACATCTGGTGCAGTCATATTCAGTGTATAGCTCTCAGTTCCTACCCCATCAAGAGTCTCCGTAATTGAAGTCATGTTTCCTACAGTCAAATGAATCGTTGTAGGGTCAGAGAAGTTATAACTAATTACAGATGATATACTGAATCCACTTCCAGGAAGAACTCTGCCTGGACCTCCTACACCAGTAACCCTGGCACTATAGACTGATTCAGTAACAGTGATTGTGAAATCTCGCGACCATCCTGAGCTGTCATGACGCCATTCAGTTGAACCGTCTGCCCTTGTCCAAGCTTCAGCCCTGAGATTCCACTCCATCGGACTTGAAGGAGCTGTAACTGCGAATGATACGACATCACCGATAGCGGCTCCACCTATAGCCTTCTCATTTGTCATGTTCGTACTGAATGATGAACCATCAAGATCAATTAGTAGAACTCTCAAGTCAGCCCCGAAGGCTGCAGTCCACTGTAAATTGATACTTATGTTCAGAGGTGTGTTGACGACTGTGGTGTTGGGTGCGTTCACAGATATTATTGTAGCACTTGGAAGACCAGCAATCATGAATTGTGTGGAGTTCTCATTGTTTGCCGATTGTGGGTCTACAAAATATGAAACAACTCTGAAACCAAAAGTATGCGTTTTTCCTCCGTCGCTTCCAGCTATACTTCTTGTTGATACTTCTTGACCTGCTGTTCCAACCGTTAAATCAAGTGTCTGTGGTGGGAAAAGGTCATTTCTCAGTGTACCGTCCATCAGGAAGAAAACTTGGGCCGTAATGGAAGGACGCACTGATTCACTATACTCTTCAGGTATGACATGGAAGCTCCTAAGATAGATCATAACATGATATGTTGCTGTTTCACCTTCGTTTATGTAGGGGATTGTGGAGATTGGACTATGATGTTCAGGATCCATCCAGACGCGACCGACAGCCCAATCAGTCTCAACCTCAAAAGCTGGTAGAGTTGGTTCCGGAGTCGGTGTAGGAGTTGGTGTTGGGGTGATCTCTTTTTTAATAACTGAAACGCAGAATCCATGTTGATCCGCCAACGTAAATTTTGAACCAGCCTTTACCGCATAATCGAGAAGTGCTTTGATACACCAGTCGCCAGGTTGTAATGGTGCCGTTATAGTTATTGTTGCTCCTATCGTGCCGTCAGGGGTTCCTTGATATTTTTGGGTTGGCCCCCATGTGTATTGAGTAGAAGGATCATAAATTTGCACTCGAGCTTCACTACCTTCATAGATGTAACTAAGTTTGACAGCTACCTGGAAGCTTTGACCAACCGTTACTTGTGAAGGGGCATTTACAAGGCTGATCTGGGGGCTTCCCTGCGCTGAAACTGGAACTAACGACTGACATAAGAGAAAAGAGAGTGTTGCAATAAGCAAGAACACTTTAAGACTTAATATGGGTACTCGTTTTCTATTCAAATTTCTTGAATATTCAATTTTCATTGTTGTTTTACACCACACTTTGGACAATGTAACGTATCGATAGATATCTGTGCCCTACATTCTATACAGAATTTCATCGGTGCTTGGGGTGGGACTGTCGCTTTAGTTTTTCTTCGTCTAAAAGCAAGTATTGCCGCAACAATAAGCAATATGCTGACAATTAATGCAAGCATCCCATAGGGAAACTGAGATTGAGTTGCTACAGCAGTTTGTCTTGGAGCTTCTACATTCAAAATTACTTGAGAGCTCTTTTGGGATGAGCCTTCGGCTATAATAATCAATGGATACGTTCCAGGAGCCATATCATTTTCTACTGTTATCTTTATTCTTGATGTGAATGAAGGTGTTTCAGATTCAGGATTAAGTTTGACTTCTACACCGTTTGGTGAGGTTGTCACAGCCAAATTGACTGGGGTATTGAAGCCATGAAGCGGCTCGATGTTGATGTCAATAGATATGCTTTCCCCTCGTTCAACTGTAACTTCTGGTGTTGAGATTGAGATAGAGAAGTCGGGTGGTGATTTGACGACTAATGATGCAGATTGTGAATGAGTTTTTTCTCCTCCAGAAGCATTTACGGTTATAGTGTAAGACTCAGGCTGGACTGAGTCGCCAAGTGTGATGGTTAAGGTTGACGAGTATGTTGGTGTTCCCGCAAGTGGAATTATGTTGACAGTGGATCCTATAGGTTGACCAGAGACACCTAAAGTTACCAGTTGAGTTACTTCTATGGATCCCTGTAATTCAACTTCGTAGATGACTGTCTGACCTGGTGAAGCTTCCTGAGAGTCTGGAGTTAAACTCAGAGTAAAGTCGAAGTCTTCCGGTGTAGGTGGCAAAGAGTCAGGTGGGACAGGAAGTGGTGGGATTAGGGGTCCTACAGGTAGATCACCAGGAGATATTGAGACTCCAAGAACCTTGATCTCAAACTCTTCTTGGCCTTCCGGATCGAGGATCTGCCAGGCACCATCTGTTTTGTATTCTGCGACTGCTCGTAATGTGAAAATTGTATCTGTTAAGACGAAAGGCGCATAAATTCCATCGAAGCTGAAAGTCTTGAATCCATGAGATGCCGCAGTCATTTCATCGCTTGTCTTAATGATTAAGCTAGAAGTGGAGTCTAGAATCCTTGCATGGTATTTGGCTCCTGATGGGAGTTCATACTCAACATTGACATTTACTAGTACCTCATCTCCACTGTTGACCTCGACAGGGGATGTTACATCAATTATTTTGACTCCCTCTCCTCCGGGAACTCCAGAAGTGATTATGAGTGTGAAAGGCCACTCATCACATTCCTGATGTACTGAATCGACGCCCGCGACATGTCCGTAATAGAGTGAGGCTTTGACGTTCCAAGGGCCTTCAGTATCGGGAGTAGTAACCTCGAAGATATAGTCGTTTGATCCTATGCCGCTTACTGTTTCATCAAATTCAACTGATGATATGAGGGCGCCTTCTTCATCGTATATTCCAGCGACTATCCAGGCGTCATATGTCACGGCATATTTGACCTCTATAGGTATCTCAATTTGTTCTGAAGGGGGTGCGGTTTCGGGAGGTGGAGGACCATCCCAGATACATATACCCTCAGCTTCAGGATCGATCTCGAGATCATCCACAACTTCAATGGTGAAAGGAGTACCTATACTTAGGCCACCATCTTCATAATGTGCTGCTACTCTACCCATTAACGACCAACTTTGTGCTGCTGCTGGTGCAATGAGTTCAAATGTTTCTGTAACATTCATACTCTCAAAAACGTTCAGTGATATGCTATCTAATACGCTGTCGTCATCCATATCAATTATTAACAAATCAGCATCGAAGGCGAGGTCAGGTTCGAGAAGTGTAAAATCGACATCTAATGTTATGAATGTGTTTTGGCTTACCGAGACCTTTTCTGGATGTCGGATATCGAATGTAAAATCATGTGGAATGGACTGCTGGATGTGTTGCCAATCAGTGGATTCAAATACATTTGGGCCAGAGCGATAAATCACAAATAGTTTTTTCGGAAACAAACAATCATCTGGATCGGGTGCTCCTATGGGTTTAGATAATTCAAAGTAGTTACTGTCGGCTCCAATATTTGATGTCATTACACCGTCTATATGTCCATCTGGATTTAGATCAGCGTCTAAGTCTGAATATTGCGCAGTGATTTGTTCAAAACGTACACCATCATCCGCTATTCCATCACTAGGAGTACTACAATCAAAAATCAATGTCAATCTAGCTTGGCCAGGAATAGGATCATCAATCTCGAATGCTATGTAAACATTGTCAAGGTCATTCATGGCGTAGAGCTTTCCAATATAATGGAATCCGTCAAGTTCTCCAAAATCGATATCTACTGTTTGAGCATTCTGCCACTCAATATTGCCGATAGCGCCATCGATTGTTGGCGCTGTTGACGTGTACCCCCCAATTGCCAAAACTGAAGAAATTGAAAGGATGGAACTAGATATCAAAAGCATGATGATGACTAGTGAATATATAAAACTGGACTTTTTGATGAATATCATAATAGACCTCAGAAAATACATCAACAAGGAAAGTATTAATCGCTTTTCACTTTAAAGCATAATCAAAGAATTATGAGAGTTGGATGAGGTTTGACTGTACTAACTGAACATATTTCTGTTAAAACAAAGGGAGAGGTTGACATTATCGATCTTACAGATAAAATCGAAGGAACCATTGAGAATTGTGGATT
>MEZD01000001.1:71376-75188 GCA_001775955.1 Candidatus Bathyarchaeota archaeon RBG_13_38_9 | reverse complement strand
GAATAGTCACAATATTCGTTCCAGGATCAACTGGGGCCCTAACCACTATAGAGTATGAACCAGGATTACTACAAGACTTTCCCGCAGCCCTCGAGAGAATTGCTGGAAGAGACATTAGCTATGAACATGAGAAGAGATGGCATGATGGAAATGGGCATTCTCACGTAAGAGCGTCACTCTTAGGTCCAAGTCTGACAGTTCCTTTCAACGATAATAAATTGATTCTAGGAACTTGGCAGCAGATAGTATTCATTGAGTTTGATGTTCGATCGAGAGCAAGAAACCTAGTAGTTCAGATAATTGGTGAATAGTGGAGCGAACCATAAAAAAAGGGAGAGTGGTTGTGGTATTTTATTGAGGTTTGCCACATCCTGGGCAAAATGTTGCCTCATCAGGTATCTCTGCTCCGCATGAGATACAGAACTTCTTTCCTGAAGGTGCACCAGTAGGAGCTGTCGGAGCAGTAGTTACAGTTGGAGATTCAGAACTAGTATATGTTAATGCTGCGGAACGTGCTGCAAAAACACCGAATATCGGTGATATTACTAGCGATATGAGCCAACCGATAACGGGTATCGCGCCTATTGCACCTACTATGACTGCAAAGATGAAGATCACAATTAGCCATACAATATAGCTTCCCCATCTGATCTTACCAATAATGCCTAATATTTCACTGACAGCGAAGGCTTTACCAAAATTATCAGTTTTTATCATGTGAACTATTGCCATAGCCAATATAATTGCTACAAGGAATGCGAATATTATGCCTATACCGAAAAACATTGCACCTAAGCCTGCTGGGATGAACCCGAATGGAATTTTTTGGAATCCAGATCCTTGGATAGGTATCATAAAGCTCGCAAATAGAGACATACCCCCAAGAATGATTAGAATCATAGGTATTATCATGTATATCAGGGATGCAACAGCAATTTTCAACCCATCAATCCACATATTACCATAATTTTCAAGTTTTGGAGGAGAGTCTACACTCGGGGTTTCCCTAATTACTCTCGCCATGTAACCTGCTACTATCAGATTTACTATAGGTATAATGTCGAGTATGATCAGTATCACTAATCTGCCAAAGTCGGAGAATAGTTTCTTAGTGTATTCTATTGATTGGTTTATGTTCTGTCCCAGATCCAATAGCATCACCGTTTTGCTATTCTTCAGGTTAATATTATAACATTTCCTATAAAGGAGATCAAGAACGGTAAATTATTTTCCTGTTATGAATTATCGACGGCCTAGAGCGACGATCAGTATACCGATCAATGCAATGATTATTCCTACGATAGTCCAACCCATCCATGCGGACTGTAGAAACTCATTCAAGTATAATGCAAGGGAGCCAAAAATGAAAATTATACCTAACATGGCCATAATGAATCCGGCAATAATGAGCATAATCTTTTTTGTTATTCTATTAATGGTATTTGTTAGGAAGTTTTGCATCCTTACTTCTACATTACTAATAACTCCGCTGAGTGCGCGTGCAGATATCATTTCGATTATGCTATCAAGGATTCCTTTCTGACTTTCTTTAGATTCTTCTTTAGACATTTTCAGCGCCTTGATATTGATCTCCCAATTAATAGTCCTACTACAACTCCAGCTATGAATATAGCGCCAGCAGATTCAAGAGGTTTCTTCTTAATTGTCTCTTGAAGTTCTTTCCTTGTTTTCTCAGTATAGTCCTTGACCTCACTAATTGTCTTGTGTAGATCTTCAATGATTACCTTAGTTTTCTCTTCCATATAGAGTCAACCTTGATCAGAGACTTTTGTTTTGTAAATATAAATGTCTTACAGTTTATCTCTGTATATCATTTGCTTGATCTTGGTACTAATGCTAACCCAAGACTAAATCCAACTACAAAGGCTAGAGCTAACGACAGAAATGGAGAATAGCTGATCTCTTTCCTTAATAATTCAATTCTGTCGTGAATGGAATCGTGATGAAGTTCAAAAAGTTTCTCAATCTGATCTTCTGAATAAGACCTGTCTTTTTTATCAATTGTCTCGGCCATTCTTATCACTTTTTGAGTAAATATATGAACTGAAATCCTCCAATTAAAACCTTCCAGTTTTTGATAGGTTTGATCTCTCTCGGTTTAGCTTTGGGATGAATGAAAACAGTTTAGCATGCCTCAGCTCTTTACCTAGTTTAGAAATAACTCCAGGGGCATCTGTTCCAAGTTTACATGTCAGAAGGCTAGATGTAAAACTCAAAGGGTCCAATCTTATTATATCTCCAGTTAGTTGGGTTATCTGAATCGCTTTTCTTATCTGATTATTCAAGGCTCCAAGAACTACAACTCTATCGAATGGATATCTATCCCAATCTTTCATGTATGACTCTTGCTCATCAGTAGCTGCCAGACTAATTTTCCTAACATTTTTAATATCTTCAATTCTGACATTGAGTGGTATGCCTTTGTAGAGACAGAATTTCTCAGTGATTTCTTTCAATGATTTTGTTTTATCCTCACCAAGTTGGGTTCTTATCCTGTGTAACGGATACAGACCATAGTTGCGGCGTGGCGAAATAATGCCGATATCTATGTAAAGGCCACGATCATGCTCATCGTTACCAATTACAAATCCTCGATAAGTTTCTTCATGTTTAATTTTTGCTACTTCAATTGGTATGAATCCATGGTCGCGTCTTAGAAGCTCTGTGAAAATTTCATTATCTTCACCGTTATACTCTATAAGAATCCAGTCTCCCGATGTGACATCTAGTTTCTTTATCTTTACATCCAGCTCTTTAGTTTCTTCTCCTAGTTTTAGGTTAAATTGTTGAAGTGCTAGACGTTGGAGAGGTTTCTCTATCTTTTCCGCGAGTATCGCTTTCATCGAATCAGCTATTGATGATGCTCATTATTTCTGTATGCAGTTTCTTGATTCTCTCTATAGATGGATGATCTGGCCCTAGCTTGATAGCAAAATCGTTTATCACATATTCTATATCGGTCACTTTTTTACCACTTACAAGTTTATCAGCATAACAGACAATCTTCTCTTCGAGAGTCTGAGGCAAGAAGTCTTTTGCCGGCAAACCCAAGATCTTTGCTTCTTTCAGAGGGATTCCGGCTCCTACATGACGTTCAGCAATTTTCGCCAAATTTTCTGGGAAACCTTTTTCTCTGAGAAGTCTTGCGCCTTCAACACCATGATTGATGTCTGATGTTATTGAGCGACCAATATCATGCAATAATCCTCCGAGACGAACTAATTCTAGATCGATGATAGTGCCACTTTCAAGGATCGATTCTGCTATGTCTAATACAGTTTCTGATACGACTCTGCAATGTTGGATTATTTTTTCGTTGCAACCCATCTTTTTGAGAAAGCGTAGTGCTTCCTCTTTTGTGGGTTGTTTCGATTTATGGTGTGAGGACAACTTTGATCGGGGCCTCACCTTCAATCTCGTTAGCAGCTAATTTCAATCCTCTCTCAGCCTCTTCTAGGGGAAGAATGTGTGTAGCCATCTTCTTTACTGGATATTTTTGTTTCTCAAGTAGTTTTATTGCTGCTTCTACATTCCATGCTTGACCTAAACCACCTAGGATCTTTAGTTCTTTAGTGACAATCTCATCGGTAGAAATTGGTACAGTCTTGCCGCCTGTTAGACCTGGCAGTACTATAGTTCCTAACGATTTGACAAGTTTGGTTGCATCTGCAATTGCTTTGACTGCACCTGTAGTAAGAATCACTACGTCAGCCATGTCTCCTGAAGTCAAGTCTGAAACACTATCTTGCAGATTTTTCTCATCAACATTTACTGTGTAATCTGCTCCGAAT
>MEZD01000001.1:18482-71348 GCA_001775955.1 Candidatus Bathyarchaeota archaeon RBG_13_38_9 | reverse complement strand
CAATGGAAGTCCCTGCAAGAATAATTTGGCCGGCTCCAACATGATCAGCAACCATTACTGTTGCTAGTCCTTGGGAGCCCGGACCTATGACCACGACTGTTTCACCAGGTTGAACGTTTCCTTTGATGGATGCCCATCTTACACCGTTACCAATCACCGAAGAGAGACATGCTTCCTCGGATGGAACTTGGGGTGATACTTTATGCACTCGAGAGTGAGGTGCTACGTACATGTATTGACCATAAGCACCCCAAAGATGAGGAGGATCTTTACACGAGATATTTACTCCATAACATCGATTACCAGTGCATAAAGGATAATGACCAGTCAAGCAGTATTTGCATTTGCCACATGGAATGTAAGGTTCTACTACTACTCTTTCTCCAACATTCACTTTATAATAATCAGACGCCTCTTGTCCAGCTTCATGGACTTGTCCAACGAGTTCATGACCCATAATAATAGGAAAAGGAGTCGCTAGTGGACCGACAAATTTTACACCGATATATCTCTCTGCATCGGATCCACAAATGCTAACTGCCTCAATTTTCAGAAGCATCTCTTGTGAACCAATAGAAGGCAAATCAAAATATTGAGACTTAACTCTTCTTGGAGTCTCAAGCACAATTGATAGTTCTTTTGACATAATTACTCCCTACTTTGTTTGGAGATCTTGAAATCTTGAGGACCTAAGAATTTAAAGTAATTGTGCCTCATAGGATTAGATAAGGCGCTGGAATCGGATTTTTTAAAATTTAATAACTTTCTTAGCTTGAAATGAGATGTTTGGCTTGGTTCACTCCATCCCAAGCATCTCGACCGAATGCGTCAGCCCCTAATTCTTTTGCAATCTTAAGGTTTAGACAACTTCCACCAATAATTATCTTAAGATCTTTTCTCAGAGATGAGTCTGAAAGTGCTCTAATTGTTTCCTTCACTTTTCCTAAAGTGACACTCAGCAGTGCAGAAAGCGCAACTATATCTGGTTTGATTTCTTCGGTCTTTTTAACAAAAGTCTCTGGCGGTACATCCACCCCCAGGTCATGTACTTCAAATTCAGCCGATCTAAACATTGTTGCAACTATATTCTTACCAATATCATGCAGATCTCCTTCTACCGTTCCGATTAATATCTTTCCTCTAGTCTCACTCGTTTGTCCTTTGAAATATGGTTCCATAAGCACCATTCCTTCTCTCATTGTGACTCCTGCCATTATTAGTTCCGAAAGGAAATATTCCCCTTTCTCATATCTTTCTCCTACAACTTGCATTCCTTTGCCCAATCCCTCTCTGATAATCTCTTGAACTGAAATTTTATTGTGGAGAGCATTTTCCAAAGATTTTTTAAGCGTTTCAGAATCCAATTCTGCAAGACTATTAGCAATCTTGGCAAGAGTTTCTTGTTTATCCAATTTTTTCGCCCTATTCTGAGAACCTCAATGATTATTTTCGTAAATGGAAAGACATTGTTAATATGTTCTATGTTTCAATAATTTTATTATATCAAATTATTTTTTTTAAAATGGGCGCTAAGGTTATTGCATGTCTTATTCTGAAACGTGCTCTATTAAAATCGTTTGACAGTAATTTATGGCTTACTTTATCTTAAAAAAATAAGTCATTCCATGAGTTCACTTTCGAGTTTCTGAATCATTTTAGAGAGCTCATCGACTATTTTACTATTATCACTATCTGTTAATTGACTATTACATTTAGAACATCGAAATGCTGATTCGATAGCTTCTTCGAATGGGAGACGTATATCTCCACATTTATTGCAGACAAAGAAGTTATGAGCGTTTTCATACTCAAGTCGGGTTCTCAGTTTTTCAACCGTTCTCTTTTTACGACTTCGAACGAATGCATCTAATTGATCGGGCTGAAGTTTCCAGTAGAAAATATACCAGCCGGTTTTTTCGTCTCTAATTCTGGTACATGCGACCAAGGTTTTGTCATAGAGTTTGTACAGAACTTTTCTAACAATATTTATACGCACACCGGTATCGTTTGCAATAGCATCATCTGTAGCTTCTTTTAACTTGACTAAGGATCTAACTATCTTTACAGCCTCATCTTCTCCTAAGAGACTGGCTACTTTAATTAATTCATCGTCTATAAGTGACAATCTTGGGTCCTCTGAATCATATAACCTAATCAGTAAACTGGGAACGATACTTCTGATTTCCTGGTTTCTATCAACTCACTTAATTTAGTGTGTTTTATATTTCTTGAATAGTCCTGCTCTTATATGCTTCTAATGCTGTTTTTGTTACTTTAAACCTCGTTGGTTTAAATATCAGATGATTTTGAGCCTTAACCTAGTTTATCGCTCAGTCGAGATTACTATCTTTTTTCGGTCGGATGGCAATATTTTGAATTTTCCTTTTGGTGTATCGCTGAATTTATCATCTTCGAATAATCGATCTAGAAATACTGCTATAGCAGCTACCTCAGAATGTGGTTGGTTTCCAATTGCAACATTGAAATCTGAAACATCACTGTGATAGAATTCGGAAGGTACTTTCTGACTTCCAACTAAAACCAGGATATTTTTTTTGGAGAATTTTATTCGTTGCATTACATCACTTATTTTAATATTTTCTCCGTACATCGTGAGATGCACGGTGATTCCGCCTTTATCTTTCCAAGATTTAATATAATTTCGCCATGAGACCCCCATTTCTATTTTGAAGTTACCGCCCCATTTATCGATGACTAGTTTTATAGTTCTCTCAACAGTTTTATCTTCAGAGTCAGCTAAGACAAGACCTGAAGCGCCGAAAGCTCGTGCTGTTAGTGCAACATGGCTGGTAACCCTAATATCCCTATGTCTGTGTCCCCAGCGAAGGATTATAACTTTCAAGCTTAATTTTTCTCCAACAAATAAAAATCCATATAGATTTATTGTTGATGAAAACGTGAATAGGTTAAACTCTAATTATTTCTTTTTGTACTGGATTACATCTCCTAATGTAAGTCCGGTTTGGTCAGGCTTGCCTGTTTCAACCGGAATTTCACTCCTGGGAAGAAGAAGTTTGATTCTCAATGTGTGTTCTAATGCCCGACTAATTCTCAAGTCTGGGGTCATCTTTCCCAGTTCGATTTTTTGAATTATTGAAAGTCTCTCTTTCACAGTTCTAGCTAAATCTTGTTGTGACATCTTCTTCTTTTCCCTAGCTTCCTTAATTATTTTCGGAAAATTTTCAGCAACTTCCATTTCCTCAACTTCTCTAGGTAGTCTACTTTCGCCGGTCCTCTTTCTTACTGGAGTTCCTAAGGTTCTTCGTTTTGTTCGTGATGGATATCGCTCTGTATTAATATCCGGTTCACCAAGGTTTGAACATTTCATGCAAACGAGAAGTTTTGAACCTTCGAGGATTATCCTCTTGCTAGGACCATAGATCTTTGAGCCACAAATCTCACAATTCAATTCTTTTTAAACCATCCTAAAGCTAGGTAATGGAAGTTTAAATCAGAAAGGAAGCTATTAGCTTTACGAGTCAGTAATGGAACGAGCTAACCTATGGGATCTAAGAAAACTTAGAGGAGTCGCCAACTATCAATTAGGTAGATTTGCAGGCGAAGCTCTGTTTCCAGAAGGTATTAAGATTACAAGATCTCCCAGAACCGGAAAAATCAAACTAATATTTTTCAGACAACAGCTCTTGGCGACTTTGAGGAATACAGACGGACTTCTCAGCCTTAATATTCCAGGAGCAAAGAGAATTCTAAGAAAATTAGGAAATAAAGCTCCTCTAAGAGTAACCGTCAAGGATGGCTATCAGGATTTTATTAAATCTGGAAGAAATCTGTTTGCAAAACATGTTGCAAAAGCAGACCTAGCGATAAGGTCGCAAAATGAAGTGGTTATAGTAGATCAAAAGGGAAATCTTGTTGCTGTTGGAAAGGCTGTTCTAAGTGGTGATGAAATGTTATCTTTCAAGTTGGGTGTTGCTGCTAAAGTGCGAAGAGGTGTTGATGAGAATAATTAGATAATTTTTGAATTCAAGATGAACATTAGGGAATTTCTCATGAAACAACCTTTTTCAGCAAGATAACTTATTTTCCTCAAGGAAATAGTCAAATGATTTAGTTTGAGGTTTGTATGTATGGCACACAAAGCCTTCCGATCTTTGAAGGGAATGCCCTCTGGTAGAGATGCTCTTCGCATGATGCAAAAAATGGGGATGGATACAAAATCATTAGATGATGTACATGATGTGACAATAAGGACATCTGATAGAAAGATAATCATTGAAGAGCCTTCAGTTATGTCCATTGCTATGCAAGGTCAGAATATGTATCAGGTAACTGGTGGAACTATTAGAGAGGAGACAATTACATCTGAAACAAAAGTTACGATACCTGAAGAAGATGTGAAAATGGTCGCAGAACAGGCTAACGTTTCAATGGATGAAGGGAAAAAGGCTCTAGAAGGATCAGGTGGAGATTTAGCTGAAGCTATAGTGTCATTAAAAAAGAAGGTTTAGTGTTAAATCGAACGTCCTTTTATTCTTTTCAGACGAAAGAAGTCTTCTCTTTCTCGCTCCTCAAGATACATTCTGATGAAACGTATCGTATTATCCATTCTTGGTATTATGACATATTCTAAGCTGTTGACTCTTCTTTTGACAGATGCTATTGCCTCGGCAAGTTTTGTTAGAGCAGCTTCAATTCCTGATAGTTCAGCAAGGATTTTTACTGCATCAATCATTGCCATTGAAGCTTCGTCAAGCCTTGCAGATGTCTCTGTGAGATTGTATGGATAATCGCTCATAGGCTTCACATCTATTTGAACAGTTGGAATTGATACTCCTATTATACTCCGAGTTTTGGTGATAACATCGAATTTTTCTTCTGTAACATAGGCTAATTCCTCAAGCTTTGAATAACCCATGATCATCTGAGCTTCAGAATATGCCATGTAAGCTATAGTAAGTGATTCTTGTGCTTTTCTTCTAAGGTCAGATATCTCTCTGGCAAATTCAAAAAACTCTATCATCAACGCATCAAGTTTTTCTCTAAGCAGTTCTCTTCCACGTTCGGCAATGTTCATTCTTTTTCTTAGTGCTAGTAACTCCATTCTTGTAGGATGGACATTCATTAGCTGCTCTGACATAGTTTGTCACTAAGTTTTTCCTTTATATCTCGGATGGTAGATCTTGATTGTTTCTGGATCGATTCTCTTCAGTTCACTTTCTGGAAGATTAGCGAGTAGTTCCCAACCTAAATCTAGAGTCTCTTCGATAGATCTATCCTCATACAATCCTTGGGAAACGAATTTTGTCTCGAAAGTATCGGCAAATCTGAGATACATTCTATCCCTTGAGGATAAAGCCTCTTCACCCACGACAGCAACTAGATCTCTAAATCCTCTACCTTCAGCATATGCATAATACAGTTGGTCTGCGACTTCTCTATGATCTTCGCGTGTTCTTTCCTTGCCTATCCCTTCTTTCATTAATCTTGATAGAGACGGTGAAACGTCTATTGGTGGATAAAGCCCTCTTCTATACAGGCCTCTATCAACAATAATCTGTCCCTCAGTGATATACCCAGTCAGATCTGGTATAGGGTGTGTCATGTCATCATGGGGCATTGTTAGAATCGGCATTTGAGTGACCGATCCCTTGCTTCCATGAGTTCTTCCTGCGCGTTCATAAATTGTTGATAGATCTGTATACATATAGCCTGGATATCCACGACGACCTGGAACTTCTTCTCTTGCAGCAGATATCTCTCTTAAGGCTTCGCAATAGTTTGTCATGTCGGTTAATATTACTAGAACATGCATTCCTAGTTTATGAGCAAAAAATTCGGCGGCAGTCAATGCGATCCTTGGCGTTAGAATTCTCTCAATTGCTGGATCTTCAGCAAGGTTCACGAACAAGGTAACATGTTCGAAAGCGCCCTGCTTTTCAAAATCTTCTTTAAAAAATTGTGCCTCATCGGCCGTTATACCCATAGCTCCGAACACAGTCGTGAAAGGTTCATCCGTACCTCGCACTTTCGCTTGACGTGCAATCTGTGCAACTATGGTGTTATGGGGTAAGCCTGATCCAGAAAAGATAGGTAGTTTCTGTCCTCTGACTAGAGTATTCATTCCATCTACCGTTGAAATGCCTGTTTGAATGAAATCTCTAGGGTAATCTCTAGAATATGGATTGATAGGTGCACCATGAACATCGAGATACTCTTCTGGAATTATCTTAGGGCCACCATCGATTGGTTCTCCACTACCGTCGAATACACGGCCAAGCATATCAGACGAAACTGGCAGTCTAACAGTCTCACCGCTGAAGGAAACGCTTGTCGCAGTAACATCTAAACCTGATGTTCCTTCGAAAACCTGGACGACAGCAATGTTTTCACCAACTTCAAGAACTTGTCCTCGTCTTTCATCACCATCAGGAGTAGTTATCTTTGCAACTTCACCATAGCCAACTCCCTTAATAGCATTGACAAAAAGCAATGGTCCAGCAATTTTGCTTATAGTACTATACTCTCTCCCAACAATCGTTGACATCTATTATCCCTCTCACGCAGAAATTATTTGAGATGTTAATTCGGTGAACTCAACATCTATTTTCTGCAGGAATTCACTGGAGAAAGAATCGAAATCTTCTGGAGCTTGTATCTTCATTCTTGCTATCTCATCCTTAACTGGCAACTCAATCACTCTTTGAAGAGGTATCCCTTTTTCAATAGCTCCTAACATCCCTCGATAGAATCTCATTATTATCTTAATCATATTGTAACTTTTGTTTAATGGACAATAACTATCAATTGGATGCACAGCACTCTGAACCAGAAAATCTTCCTTTAACATTCTAGCCGCTTCTAGAGTTACTCGCTGGCTCTCAGAGAGGGCATCGGGACCGACAAGCATTACTATTTCTCTTAATTCTTCATCTCTTTGAAGAATCTGCATTGCCTCACGGCGAAGTTCCACCCAATCTTCTGCAATATTTTTCTGATACCATTGCTGTAAGGAGTCGAAATACAATGAGTAACTTGTTAGCCAACTTATTGCTGGAAAATGTCTTCTCTCAGCCAGTGCTTTATCCAGAGCCCAAAAAACCTTGACTATACGTAAAGTATTTTGTGTGACTGGTTCCGAAAAGTCTGACCCTGGAGGCGAGACAGCGCCGACAACTGACACAGAGCCAAGCTTAGATTCGCTTCCCAATACATCAACTCTTCCAGACCTCTCATAGAATTCTGCTAATCGAGACGCCAAGTAAGCGGGGTATCCTTCTTCACCAGGCATTTCCTCAAGTCTTCCAGAGATCTCTCTCAAAGCCTCAGCCCACCTAGAAGTTGAGTCAGCCATCAAAGCAACATCATAACCCATGTCTCTGAAGTATTCGCTTATTGTTATGCCTGTATAGACACTGGCTTCACGTGCGGCAATTGGCATATTAGAAGTGTTTGCGATTAAAATTGTTCGAGCCATAAGAGATTCCCCTGAACGGGGGTCTTTAAGTTGAGGAAAACGTTCTAGAACCTCAGCCATCTCATTGCCTCTCTCTCCACATCCGACATATACTATTATGTCTGCATCGGCCCACTGAGCCAATTGATGTTGCATAACAGTTTTACCCGTGCCAAAACCGCCAGGAATAGCAGCTGTTCCACCTTTGGCAATAGGAAAAAGAAAATCTATGATTCTTTGACCTGTGATAAGGGGTGTATCTGAAGGGATCTTTCTTTTAAACGGTCTTAATGTTCTCACAGGCCAAGTATGAGCGAGTTTAGCTGATTTTTTTCCAGATGTGGTCTCAATTATACATATTTCATCATCAACAGTGTACTCTCCCTCATCTACAATACTTAGAATAGTTCCTACAACTCCAGGAGGAACCAGAATTCTATGTTTCACAAGAGAAGTCTCTTCCACAGTACCAATTATATCTCCAGACTGAACTTTCCAATTTTTCTTTTGTGTTGGTATGAATTTCCATTTTTTCTTACGGTCTAAAGCTGATACGTTTATTCCTCTCTCTATAAAATCTCCGTATAGCTCTTTGATGACTGGAAGCGGTCTCTGTATTCCATCGTAAGTTTGACCTATTATCCCAGGACCGAGGTCGACTGAGAGAGGTTTACCTGTTCTCTCTATCTTCTCTCCAGGTTTGATGCCGGTTGTCTCTTCATAAACCTGTATAGTTGCTCTGGCACCTTCAATCCTGATTATTTCTCCAATTAATCCGACGTCACCAATCTTAACAAGTTCATACATCTGTGAACCTAGCATGTCCTTTCCGACGATAACCGGTCCAGCAACATTCTCTATTTTTCCAAGCTTGAACATGTGATCATCAACATTCTATCGAATTACTGTTTGAAATATTCCAGTAGACTTTAACGGACTTGAATTAAAGTTTTCTAACCTGATTTCATATCAAAAATGCTCAAATTCAAAGATTTCGGACAAATATCTAAACTAGAACTAGTGACTTGAATAACAAGAGTTATGTTTTTTCAAATAATAAGCACATGTCTTACTAAAAGATGAATGTCGCCTATGATCAATACTTCTAAGATCGATAATGGAGTTCAACAAATACTAGTTCGGAATATGGGTTTGCGTAATGGGGAGAGATTGCTTATTATTACTGATTCCCCTAGCTCTCATGATTGGAGAACTCTAAATATTAAAAGTCTGGATGATATGCTGAAGAGAAATCTCCTTGCAAAAAGTATAGCAGATATTGCAAAAAGGAGATTTCCTAAATGTAAAACTGGTTTTAAAATATATCCGTCCACTGGTAGAAATTCCGCGGAACCAGAAAAAACTGTTGAAACTAATTTAAAAAAGTGTGACGTCATTCTAGCGATTACTACTTACTCGATAAGTCATACTGATGCAAGACAATCGGCTACAAAGATGGGAGTGAGAATTGCTAGCATGCCATCTGTTTTAGAAAATATGTTTTATGATGGCGGTTCGATGACGGCCGATTACGTAAGAATTGCATCTGAAACAATGAGACTTACAAAAATTCTCAATAATACATCAATGATAAGAATAGGTACTAAAACGGGAACAGATTTTTTTTTTAGCATTAAGGGAAGGAAGGGCTTATCCGATACAGGAATTCTAAATTCACGAGGCGATTCGGGAAACCTTCCTGCCGGTGAAGCTTACATTGCTCCTGTAGAAGGAACCGCAAATGGAATTGTAATCATAGAAGCTGGATGGTTTCCAAATTTGAAAAGAAACATGAGTTTGATCTTCGAATCGGGTAACTTGGTAAAAATAGTTGGAGGAGGAGAGGTTCGTAAAATTCTCATGAATCTTATCCAGTCCAAAAGTAAAGCTAATCCTTATCTCACTAGAAGATGTCTTGCTGAGTTTGGAATTGGCACGAATCCAAAAGCGACAAAACGAGATAACCTTCTCGAAGCCGAGAAGATGAGAGGAACGATACACATAGCTATTGGTGACAATTCACATATGGGCGGATTGAACAAAGCAGATCTACACCAAGATTTTGTAATTCGATCACCAACTGTTAAAATGGACAATAGAATAGTTCTAAAAAATGGTAAATTAAAATTTACATAAAATTCTCTTAAAAAACAATTATTCTCGATCCTATAAAAAACAGAATATTCGCTATTGAATTCAATCTAAAAGTTTCATGTCAGACAGTGACTACATTCTTTCAAAGCACTATCTCTTTGCCAACACAACGGACAGATTAATCCCTTATCTCTAATTAGTTTGCATGCTTGACATAACGCGCTCACGAGTTGAGGTCGAGACATCTTTCCACTAACGAGATCAGCAGCAACTTTCTCAGCCCAGACTTGAATCTCATCTACTTCATCCAAATCCAGAGCCTTGCCTCGGACTTTACTAATATATTTGCTAATAGCTGCCTGAGAAATTCCAAGGAATTCCGCTGCCTCTTCTTGCTTCAGGTCATGCTCATCTAAAAGTTTCTTAGCAAGAACTGCTCTTATAGCAGGAGCAACGGTCTTGACAGATATTTCACATGGAACTGACAAAGTTTGCCGCCAAGAAACTTCTGATCATGTAATATATATGACATGTGTTATCTCATAGCCGCTCTGAACAGTGTAAAAATTATGAAAAGAACCATTTTATAATTTATTATATAAACAATAATCATCGAGGAAAATTGTTTGGAAAGATCGCCAGTTATACAATCAAATAACGCGCACTAGATATCAATATACCAATGTAGGATACAGAAATGACTAAAAATCTATCAGAGAGATCAATACAACTCCAACCTTCTGCATTTGCTAAATTTTTTGCCGAAGCTGTCGAACTTCAACGTTCGGGTGAGGATGTAATTCATTTACACGTCGGTGAGCCTGATGCTACAACACCAAAACATATCATAGAAGCAGCTAAGACAGCAATGGAGGAAGGGTTCACTCATTATACTCCTCCTGGAGGTCTTTTCGAATTAAGAGAGGCTATCTCAAAGAAACTTAAAAACGATAACGATATCGATAGCGATCCCTCAGATGAAATATGTGTTCTCTCGGGAGGATACAATGCTCTATATTGCGCATTCCAAGCGCTAATAGATCCCGGAGACGAAGTTCTAATTCCAGAACCTTGCTTGCCTCAATATTGGGGCGACGTTACCCTAGCGGGTGGAGTTGTGGCACCTGTTAGATTAATGGAAAACCAGCAATTCAAACCTGACCTTAATGACCTTAAGAGCCAAGTCAATAAGAAGACTAAAATGGTTCTACTAAACTCGCCACAGAATCCTACGGGTTCAATATTAACGAAAGAAGATATGAATTCAATTGCACAAATTGTAGAGAGTAATGATCTTTTTGTGATCTCAGATGAGGTCTATGAGAAATTTCTTTATGGTGATTTTACTCACACCAGCTTTGCAAGTATACCAGGTATGAAAGAACGCACTCTAACGATAAACTCTTTTTCAAAAACTTATGCTATGACTGGTTGGCGTGTCGGTTATGCCGCTGGAAATAGTGAACTAATAGGAAAAATTTGTGCCTTGAGTGAACACACAGGTTGGTCCCCAAACTCAATCGCTCAAAAAGCGGCAATTGCTGCATTAAAAGGATCACAGGATTGCGTGAGGGAGATGGTAGAAGAATTTAGAAAAAGACGTAGCATCATAACTGGGGGGCTAAATAACATCGACGGATTCTCTTGTACTGCCCCCAAAGGGGCCTTCTATGTTTTTCCAAACACTGAAAAAATTAACTCATCGTCAATGGAGCTTGCACAAATATTATTGAGAAAAGCTAAAGTTGCTGTAGTACCGGGAATAGCATTTGGACCCCAAGGTGAAGGCAAGATCAGATTTTCTTTTGCAAATTCCAAAGAGAATATCAAAGAAGCTCTTGAACGAATAAGTCAAACAATAAAAGATATTATTTGATAACTGGTCAGAATTGAAAAGATGCTTTGTGTTCCATCTTGATCTTATGAAAAATCTCTTTATCTACCATAAGATCAAGAAACGTGAAAGCTAATGCTTTGGTGGCTAAAATTAATGATTGGTCACCTTTCTTAGAAATAGTTGCTTTCCCAAATTCACGAGAGTGGATAGCAATGTCTTTTTCTCCCACTGCTATCAAAGGCTGTATTGCTGGGACAACATAGCTGACATTACCGATATCTGAGGATCCAAGATGTTCATGTCTTTCAAGTTCATCGATTTCCATTCCTAACTCAATCAAATTTTTCTCGAAAAATTTGCAGAGAGTTTTGTTGTTTATCATGTTCGTAAGACTATATGAGCTTGGATGAAAGTCTAATATGGCGCCTGTTGCAATCGATGCTCCTTCAGCACATTTCTTCACTTTCATAAGCACCTCCTCTAGATACTTCTTATCTGAAGCTCTCAAATAGAAAAGAGCAGAAGTCTTCTCAGGAACAATGTTAGGGGCTTCTCCTCCTTCAGTTATTATGCCATGAATGCGAGTATCGCTTCGAAGGTGTTGTCTTAGTGAATTTATTGAGTTAAAAGTGAGAATTATCGCCTCTAAGGCATTTACTCCCATCTCGGGAGCAGCCGCGGCGTGAGCTGGCTTTCCAGTGAAACTTATCTTGACTGGAATTAATGCTAAAAAGTCTGGGGTAAGAGTTGTTTTAACATATGGATGGATCTCCATAACTGCGTCTATATCTTTGAAGATACCAGACTCAACCATCTTCACCTTTCCTCTAACCTGAGACTCTACATCGGTCAGCTTTCCTCCTTCAGCTGTGGCTCCTTCTTCATTCGGTGTACCAAAAACAACAACTCTCCCTCCAGTAATGTTAAGAAAATCAGCAAGTCCCATTGCTGCTCCGACTGCACTTGCTGATATTATGTTGTGACCACAAGCGTGGCCAAGATCTGGCAAAGCATCATACTCAGCGATCAAACCGACTGTTGGTTCTCCAAGATTACCCTTAGATGCTTTAAATGCTGTAGACAGACCCGCTACATTCCTTTCAATCGAATAACCATGACTCTCAAGTTCCTTTATAAGAAGATCAGCGGCTTTGAATTCAGAGAGACCCAGTTCTGGATTTTCATATATTGTATGACTTATCTCTCTAATACGTTGAGATAGATGTTCTATCTTTTTATCAACCAGTCTTTTTATCTTGGTAATCTCCAAAGATGACATAACTATGCTCTCGATAAGATGTTATATATGATGATTTTCAGTCACAATTTCTTAGAAAATATTCAAACACACTTTGTTTCTTTTAACAACACTTAACTTTAGGTTATATTTTGGGTAGCCGTATACTTGAGGAGTAATGGAATTGAGCAAGAAATTCAAATGTATACTTTGTGGATATGTTTACGATCCAGATGTTGGAGATGAAGATGGGGAAATAAAAGCAGGAACACCTTTCGAAGAAATACCTGATGATTGGGTCTGCCCTTTATGTGGAGCTCCAAAAGACCAGTTCGAGTCTCAGGATTGAAAATTTGAATGAAGTCCTAGGTTTTAACCACTAAACCTATATGTGTATTTCCCAACTCACTTTCACAAATTATCGTGAAACTAGGAATATGCTCTAAGGATATGGGCTAAATGTTCGAAGTTAGATGGCATGGCAGAGCAGGTCAAGGTGTAATTACTGTGAGTCGACTTTTGGGTTTGGCTGCAATGATAGAGGGTAAACACATTCAGGCTTTTCCAGAGTTTGGACCAGAGAGATTGGGGGCACCAATGGCAGGTTTCACTAGGATTTCAGAGAAACCTATAGAGATTCATAGTAAGATCTACCAACCAGATCTTGTTGTTGTTTTAGATGAAACATTATTACCTATTATTAATGTGAGTGAGGGTCTAAAATCTGATGGTAGCTTGATCGTGAATTCGAAAAAGTCTCCCAAGGAGATCACAAACAGATTAGGACTTAAAGGTCCTTCAAGTTACTGTGTTGATGCTACAGGAATTTCTCTTAAAATTCTAGAAAGCTCTAGAGGCTTTAATACTGTAATGTTAGGTGCGCTAACTAAATCAAGCAAAATCATCTCAATGAAATCTGCACAAGAAGCAGTAAGATCAAGATTTGCAGGACAATTACTGGAAAAAAACCTCAAGTTATTGGAGACAGGTGGCAAGGGGGTCATAGCTGAATGAATCAGAAAGAACCTCTGAGTAAAAGAATGAAACTCAGTTGGAGAGAGATGCCGTTTGCAGGCATAATGTTCGAACCAGGCTCATCAGTTGAATATAAAACCGGAGACTGGAGAATCGAGAGGAAACCCCAGATAGATGGAGAAAAATGCATAAGATGTTTTATTTGTTGGATTTTCTGTCCGGACGTATCAATAAAAAGAGTACCCAAACCGTATAAAAAACACATTGAAAGTGTTGAAGTAGATTACTACCATTGCAAAGGTTGTGGCATATGTGCAGCAGAATGTCCAGTAAATGCAATAGAAATGATTGAGGAATCAACAGATGTCCCGTAAAAAAGTAGAATCATCAATTGAAGGAATAATTCCATATTCTGGTGAAGGAAGCACCATAACGATCGAAGGAGGAGCCGTCTGCACACAGTTAGGATGTGCATATAATGGTGACGAAGCAGTCGCATATGCAGCAAAACAGAGCAATGTAGATGTCGTCGCAGCCTACCCAATCACACCTCAAACAATAATTGTGGAAAGATTCAGTGAATATGTTGCTAATGGTGAAGTATCCACAAAGTATCTGCCAGTAGAATCAGAACACTCCGCGATGTCAGCTTGTGTAGGTGCAAGTATTGGTGGAGCAAGAGTATTCACATCAAGTGCAAGTCAAGGTCTCGCTTTGATGCATGAGGTCTTGTACTTGGCGTCAGGCCTTAGATGCCCTATCGTAATGGCTGTTGTCAACAGAGCTCTATCAGCACCAATAAACATACATGGTGACCATAGTGATATGATGGGCTCAAGGGACTGTGGTTGGATCCAATTATATACTGAGAATGCCCAGGAAGCCTACGATCTAACCATTCAAAGTTTTAAAATAGCAGAAGACAAGAACGTCCAACTTCCAATAACAGTAAATCTTGACGGTTTTTTCATCTCACACTCGACCGAGAGCATGAAGAGCATCGCTGATGAAGATATAAATAAATTCTTACCTCCAAGAACTCCAATCTATAAACTGGATCATGATTCCCCAATATCAATCGGCGGCATGGCACTTCCAGAGTATTATTATGAATTCAAACGTCAACAAGAGGAAGCTATCAATAGCGCAAAACCTGTAGTAAAAAACGTGGGTAATGAGTTCGGAGAAATGACTGGAAGAAAATATGGATTTTTTGAAGCCTACGAGATGAATGACGCTGACGTAGCGATAATCTCTCTGGGAAGTACAAGTGGTAGTGTTAGATCTGTCGCGAAGAAATTGAGAGCTAACGGTGAGAAAGTCGGAGCGATAAAGTTATGGATGTACAGGCCTTTCCCAACAGAAGAATTATTCTCCATAATAAAAGACCTGAAAGTCTTAGTCGTTATGGACCGAGCAATTAGTTTCGGGGCTCCCTATGGAGCACTTTGTAGTGACATTTCATCAATCCTACAGAATAGAGATAGCGAAGTCAAAGTACTCAACATGATATATGGACTCGGAGGACGAGACATACCTACAACAACCATACAACAAGTCTTCGAAGAATCTCTTCATACAGCAAAAACTGGAGAGGTAAAACAGAGAATTAAATTTCTGGATATGAGAGAATAATGGTAGTTCTAAAAAATCTTTCAACAGAAGAATTGTATGCACCAGGACATAGACTCTGTGCTGGATGTGGGCCCTCCATTTCTATAAGAATGGCACTTAAAGCCGCAAGAGGACCAATTGCAGTTGTTAACGCTACCGGCTGTGTCGAGGTTTCAACCACTATCTTCCCATACACGGCCTGGAGAATTCCTTGGGTACACGCACTATTTGAAAATCAAGCTGCTGTGGCAAGCGGTCTTGAAGCTGCATATCAATCATTAGAAGAAAAAGGTAAACGAAAAGGAAAAGTCGATATAATCGCAGTGGGAGGTGATGGTGGCACCTTTGATATTGGCATCCAAGCTATTTCAGGGATGCTTGAGAGAGGTCACGACATTGTCTACTTATGTTATGATAATGAAGCCTACATGAACACTGGAATACAACGTTCCGGAGCAACACCAAGAGGTGCTGCAACAACTACAAGCCCAGCAGGAAAAGTAATTCCGGGCAAAAGAGGCAAGAAAAAAGACTTTATAGGAATATGTGCTGCACACGGAATAAGTTACGCCGCAACCGCTTCAATAGGTTTCTTCAGCGATTATATTGATAAAATGAAGAAAGCAATAGAGGTTGACGGACCAGCAGTCGTACACGTTATCGCACCCTGTCCTCTCGGTTGGCGTTCAAATCCCACCGAAACAGTAAAATTGGCTAAAATGGCTGTACTGACAGGATTATTTCCAATATACGAAGTTAATGATGGAATTTACAAGATGAGCATGAAGCTAGGAAGACTATTACCAATTGAAGAATATTTCAAGCTTCAAGGAAGATTCCAACATCTAATGAAACCTGAATGGAAGAATGAGGTTGAAGAGATAAAGAAAGATACTGAAAAACATTATAAGAAGATATTAAGGCTAGCAGGCGAAAAGATTACTTAAAGTGCGCCCGCTTGAATAAAAAAAGGGAAAAAGAAAAGTTTTTCAGATTTCTTCCTTGGCTATATTGTAATTGTTGGATAGAACTTTTTGATTTCTTCCCATCCTTCGATCTGTAGATCTCTACCTAGACGGTCTGTGATCTCTTCCCATTGTTGTTCTGTGGCTTGTAAGGCAGTCATAATGTCCATTGAGCCAACTTGTGCCGCATGTAAGTTTTTACTTAGGGTGGTGTTGTATTCGGTAGAGCCTCTAATACCTGCAAGCATAGGAGCCAATATCTCCGCGTTATCTAGGAAAGCATTCAACACAGGGCCCCTTACGTCTTTCAGTCTTGCTGGGGCATTAGGGCCAACATGACTATACCTTGTAGGATCATGCCAAGTCCCTGGTGCTATCATGGCGTCTACTAGTACATCTGGGTCAGAAAAGAAACTTGCCAAGCAGACTCCAAGTTCCTTCTTTCTACTATAATTACTGACACAAATGCTCCAACTTGCTAAGTTGACACTTCTCCTGTTAAGTACTTCTTTTCCGTCAGGTCCAGCTATCCGATATCCGGGAATGGGATATGTATTCCATTTTCCTCTAGATACTGCTTGTGGGTCTTCTGCTACACGTGCAGTAGAAGGTGCACCTATACAAAGAACGACTTTTCCTTCACCAAATGCTTGGATGGATGAGAGGCCTGTTAACTCAGCCTGATTTGGAGGCATATTCTTTAGATTCTCTACATATAATTCTCCACCTTCAATTGCCTCTCTCACAGTCAGCTGTGGTTTCATGTTGTCATCGAAGTAGTACCAGTTTGGCCACTTTTTTGCAGTAACATAGAGATAATAAGTGAATGAGTTTCGTGTTAGTTCTCTAAATTCAGCGGTGCCATATAGATCTGGGGGTCTGGTGAAGAATTCGGATATATCTCGATATTCAAACATAGTCTTTGGAGGTTCTAGAGTGTAGCCATATTGGCTCTCAAAGTCGTCTTTCTCTTTTGGGTCTTCGAAGTAGTCTGTCCGGTAGTACAGAAGCTGTACGTCTCCATCTTGGAGGAATCCGTAAAGATTTCCTTTATAATATGGTATAGAGTAGTCAAGAGGATAGATGTATCCGTCTGGTCTACCGTGTTCCCTTATATCTATCCACATTGCTGCATCGCCTAAATCATAGAGTAATCTTGCTTCAGCAAGGTCTGAAAGAAACATAGTCTGTGCGTTAATCAAATCTATATTTCCAGTTTTACTAACTGCTTCAATCATCATCTTTTCAAAGAATTCTGGGATAGGTGTTGTTGCGACCGTTACTTTTAGACCTGTTTCGCTTTCCCACCTTTTTTTCATGGCGTTGAAACCAGGTTCGTATCCTCCGACGCAAGCTAAAACCAGCTCTGTACCTTTCCATTCAGGGTGTTGCTCCAACAAACTCTTAGCCGCGTTTATTGCTCTCTCTGCGACTGTTGATCCCTCTCTTGGCAGATTGAATGGAAAATCCGCAGATCCTGGCCCGGTTACGGTAACAGTTGCACCTGGGCCTCCTCCTGGAACCATTGACGATCCAGCACTATACCCTATTCCAGCACCAACTGCTAGACCGACAATACCTGTCGCTGCAGTCTTCATGAATCCTCGTCTTGAAACTTTATTTTGCTTTGAAACTTTGTTTTGCTCAGACATAATGTTGCACTGATTTTGTTTATGTTAGAGATTAGTTATAAAACTATATGGATGATCTAGTGATTCAGAAATAACTCGTAACTATATCATACAATAATTTTTTGACACTGGCACGCACTTTGAGACTATAAGTATGTTGCAAATCTTTATCTACATGTAATAGTGGGTGATAATGTCATATTCAATAAAGGTGAACATTCAATATGGCAGGTCTAAGTAGCTGGTTCAGAATACCAGAAAAGTTTAAGATTCTACTGATCTTGCCCGTACAAATAGTTATGAATTTTATAGCAATTATCCCTTTCGCGCTAACATGGTATGTTGGTATGACCAATTGGGTACCACAACTTACTATCGATTGGTGGCGAGCACAGTTCATCGGTCCAATCGCTTTCGTATATGCCATCAATGACCAGATATTCTTGGCCGCTGTTGCACGAACACTTTTTATAGGTGCAGTAGTTGTTCCAATCGAATTTCTGCTCGGATTCCTGTTGGCCTATGTTTTTCTGGGAAAATTCATTGGAAGAAAATTCGTCACTCTGGTGGCGGTAGTTCCTATGATGGTGGTTCCAGCCGCTGGCGGTTATGTATTCTACTTAATGTTTGTTGAAAGTGGTCCAGTAAATGGCCTATTACAAATTTTTACAGGCATATCGATTTCTTTCCTATCTAATCCAACTTGGGCTCTCATCTCGATTATGCTTGCTGATATTTGGCAGTGGACTCCGTTTATTTTCTTAATCATGTCGGCAGCGTTATTGTCTCTTCCTCAAGAGCCAATAAACGCAGCATATGTTTTGGGCGCTTCAAAGTGGTATGCTTTCCGGAGAGTTATAATTCCAATGTTGAAAAGACCGATGATGATCGCATTACTCCTTAGAGCTATTGAAAGTCTCAAGATCTTTGATTATCCTTATATGATGACACAAGGCGGTCCTGGATATGCAACGCAGACAATTACTATGAATCTTTACGAATCAGGTTTTAAATATTTGAAATATGGTAAAACCGCGACACAGAGTCTTATAATATTCATAGCTTGTATTATTGTAGCTTGGTACGCAGTTAAGCCGCTGAGGGCTGCCCAAAGGGGAGAATGATGCATTATGGATCCCCGTTATGAGAAAATAATCTCTTCAATTATTCGGTATTCTTTTGGATTAGGCGTAGTTTTCTTTGCGTTATTCCCGTTATATTGGATGTTTACGATGTCAATAAAACCCTTCTTTGAATGGAGTCCTAGTGTGGTTCTATGGTGGCCTAATAATCCAACTACGCTAAACTATCTCCAATTATTTATTCCTGTTGAGACTTTGGCTGAGTGGGGTTTAGTGAATCCAGCAACGGATCCGATTATCCATGATACTGCGACTAGAGCAATTATGAACAGTATCATTTTTAGTACTTTTGGGACTCTTCTCTCAGTTTTTATCGGGACAACAGCTGCATACGCAATGTCTAGATATAGAGCTTCGGGCGATTATATGTTTTTAACCTTTAGGATGCTACCTCCAATTGCAATTCTAATGCCAATAGTCATCTGGTTTTCTACTATTCGTCTGTTGGACAGTGCAATAGGTATGATTTTGTTATACGGATTATTTCCAGTACCCTTCGTGATTTGGCTAATGAGAAGTTTCTTCGATGATCTACCACGTGAGATAGACGAGGCAGCTATTATGGACGGATGTAGTCCAGCAATGACTTTTGTGAGAGTCGTATTGCCGCTTGTCAGAGGGGGTCTTGCAGTAACAGCTCTATTCATATTCATACTAAACTGGAGTGATCTAATAGTCGCATTAACTATATCCCATAGGTATGCAGTCACTATACCTGTTCAGATAGGTCTTTTCGAATCTGATGCAGGGCATATGTACGGAGTAATGGCAGCTTTAGGATGTATAGCAGTTATTCCTACTCTTGCATTCGGCCTAGCTATTCAGCGATATCTAGTTAGAGGTCTTACTTTCGGTGCTGTAAAAGGTTAAGATATATTATTTCACATATTACTTTTCTTCTTATGATGCACGTGTTCTACATTTCAGACCATTTTTTTAAAGGATACCAAACTTCCTTGGCACCAGCTTCCAATGGCCATACGACCATCTTCTTTCCATTTTGCCATTGAACAACACCCATCTGATGTCCTATTTGCCAACCTGTTACTGGGTCAACTTTGTATTTACCGTAGAATGTTGTCATCTCTATCTCACCAGCTGCCTTTCTTACAGAATCGGAGTCCAGCGGATCACTAGAGTGCTCCATAGCTTTCTGTACAACTAATCCTTGCTGATATCCGGTTGCTGCGGTATAATTTGTCATCTCATAATTTTTCTGATATGCAGCTATGAATTCATCATGGCTTGGACCAAAATCTTGTCTGTAGAGGAAACCCTCCTCCCATTGAGTACAAGTTACACAGCCTTCAGCATATTTTCCATTAGAATCATAAAATTCTCCTAGAACGGCACCTGTACCTGGCCAGATGAGTTTTATGTTGAAATCAAGTTCACGCATTTGTTTCATGAGTAGCATAGCATCGACAAAGGATCCAGGATTAAGAAATATGGCAGGTTCAGCAGCTTTAGCTTTAGTCAGTATTGGAGTCAGGTCTGTGGTGCCTGAACCATATGAATCATAAAAAACCACATTGAAGCCTTTTTCATCAGCATATTCCTTACCATATGAACCAGCAGTCATTCGGAAAGCATCGTCACCATGAATTATTGCAACATTCTTTGCTTCAGGATCATAAGGAACAATACGTTCCCAGATCATGTCCAAGATGCCAGGCATGTATCCTGGTCCATTAGTAATAGTGTGAACGATGTATTTCCAATCTCTATAATCTCTTGGATCAAAAGAGCATGTGCCATATACTTCGAACTTACGATATTTCTCAACAATAGGAACTGTCGCCATGCCGAGTGGCCCCCACGCCGGTCCAAATAAAAAGTCTACTTGATCTTCGACAATCAGTTTCTCATATAGTCTAGGCACATTTTCGGGTTTGGATTCATCATTATAAGTGATTAGTTCAACTTCGTATGTGTTTCCGTCTCCAGCCTTAATGCCACCAGCCTCATTAACCGTATTAGCCCAAAGTACATTTCCATTATGCTCTTGCCTGCCTGTATATGATTCTATTCCAGTAAGAGGTTTAGTGCCTCCGATCTTGACTTTTCTCTTTCCATTTGTAGTTACCGTCGGTGTTGGGGTTGTGGGTATTGGTGTTGTTGGTTTAGACGGCTGGTAGTATTGAGATATGCCATATCCTGTGGCGGCGATTGCTCCTACCGCTACTGCAGCCCCAGCATATTTCAAATATTTTCTTCGGCTGATTTTATTTTCGCTCAAACGTTTTTTCACCAAGCCCCTTTTTTTAGTTCTCTGAAAAGTGTATTTTGAAGGTACATAATCTTTTGCATATATAGAATATACACGCTGACATCTTAATCAGTGAAATAATATCACTAATGAAAATGTCCAGTCTTAGTAATTAACTATGTAAATTTAGAAGTCTTTTCACTACATGCTTTTTTGGATAATTCTCTGATGGTCATGGGAGTATTTTCTGATTCAAGTCCAAGTTCTCTTAAAGTTTGAAGAACAAGAGGTGGATTCATATCAGCTATAGCAAGCATACTATCATCTGATAATATAGATCTGGCATTAATACCTCCAATAATTGAGCCTCTATCAATAACGTAAATACGGTCTGATACGGAAGCTACGAATTCAACGTCATGTGAAGCAATAACAACGACTTTTCCTGATTTCTTTGCTTCTTGAAGTATTTCTTCAATCGTTTTTACTGGCCTGGAGCTCAGGTTGGCGGTTGGTTCATCAAGTAAAAGAATATCGGGGTCGTAAGCGATAATTGAAGCTAAAGCAACTATGCGTTTCTCTCCTATACTAAGTTTGTAAGGAGGCTTGTTAATAATTTCTTTTAGATCAAATTTTTTAGTGATCTTTTTAACTTTTTCATCAACTTCTTCTACAGAATTTAAAAGCTGTCGAAGGGCAAATGCTAACTCTTCATAGACTGTTGGATTGAAGAGTTGATCATCGGGCTCTTGGAAGACTAAACCTATTCTACTGCGAATTTTAGGAAGCTGTTCTCTTAACGGTTTGTCTTCTACGTAGACAATACCCTTACTGGGATCCAAAAGTCCAGCCGCTACCATGAGTAATGTAGTTTTGCCGCTTCCATTTGGACCAATTATGGCAACTATCTCTCCTTTATCGGCGTTAAAAGTCGCTTCCTTCAGGATCTCGGGTCCTCCAGGATATTCGAATCCGATGTTATCCACTCTTAGTAGCATGACTGAACGCATCTCAGGTTTTCAATTTTGAATTACTAAAATTAGACGTCGTCTTTTGAAATTGTAAAATTCTAATCAATTTAAAACCTCGAAAAATTATTTGTCGACTCGAAGCTTCGAGCTTTAATTGCTTTGTCAACTCTCCAAGCACGCTCATAACTTCTTAGAAAAAGTTCTCCAACAACACTGGCTAGAGTTATCCAAAGTTTCTTGACTCCGATATCTTTCATGATTCGTGCATCTCTCGCAGATATTATCTTTGCAGCTTCACGAATTGTCAATGGTATATGTATGACTGATAGTTTCAACAAGAGTGTCAGTTCTCTGGGGATGCGGAAAAACTCCAGTCCTCTAATTATTCCTCTCCAGCCAATGATCAATACGAAAGCTGTGAATATTGATGAAGCGGAAACGATTCTTAATATGAATATAATCATTATGTGAAAGCCTTCTTCAGTGACATTTAGAACCATTGAATTGAATGTAAAACTCATAACTGGTTCCCCAGGAGTTATGAAGGGTAAGGGAATTGAAACTAGGATTACCCAAGCTAGAGTCAATGTTATGATTCTCATCCACGACCGGAGAGGTGTATTAGTCAAAATCATGATTCCTATACTTAATAATAATATTAGCAAAGGAAATTCGAAATTGTGACTAAAAGCAACTGCACTGGTAAGAATCAAAGCAGAAGCTGTGGCTAAAGGCCTATTTAGAGGAACTCTCGCCTCAGTATTTAAGGAGTCAATTGTTTCTGCCAACCCTTCAAGAAATTTGATGGTGAGTGTTTTTATTTTCAGTGTTGTTTCACAAACCCTTTGAAGATGAGACCTGCACCTAATATTATAGCGATTCCTAGTAAGCCAGAGATTATGTATCCAATTTCTGGGGAAATACCGGGTATATTGTACTTGAATAGTGGTGTCCAATTCATGTTTTTGGATAAATCCTGAAGTTCAAGTCTTTCAGCTGCAATATCAAGGGGTTCATGAAATCCTACTATGTCAGCTAGTATTATTCCAAAAATTGGGCTTACAAGAACTATGATTGCTAGAAACATCAGAGTTTTCGTTTTAAGAAAAATTATTTGACGTCTCCTCTGATTGATAGTAACTGAGGTGCTCTTCGCGATAGGTAGATGATGGTTAATCCTGTTATGATTCCCTCTATTATTCCAAGTACTGCATGCCATCCAACCATGACAGGGATGGTGATGGCAATTCCGTATGGAAATGATTGTGAGTAGCCTATCTGAATGGCTACCGCGGCTCCAGCAATTACTATTCCTAACCATCCTCCCAAGAATGCTCCAAGGAATCGAATAGAATCTCGATTCCCAAAATTTCTAATTAGAAATTCATAACTGAAATGTCCAATGAGGACGGCAATTATGGCCATATTAAGTGCGTTTGCTCCGAGGGTAGTTATTCCACCATCATGAAATATAAAGGCCTGTACAAGTACAACTGAGCATATTGTTAGGAATCCGAGCCATGGTCCTAATAAGATACCAGCTAATGCTCCTCCAACAAAATGCAGACTTGTTCCTCCTGGAAGCGGCCAATTCAACATTTGTACAGCAAAGATTCCTGCCGCAAGGATAGATACGAAAGAGATCATTTCAGATTCCATCATTCCTCTGATTTTTCTAAGTGCATAGTATCCAAACACGATGAATATGATGTAAGTAACAGTTGCCGTTGTAATGTCGAGAAATCCGTCAGGTATGTGCATAGATGTCCCGTCAGTAATACTTTTTTTCAAATTAGTAATAATAGCAGTATTAAAGGTTTATCGGCATTAATAATGTGTTCAGGTAATCATTTTGAGATCCGAGAACGTCTTTAGAATCAGCGTCTCTGCTCCGCAAAAACTTGTTGAGGAGTTTGATACTACTATCAAGAAAATTGGTTATGATAGATCAAAAGCTATACAGACAGCGATGAGAAGTTTTCTAGATGATTATAAATTGAGTCATGATGTCAAGGAAGACGTTGCGGGTGGATTAGTGATAATCTATGACCACAACGTTAGAGGATTGGAAGAGGGTCTTACTGATATTCAACATATTTACCAGAACATAATCAGCTCTACGACTCATCTTCATCTTGATAAAAACCATTGTCTAGAAATTATTGCTGTAAAAGGTGATGCGAAATTAGCAAGGAAGTTATCTGAAGAAATAATGAAAAAAAGAGGAGTTAGACAGAATAGGCTAGTTGTAACAACAATCACAGCTCAAAAATCCGGATCACCAAATAGGTAAAAAATATTATGCTTTCTCCAATTCTAATTTATGCAACTACCTTTAGTTCAACAGAAATAGTGCGGACTCTATTTAGAGGTAGAATGTGTCAGAGAAATACTTTTTAAACAGATTTAATTGGAAAGCGAGGTATATTATTAATAGGAAGATTGTTCCATCTTCAAAGTCACAAAAATATATTGTAAATGATTACTTTCATAATTTGTTGAAATTTGGTGGATTAAGAGTGAAGATCAAAGACATCAGTGACGGTATTAGAAATGTCAGTATACAAGGAAAGATTGTCGACATGAATGCTTTCATGATCCTTCTAGATGATGAAACTGGAAAAATATTTGTAAGATACCGATCGAGAGATTTAGCAGATTCTTTAGCTATCGGAGATCGGATTCGAGTGCAGAAATGTCATGGACGGGTATATGCTGGGATTCTTGAGATTCGACTTGAACGTAGTGGACGAATTATTAAGCTTCCAGAGTCTCAAGTTCAATATCCATAAGAATGCATTAGAAATTTTGAATAGTGTCATCTTAGGATTCCCTAATGTTAATATGTATTTTAGTTGATAATATGGAAGAATCAAGAGGTTATTTTCATTGAGTGATGACAAGATTGGTCGAAGGAAGTATCTCAAGTATGCTGGAGCTGCAGTAGCAGTAGGAGCAATTGCAGCCGCTGGTTACGGTCTGTCTAATTATTACACACCATCTGACCAAATTCCGTCAATGACAACTCCAGTTGGGGAAAAAAGAAAAGTTAAGATTGGAACTACTAGACCGTTGACTGGACGAGATGCCATCTACGGAAGAAACGAACTTAATGGAACAATGCTTTGGGTCAAGATGATTAATGAGGCTGGTGGCATTAAGGCTGGAGACGGAAACACATACGAAGTTGAACTAATTCATTATAATGATGAATCCAAGCCCGAAAATGTTGGAAGATTTTTTGAGAAGCTTATTGTTGAGGATAAGGTGGATTACCTTTTTGGACCGGTATCTGGCCCTCTAGGTATGGCGACGGTTCCAGTTGTTATGAGGTATAACAAGCTTGAGTTTTATGGTACGGCTAGTTATGATCCAGCTCAATGGAAAAGCGAATATGGTGAATATGTAGTTCACGTTTGCACGAACGGTAACGCGTACCTAAGATCAATGATTGATATGACTATGGATTACATAGTACCAGAACTTGATCCAAATGCAAAAAATATGGCGATAATTCATGGAGATGATATTTTCCGTAATACCGCTGGAGTAGGTGGATATGAATATGCTAAGGAAAGAGGAGTGAATCTCCTCGTATATGAGAAATATCATACTGATACAACAGATCTCTCGCCTTTATTGAGCAAGGTCAAAGCTTCGGACCCAGAGGTTTCGATATTATTAGCTGGTTCTGGTTACGGAGACGCGATACTAATAACAAGGCAATGTGAAGAACTCGATATAAACGTAAAACTACTCTATCCAGGTACAGGTACTGTTACTTCTGAATGGTATGATGCGGTCTCTCCATATGGTGATTATATATTAACTAATACTCAATGGGAGATTGGTGTAATTTATGATGTAGATTATGGACCTACACACGATGAGTACATAGCCGCCTATGTAGCTGAGTATGGTTATGAACCAGAATATAGTTCTGCGATTGGGTTCACTCAAGGTTTGGCAATACAAATGGCCATGGAGAAATGCGCTGAACCTATGAATCCTAAAAGTCTAAGAGAAACTGTAAGAAAAGAGGTTGAATTCAAAGGGTTCTACGGACATTTTAAGACCGATGAATATGGAATTCAGATTGGGCATCAAGTTGCTGTTATGCAATGGCAGAATGGGATAAAGAAATGTGTGTGGCCTCCAGAAGTAAAGAATGCTGAATTACTCTATCCGATGCCCAAATGGTCGGAAAGATAATAATCAATATGAACACGGAAATTATAGAATTATAATTAATCAAAGTAAATTCTTGATAGTATCTAAATTTCTTAAATTTTTGTTAGGATTTATGATTTTAATTCTTTTCTGAGTAGATGACTTTTTATTACATAAATTTTATTTTCTTTTTGTTTTATTATTAGTTTGTAACGGCCATCTTTGCTGTTTTCTATTTTCGGGCGTCTTGTACGGAAAGAGTGTGCAAGATTATTTGCTTTTTTTTCAGATTTACATTTGACTTGGAATCCGTTAAGGATTCCTTTGGAAACCAGCATGAGTTTCCTATGTCGTTGACCATAGGCGACATATTTGTCGAAGGTTCCAGGTTTGTATTTTTTTAATTTAGGGCGTTTTGACGATTTTTTCACCACAGTACTGAGTTCAATATTATCTGATGTGACAGTCTTCCTCAGATTTACATTCAGCATGAATATCAGGGTGCTCTATTTTTTTATTTTTGTAATATTTTCTTTTCAGCTTTTCTTAATTCATTGTCGAGATCGTTTTCTATATCTTTTGAAAGTGGAGTTGGTTGATGTTTTGCTAAGATCTCTTTTGTTCTTTCATTAGCTCTTGTTGCTAAGTCTTTTGACCCTGTTTTCTCCCAAGTGCTTCTAGTTTGCCTATCTAGAAGTTTAGGCATCCAATGTTCTTTCTTAAAGAACTTCAAGGTATGTTCTTGTGTCATAAATTGTCCGCCAGGTCCTACTTTGTCTATAACGTCTAGAGCTAGTGTTTCATCTGTTACTTCTACTCCTTTCAATATGTAGGAAATCATGGAGATGATTTCGTCGCAGATAGTGATTAGCTCTAGGCTTCCCGTTAGACCAAAATTCAGGAAAGAGCCAACATCATGTATTAAATTTGCTCCACTAGATGCTGCTGCAAAAAGACTTAGACTCGCCTCTAGTGTGGCTTGACCATCTAAAACTTTTGAATCTGAACATCCTCCTGTGCTCCAAATTGGAAGTTCATAGTGCCTCCCAAGCTGAGCCATTGCTAAGTTAACAATCATCCATTCTGGAGCTCCATAAGAAAAAACTCCAGTTCTTTGATCCATGTTTGTTGTATCTGCACCATAAATGAATCGGGCACCTTTCTTACTGAACTGTGCAATTACATTCCCGCTTAGAGTTTCGGCGTTGGATTGAACTATAGCCCCTGCCATAGTTGCTGGTGCTGTTGAGCATGATGCTGGTGATGGAATATATACTATGGGTAGTTCTGCTTTTGCAAATTCTATAAGATTTCGTGTATGTTCTCTGCCATGCGTTAAAGGTGAGATAGGCTCACTATACATTCCTAAAATCGGTCTATCTTTCAGTTTATCTCGTCCACCGACTACTGAGGCTGCCATGTTAATCAAATGAGTTGCATCTAAACCAAAGTCCACAACCATAATTGGTTTTTCTGTGTTTTTTAGTGATGCATGAAGGTCGTGTAAGGGCATGACTGGTTTGGGCACGTCTTGGGCTGTGAAGAGAGGCATTACAAAATCTATATTGGATAGTGCATCGGCAAGTTTGGTTGCATTAATAATATCAGTCTTCGTTGAAGGTCTTATCGATCCTGTTTTATAATCAAGAATGTTTATAGCGCCTTCTCCGAGACCAAAATTCACTCTTTTTCCTTCAAGTTTTAAATCAAATTTCTTGTTACGACCTGCAAATTGTACTGTTCTTGCAGAATATTTTATTGCATCTTCCACGATATGTTTTGGTATTTTTACGATTTTTGTTGAAAAATTAACATCAGCACCAATACTGTTCAATAATTCTAGAGCTTTTTCCTCTTCTACCCTAACGCCAGTTCTCTCAAGAACCTCTAAAGTGGCTGTGTGAATACGATAAAGTTCATCTCTAGAGAATATTTCGAAAATTCCAATTTTAGGCGATTCTATCATTTTTCATCGCTCACTAATATCTAGTATTTTCTTCACAAGTCTAACAGCTTCAGATGCATTATCGGCAAAACCGTCTGCACCTATTTCCTTAGCCCACTCTTCAGTGACAGGTGATCCTCCAACTATCACTTTGACTTTGTCGCGCAGGTCTTTCTTTTTAAGAGCTTCAATAGTTTCTCGTTGCATTGGCAAAGTTGTACTTAGTAAAGCTGACATTGCGACAACATCAACATTACCGTTCTTTACCGTTTCGATGAATTTCTCAACAGTAACATCAACACCAAGATCCAATATTTCAAATCCGGCTGTGAAAAGCATCGAAGCAACTATGCTTTTTCCAATATCATGTATGTCTCCAGCTACTGTTCCTATGGCAATTACTCCAAGGTGTTTTCCTTCAGAACCAATTTTTTTCAATACAGGTTTAAGATACTCCGATATCACTGTCTTCGCAGCTTCGCCAGCACTCACTAATTCTACAAGAAAGAATTCTCCACTCTCAAATTTGTCTCCTACCTCACGAAGGGCAGCTGTTATCGCAGAGAGAAGTTCTTGGGGATTTTCACCCTTGTCAAGGCTTGTTTTAGTAGTCTGGATTAGTTTCTCTCGATCAAGTGTTAGTAAAGCTTCTTTGATCTCACGTGCAGTTTCAGACATTTGAATCAACAAAATGTGTATTTTATAAAACGGAATTATTTTTCTAATAATGATTTCATTCATACTTAAATTGTTTGCAAATTTTTTATCAGATTAACTTTGTAAATTAGTCTGCTCTTGATCCAATCTTTAACCAGATTTATTGTTGCCAAGAAACTATGGCTGGATGAGAAACTTCAATCACTTAATGAAAAAACAGAGGTTAGAAAAATCTTTTAAAGGACCTAACGTTTCTTTCTGGTTTACAGGTAGATCTAGCTTGGTAAATGAAAAATATGAAATATTTATCAGAGAACAATTCGACGAACTCAAAAGAATAAATTACTTTCCTCATTTTAGAGTTCTAGCTGGTCCAGACGATACAAAATCAAATCTAGACGGCCAAGAAATTCTAATTCTTTGTGCTAACAACTACTTAGGACTGGCCAATCACCCTGAAATGAAAGAAGCTGCGATAGCTGCAATTAAAAAATATGGAGCTGGGATGGGCACTGGACGCATGATCATGACCTATGATATGCAAGAGGAACTTGATGAGAAATTAGCGGAATTTAAGTCGGCTGATGCTGCTTTAGTTTACCCAACGGGTTATACAGCTAATCTGGGTTCAATCTGGTGTGTTATGGCAGAAGGCGATACGATAGTAAGTGATGAACTGAATCACGCAAGTATAATAGACGGATGCAGAATGGCGAGAAAAACTAATCGCATAATCTACAAACATAATGATATGGAGGATCTTGAAAAGAAACTGAAAGAAAGTACGAAAACACGTGAGACCGGTAAAACTATGATAATCACTGATGCAGTTTTCAGCATGGATGGTGATATTTGTCCTCTTCCAGAAATTATAGAATTAGCCGAAAAATATGATGCGTTTACATTTATTGATGAAGCTCATGCTTCAGGTGTACTCGGAAAGAACGGAAGAGGAACATGCGAACATTTCAATGTTGAAGGGAAAGTAGAAGTTCAAATGGGTACTCTGTCAAAGGCATTAGCAACTGTTGGCGGATATATTGCTGGAAGTGAAGAACTAAGATACTACCTTTATCGTCGTTCTAGACCTTTTTGTTTCTCAACGGGATTCCTTTCACCAGGAGAATGTGGAGCCGCATTGAAAGCTGTAGAAATACTCAAACGAGAACCAGAACGTGTTGAGAGACTACGTGATAATACAAAATATTTCAAGAAAGAGTTACAAGACTTGGGCTTCAATACGGGTGTCAGTCAAACACCTATAACTCCTGTAATAGTGGGAACTCCTGAGAAAGCACAATTATTAAGCAAACTACTTTACGAGAAGGAGAAAATATTCTGCGGAGCTATTAGCTATCCGGTTGTGCCTAAAGGTACCGATAGAATAAGATCGATAGTCAATTCCCATCATACTAAAGAACAATTGGATTATGCAGTTGGGGGATTCGAAAGAGTAGGAAAAGAATTAAAAATAATATAGGTATCTCAGCGTGAACATCTGAAGTATATGATGTTCACAACTTCTTTTTTTATTTATTACCCTTCTTGTTCTGAATTTGTAACTATTCTATGTGTAAAACATGTGTGCGTTATTTTTCCCTTTTTCAACTCTAACTTTTTTTAGAATTGATAATCACAGAAATATAAAAAAATCAAATTACTTTTTTAAAAACATATTCTGTAAAACTTTGAAAAGTATGAAGATGTTTTTCTGAAATAAGTTCATTTTCAAGTTCAGAGATTCTTTTAAGAGCTCTTCTTAGCATATGTCTAAGAATTAAAGAAGAATCACTCGAACCTGAATTTGAGTAATTGGATTCAAGTAAATATGAAAGCTCTGAGTGGATCGGAATATTATTGGATATTTTTAATTTGGATTGATAGTTTAATCTTTTTTTATCAAATCTTTTGTCAACAATATCGTCCATCAATTGGTAGCATAATCCAATGAGTCTTCCTAAATCAAGAAATCTATTGATTTCGTAAGGAGACTTATTGGCAAGTGCAGCAGCAATTGATGTTGCTGTTCCAAATAGTGATCCGCTTTTTAGTGTACTTACAATTAGATAATCATCCATACCCATCTCAGTATCATGCTTATTCTCGAGAGTTGATCCCTCAGAAAGATCCACTAACATCTGAGAGACAAGTTCTTTGATTTCTTTTTTTTCGTAACTTAATAGTAATTTGATACCAATTGCTGATAATGTAAGCCCTATTCCGATAGCTAATCCAGTTCCATAACTCCTATGTAATGATAGTTTTTCTCTTCGCGTATATTCTTCGTCTATTATGTCATCAAAAATTAAAGAAGAATCATGAACTAATTCGATACCAACAGCTGCATTGATCAATTCGGTCAAGTCTAACCCAATGCTTTCACCAGTCACTAGAAGGAGGGTTGGTCTGTATCTTTTACCCATTGTACTTATTTGATCATCAACTAAGTCTACCTGATTTAGACGAATAGATTCCTCTGATAATATTTCATGCATTCTATTGTTAATCAATTCTACTTTGTCTGCAAACTTAATGTGTTGTCTACTCAAGAGAATTGTCTCCTCATTTGGGTTGGATTCAGTCTTACATATTTTCATAATAATTTTAATTTCGTCATAAATTACCTGAACATGTTATGATTAGTAATGCTCATGAGTTTCATGATGATGTTCTAATTGATGTTCTTCATGGTCTTCGATCATATATTCAAATGGTTCTAAATGGGTTTGAATCTCATTCAAATAAATTATATCTTTATCGGAAGCAGGAAGTCTATCCAACAACGTAAAAAGGCTCATATGTGGAATAATAATTCCTGCTTTATGAAAAAGAGTTAGATCCTCTTTGCTGTTTAATAGGTTATCAATTGCTAAATCATTGATTTCAATATTTTTAGGAAGATTATTTTTTAGATAGTTATAAAGTTGTTTTCTTGATTTTTTATATTTCAATTTTAAATAATCAAAATTGAGATGCATTATAATTTGATATACTATTTTTAGAAAAAGGTCTTCAGTACTTAACTGATTATAATAAATGTCAGAAATAAAAATATGAAATAAATCTGGATCTGCTTTGCTGAACGATAATATTCCACTATACCATCCTTTAATATCTTTATGCCCGGATGTATAGAATTTTTCTTCATATCCTTTATGAATAACAAAAAAATAGGAATTCTTGATAATTATTATTTTATATTTTTGAGTGCTTACTCTTTTATCGATTATATTTTTCAAATAGAGTTGAATATTATCGATTTTTGAGTTCATTTCAGCTCAAATATTATTTCATCTTTGAAGTTTTGTTTCTAAATTTGGCTACTCTATTTGCAATAAGAACTGCAATAACACCTGCTGCAACTCCACCGTTGATGTTCACGACAGATAGTCCGAGCGAGCATGCTTGAAGCATAGCCATAAGGGATGCAATACCTTTTTCCCCAAAGCCATATCCGACTGAGGTTGGTACACCTATTACTGGAATATTAACCAGACCTGAGACAACAGATGGTAGAGCACCTTCCCGGCCTGCAATGACAATAATGACATCCACATCCTTGTCAATCATACTTTTCAAAGGAGGAAAAAGTCTGTGAATACCCGCTACTCCTACATCATAAGCGGTAATTGTTTGACAACCCATCTCTTCCGAAATAATTTTTGATTCTTCTGCGATTGGAATATCGGCAGTTCCGGCTGCCAAGATACCGATCTTGCCTCCAGTAGCATAAATTTGAAAATCCTTCATTTTTAGAATGCACATTCCGGCCTTCTGATTTATATTGATGACTGAATTTCTAGGGGCCGTTTTTCGCACAAATTCAAGTTGTTCTTTATTGGCTCGACTAATTATTGTTCTCCCTTTCTCTTTCAACATGCTTTTAGTGATATCTGATAGATCTTCGTTGGTCTTACCTTCAGCAAGAATTATTTCAGGTATTCCGCCCCTTAGGTCTCTATTGATATCCAGTTTGGCAATATTACTAATTTCGTCTATTGTATGTGTTCTAAGCAGTTTTTCGGCATCATCTATAGAAATCGAACCTTTGATTAGTCTCTCTAAAATATCTCTCAACAATAATGCCTCATCGTGCATAAATATTGGTAACTAATCTAATAATTTGAAATATTCTTGCTTTTACTGATTTTGATTAGTTGAATAAATGTCTTAAGGTTGTGTTTAATATCATTAATGTTCGATGATTCTTACTAAACGATATTTTAGATCCTATTATTTATTCAATTTATTCGGAATAATTTTCCGTTTTAGAGTTTCATCTAAACTTCCGCTTCTATACCCTAGAAGATCGATTGTTATATAATTGAAGCCTAACTCTTTTAATTTTTTATATATTGTATCCATCTTTTTTTCATCGAAAATGAGTTTTCTTTCGTCTCTCCCTAATTCTATTCGGGCAATATCTTCATGATATCGTACTCTAACTTCTTTAGCATCAAGAATTCTTCTTATGAATTTTTCTGCTTCAGCAACTCGATGGATCTTCTCCTTTGTGATCTTTTGTCCATATGGAAATCGAGACAATAAGCATGCCATGGAAGGTTTCTCTACGTTGGGTAAATTGAAAAATTTAGAAATTTCTCTTATATCTTTTTTTGTTAAACCCGCTTCAGCTAGAGGACTAAGAATTTTTTCTTCACTGAGTGCTAAGGCCCCTGGTCTATGTGTTTTTAAATCATCAAGATTTGTTCCATCTGCTATTGTTTTTATATCATGCTTTTTTGCAATTTGTTTGAGTTTTTTGATAATACTTTTTTTGCAATAATAACATCGGTCAGGGGGATTCTGAGAAAAAATTAGGTTAGGAATTTTATTCATATTCAATGTTATGTGTTTTATCCCAATTTTCTTAGATATTCTTTTTGCGTCCTCGATTTCTTCTCTAGGTAATGCTATTGAATCGACTGTTACAGCTATGGCATTTTTACCTACTGCTTTCTTTGCTAATAAAGCGACTAAGGAACTATCTATTCCACCAGACATGGCGACAAGTACTTTATCATTTCTTCTAAGATTCTCACGGATTTCATCTATCTTATTTTGTAATTTATTCATTTCAGTCTTGGAAATACGTTTTTTCTTCTTAGGCAAATATTTTGGACACCATGTTAACCATAATAATTTAGTTTTCTATGCATCTTTTTTGTCGTATATTATGTTATGATGTGAATTTTAAATAAATAATAAATGCGTAAAAATTTGTATAATATTCAATTATTTTTAATAATTTAGAGACCAGTTTTCTTGTTTCTAAAAAAAACAAAAGAAAGAAGAGATTTTAAAAAAAACTAAGTTCTTATTGTCTCTTCTTTTCTAGTAGATTTTCAAAAGCTTCTTCATGTTCGATTTCTTCTGAAAGTATATGTTGAATGAGGTGAAATGTTCGTACATCATTTGTATAACACGATGATATTTTGAGTAGAAGTTTATTATACCCATCTATGGCACATGCTTCTGCAGCAGTAAGAGCATTAAGTATACCATCGATATCTCTTTCGTCTTTTGGGAATGTGATTTTCTTACAGTTCGCTAATTTTTGAAGATTCTCTAGTTCTTTCTCTGGTTCTCCACCCAACTCATATATTCTATCTGCAAGTTCAGATGAATGCTCGAATTCATCTTTTGATATTTTTTCAATTTCACTTGTTATTGATGGAGAAAATGGGCCTTCTGCATAACTTGCAGCCCACGTGTAATAGTAAAAAGCTATCCACTCATCTGCATATAAGCTATTGAGATCTTTAAGTAATTCTTGAATTCCTATTTTTACTATATCTCTTGCCTTTTTTCCCATGAAAAACACCTTAGCCCTTTTCCAAAATTCATGAATAAAAGGATATCGAGCATTAATGATTGAAGTGTGCGTGCTAATGGTTGATAAAGATATTTTCAGCGTAGTGTACTAAAGCGAAATTTATTTATTTCAAATAAAAGTCAATCACACGATAGAAATTAATATTCGGGGTTTATCATGGTAGAAATTGAAATTGGTAATAATGCACCAATTTTCACTTTGACAGATATTAATTTAAAAAAGATATCACTAACAAATTTCGATAACAAGATTGTCTTAGCTTTTTATCCTGGTGCATTCACGAGTGTTTGTACAAAGGAAATGTGTACCTTACGAGATTCGCTCACAAAACTCAACGATATGAAGGCACAGGTGATTGGAATAAGCGTTAATGATCCATTCTGCAACAAGGCTTTTTCGGAAATAAACGGTCTCAATTTTAATCTTTTAAGTGACTATTCTCGAGAGGTTGTAAAAATTTATGGAGTAGCAGTTGAAGATTTCGCTGGATTAAAAGGTTATACTGCAGCGAAACGTTCGATTTTCATTATAGACGACAAAGGTATAATACGCTACAAATGGATTACAGAAGATCCTACAGTAGAGCCAAATTACGATGACATCCTGAGTGAGCTAGAGGAAATTAAATAAATCAATTATATAACAACGTTATCTTTATATCAATCAAGAACGGCTAGCGACGGCATTAATCCAAGATTACAGGGTATATGCTTTGACTGAAAATAAATCAGTGGTAGTTTATGGATGCTTTCATCCTAATTATGCTGAAGAGATAGAATATTTCAAGCAATGCAAAGTCTATAGCATCCAGATAGAATCCACTTTACAATGTCAACAAGGCTGTCTATACTGTTATGCATCAGATGAAAATACTCCAATGAAAGAACTTCCAAAAGAACAGATATTAAGCGTCTTAGATTCTGCTGCGAAAATGGAAGTCCGAGCCATAGATTGGTTAGGAGGAGATCCACTGCTTAGAAAAGATTGGTATGATCTGGTCGAATACGCCACCAAAAAAGGCTTAAAAAATAACGTCTGGACAAGTGGGCTTCCACTGGCAGATGTAGAGATAGCCAAGAAAGTTGTTAAAGTTACTGAAGGTGGATTTGTTTCAGTACATTTGGATAGTCTAAATGAAAATATCTACAAAAAATTACACACTGGTGATGCTCGACAGAAGATTGAGACTATATTAAAAGGAGTTGATAATGTTCAGTCACTGGGCAAAAAACCTGAGAATATGATAAACTGCATAACTTTCACTAAACTCGTTGCAGGCAAGGATGTAAAAAATACGATTAACTATTTTTTTGAAAAGAAAGGTATGAGAACCTGCTTAACACAAATGTGCGAAACTGGTCTTGCTAAAGAACATTCAGAATGGATCCCTACAATTGAGGAGATAAAAGAAGCATGCGATTCAAGGGATGTGAGCAACTATTCAAAATCTCAACCTTCTATGAGCACAATGGACGTCAATAAGTTCTACTGCGGTGGAATGATTTGTGTAACAATAGATGGCGATTTAACACCATGTTCTGTAATTAGAAAAGGATTTGGCAATATTAGTGAGAAACCTCTAGAAAAAATAATTGAAGAAAATAAGGATCAACTGCTTCTAACTCATTTGAGAAATCAGAAAAATATGCCGGGACATTGCAACAGTTGTGAGCATAATTCAGTTTGTTGGGGATGCAGAGCAACAGCATATTATGATACAGGAGATATGTTAGCACCAGATCCAAGATGCTGGATAAATCCAGATAACCTAAGATAGATATTTCCATTTTCTTATTGTTCTCATTAATAATATGGAAGGAAAAAAATGAGTTTAGAAAAAGGTAAACGGTTAGACTTCACCATTGGGGATGTAAATGAGGTCTATACAGGTCCTGTAGGTATTCTATGGGAAATGCTAATGGGAGAACAAATCCACGTCGGTGGAGATAAAGAAACTGATATACTTGCACAAAAAGCAGGAATCGCGAAAGATAATGTAGTATTAGATGTTTGTAGCGCTCTTGGAGGTCCAGCACGATATCTTGTAAAAAGATATGGATGTCAAGTGACAGGATTAGACGCCACTGAAAAGATGATTAATGAAGCGATAAGAAGAACTGAAAAAGAAGGTCTAACTGATTCGATTACTTACAAATTAGGCAATGCCTTAGATATGCCATTTAAAGCAGGAAGTTTCGATATAGTCTGGGGTCAAGATGCCTGGTGTTATGTCACTGATAAAAATAAACTAATGCAGGAATCATACCGAGTTTTAAAACCTCAAGGAATCGTAGCTTTTACAGACTGGCTTCAAGTAGGAAACATGTCTGCTGAAGAGTGGGAATCTCTTAACAGTTTCATGGCGTTCCCTTACATGGAAACCTTAGAAGGCTATGAAGGGCTAATGAAAAATACAGGTTTACAAGTATTAGAGAAAGAAGATTTAAGCAAAGATTTCACCGAACATTGCCACCTTTACCAGAAGAGGCTCCAAGAGAAATTAAAGGACGGAATACTGAAACAATATGGAGCTGAACTCTTTCAAGCTGCTGATGACGGCTTATCAATGTGGGTAAAAGCAGCTGATGAAGGAAAAGTCGGGCGTGGCAGACTCATAGGCAAAAAATCTGATAAACAAGCCCGCTTTTATTAAGAATTGTAACTTATCAAAATTGCTGGTGCAAATTCGAAACTGTATGGTCTCCATTTTTTTCAGAAAAAACCATGGATAATGTATGTTCCATTATGGATCCAATGGTTAATTCTTAACTTTGCAGGTCCAGGATCTTGGATTGGACCAACTGTTCTAAAACAACTTCTTGGTGGTCCAACAACTGATTTGAATATGATTTTTCCTATTACATGGATCAGTGCAGTTTTTTCCTTTTTTATAATTTTTCTATTACTTTCCAAGAGAACTTCTAAATTGAATTCTTTTATGATAGCTTCAGCTTGTCCATTTGGTGCAGCTTTTCTATTCGAATTCATATTCAGCATAATTGCGTTAATAGTCCATGGGCACCATATTCTCCAAGGTAATCCTTACTATATTGCTCTTGGAGTTTCTTGGTTGATTATGCCCATTTGTGGAATAGGATTTTGGTCCAGAAACAGAATTCTATATGGTTCCATTACAGTTTTTATCGTAGGATTCGTAATCTGGATAATGATTGGTTTTCCTATATTATTAGGATTTTCAAGTCTAATTCTTAACTACATTACCAAGATTGCTACTTTTTCAATTGTCACTTCTCTATTTATTGAACGAGTGTGTTTAAAGAAAAAATAGGAAGAGGTTAGTTTGAGACTATTTCTTGTGGGCTACTATTGATAATATGAGTATAATTACTGCTATCACAAGGGGTGCTGAATATCTCAACCAATCTCCAGATGTTGCACCTATAGTGATGACTCCTGCGATTATTATGAGAAGGGACCACCAATAACCAATTTTTGATATTGATATTCTTCTTCTGAGAGTTCCCCTGAACCTTTCCGCCATTCCTATGAGAGCGAATGGAATTACTAGAATATTGTATGACGCTGTACCCCAGTATGCCCTTTCCCATGGTGGCTCAGGTGGCATATTTAACTCAGCAGGTTCTCCAAAGATTACTCTAGTGACCCAGTATAGAAATGGCATATGCAATAGGAATAGAAAAGCAAAAGTCAATAGGTGTTTTTTGAGCCATCGCCTAGAGCGGTGCTGGAAGAATAGTAATTCTTGTTTTTTTCCTCGCTCAGTCACTAGCAATACTAGTATGATCAAAAGTATTATGCTGACTATGTAGGTGCTATGTGTACCTGAAATTAATCCAGTTTCAGTTGGAATTATCATAAATGCTGAGATTGATGCTAAAAGGTCTGTGGACATTTTTTTTCCTTTGTATGCTACTCCTATAGTCAGTAGGATAAGTGGATAAGCAAAATTGTGTGCCCATCGAGCATCAAACAAGAAGAATACATACCATTGAAATACCCAGAAGTATAGCCAAAATAATCCAGTCAGTATCAAGCCTGAACCGATATCCATAGAATTCCTCATCTTACCCCAGAAATCTTTGGGCGGGTTCAGTTGAGCTTCAAGCATATCATGATGGACTATCTCATCAGCTCTAACGTCTTCAAGAAGTTTCTTTATTCTGGGGGCTCCTTCTTCTTCAGCGAGTTTCATATATTCAGTTAGACGTTTGATTGCGTCAGCCTCTACGTGTACATCGCGTTGCAATAATTCATTATCGGTTTCTCCGGCGTGTTTGATTTGTTTGGGGATGACTGTGGGAATTCCGCCTAAACGAGCAACTTCCCTGGAAAAATATTCGATATGGGCCATTTCATCCATTGAGAAATCTTCAAGAAGGTCGATCATTTTCGGATCGTCAATCAGGTAGGCGTGTTGTTGATACTCAGTCACAGCTGCAATCTCTACAGCTACAAGATCATTTAATGCTTCAATAAGTCGTTCTTTCGCCAATTTTCATAAGGCCCCCAAAGGAAAATTCTTCTTAGATGATATCGCAGTTGATAACATATTTAATTTTAATTATTCCCTTCCTGCGAGAACGTCATCTATTTGAGGAAATGGAGGATCGGGTCCAGTTGATGTTATTTTTCCTGTAGGGCAGACATCATGGCAATAGTCGCAGATCGTGCATATCGATGCTTTTTCAGGATAAAGTGCGATCTGTCTTTTTGTTCCTCTTCCAATGAATCCAATTACACTGTCCCATGTGGCCTCAATACAGCGACGTACACATAGGCCGCAGAGTATACATCTTGTTGGTTCGATTGGTGTTTTTGAGCGTAAGTGGGATAGGTCAGCGTTATATTCACTTGCTAGTTTACGCATTTCACCCATAGCATCTTCTCCAGCAGTAACCGCGGCGAGTTCAAGTATTGTTTTTCTTATCTTGTCTATTTGGGTGGATCTAGTAGTTACGTTAAGATTGTTTTTGACTGGATAACAGCATGCAGCTACAATCCGAGATTTTCCTCTTGTTTCGATTTCAACACTGCAGATGCGGCAAGCTCCGTAAGGTTCTAATTTTTTATGGTGACAGAGTGTAGGTATCTGGATCCCTAGTTTCTCAGCTGCTTCGAGAATCGTCATATCTTCTTTTGCTTCAATCTCTTTACCATCGATCTTCAAGGTTAGGGTCTTCATTGTTTTACACCCTTACGGATTGGTTTCATTCCATTAGCTGGTTTTGAGGGAATAGGTTCACCTGAAAGTTTCTTGACGGCATCAAATTTGCATACTTCATAACATATTCCGCATTTCTCACATTTTTCCTGATTGATCCAGTGGACTTGATCTTTTTCACCTTCGATCGCTTTTGTTGGGCACTCTCGAAGACAGATTAGACAAGCTTGGCATTCTTTTGGATCAATGTAAAAGTTGGTAAGAGATTTACAGACTTTTGCTATACATCTCTTATCTTTGATATGTTGATCCCATTCTTCTCTAAAATATTTCAGAGATGTTAAAACAGGGTTAGTGGCAGTTGTGCCCAACGCACATAGTGAAGCATTCTCCATTGTAAAAGCAATATCTTCAACTATTCCAATATCAACATGTTCTCCTTTTCCTTCACAAATATTACCAAGAATCTTAGATAGAACTCTCAATCCCTCACGGCAAGGAATACATTTTCCACAGGATTCCTCTAATAAGAAATCTACAAAATATCTTGCGGAATCTACCATGCAAGTATCCTCATCCATAACAACTAAGCCTCCAGAACCCATCATGGAGCCGACCTTGTCTAACTCGTCAAAATCTACTTGGAGGTCGAGATACTCTTCGGGAATGAATCCTCCAGATGGGCCACCGGTTTGAACGGCCTTGAACTTATTATCGTCTTTGATGCCTCCACCGATCTTATAGATCAGGTCTCGAAGAGTGATGCCCATAGGAACCTCTACTAACCCTGTATTTTTGATTTTACCAACAAGAGAGAAAATTGCAGTTCCACTACTACCTTCAGTGCCTATGTTCTTGAACCACTCTGCCCCTTTCATTATTATGAGTGGTATGTTTGCCCATGTTTTGACGTTATTTAGGCAGGTAGGTTTATTCCAGAGTCCTTTGACAGCTGTGCGAATATATTTTGGTCTGGGTTCACCTGTTTTCCCCTCAATTGCTGTCATAAGGGCGCTGGATTCCCCTGAAACAAATGCTCCTGCACCCTTGTGAACTTTAACGTTGAAATTGAATCCTGACCCTAAAATGTCTTCACCAAGAAATCCATACTGTTTAGCTTGGTCAATTGCAGTCGTAATGTTCTCTGTTGCAAGTGGGTATTCCTCTCTTACGTATACATAACCTTCTTTTGCACCTATGGCGAAGGCACCTATGATAAGTCCTTCCAGAACACTGTGAGGATTGCCATCCATTAGTGATCTGTCCATGAAGGCACCTGGATCTCCTTCGTCACAATTCACAATTACATACTTTGTTTGTTCTGCGGCGTTTCGTGTGGTTTCCCATTTTATTCCGGTTGGAAATCCACCTCCACCTCTGCCACGTAATTTAGATTTCTTGATCTCTTCGATGATTTGTTGAGGGGTCATTTGGGTGATGGCCTTTGCTAGGGCCTTGTATCCATCTAAATGGATATAATCCAGTATATTTTTCGGATCTATTCTTGCATTATTTTCTAAAAGTGGTCTAAGCTGATCTTTATAGAAAGGAATTTCATCTAGTCTTCGTACTTTTTTTCTGGTTATAGGATCCGTATACAGTAAATGTTCAACAATCTTATTCTCTTTGATGGTCTGAGAAATAATTTCCTGAACATCATCAGGCTTGACTTTGAAGTAGCATATTTCATCTGGGTAAATTGTTACTCGCGGTCCTTGTTCGCAGAAACCTAGGCAACCTGTTTCTTTGATCTCCACTTCTTTTTCTAATTTTGTCTTCTTTATACCATTTTTGAAAGCCTCAAGAACTGAGGTGGCACCCAGTGCGACACATCCTGTACTAATACATATTGAGACGATTGGTTTTTCATTTCCACGTTCACTTTCAATCTTTTGATGGAGTTTTTCCAATTCTTCTGGATTTCTTACTGGTTTTATTGACTCCAATATCTGCTCACTTGTATTTCGCCAATATCTTCTCAGTATCCACTACCTTCAGATTTCCATGATAGTCGCCATCAATAGTTATTACAGGACCCAATGCGCAACAACCTGCACAATTCACTGTTTCAAGACTGAATCTGCCGTCTGGTGTTGTTTGGTCTTTTTCAATTTCTAATGTGCTTTGTAATTTATCTAGAATGGTTGTAGCGCCTCTTACTTTACATGATGTTCCCATACAGACTCTAATCAGATGTCTGCCTCTGGGGGCCAATGAAAAAGCCTTGTAGAATGTTGCAATCTGATATACGCGATTTAATGGTATTTCTAATTGTTTGCTAACCTCAGTGAGCATTTCTCTTGGAAGCCATCCAAAGTCATTTTGTAGCTGAAGCAATATCTGAATTAACATACTCTTGTTCTGTTGGTGTTTTTCAATAACTCTGCTGACTATAGCGGCGATACCGATTAGTTTCTTCGGTTTTTTCTCTTTGGTTAATATTTTCCGGGAGTCTAAGTCTCTTCTTTTCAATTCTGGTTTAATTGATTCTTCTGGTTGGATTCTGACTTTATATCGGCAATTTGGACATGTTGCATAATATTTTGTTTTGCCTTGGTAGTCCCAATAGTGGCCACAATGATGGCAGGATAGTTTGACCATGATAAAATACTACCTACCTACCTACCAACTGCCACTTAATATTTGAGCTTTTTCAAAACCATTCACTAATCAGTTATGGCTGGCAGATGAGAGAAACTCGTATTTGTCATATCTAAAAAGACTCAGATTTTTATATGTGGATATTTCCGCTATAAATGATGATTCTTGACTAAGACTGAAGTTGGTATTGGAATTATAGGTCTAGGTTTTGTCGGAGAAAAGGCGCATCTATCAGCTTTTCGAAGAATACTCGGCTCTAGATTAGTGGCTATAGCTGATGTTGATCAGAAACGTTTGCAGAAGGCAGCAGACAAATCAAAAATAAAGTCTGTATATTCTACTCATGAGGATCTGATCAATGATCCAAATGTTGGTGCTGTGGTCATATCAGTTCCAACTTTTTTGCATAAGAAGATAGCTATCGATGCTCTCAAAGCTGGAAAGCATGTCTTATGTGAGATGCCTTTAGCACCGAACATGAAAGATGCTCAAGAAATAGTTGATGAGGCGAAGAAAGCTGGCGTGATTTTAATGCCCAGTCTCAATTTCAGATTTACACCGAATTATGTTAAGACAAAGGAGCTAATTGATAAAGGGTCAATTGGAAAACCGGCGGCAATCTTTTATCGAGAGTTTATACCTGCTGTAGACCTTGCAAGGCAATGGCCTCCTACATCATGGGCATGGAATAAGGAGAAAAGTGGAGGCGGTCCAGCATTTACATTATCTGTGTGGTCTATCGATCTTCTACGATGGCTTCTAAATGCTGAAGTCAGAAAAGTACACGCAGTATCAAAAGATACAATTCTCCAGGAGCTCGGTGGAACAAATGGATACGCCTCTCTTGCAGTTCTTGAATTCTCTAACAATACAGTTGTGACACTAGAATTCAGTGGACTTGTCAGACATGCGATGAGCATGGTGAGACTGGAAGTTCTTGGAGATAATACAAATAGTATTTTGTCAGAAGAAAATGATAGAGTAACTCTTTTTGGTTCGGATCCTCAGAAGCAAATGTGGATATTTAGAGAGAGCGGAGCAAAAGTTTGGGGGCATTACCAAGAAGATGAACATTTCATACAATCTATTCTTCAGAATAAACAACCTGATATTACAACAGATGATGCTTTAAAGGCTCAAGAAGTAGCGACAAAAATTTTAGAGACAAGCAAATAGTAGATTTAAACCGTCACGAGTAAATTAACTGGAAAAAATTTAATTTTCTAAAATAATTAATACACACTGATTATTTTTTCATAAAGAAATTAGTGTTCTATTTTTTTTCAAAAAAAAAATATGATTTAGAATTTAAAGTGGAGCAGGATCGCATAGGTTTTCTTTTTTTGCTGCGGCTCTTCCACAAACCTTACAAACGAACTGGGCGTCCTTTATGATTCCTTTTACCTCATCAACATCATAAGTATCTGCCCATATTTTGCATAAGTGTTTTTCATGTCCAACGTGTGGTAATTTCATATTATTTCACCTTAAGATTCATGGAAGATTTTTCTATACTTAAATGTAGCTCTTGATTCTACATCAAGAGATCAATTGTATCGAGTAATATTGAAATCAGGAAATGTGCTATTATCATTATAATTTCTATCTGATAAAGATCAATAGATGTTAGAGGGGATTGAAACGTGATAAATGAAATAAGAAGTATTCCGGTAATTGTTTCCGATCTAGAAGAAGCGATATCGTGGTATCAAGAAAAGCTTGGTTTTGAGGTTCGGGAAAGAGATGGTCATTGGGTCACAGTTGCACCTGAAGGATGGACGTCTGAGATTCATCTCTGTAAGATGGATGAATTGGAACCTGGTAATACTGGAATTCTCCTTTTAGCTGATAATCTTGAAGATACTTGCAAAGAATTGAAGGATAAGGGTGTCGAGTTCACTCAAGAACCTTCGAAGAAAGCTGGTGGCACAATTGCGAAATTCAAAGATCTATCTGGAAATGTGCTCTGGCTAATGTCGAAAAATGAATATAAAGAATGAAAGCTTCATCTCCTTAGATTAATATAGTCTGTACTAAAAGAAGAAAATCTGGTGAAGTCTTTGAATGAGAAGATGTCAAAATACATGAATGTGGGAACTGGTCTTCTCATATTAGGAATATTATGGATCCTTTTTTGGCTAGGGCCAGCAATGCCACTTTATGAAGCTGATATCCGGTGGGGTCATAATTTTGTTATGCCTATTCTCTTCATAACTGTTGGAATTGCATACTATTCCAGATGTCTAGTATGCCAATTTTTTGCTGTAATCTCTTCATTTCTTACAGTTCCTTTATTTCTAGCTATATGGTGGTATGCTGATGTACTGTACATATCTATCGCACTTCTGGCAATCTTAATCATATTCTATCTTCTGGAGAGGACAGGAAAATTCAAAATTCTGCAACCAAATCCTAGATTGAAAGCTTGGGAGAAGATCCATTTCTTGAATTTTGCATATCTTGGATTAGCGCACATGCCATTGATCTTCTTCCTAGTAAGATGGGGACTTACAGATACATCTCCATTTCTGCTAGTGGAACATGAAATGTCCACAAGCATATTCAACATAACATTACTAATACTAGTTCCTCTTGCAACCATGGAAAGATATGTTAAAAAAATCGGAAACTTCAGTGTGCCAAGGATAGTATTCGTCTGGACAATATTGATGATAATATTTCCTATGATCTCGATAATCCTACTTGGGGAATAAATTTCTAAAATATAGTATATATCATATTCAAGGGAATAGCGTACGCTATTAAAAATCATAAAGAAAATGAAATTTGATAATAATGCGGTTATTAGTAACTATTGAATATTGGGAACATAATTGGCACAGGAAAAATATTTTCTTAAACTAAATAATCGTATCAAATTTGTTCTTGACGAAGGACCTGACAGCAGTCAAGGTGATTCCTCAACCCTAGAAAAAGGATTGAAGATGATTATTGAGAATGATTCTTTATGTGGTGAGGGAGTAGGCTTTGGAGTACCTGCATTAGAATATCCAGGAAATATAATTTTCTCTACTTCAGCGAAAATCAAGAATGAAAATGGAACATTAGTTAAGTCTTTTTCTATGGATGCCTCCCATAGAAAGACTTGGATGCATAAATTCAATATTAATGATAGGTTTTATTCAACTATTTCAAATAAATTAAGTCAAACGTACAAGCGAGACGAAAAATATCGGAAACTCATAAAATATCTCATGAAGTTCATAACAATTCTGGGGCTTAGAATATCAACTCAGAAAACTCGTTCAAAAGGATTTGTAGATATCACCTATGCGGTATCAAGAGATAATTTGGTTATTACAGTCAATACTTTGCACATTCTTGACAAGAATTTCAATAGATTACTAATTTTCAATGAGCAATCAGCAGATTTTGATCTTTATAGAGATGATTTTACTCAATTAAGGAAAGACGACATAGGTGTATGGGAAGAGACAAACTGTCAAAAAGTATGTTTAACAAATGAATCCGCAAAAATTACGTTTTGTCTAAAAAAACTTGACGAGACAAAATTATATAGAGGACGTGAACTCCTTCAACCACGTTTAAACTGGGCCGGATTCTGTTATATGACCTCATCAAAAATAGAAAATCATCAGTATATTATACAGATAAAATAAGGAGATCAGGTTGGTTGAAATTGTTCTTGTATATCCGTTCTTTAAATCACGACTTGATCGATCTCCGTTTAGATTTCAACCGTTAGGAATGGGCTATATAGCTTCATTTCTGCGAAAGGCGAATTTGACAGTCAAACTAATTGATTGCACGTTTCGTGATCGAAAAAGTGTTCTTAAGGAGATTATGGAATTAAGACCCAGAATTGTTGGAATTTATTCTATGTATTCCATGGAACAAGATAGTATTGAACTTGCAAGGAGTATACGAAAAGTAACTGATCTTCTGATTACAGGTGGACCGCTACCCACAGCTAAACCCTCAAGCTTTCTTGACGATTTCGATCTTGTGGTTGTCGGAGAAGCTGAGAATACAATGCTTGAGATCGCAAAAACTTTCTTCGAAAATAAAGACCCAAAAACGGTTCCAGGGATAATCTTCAAAGAAGGTTCAAACACATATCATACAGGTAGAAGAAACACTATCGAAAATCTCGACTCTATACCTTTTCCTGCAAGAGAACTATTCGACAATGATTCCTATAAACAATATTACCAAAATAAATTCGGTTATACCATGACCTCCATGATCTCTTCAAGAGGGTGCCCATTCCGCTGTGATTTTTGTAGCAGACCGATCTTCAAAGAAGGTTTCAGATCAAGATCTCATGAAAACATAGTAGACGAAATGCAGTCAATAATCGATATGGGATATGATCTAATATGGTTTGCTGATGATTGCTTTACAATTTCAAAAGAGAGAGTAGTAAAAATATGTGACGAAATAATTAGACGTAAATTGAATGTGAAGTGGCAATGTCTTTCTAGGGTTGATGCTATGGACCCAGAGATGGCTACTAGAATGAAGGAAGCGGGTTGTCAGAGAGTATATTTTGGTATAGAATCTGGAGATCAAAGAACCTTACATTTAATGAAAAAAGATATTGATCTACAAACAGCTAGAAGCGCAGTTTATAACGCTAACAAAGCAGGAATTGAGACTGGAGCGTTTCTTATAATAGGTTATCCTGGAGAGAATGAAGAGATGATTCTTAATACCATACATTTTGGAACCACTTTACCTCTTGATTATCTATCATTCACACTTCCCTATCCTATACCTGGAACGGGTTTATACGAAAAAGTAAAAGACGATCTGATCGAACCAAGAAAAAGTAGAATAAAACTTATTGAACAGACTCTTGAATTTAAATCTCAATTTTCAGAATTTAAATTAAAATTTGCAATATTCAAGGGAACTGTACAATTTAGAATTAGAAAACATTTCGGACAGATTGGCTACAAATTATTTGGAAGACCATTTGAAAAGATTACTGATCTACTTTTTAGGATAATGAAATAAGAAATTCAGTGGCTGGATGAGAACTATCAATATCATTAGAAATCGTAGATTCATTCTAGTAACTCTAAGTATAATTCTCCAATTTACTCTCGCTGGATTTCTAGGTCATCATTATGATATGGGTATCTTCTTTACTGTAGGTTATGCTGTATCGAATGGGAATTCACCTTATGGTCTCTTTCCTGCAAGTATAATTTTTAACAATCCAGCTTTCTTTGAGGAACTGCCGGGAATAGGTTACCCTCCACCTTGGGCACTATATCTTGGTTTAGTATATTCGCTAGTCTATCAAACGACAAAGAACATATTTGTCTATAATCTGGCAATCAAACTTCCAATTATACTTAGTAATATTGGATTGGCTTTCATTGTTGAGAGAATAGCTTTTGCTCAAAATATGAAGAGAGAAACATGCAATAAGATATTTTATTTTCTTCTTTTCAATCCTTTCATAATTTATGTTTCAGCGATTTGGGGTCAATTTGAATCTCTTGTTATCTTGACTACCATTTTAGCACTTAACGAGTTATATAATCATAAACTATTTACTTCTGCGTTTCTGATAGGACTTTCTTCAGCTTTAAAAATTCTTCCATTGATCCTCCTTCCAATGTTTATTATCTTTATCAAAAGAAATTATGATCTGAAATCAAATTTCAAATTCATTACAATGTTCTTTTCAGTTTTTATTTTACTTGCCTATTCTCCATTTTTAATGTTCAAATGGGATACATCAATACTTTTCAATAATGCAGATTTCCATTTTATCAGAGCAGGTGGGTTTACTCTTTTCAATATTTTTGATTTAATATATGATCAAACATTTCTTTTTAAAAATTTAGAGTTTCTAGGTTACTTATGGATTCCCGCATTAATATTGACTCTATTTCAGTTACATAAGACTAAACTTGATAATCATTTGGATCTGGTGAGATGGGCTTCTTCTTTATTTTTTGTATTAATGCTGACTAGAAGTTGGGTATCTGAACAGAATATTGTATTACTTATTCCATTAGTCTTACTAACGACAGTATCAAACAACAATTGGTCTATGGCACATTTTATTTGGATAACGCCACTATTTTTCTCTTTTGTGAACACGAGTCCTTTTCAGATGTTTTTCTTGATCTCTTCTAAACCTATTGAATTCATAAAAGAATTCGATATATCATATAGGATTCCGCGATTGATGTTGAAATTTATCTTAGTTGTTGCTTGGCAAGTTGGAGGATGGATTTATGTTATCAGAACTTTTACTGTTCGGTTAAAATAGTGTAATGTTATTCGTAGGCGCCTAAAGATTTTAAGTAGCGTAACTCGTTTAGAATTAATATGTCAATTGACATTTCTTTCAAGATAGGTGGAGAGGCTGGTCAAGGGCTTCAAACTATTGGATACATTCTTGCCAAAAGCATGGCTAGAGGTGGTCTCTGCGTCTTTACAAATCAAGATAATGAATCCAGAATCAGAGGTGGTCATAATTTTTATCAAATTAGAATTAGCAATAATAAAGTTGAGAACTTGACAGAGGAAATTCATGTCATAATTGCTCTGGATAAAAAAACGATTATCGAACATAAAGATGAATTGGTCAAAAATGGAGTAATAATATTTGATGGAGATAAAATCAGTGTAACAGATTTTGACGAGAATTTATTGAATGTCCCATTTGAGAGAATTGCCAAAGAGAAAGCGGACTCAACGAAGATGGCTAATTCAGTTGCTATAGGAGCTGCAATCAGTTTAGTGGGCTACGATTTCGATCTTTTGGAGAGTGTTTTAAAGGACGAATTTGACTCAAAAGGAGCTGAAATTTCCGATAAAAATATCCAAGCCTCAAGAGCAGGTTTCAACTATGTTTCAGAAAATGGAATTGATAAATTCCCATATAGAATTAAAAAAATTGGTGATAGTCAAGATTTCATATTTCTTAACGGAAATGAAGCTATAGCCTCAGCTGCATTGTTATCAGGCTGCAAATTTGTTTCAGCTTATCCAATGAGTCCATCAACTTCTATCCAACAATTCTTTGCATCAAAGATGAAAGATTATTGTGTGGTTTTTGAGCAGGCTGAAGATGAGATATCTGCTATCAATATGATCATTGGGGCTTCATTTGCTGGGGCCAGGTCTATGACCGCCACGTCGGGTGGTGGATTTTCTTTAATGGTTGAAGGATTAAGCCTTGCCGGGATGACTGAGACACCTATTGTTATTGTTATTTGTGAAAGGCCAGGTCCTGCTACAGGCTTTCCTACTCGAACTGAGCAGGGTGAACTTGAGTTTGCGATCTATGCTGGTCATGGAGAATTTCCAAGAGCCGTTTTTGCACCTGGAAACGTTGAACAAGCTTTCTATCTGACTTCGAAGGCTTTCAATTTGGCAGAGAAATATCAGATACCAGTGATCATACTATCAGATCAATATCTAGCCGACTCGTACTTTACGACAGAAAAATTCGATACTTCATCTATAAAGGTCGATAGAGGCGAGTTCTTCACTGAATCTCAAGTTAAGAAGTTTGGAGCATACAAAAGACACCTGATTACAGAATCAGGAATTTCTCCTCGACTCTTTCCAGGTCAGAAATTAGGTTTAGTTGTGACAGACAGTGATGAACATACTGAAGACGGTCACATAACAGAACTTGCAGATGTGAAGATAAATAATGTCAATAAACGTTTTAGAAAATTAGAACTTTTAAAGAAAGATATTGGAACTCCATTTGTTTATGGTTCGAAGGATGCAGATACTCTTTTGATTGGTTGGGGCTCAACTTATGGAGCCTTAAAGGAGGCTACAAAGATCTTGAATGATCAAGGATCTAATGTGAAGATGCTGCATCTTAACGAAATATGGCCATTCCCAGTTGAAGCAGTGAGTAATGAGTTAAAAATTTTAGACAATTCGATATCTGTCGAGAGTAATTCGACGGGACAAATGGCGCATCTAATACGGGCTGAAACGGGAATCGAGGTTAACAAGAAGATTTTGAGATTTGATGGAAGGCCACTCACACCTCAGTATATACTTAGAGAATTCTGGAAAGGTAGATGAATAACTGTGGTGTCGTTAAAAGATTATGAGAATGGTGATACGGCCTGGTGTCCAGGATGTGGAAACTTTGGTATACTTCAAGCTGTTAAGAAGGCTTTGGTGAAAGTCAATCTGGAGCCGCATCAGGTTCTCATGGTTTCGGGTATTGGTCAAGCAGCGAAACTACCACACTACCTGAAATGTAATCTTTTCAATGGTTTACATGGGAGAACATTGCCTGTTGCCACTGGTGCGAAAATAGTCAATCCGAAACTAACGGTAATCGCTGTTGGTGGAGATGGAGATGGTTATAGTGAAGGTGGAAATCACTTTATACATGCGATAAGGAGAAATATCGATATTACTTATCTCGTGCATGACAATCAAATCTATGGATTGACTAAAGGTCAAGCTTCAGCTACTAGTGCAGAAGGATTTGTCACAAAGACTACCCCGATGGGAGCATTTTCTAAACCTCTTAATCCTATTGCGCTCGCAATATCACAGGGTATTTCATTTGTGGGACGCGGATTCTCTGGGGACATAGAACATCTCTCTACTCTAATTACCGAAGCAATCGAGAATAGAGGATTCAGTCTAGTAGATATCCTTCAACCATGTGTGACATTCAATAATGTAAATACATATCAATGGTATAGAAAACGAGTCTACAAGCTTGACAATTCTTATGATCCGAAAGATAGAAATGCTGCATTCCAGAAAGCTCAGGAATGGGGAGAGAGGATTCCCATTGGTAAAATCTACGCTCAAGATAGACTGACTTACATAGAACATGATCCAGAAATAGAAAGAAATCCAATAATCGAGCAAAAACACAATCCTGAAAATTTTAACAAGATTTTAGATGACTTTAAAATTTGATTGATGGGAGAAGCTGACGGGGTCAAACTCCCGCCAGCTGAGAAGTTTTTAATGAATATTTTTGATTGATAACTTTTTCAGTTAATGAATAGATGCTAATAGCAACCATTCCTTACTCTATAGCAAGCACTTGATAGACTGGAAATTGATGTAATGTTATAGTGGTTTGAGGTGGTCACCAACTCTTATGAAAGAGTTGTTGGCTCTCGCACTAGCAAGTATAACAATACGTTCTATCTTTTCTCTTACTGCTGATTCAACAAATTGTTGTCTATTATAATCTAATTCGGGATGGTCACGTACAATTCGATCTACTTCATTCATCATTGTTCCAGGAATACGAATAGGTACTCTCTTATTGCTTGATAATGGTGAAATGCTGCTTATTGTTCTTGGCAAATATATCACGTTCCATTTTTTCCTATTTTATTTTCGATTTACAATCTGTACCATAGGTATCACATTTATAGATTCTTTAACTTCTAGAAAATGAAGCAAGTGACAGAAATACAGATCATCTATGTCATCTAATTTTTTGATAAATTTTAAAATGAATTATATTCAAAAATATTCTTAAAAGACAAATGAATTCTAATCAAAGAATTCAAATTCTTAAAAATAAAAGAAGGATACAGTAATACCATATTATTATTTTAATTAAAAATGTAAAATTAGTAAAAATTGAATTAAATTAAATAATAATTTAGGCATGATATGTAATTTTTAGAGAAATTATGGATTAAAAGAATTATTACAATATCAAAAAATGATGAGATAAAGTAAAAGAATAATCTCATTAAAGTAATTTATTATTTCAGGTGGAGATGACGCACGTATAGAATTATTGTTTTATGATATTAAGGTAAAATAATGAATTTTCATCACCCAAGATCGTGGATCACGTGTGACAACTGTTTTAAGTGAAAAAGATGGACAATGAATTAGTTAAGTGGTTAAGTCATGGACCTGGGTATCTCATACCTTCGGCGAGGGGAGACCACCCAGATCCGGACAAGTACCCCGGGTGGAATACTTGCAATTAGATCTTGATAATATTGAATATAAAAGGTTCATTATTCCCTACGCTATGATTTCTGTCTTGTTAATTTCGATTGCTTGCAGTGTAGGCTACGGGTCAGACAATACCACTTTTACAAATATTGAAGGTGAGTATGGTTTAGGTTGGCAGAGGGAAGATATCTCAGAGCGTTCCGCGCCAGTTATTGTTAGAGATCCGCTTCCTGATTATCTTGATTGGAGAAATGTGGGTGGAGTTAATTGGATGACGCCAATACGAGATCAGGGTGGATGTGGAAGCTGCGTTGCATTCGGTACAATAGGCGCATTCGAAGCGATGCTTAGAATAGATGCTAATAACCCTAACTGGAATCTCGATCTTTCAGAGCAACATATTTTCTCATGTGGGGAAGGACAATGTGATTTTGGTTGGTATATTAGCTGGGCTTTGAATTATCTAAGAGACTC
>MEZD01000001.1:18162-18442 GCA_001775955.1 Candidatus Bathyarchaeota archaeon RBG_13_38_9 | reverse complement strand
GATCTTCCTTGCTCAAATAGCTGTCCAGACTGGCAATCTCAAACTCAAAGGCTGATCAGTTGGAATTGGGTGGCAGCTGATGTCACAAGTATCAAATCCTATTTGCAGAATGGTCCAGTAGTTAGTGCCATGGATGTTTACACTGACTTCTTTTCATATCCTGGAGGTATATACCAGAAAACATCTGGTGTTTACGAAGGCGGCCACTGCATCACAATAGTTGGTTACGATGACATCAACGGATACTGGATATGCAAGAACAGTTGGGGTACTTGGTGGG
>MEZD01000001.1:7192-18121 GCA_001775955.1 Candidatus Bathyarchaeota archaeon RBG_13_38_9 | reverse complement strand
GCAGACAGCAGGCGCCATATCAGTATCTAATACTAGGGCTCAATCAACAATTGTAAGTGTTTCCGGAGCAGGAACTCTGACCGCAACATACAAACTTAGAGTTTCAATATTCGATATAGACACCAACATAGTAAATTCTGCTGAAAGCATGGTGAATTTCATCTATCCAGACTATCAAGGTTCTAAACCTCCTGGAATAAAATATGCTAAGGCTACTGATTGGACAGCTGCAGGATATATCGCTGGCATGTGCACAAACCGTCAAAACGAAACAACTGACACCAACCAGATAGTTATTGATCATAATAATGGAGCAGTAACCTTACACGATAAGATTGTTGTCCTTTTTGGTGGTCCTGTGGTGAATGCACCTGTCAGCTACTATGAGAAGAACAGGATTGCTCCATTATATATCGGCAACATTAACGGAGTACTTTACTGGTTTACGGTTGACGGATCACGACTTGATGAGACTGCTATGCCTATTTCAGAACTTTATAGTGGTAATGACATGTTTGTAGTAGAAGCGTTCACAGATGATAATGGAAACAAAATTTTAATTATCTATGGTTATGAATGGAAGGGAACCTTTGCTGGCGGAAAATTCTTCAAATTCATAATAGATCCAGAAAAGATCAATTACACTGGCTCTTATTACATATTCAGATGGACCGATAATAATGGAGACGACTTCGTCGATTTAGACGAGATATCAACAAGTCCTTTAGGCAGCGGATAATCTAGGAAAATAATTTTTCTGGCCATGAACCGAAGATAGTTTCTCCTACTCGATCACCAAAAGAGTCCGTTATGCGTTTCTTAAATAGTCTAGAGTAGTACATTTTTGGTAAGATTTCTTTATCACTGATCTTTCTGTCTCTTTGGATAAGTCTACGTTTACTGTAGGTTCCGTGGAGATGCCAGATGTTCCATAATACGCTCTTGATAAGTGCCCATGCCATAAGTGGTGCACGTTCAACTCGAAGATAAGATAATGAAGCAAGAATTGTAAAAAGTAAATAGTTACGAACAGCCCAATGCAGACTTGTACTCCCACAATTTTTAAGAATTGACCGGAATAAGTTCCTCTTACAAAGATACGTTTTTTCAGGCCCCTCAGAATATGTGCCAGAGTAATGATGAGCGATCTTAGCGTTAGGCAAATACTTAATTTTATAATTTTTTAGTCTAAATCTCCATGAGAGATCCGTATCTTCGAAGAATGCGAAAAGCGGTTCATCAAATCCTCCTAACTCTATGAACGCCTTTGATCGTATTAGAGCGGCGCCACCGCAAAAGGAGAACGGTTCTATAGGTGGAGTGTCATATTGGCCAATATCATGCTCTCCAAACCCAATATCTTCGAAACCTCTCCAATATGGTATGCCTATGCCTCCGACTGAATTAATTATTGATGGATTTGACATGAAGACCATCTTGAAGGCTATTGCCGCTATATCTTTGTCTTTTTGAGTTAGACTTATCATGGAGTCAAGCCAGTCGGATTCGAGTATCTCTGTATCATTATTTAGTAGGACAATATAGTCTGCTTTGATTTGTTTGATGGCACGGTTGTAGCCTTCTGCAAATCCAAAATTTTTATCGTACTTGATTATTTTTACCCATGGGAAGTTCTCTTTAACATAACTAGTGGATCCATCTGTGCTGGCATTATCGATCAAGTATGTGTCGAAGTTTGGATACGATATTTTAGCAATACTTTCTAAACATTGGGAAAGCCACTTTTTTCCATTATAGTTCATAATCATAATAGAGACTTTTGGTGCTATTTTCTCCAGAAGTATTTCACCATTCTTCAATAAACTTGAATAAATATTATTTGAAATTGTTTTAAAGCTCACAAAAAAGAAAATACCTTTCTATATTCCCACGTAGGTCATGTCTCCCAAAATTAGTTTCACACCACTAGGTATATTGTCTTTGGAACATACGACATTAGCTTTCATCCCGATCAGACTATCGATAATCCTCTTACCACAAGCTATGTGAGCGTTATCCATTACAATTGAGTTCTCGATCTCACTATTTTTAATTGTCACGCCATTGCCGATTGAGGTATATGGTCCAATATATGTGTCTGGGCCTATCTCGCAGTTTTCTCCTAGAATTACAGGTCCCCTTATTGTTGAACGTCTATGGATTATCGTATCCTTTCCAAAATTTACGATTCCAGAAACTATTGCGCCTTCTTCAACTTTACCTTTATTTGAAGACTGAAGTTCTTGGAGTACCAATTGATTAGCTTCTAATAGATCTTCAGGTTTACCGGTATCTTTCCACCATCCCTGTACAAATTGAAATTCTACATTGGCACCGCTGTCAATTAGATGTTGTATTGCATCGGTTATTTCTAGTTCTCCTCTCCAAGATGGTTTGATTTTTCTAACAACCTCATGGATCTTATTATTGAAAATGTAAACGCCCACCAGTGCCCAGTCACTTATTGGTTCTTTTGGCTTTTCTACAAGTCTTTTAATTTTGCCATCTTCATCGAAAACTGCAATGCCGTAACTGCTCGGATCCTTTACTTTGGCAACTGCGACAACACAGTCTTTCGCACTCTTTTTAAATACCTCGACTAGTGGTTTGGCTCCTTGTTTTAGCATATTGTCTCCAAGATACATCGCAAAGGATTCGTCGCCAAGGAAATCTTTCGATATCATAATTGTGTGGGCTAATCCTTTAGGTTCTGGTTGATCTATGTAAGTGACAGATGCCCCAAATTTAGAACCGTCTCCGAGTAGTTTCTTAACATCTTCCTTTATTGGACCTAATATTACTCCTATCTCGTTTATGCCTGCTTTGACAAGATGCTCAAGACCGTACAAAATCATCGGCTTATTGGCTATAGGAAGCATGTGTTTATTTCCTGTAAAGGTTAATGGCCTAAGTCTTGTTCCATGTCCGCCCGCTAGTAGAAGACCTTTCATCTTTTTCCACTACCACTTTAGTTTCCATGGTGTAGGATGAATTACCTGTGGGTTCACCAAAGAACTCCACCATTGCTTGTTATTATTGTACCAGTTAACTGTCTCTTTTATCGCTTCAATAAATAGATGTTTGGGAGCCCAGCCAAGTTTTTCCTTTATTTTTGATGAATCCAAGCTATACCGAATGTCGTGTCCAGGTCTATCTTCAACAAATTCCATTAGATCTGATGGTTTATCCATAAAATTCAATATTGTCTCTACAACTTTTATGTTTTCTAATTCGTTTCCGCTTGAAATGTTGTAAATCTCGCCTGATTTTCCTTTCTCTATTACAGTCTTCACTGCTTCGCAATGGTCGATTACGTAGATCCAATCTCTGACATTTTTTCCTGAACCGTATATTGGTATCTTTAGATCATGATGAGCTCTTATGATTGTTTTTGGAATAAGTTTTTCTGGAAATTGAAACGGGCCGAAATTATTTGTGCATCTTGTTAAGATCATATCTAGACCATAGGTTCTATGATAAGCAAGACAGAACAAGTCTGCTGAGGCTTTCGAGGCAGCGTACGGTGAAGAGGGTTTCAGTTTATCCTCTTCTTCGAAAGTTCCCTCTGTAATGTCGCCATAACTTTCATCTGTTCCTATTTGAAGGAATTTTATGTTTTTATTTGTCTGTCTAATTAGCTCAAGAATATTTAGAACACCTTCAGTATTGCTTTTGAAGAATGGCCAAGGGTCTGAGATGCTTCTATCAACATGAGATTCTGCCGCAAAATTCACGATTACATCAGTGTATTCTAGATGTTTTTTTAAAGTCTCTTTGCTACGTATATCCCCTTTTAAAAATTTGTAATTTTTTTGTTTATCAATGTCTTTTAGATTGGCAGGATTTGCTCCGTGAGATATAATATCGATATTTGTTATCTGTGTGTCTTTATCATTGGTCAGTAAATGTCTGATGAAGTTGCTTCCTATGAAACCTAGTCCACCAGTGATTAGATAGTGCATGTTTATCACTTATATGGGGGAGCAAGCCAATCCCAAGGTTTATTGCATCTTGGATCATCTATTCTATCATTTATCTTTCTGGGAGTGACATTCTGATCATTCCAGGGTCTTCTGAGTTCATCAGGTTTTTTTGGATCATATAGTTTGTTTACAAAATACGTTACGATTGTCGGTTCATTACCTATTGCCTTGAATCCATGCCAGTAATTTCCTGGAACTCTCACCACTTGAACCGTTTTATCTGTTGATATGATCTCGTTGAGTTCTCTGTTTATCTCGTCATATACACATATCTTTGCGGCTCCTCTGGTTATTACAAAATAATCGACTTGTCCTCTCTCATGTTTATGCCAGGCTCTTACGGTTCCTGGATATGTTACAGACATGTTTGTTTGAATAATATCGTCAGTAAAAATTTCTTTCCAATCTCTTCTAAATATTTCAGTAAAAAACCCTCTTTCATCTTCAAAAGTTTTTAATGGTTTAATCGAAATTCCTTTGAGCAATATCAATTTCTTCCTTTAAACTTTCTAATGCATCATCTAATTTGATAGGTTTCATTTTTAGGTCTTTTTGGGCTTTAGAGATGTCTAATGAAGTGTCTTTAGGTCTTCTAGCCTTCCAATTCATGTCATCTAATTTCACCTTTTTGATTAGTGTTTTATTTAGATTGAATGTATCTGCAAGTTTCTCTGCAAACTCATATCTGGAGACTTTCGATGCACCTGCCATATGGTAAATGCCCTTAAGCCTTTTTTCACTAGCTTCGAGAAGCATTTCTGCTAAATTTGTATTGAATGTTGGAGAAATAAATTGGTCTGTTAGAATTTTTACATCTCTGTTATTTTTTAGATTATTGATGAGCCATAGAGCGAAGTTGATCTTTCCGCTCGCTGGTTTATTTCCATAAATTACACTTACCCTGGAAATCAAGTAGTCTGTATTGGTCTCTGCTATTATTCTCTCTCCAAGAAGTTTTGAATATCCATAATAGTTTATTGGATTCGTTTTATCGAGTTCTCGATAATTACCTTGTTTTCCATCGAAAACGTAGTCAGTGGAGATGAAAACTAAAAATGAATTTAGTTTGCTAGTGATCTCAGCAATTGTTTTTACTCCATCAATATTGATCTTTTTTGTAAGGGTTTTATTTGTTTCACAAGTGTCAACGTCGGTAAGGGCTGCACAGTGAATAACTACGTTTGGTTTAATCTTTGTAATAGCGTGATAAATGGTTTCTTTATCTTGTAAGTCAAACTTTATTGGCTGACCATGATCAGGGATATTATTGAAGTATCCTGAAAAAATTTCATGATCTTTTTTTGTGGCTAGTCTTACGATTTTTGAACCTAAGAGTCCACTGGCACCTGTCACTAATATTTTCACTCAAGTCGCCTTCAGAAAATATTACCAATTCTCTTGAATATGGTTGACATTTATTGATATAAAGAATCTGAAGACAATTAGTGTTAGAAAATATTTGTGGATCAATGTCTTCAGTGGCGTGCGCTGGAAGATAGGCCTAGTTATTTTCCTATATGCTAGGCCAGCGCGTTAATTTCCTTGAGCTATAGGGTTTGGATCTATTTCGTTTATGTCAGGGAAATGATCGTTATTTGCATCCTGCCATTGGTATATGTAGAATGAGTTTGTGTAATCTCTTATGTTAGGATGGATTACAGTATTGAAGAATCTTGCTCCTGCGAATGTTCCTAGACCTTCAAATCCATAGATTATGAGGACGGCGTTCCCTTGTGGGTCTAGGAAATGTTCAATTACGAAAATGTCCTTTTGTGATGTTGGTGTAAAGCCAGTTTCATCTATTCTTGTACCATTACGACAATACCAATAAGATGTGCCACTATCTACTTTATGGTAAACTGGAGCTATTCTGTTCTGTTCGTAGTATTTGACTAACACTTGGACTGCTGGTCCACCACTTATAGTAACTGCTTTGTCATTGAATTGGGGGGCTCCATTTGATTGATCTACCAAAGTACCATCTGTGTCTAATCCTTCCATCTGTGTGAACCGAGTGATTCCTTTCAAATAGCCTGTGGCGGTCCAATCAATTGGAGAAGCTTTATGGACACCCAATGGTTTGGAATCCTTCACTATATCAGAGTAAATGAAGTAGACTGTATTTTCTGGAGCTTCGATAATGAATACTTCGCTATCGTCGATTGTAAGTGCTGAACCTGTTGGGACGTTAAATAATAATGGAATCAGAGCGATTATGAGTAGATATGCGTATTTTTTGTAAATCAAAAATCAACACCTCCGGTCAAATCTTGTTTGGTTAAATTCATTGTACAACATCTTTGTTCACTCTCACAAAACTTGTCAGGGGACATTCACTTACATCTCTCCCATTAACTGTAACAATTAATCTCATAATTCCTAATTCATTTGGAGTAATATGCCAGGTAGAAGTAGATGATTCTCCAGGTGAAATTGATGTTACACTTGACTGTACAGATTCGTCATTTCTGATGGTCATGTTGGAATTAGGAATTAGTTTGATTAGCACATCATTAATCGAACATGTTCCATTATTGACTACTGTAACATTAATTTCAATTTCTTGCCCAAGCGAAAAGTTTCCAATGTCAGAGACAGTGACATTGATACATGGAGATTGTAATTCTTTATAGCAAGCGTAGAAAGTTCTGTTATTTTGAATAGTTGTTGTGAAGAAGATTGAATCTGAAATGACTTGACCATTTTCATCCTCCCAGTGATCAAATGTGTATGCAGAACTTTCGTTTGACCAGGAGGGATATATGGCGAAATTACATGTTCCTTCTGGTAATATCAAATTGGCTGGAAGCTGATATGCGATTTTATTGATGTAGAATTTAGCAGCTGAAAGGCTGAGGTCTTTACACTCTACACTGACATAGTGAGTATCTTGTTGGAGCCATGTTAATGAGTTTACTATCAGCTTTTCACGAATATTATCTTGAAGGCAAGCAATTGGGAAAGTTATGTAAACAGTAGATTTGGAACCACCATTCCCATAAGCGATAACAGCCTTGTATGGCATACCTGAATACTCGATTATCGCTTGTCCACCGTTGATTTGATCTACACCATCAGCCCACCCTGGTTGGGTCTTCCATCCAAACGAAGATGGAAGATCTGCACATACTGGATGATTGGGCGCAATTAAAGCCAAACTGGTTGAGCCTACACTATCAAACCTCTGGATCGCATGAGCGACATCTGTCATAAATGCATCATTTGCGTGATCGAAACCGATATCTCCACCTTCGAGAATTATTGTTCCACCACTGTTAACATATTGAATTAGATTTTCAGCATCTATTGGATCTACGGCCCAATGCCAATAATCTCCACAAGTCCAGATTACAATGCGGAAGTTCTTGAGGGTGTTTAGAGTTGGTCTTCCAAATTCTGACTCACTCCAAAGACTGAATGTATATCCATATTTTATTAATACAGATTTGATTGCATTTATACTGGTGCCCATGCTGCTGTAGTAATCTGCATCATCGTCTGATACTAATAGAATATTTCGTGATTCTTGAACTGATACGGATTCTTGAATCATGTTATTTACAGTTAAAGTTTCTTCCGAAACAGGGAGAGTATATACAGATATGTTATATGTACCAATACTTGTGGAACCCCATTCAAATTCTATTTCGATACTCTCTCCGACCTTGATTTCGGATATATTGTGTGTTGCAGTAATAATGCCATCAATTAGCAGTTGAACTTCTAAATTAAATTCAGGATTTATCCCCACGTTTTGGATTATTGTTTGTATTTGTGTTGGATTATTAGGAAATGTTAGTGGTGGAATAACTATTTTGGCGACTCGTATATCGTGGTCATCACTTCCTTGTACTGTTCTGTATGCGTTTATTCTTCCATAGCCATAGTACTTGTCCCATCCAACTGCTCCAAGGTCATCTGCTTTAATTTGAAGGAGAATTCGTAATAGATCTCTGTTGTAATTTGGATTATGGCTCCATGTTAAGGCTGCAACTCCTGAGGCATGTGGGGTGGCCATCGAAGTGCCACTTAATGATTTATACCCATTATTCAAATACGTAGAATAGATGGATACACCTGGAGCCGATAGTTCTACAGTACTTCCATAATTGCTAAAACTAGCTAAGTTATCATTAGAGTCTGTTGCTGATACAGATATCACTTCAGGATATGCAGCGGGATAGAAAGGAGCGCTGGACGCATCATTGCCGGCTGCTGCAACTATTAGAGCTCCGTTTTGATAGGCGTATTCCATTGCTTCTCTTACGGTATTTGAACTGCCTGATGAACCCCAACTATTGCTTAATATTATTCGATCGCTTATCGTAGCCCCAAAATCAATAGCGTGTGTAATTGCTTGGGCTGCATCCCAAGATGTTCCTGAACCGCCAGAGTCCAGAAATTTTTCAGCCATTATTTTAACTTGTGCTAATCCAGCTATGCCCTGTGCATTGTTTATTGTGGCTGCTATTATTCCAGCGCAATGTGTGCCATGTCCATGATCATCCATTGGATCATCATCATCGTTTACCCAATCGTATCCTCCAGAAACATAATTAGCAGTAAGGTCTGGATGCGTATAGTAGACTCCAGTATCTATGACTACAACAAGGACTTCTTGACTTCCTATTTCAAGATCCCACGCAGTAGTGGATGAGATTTTATTTGGACCCCATTGTTGATTCCAAGAGGGATCGTTGGGGGTAAGTTGAGCTTCTACAATATAGTTTGGTTCGGCCCATAGGACATTTTTTTGTGTACGTATCTTCTGCAGAAAGTTGCCTCTGCTTCTTTCTGAGACTGAAACTTTTAATGATTTGATTTTTTCGTTTTTAGCATGAATCTTAGTTTCAGCGTCAAACATTAAACTTCGAGAATTGTTGTCTCCCCAATCCTTGAGTTTAACAATATATTCTCCAACTATTTCGCGGTTTAGAAGTTTTTCTCTTTCTTTCATTTTGGAATTTTCCGATGAAGCCTGAGTGAAAACAAGAGGAAGACAAAGGATCAGCATTAGCGCTAGTGCGGTCAATATGGTTGATATCTTCTTATGGTTGAACCATTGGATCCATTTATTCAATTATTCCACCCGGGGAAATTTGTTGAGAACTGGATACTCTCCCCTCGCCAAAGTTGGAGTACCACATTCCTCATGTATTGATTATCTGGGGGTTCTCAGTTCATTTAAAAAAATTGTAACAAAATGCTCAATATCGTGGTAACCAGAATCAGATGAATATTACTGTAATAGTGTGATTAAGGAATAACGAAATAATGTGATTTTTCATAGATCAATTCTACGACATAGGTGCGCCATAGGAAATTCATAGTTACAATATAAATGAAATAACGTCAACAATTAGGGAGAAATTTATTTTTTCCGTTATTCTATTGTTACTAGAATAATTTGTTTGATGTTACATTTTTTTTAAGTCTGATAAACGTCGATTTATTCTCAACACTTCGTGTAATCCTCTATAAAGCAGGATATAGCCATGGAATTCTCAACGGAAATATGCAGAGAGATTAGTCTGAGACGTCATATGACTGTGCAGATCCCAAGAGGTATCACTGAAGCAATAGAGGATTTTCTAAAAACAGAACAAGCAGCAAAAATGGGATTTAATTGTAAAACAGATTTGATTACAGCAGCAGTGAGAAATCTGTTAACACAATATGGATATTATCAAAGATATGAGAATAAATAAGAAAACTCAGACGCATACTACAGATTGCCTAAAATAACTTTTACATCAAAATCTAGAGAATTGTGATTTTAAGACTTTTCGATATTTATATGCAGCCATACTAAAAATTCCCAGTAAAGCTGGCAATCCCAAGTAAAATATTGCTATTCTTAATTTGTTTGAAGGCGTTAAAGTGCCGCCTATTATTTGGTTTATGATCGTCAGATTCGCCTCACTTGGAATGGCATCCCAGATTTGTGCATGTTGGTTAGGGTTGAAGTTTGTTGCTCTAGGAGCTGCATATGTATATGCTTCTTCAGCGGAGACTTTTCGGTTATTATTAAAGTCTGCTGGGAAAGGTTTCATGAACATTCCCTCTATCAAATAGAAAGTGAATATCCCATTCTGTAGTATTGAAGACTCTGCACATGTCTCGTCCTCATCACTTGCCGAGAGGACTATGTAGCCTTGTTTAGCCAAATCACCATTTATTGTATCAGAAAGGCTCTCGGGTGGTGGGCCAGGAACAGTTCTTGTCTCAATATCTGCAAGTTTGAAGAAGCCTCCACTGAAGCAAGAATCCATGATTACGACTATTTTATTGGCGTTAATTTTTTCCAGCATGATTGCTAGTTCATCGTCTAAGATTTGTTCTTGATCGTGGGTGAGTATGTATTCATCAAATCCATCCGCTTCATCTATTGGAGGTTGATCTGTTGTGTAGCTTCCGTGTCCAGCATAGAATAGAAGAAATAGATCATTTGGATTTACCCTGTTCGAGAGGTTATCTACTGCATTCTGTATCCCAGTTTTTGTTGCTGCTGAGTCGACTAGTTTTATTATGTTCTCTTTTTTCCATCCGTGTTCATTAGTTAGGACTTGATACATGTCATTTGCATCATCATCTGCATATTGTAGGTCTGGGCCGCCTGATCCAGCAGGTGCATAATCTGATATTCCTATCAATATTGCCCAATGTTCATCAGGTTCAGCTAATGCTGTGTTAAATGGAATTGTGAAGGTTATTGATAATATCAAAAGGAATAGCCAGACTTTCAAGTGTCATCCTTCATCTTGTTGGATGGGGCTTTTTCGGTCTTTCATGGTTAGATTCTGCACAACCTCTAGGTTAACTGCCAGTGAAGAGTTCACCTATGATCCATAGATAGAATATTGGTTTTTCTCTTCTATAATAACTTCTTTCAGGAATTTATAGAACGAGCCGGTGCGTTCGAAAACTATTTAGTGATGTTATTTTC
>MEZD01000001.1:766-6806 GCA_001775955.1 Candidatus Bathyarchaeota archaeon RBG_13_38_9 | reverse complement strand
GGAATAGAAATATGTTATTAATCTATTAGTTATGTGATTGTGAAAATTGTATGTTCTATTCTTCTCTTTTTTCGATATTGTAATATCCGCATTCGTTTAGAAGTTTCCGGACCGCTGCTGTGACTACGTCTGCTCTACTGTCGAAACCCATCTTGGCTGCTTGTTCAGTTGTGAGAAACTCTTTGATGGCGTCTGTCATTCCTTTGGGAATTCTGACAGTCATATGTCTATTGATGTATGGTTTTTTTTCGATTTGTTGACTCATTCCCATTTTTTGTAACTCCTTGTTAGTTCCTTTTTCTATTATTGATTAGTTTAAAACTTCTATAACTGTGGTGGTGTGTCAGAAGTGACGATATTTTGATTCACTAGTGTGTGTTAAGAGATTTGCTTGTTTTCTGATGCCTGCCTATACTTGTTTTGAGGCTGCTTCAAGCTTGTTTGAGATCATAGATGTTACCTTTCTCAATGAAGATCGGTATATGGTAGTATGCAACATCTTGAAAATTAAGATGTTTGATTCTTGCTAGTTTTTAGTTATTCTGGGCTAGGTGGGTTGTCTTTGTTATAGTATCCGTAGTCTGTTAGCATGGTTCTGATTGCTGCTGTGACTACGTCTGCTTTACTGTCGTATCCCATTCTTGCTGCTTGTTCGGTTTTAAGGAACTCTTCTATTGCTTTTGCGATTCCTCTGGGAATTCGTACAGTCATATGTCTTTTGAGGCTTATCTCTCTGTATTTCTGTTCTGTGATTTGCATTTTATCTGCTTCCTGTTTTGAATCTTGATTGTCACTGTTTTGGCTCATGAGTTTAAACCCTTTATTACTTGTTTCCAGCAAGTAACCACATTAAAATATTATACAGGCATATGTCAATCAGATGTGGTAGTATGTGTCGGGTACCTCACAAATAGTGACATTTCATGCTTTAGTTTGTGTCATTTATATATTGGCAAACATGGGTATACGGTTTTTTTTGGGGGGGGAACTTTCATTGAGATTTGCTGATATTATGTGTCACAAGTAGCACAAAGATTTAATAGAAACATGTGTATAACGTTGATTCGGCATGTATGTAACATTCATGTCACAAAAGAATTGGGAGAATGAGGAGAAATGTCAAGCAAGAAAATGTATGAAATAACTGTAAAGAGTGTGCGCAAACTACTGGAAACAAAAATAATGATTTCTGTAATAATGTTGGCAATACTTTCTATGGCAAGCCTAGCCTATATTCCGCTCTCTGCTGCTACACCACCTCAACCTACTTATGGTACAGCGACTGTAGATGGAGATATCAGTGAATGGAACCTAGCAGAAGACTTTTTCTCAAATATGTATCGTGCCGCCGATATTACTAAACAACTTGAATCTATGGTTTATCTTCGTTATGACTGCGATATTGGGACTCTCTATGTCTTAGTGCTTGTCAATACTGGTGTGACAATCAAGGCCGACGATCCAGCAGGCCAGTTTGTCAAGGTAGATGGTGACGGGGTACGTGTAAATGGGCTCTCTGGTGACGATGGTAATCCGCCTGACTTTGCTTTTGTTGGTCTATCAGGTACTACTGCGCAAGGATGGGAAGCATCATTTGAACTAGCCGCAGGGCTTTACCCAAGCGTTGATGATCAAACTGGTCTTAACGTCCATGCTCAAGTCAACCATGATGGAAGTCAAACTTCAGCTGTTCCTGATAGAGGAATCGATTTAGCTATCGTATGTTGTGATGGTTCAACCACTACGGTGACTACAACTGATACGACGACTGATACTACGACGTTTACTGATTGTACCACAACTATAGGTACGACTACGGAGACCTCGACTGATACTACCACAGAGACGACTACGGAGACTACGACTGATACTACGACGTTTACTGATTGTACCACAACTATAGGTACGACTACGGAGACTACGACTGAGACGACTACCGAGACTGAGACGGATTGTATACCTGGAACGACTGGTATATCGCTGTTTGGAACAATAAGGTGTGAAGGTCCTAATGTGATTGTTGGAGGAACAAGTGAAGTTGACCTCTGGCGTAAACCAGTTGGAACACGATTCGCCTTCTTCATTGATGCTACTGGTGCTACATTGCTGATGGGACTTTGTGAAGATGGAAAACTTTACTGGGATATTGATTCATCCATTGTCGATCAAACTACTGGTATGTCACTTGCAAGCGGACACGAGATTATGTCTGGTGGACCCGTAGTTAATGGGCCTGTCAAATACTATGAGGGTTCCAAGTTAGCACCACTATACTATAAGCCGATATCAGGTAAAGCAACCTTCTGGACCACCCAAGGAACCGTAGGCACAGGAGACGATGCGCAAGTATCAGGTGCAGAGCTATCATTCACAGAGCTAAGCATACACAAAGACATGTTCATGGTAGAACTATTCCAGAAACCTGGCACAGACCCAGCAGAGTATGCGATGATAATCTATGGTGTTGAAGGACGAGGGACATTAGCAGGAGCGGTATGGTTCTATACTGTTGTTATCCCAGACCTTTACAGCTACACCGATGACTACTATGTGGTTAAGTGGACTGACACCAACCTGAATGGTCATCCAGACCTGCCAACAACAGACGATTACACTGTTGTTGCTTCAGGTTCACTACCCTAAGAAAATGTGAGCGCGCTCTGAAAAGTAAAAAGATTGAGGCGTGTTGACGCGCCTAACCTCTTTTTTTTTAAAAGAAAATCTTGATAAATTATTGAATAAGCGCTCGCTCTTTGAGCTTTCAACTAATCCAAGTTTTTCTTGAATATTTTACTACTCCAAACCTTTATTTTTTCAGGATAAATCATATAGACAAAGAGGAGAAGCCATAACAGCTGCCTTGCCAAAGCAGCCCACTGAACCGGGCTGGATGGTAAAGTTGGATCCTCCAAAAATATTTTCTTCGATATAAACCACATAACTATTATTAACGCATTAAAGATCTCAGCAAGATATATCATTAGTATAGGTACAGTCGGAATAAGAACGTAGAATGGAAGCAACATAAGAGCCATCTGAGGAGTAACAACATAGTTTCCCAGCAACCAGGCAATACTAACCAAGAGAGCTCTATTGATTATTCTCATCTGAGAGCTTCCATAATCTCTTCTGCCAGACTCCATCAATCCTTTGAATACAAAATAAAGAAGAACCACTAATCCAACGTAATGAGAATTTTGATCATATTTATCAAAAAAGAAAACCAGCCAAGAATTCTCGATTCCCCATTCTGTATGAAACATGTATGTTCCAAACCATGTTTCAAAATTTAGAATCATGAAAGGCAAGTTCAATAATCCAAAAAATATGAGTGGTATTGCTAAATGTTTGATCCTTTCTCTCCAATTTTTCTCTTCGATCATGAAGACAGGAATTAACATGGCAGGATACAATTTGGCTGCTATTCCCATTCCGATACTGAGATCAGCTTTTAATCGTTCACCTTTAAGGAAATAATACAACGCTAGGGTTGAGAAGAAGATCGCTATAATATCCCAATTGAAGACGATGAACATTATGAATGATGGAGTGATCAAAAAGCATTTCCAGAATCTTGAAGAGTCTCCTTTCACTCTTTCGAGAATCCGATAGAGGACAATAATGATGCCCACGGTGAAGGCGTACAGTATAGCTGAATTGGCGATCATGAAATAGCTCATTGCTGTAGCGAAGTCTTTGATGAAAAGTCTGACGCTTGAAGTCAAGTAGACTATTAAGCCGATAATTATTGGATATTCAAATTCGAATTCAAAGTATGGTATTAAATGCTCTCCAGTACCAATACCTTCTCTCCAGTAAATGCTTGTTATATCTGTATAGTGATGGGGTATAATCGGTGGAAGATGTTCCCAAACACTAAAAAGAAAGATTATGGTTGCTGCTGCTAAGATTAGTTTTAACTCGTTTGGAATAGTTCGATGAAACATTTTATTCCACAAGTTTATTTTAGGATTTTCATATTTAAAACTCATAATCTAAACGAATTATTATTGAAATTGGCTTTTAGCTTGATTTTATATAACACACACATAAAATAATATGCCTATAATTTGATTAGCATATTCAATTTGAGAATTCTTATATCCGCATACAAATAAATGGATTAAATGAAATGAATATCAAGAATTTCTTTCAACATAATTTAAGTGGCGTTTTTTCTGAGCTCGATCCAAGAAGAGATATTTATAATAGGATTTTCATCTATCTTCTTTTGGTAAGTTTTATTTTACGAATTCTATGGCTTGACAGACCTATCGATGCTTTGATCTTTGATGAGAAACATTATGTCAATGCGGTAAGAGTTATTCTAGGTTTACCTCATGATCCAGATAGATTTGTGGATGCACCGGCAGGAATGGATCCAAACAGTGAGCATCCTCCTTTAGCGAAGGGCATAATAGCTCTTTCAATTCTAGTTTTTGGAAATAACGGATTCGGCTTCAGAATTCCAAGTGTAATTTTTGGAACAATATCAATACTGATTTTTTATCTTTTAGTGAAGAGGTTGTCAGGTAATCCGAAACTTGCTTTGATAGCTTCGTTCCTTTACAGTTTTGATAGTCTGGTCTTTGTTCAAAGTAGAATCGCGATGCTTGATATCTTCATGTTAACTTTCATGATCTTAGGATTCTACTGGTGGATAAGTGACAGGATTTTTCTCGGTGCCACAGCATTAGCTTTGAGTACGTTATGCAAGTTTTCCGCAATGTTCGGGGTTGTTGTTGTCATAGCGTATCTTTTCTTGAAGAGAAATGGAGGTGGAGAGTATGATCTTAAAGGTAGGCTCAAGAAGATGGAGCGTTTCACGATCTTCTATTTGATCGTGTTCTTCTTACTGTTTGCTATAATTGATTACCTTTATGGGCCGTACAAGAATCCGTTCACGCATCTAGAGTTTATCTTGAAGTTTACGTCTAAGATTACCCGAACAAGTTTTGAGGGGATCATGAGTTATCCATGGCAGTGGCTTATTAATGAGGTTCAGATTCCATATCTTGTTACTAGTGGCAAGGTTACTGTGAAAGGTGAATATCTCAGGACTGTCACCTTGATAGATTTCAAGGGAGTTATGAATCCTGCAATATTGTTTCTGACAATTCCGGCGATACTCTATGTTGGATACTCATATTATAGGAAAAGAGACAATTTCACATTATTCACTCTTCTCTGGTTTGCTTTAACATATCTACCTTACTATCCAATGGTGTTTTTAGGTAATAGGGTAATGTACATCTTCTATTTTCTCAGCACGATACCTGCAGTCTGCTTGGCGATCGCGTATGGACTCCTAGAATTAAGGAATGTTAATGTGAAGATTGTGCGTTTCCATAATATCTTGATCGTTATCTATCTTATGCTGGTTCTGGTAGGATTCTACATCTATTTCCCGTTCAAGACTATTCCTTGACTATTTTAGTGAAAAAAGGCTATAGCTAAGTGATGACTGGTGGATGACAAATTATAAATAGGCAGTATGTGGTATAAATGATGCAGTTATGTGTCATTTATGTGATATAAATGAGGCATAGGTGATGTAAGAAAAAAATTGGGAGAAAATGGAAAAAATGGAAAGAAAACCGTACATAGCAATAGTACTAATCGCATTACTAACAATATCGACAACAGCAATGATGACGAACAATGCTAGTGCTACTGATATCCGCCAATATTGTCCCAACCTCACTCCAACTACTGCCAACTGCGGTGACACCGTAGGGTTTACTTTGACTATCGATCCCGGTAATTCGAACACGGAAACTATAGGATCCGTGAAAATGGAATGGCCCTCGGATTGGACAGATCCAACATCGCTAGTAGTGACCCCCCCTGGTACAAAAGCTTGGACCATAAGTTTCGATGGTGCTACGGATTCTATCAAGCTCTCTGCAAATAGTGACGCTGATGAGTTATCAAAAACAGATGCGTCTCTTACAGCGACTTTTTCCTCTACAGCTCCAAGTACACTAAGTGGTTGCGGTGGCTATTATGGATGCTATACATGGAGTGAAGATGGCTCAGG
>MEZD01000001.1:247-702 GCA_001775955.1 Candidatus Bathyarchaeota archaeon RBG_13_38_9 | reverse complement strand
GATTGTACAGACACCACAACTGAGACTACAACTGAAACCTCAACTGAGACTACAACTGATACCACAACTGAGACTACAACTGATACCACAACTGAGACTACAACTGATACCACAACTGAGACGTTTACTGATTGTACAGACACCACAACTGAGACTACAACTGAAACTACAACTGCAACTACAACCGAGACTACAACTGAGACTGTGGCAGGTGGATGTCCAGATGACCGTGGAAGCACAGGTGTTTCACTATTCGCAGAAATCAGATGCCAAGATCCAGCTGTGATTGTTGGAGGAACAAGTGAAGTTGACCTCTGGCGTAAACCGGTTGGAACACAATTTGCCTTCTTCATAGACGCTACTGGTGCCACACTACTCTGGGGACTTTGTGAAGATGGAACCCTATACTGGGATATCGATCCCATAGTTGTTAGTCAAGCTACTGGCCAGTCACT
>MEZD01000001.1:0-183 GCA_001775955.1 Candidatus Bathyarchaeota archaeon RBG_13_38_9 | reverse complement strand
GGAGTCAAGGATGCACCAGTATACTATAAACCCGTCTCAGGTAAAGGAACATTCTGGACCACCCAAGGAACCGTAGGAACAGGTGACGATGCACAAATCTCAGGTGCTGAACTATCATTCGCACAGCTAAGTACAAGTAAAGACATGTTCATAGTATTACTCTACCAGAAACCTGGAACGGAT